>NZ_NPOA01000028.1 GCF_002287375.1 Virgibacillus profundi | reverse complement strand
CAAGCGGATATAAGGTGCTTTCACCTTTGTATGATCCAGGTTAAAACTTTCAACATTCATTGTTTTTACCATTATAAATACACTCCTTATCTTTTAATCTATTTTAACATATTTTAATTACTGTTCAGCTTTTTCAATCTCGGAAAACCAATAAGAATTGCTATCACTCCACAAATAGCAAGTGCGATTGGATAAAATGAATACGGTATGATGCTGATTGGTGAAATTGCAGCCAATCCTGAGGCGGCAAGCATTTGCCCGCCATATGGAACAATTCCCTGCCAAGCGCCTGCAAAAATATCCAATAGACTGGCAGATTTTCGCGGATCAATTTTATATTCATCTGCAATATTTTTTGCCAGCGGACCAGTCATGATGATGGAAATCGTATTGTTGGCCGTAGCGATGTCTGCGGTGCTCACCAATCCGGCAATCCCGAATTCTGCGCCTCTTTTTGTTTTGATCCTGCTCGTCACTGCATTCAGTAGCCATTCGATTCCGCCATTATGCTGGATGATGCCAATCATTCCGCCGATGAAAACTGCAACGATCGCAATATCCTCCATATTTATTACACCCTGCGAAACAGCTTGGATGAGCCCGGTTCCAGTAAAAGAACCATTAAACAGTCCAATGATTCCGGCAAATAATGTTCCGCCGAAAAGGACAATAAGCACATTGACACCAGCGATTGCTGTCACTAAAACAGCTAGGTATGGGAGAACTTTTATAAATTCATATGGATAATCTCCGAGCGTATTCACTGCGTCACCTAGGCCGATCAGCCAGAGTATCACGGCTGTCACAATCGCCCCTGGCATCACAATGAAAAAGTTCGTTTTAAATTTATCACTCATTTTTGTCTTCTGTGTCCGGACGGCTGCGATGGTTGTATCTGAAATCATGGACAGATTATCACCAAACATTGCCCCGCCGATTACGGTTGCCATAGCCAAGGCAAGCGGAATTCCCGTTTGCTCTGCGATTCCAATTCCTATTGGAGCAAGTGCAGCAACTGTCCCCATCGAAGTTCCCATGGATATCGAGATAAAACAGGCGACAATAAACAGTCCGACCATCAATAAATTACTGGGGATCAGAGATAACCCCATATTAACGGTAGATTCCACAGCACCCATCCCTTTAGCAGTTTCAGCAAACGCACCTGCCAGGACAAAAATAACTACCATTAACATGATATTGGGATGACCGGCCCCTTTTGCAAAAAATTCTATTTTGGCTGATAATTTTTCTTTTCTGTTCATTGCAAGCGCAATTGCTGATGCAATAATTACCGCTACGTTGATTGGCATATTCGAAAAGTCTCCGGTAATTAATCCCGTGCCAATGAATAAAGCTACGAAAATAATCAATGGAAACAATGCCGAGAAGCTTCCCTTATTTGCTTGATTGGTCATAAAAATACCCCCTGATTTTTATTTTTCTATTTTAATATAGGGGGAAATCCTATAAAACTATGTTTAGTTCATCGTCATTCCGCCTGTAACGTTAATCCCCTGTCCAGTCATGTAATCTGAAAAATGTGATGCGAGAAAGACTGCAACATTCGCTATATCCTCAGGGGTTCCAGTTCTACCCAGTGGAACTTGTGAGTCGTCCTCCTGCTTGATTGCTGCTGCGTCAACCTTCCGCAGTTTCCCGCCTATGACTCTCTCTGTCTGCTTCATCTCTGTTTCCACGATGCCGGGACAAATTGCATTGACATTGATTTTATCCTTTGCAAGTTCCAGTCCGGCAACTTTGGTCATCCCAAGAACTGCATGCTTTGATGCCACATAGCTGCCCATTAATTGATACCCGTTTTTGCCTGCCTGTGAAGCAATGTTGATGATCTTCCCGCCATTACCTTGCTGCTTTAATACCTTCGCAGCTGCCTGCATGCATAGATAAACCCCTTTTGCATTGACATCCATCGTTTTATCCCAGTCACTTTCCTTCATGTCAACAAAATAATCCATTGTCGAGATCCCTGCATTATTCACTAAAATATCCAATCTTCCAAAATGCTCCGTCACCTTTTCGATCATTTTTTCTACCTGATCACTTTTGGATACATCTGCGGGGACATAAACTATACGATCGTTAGAATCCTTTTCATGAACAGCCATGTCCACAACCGCAACCTTAGCACCACAGTCCATCAACGCATCGGCAATTGCCTTGCCAATTCCATTCGCGCCACCAGTAACAATGGCGACCTTACCTGTTAAATCCATCGTATACATCAGCTGTACTCCTTTCTTAGACAACGGGGCAAAACCTGTCCTTAAAATTAAAAAACCTCTTCTTGAGATAAGAAGAGGTTAAATGCACATTAGCGATTTTCTCTTCTTATCTCGTAGCTTTCCTGCTACTGGAATTGGCACAGTACTATAAAATAGTCCGCTGCCGAGGTATCAAAAGGCCAGTCCCTCCACCTCTCTGGATAAGAAAATTCATATTATGTAATTGATTAATAATTAAGATACATGAAATTGAATTGGAAGTCAATGTATTCGGAGTGTTTTGGTGGGGATTGTTTTGGGGTGCTTGGTGAAACGGGGGGACGGTTCTCCTGTTTCAAATCAATAGAAGCAGTGAGGCAAGAGAACCGTCCCCATGTTTCCAGCAAAAGAACCGTTTTCGTGTTTCCAACCCCTTGTCAAATAGTTAAATAGATAGTATACTAATCTGTATAATTTTACATTAAAATGTATAAATATACACACTTTACATCATAGAGAGGGAGAATTTCACTATGGAACACATGGGGATCATATCATTAATTCCGCCGATTATTGCGGTGATTTTAGCAATTATTACTAAAAATGTTGTTATTTCTTTATTTTCCGGTGTATTTATCGGCGTATTGATTCTAGTAGGGGGAAATCCGCTGGAGGCAACGATGTCAACCATCGGAAATTATGTCTATCCACAGCTTTCAGATGGATACAATGCTGGCATACTTGTGCTACTTTTCTTCATTGGAGGCTTTGTTGCCTTGATGGAAAATTCAGGTGGTGGTGCCGCACTTGCTTATCATGCGATTAAATATATAAACTCGCGTGCAAAAGCTCAGGTTTCCGCTTGGATTGGAGGTATCATCATTTTTTTCTCTGATTTAGGTACCCCACTAATTGTTGGACCTGTTTTTGAAAATGTATTTGATAAGCTAAAGATTTCAAGAGAGAAACTGGCTTGGATTATTGACTCTACATCCTCTCCATTTGCTGTATTGATTCCTTTCATTGGCTGGGGTGTCTATATTATGGGGCTAATCCGAAATGAATTTGATTTGATAGGTATTACAACATCTGAATTTGATACACTTGTCGGGGTCATTCCATTTCAATTTTATGCCCTCATGGCGGTTATTATGGTACCACTTGTTACAATGACAAATTTGGATTTTGGGCCAATGGCAAAAGCGGAAAAACGGGTACGGGAGACTGGAGCGTTATACTGGCCGGAATCAAAGCCACTAAGGAAACCAGACGAACAGCAGAAGTATACGAAAGGGTCCAAAGCAATCCTGATTTGGCTGCCACTTTTAGTACTATTTATCACATTATTTAGTTTAATGATTTCATATGGCTTCCCATTTGAACAAGTTGCAGGAAGTGACTTCAGGATTTCACTAACGACAGCATATCTTTTTGCAGCCATAACCATCATTATTTTAATGCTAGTCTTTAAGATTAAAAAATTCAATGCGATATTCGATATTTATACATCAGGTATGCAGCGGATGACCTATGTCGCGGTTACCCTTGTTCTTGCCTGGGCGCTGGGCACAGTCATCAGTGAAATGGGAACGGCCATGTATATTGTTGAAATTATAGAAGGGAATATTCCCATATTTATTATTCCTGCACTATTATTTCTTGTAGGTGCCATTATGTCCCTTGCTTCCGGAACGTCATGGGGTACTTTCGCCATCATGCTCCCGATCGCAATTCCAATGGCGGTGACATTAGATGCACACTTACTTGTCTGTATCGGTGCCGTTCTTTCAGGTGGAATATTTGGTGATCACACCTCGCCCATCTCAGACACAACAATACTATCATCTACAGGTGCAGGCGCTGACCACATTGATCACATCAAAACGCAGTTTCCGTATGCGATGCTAAATGGGGTTGTTTCATTTATTGGATTTATTGCAGCAGGAATCACGGGATCTGCATGGACACTTATTTTAACAGCGGTGTTGCTGGTTGTTGCAGTGGTAGGATTGAGTAAAATTCAGAAGAATAGGGGGCAGACTGCGTAGCTCGGGTGCCAGGCACTTCGTGGAAGCTCCGGACTTCCCAAAGTTGAGAGATAGCTTAAGAAAGTTGAGAGAACCTGGTAAATAGTTGAGAGACAGCCCCTGAAAGTTGAGAGATAACTGTATAAATCTTGATTCTCTCTCAACTCTGCAACATCGTCTCTCAACTTTGGCCTTCCATCTCTCAACTCTGCGATATCGTCTCTCAACTTTGGGCTTCTATCTTTCAACTTCGGAGTAAGGAGCCCCGCACACCTAATAATGATTTCCGGTCAGATCCTTGAATGTAGACCTCGCCTACTATGTGTATTGTATTGTTTCACAAGTAAACTGTTCTCCCGTTCACTTATATTTCTCCCTCCAAAAGCCAATACTGTCTATCGATGGCTCATTTTTCTAATGCAAGGAGGGGGAATAGCAATATGCCTTTTGTGCGAGGGGATGCACATAAATTATATCTTGAATTACAGAAGAACCAACATATAAATTCAAACAGGAAGTTAAAAGAGGCATCTGAAATTAAAGCTTTTTATGAGTCGCTTGATTACAATACATTACAATTAGTTTATTATCGAATGATAAAGGAACAAAACGGTTCTGGGATGATTCCTATTTATGTTACAGCGATTCCCTGGCTGTTATTTTTATTTTCCGGGAAAGTTCAGGATTTTTTGTTTCAAAAAGGAAGTATTATTTGGGTGATTTTTGTCACCATTTACTTGAGTCTATTAACGATAAGTACGCTTTCCCATTTTAGAGAAAAGGCTTGGGCAGCTTTGCATATTGAAATAATTACGGATGTCTTACATGACAAGAAATAGAATATTTTAGGGCGATTATGCAAAAATCCTTTTTGATGAAGACTAATAAGGAACGGGAATAGCTCGACTTAGTCTAATAACTTTAAAATGGACCGAAGATGGCACTCTTTAAAATAGAGTGTCTTTTTTTATAGAACGGGGGGACGGTTCTACTGTTTCAAAACAATGGAAACTGAAACAAGAGAACCGTCCGAGACCAGTGAAAAAGTCACCATTCTAGCCCAAAATCTCAGAAGAAGTGAAAATCTGTATAATCTAGCCTCAATTTAACAGAATTCGCATAAAAAAAACCCCCAAAATGGTATAATTAGTATGACC
>NZ_NPOA01000027.1 GCF_002287375.1 Virgibacillus profundi | reverse complement strand
AAACGGTTGTAAACAATTCACGCGTTTCGTTCGGTAATATTTTTTCTACCTCTGCAAATGTAGCTATCTTCTCTGCAACTTCTTTTGTTGCTGTTACAGCTATTCCATTTACAATATAATAGGAATTGAAATCCTTCACATTCCCTTTTTCAAGCTCCTGCTCCAAATACTGCTTTACATTGGCCTGAGAAGTCAGAGATGTTGCTTTTAATTCTGATACCACAGCTGAACGCTGTATCAGTTCAGCTTTCTGAGCTGATACATTAGCGTTTGCTGAAGATGCTTTAGCCTCTTTAGCCACCTGCTGTGTATCAGCTTTCTCGTCAAATTTAATTAAAAATGTAACTTTTTCGTCATTTTTAAATTCATTTAGTAAACGATCACTTACTTTAGCTTCTGTTACTTCATTGGAATCGTTTAGAGAACGGTGTAAATTACTATTTGATTCTGCACTTGCGACCCCTGGCGCAATTAAAGAAAAAGTCATTAGAAATGAAGCTGCAATACTGAGTGCTCTAACCTGCCGCTTTTTCTTGTTCTTCAAATTACTTCCTCCCCTCAATTTTTAAAATGAATGCTACGGTCTTCAAATAGAAAAACATTGAAAATCTACCTCGACCCTCCTTTTCTTAAAACTGGACCCAACTCACAAAGATGTCGCATGCGAAATCTAAGTTGATAATGCAAGTGTAATAGAATACAAGCGGAGATTGTGTCGAACTATGTCGAATATCATCTGAATATTCCGAATTGATAGATCGGTCTTGTTTTTTCCAATTAAACTTCATAGTCTATCTACCCGATAGCGTGGATATACTTTGAAAAAATAAATTTAGAACGTTGAAATATAAGGGTTTATGGTGAATTATTAACAAAACAAAAATTTCTCTATTTTACCAAATAAACAAAAAATGAACGAATAGTCCTGAAAAACATCAATAAAAACAATTATGTTTTCCAATCAGAAGAAAGAAAGGACTTTTACACCTCTTTTTATTACAAATACTGATTATAAAATCACAGATTCTGATAAAAATTAACCTTCTTAAGACCTAAAATGTGAAACATTGTCATTTTCCTGAAAATTTATGCATACAAAAAATAAGTCGACAATCTATTTTCATAGGGTTGTCGACTTATTTCGTCATATTGGAAAAACTACTTGAATTAATCCTCCAGCGAATTTAAACTTTCATTTCCCGACATTTCAGCAATCATCGTTACAAGCAATTCAACCTCTTCATCAATATCCTTTAACCTTGCCGTTTCTACAGGTGAAAGCGAGTGCTATTTAGTATGAATCTCGACCGAGACGGAACTACTTATTCTATAATGAAGTTCTCCTTATTGCGTTGTTTTACAAACACCTATACGGAGTCCCTCTATCTCATTACTGCAATACGATAGGTTAGTTATATAAAGATTACATTAACTTAAATTTCCTTATTTCCCCAAACTCCTGTTCATCAAATCCGTTCGCAAAACTATTTTCCTTCCTTACTGCTTTCCCAAAATGATATTGATCCGCCCCGACAGTTTGATGAATCATTTTGATATTATTCCCGGATAAACCAGCACCAGGCAGTATCTGTGGACCTTCATATTTCTTAGACAGCTTTACCAACTTCTTAAGATTATATTTACCAGCCTCACAATCGGCTTCTCCCCCTGATGTTAAAATACGCCGCACATTTTGTTTGAATTCCAGTAATGTATGATATGCCTTTTCTTGAGAAGGTACTTCATCAAATGCACGGTGAAACGTGATATCTAATTTTGCTGAAATATTTATGATGTCTCGCAGTACTTCCTGGTTAATCATCTTATCCTTATTAAGTGCACCGAAAACAATACCAGTACCTCCAAGATCAAGTACCTTTTTGATATCGTCATAAATTGTATCTAAATCACTTTCTGTATATTCAAAGTGATAACTATGTGGTCGTATCATTATTTGTACTGGTATAGAAACACTGCCAAGCACCTGTTTAATTGTCCCGAAACTTGGAGTTAACCCACCTTCTTCTATAGCCGATACCAGTTCAAGTCTATCGGCACCTAGTCTTTCAGCTTCCATTGCTTCTTCTTTGTTTTGGACGATTACTTCGATAATCATAATAGCTCCCCCTAATTTTAGCCGTGCACTAAACTTCCATGCTCTAAAAACATCGTATCATCTTTTATTTTTATGTTAAGCCTAAATTTTTATATCATCAAATTCGAGCTGTAGCAAACAGGACATAAATAAAACGTCCATGTAACAATGGACGTTGTTTGGACACAAAATACATTAATGCCTATTTTCTGAGTATAGGGCAATATAGAAACATCAACTATTAGATTAAAGAAGTCTTCTAGATTAGTAATTTGAATATCATTGATGTCTCTTCACATTTACACACACTACTTTTTCCATCTAATTCCGATAACTCGCCCAACTTCTTTCGGGTTATCATCCAGTATATGTTTCTCGGCTAGTTACTCAATATAGTTATAAATCGTTTCCGGGAATGGAGCGGCCATCCCTTTTGACTTATCTATTCCCATAAGCATTTGTTCACTTGTTGCGGCACGTTTGCCATTTTCTCCGAATAATTCAAAAAACACATGGAATGCAACAAAGAACTATTCAGAAATTTTGACTATACAATTCAATGAGAGACAGTGCACCCCCAGATAAACAATTACAATTGTTCTTTTAATTCCCTGATTTCCTCAACATCCATATGCGTGACTTCCACTATAAGATCCATGTTCAAACCTTTTTTCAACATTTCTATTGCCACTTTCTTAACGCCAATTGCTTCTCCTTCTTTTTTCCCAATCTCTTTACCTTTCTCTTCATATGAAATCGGGATTTCCATAATCTTCTCTGCCACTGGTAATTTTTCAACTTCAGCCATTAACTGTTCCTCCTCTTCTTTTGTTAGCTTTAAATAGGTTTCAAAATAGCCATATATCAGACGCTGTTTCGCGGGATCCAGTTGCATTCTGGTAATCATAAGCAGGAATTCCTTCTTCACCTGTACCCGTTCTTCTTCCTTATACCCCATTTTACTCATCAGTGCGGCAGCTGCAGGATTGTCCGAACGAATATAATTGCGCCAGTTCTTTTTCTTTAAATGAAGTGTCATGTAGTTAAACGTAAGGACATGGAAAAAAGGAAATTCCACCGTATACTGATCCTTTTCCCATTTTTCATCATAAGTAAAAACAGCTATAGGGACAATCGGTTTCTGATACTTATTGTACAACATACTAAAATAATGATACATCCGTTCATGAAAAACATCTTGTTTGTAACTTTGTGGTTCAACATGAACAATAACTACAACTTCTGTATTTTTCAGTGTTGTCTCAATGTAATTGGTCATGTCCAGTGTAGGTAGATTTTGAGGAATCTTCCTTAATCAATAGCGTTATTGCTGCCATGGTATCACGTCCTTGGAGTTTTTGAGGAGAAAACTAAGGTGGAATATCTTTTTTTAATATAGCATGATTTTATATGAAGAGCAAAGATTTTAAATATTTGGATACGTTGTATAGGAACAGGGGGATTGTCTCTAATTTGAGTAAAACACCAGAAACCAAAGCATATAAATATCTGGTTTTCGGTGATCTCAATTTTTCTGCGGTTTTGGTTGAGTAGATTAAAGTTATTATGTGGTGTATGTAGTACAAGCTCCAAGATCCCGGTCCCTGCGCCCTATCAACCCAAAGCTTTATTATACTCCCCTGAGAAATCTCCCAAAAGGAAAAAGAGCCAGGGAAAAGTGTCAGTCCCCCACTTCTCTGAAGCGTTAATACATTACTTCGCTGGGGGGCAGGCACCATCTCCCTGAAAATTTAATTAAACGTATGGAAGAATCAAATCCCAAAAACATCAATTATATAGAAGGTAATGTTAGCTAAAAAATAACAACCGCCCGTATGTATACAGGCGGTTTCACTCTTATTTATGGCGTATCTTCTTTAATTAACCTTCCGATCCCAATGGCGATGTGCTGCAATCGCCCCAACAAATTTATTCACAAAATCATTATTATTTCCATCTACGACACCTGGAGTTCCGGTCATATTACTTTCTTCTAACCACCCAACCCCATCATGAGTGGCACCAATTGGTTTATAATGTTTAAATGCTTCTTTAACATAATAAGTAGTTTGTTTATGAAAAACGTTATTATCCAAGCTATCTCCGCCGCCTACAACGTAAATCGCATCATATAAAACTGGATCCGTTGTTGTAAATGTATGATCCACCATCAAATCGACATCATTGATGCCTGTAACGACACCTTGCTTTTCACTTATGATTTCATACACAATTCCCTCAGCGTTTAATCCATGCAAAATTTCCTTTACTTCCGCATCATTAAAACCATTGTTCAAAATCACACCTACTTTTCGGGTTGCAGGAGTTTTCATCGTATTTGCCTGGCTGAGTGCCGGGGAAGCTTTTGTTACGCTCGATCCTTCACCGGTTGGAGGAATTACACCAATATTATTTGCAACCTGTGTAGCTAATTCCAGATCAACATGTGCATACATTTCAACAACCTGCTGCCTGACATTCATGCTTTTCACACTTCCCACCTCAAAACTGAAAGCATCAATAATATGCTGTTGCTCATGGGGACTCATGCTATTCCAAAATAATTTCACCTGTGAAAAATGATCATTAAAGCTTTCACTTCTTTCCAGAATTTTGCTTCCTTCCACCTTCTCCTGGTAATGAGCATATCCCCCTTCTTTTTCAGGCGTAGTAGCTGGTGTATTCGCCGCGAGAGAATTGTTATGATAGGATACCTGTCCTTTATTAATCGTTTGACGATGAAAACCATCCCGTTGATTATTATGAAACGGGCATACCGGCTTATTAACTGGTATTTCATGAAAATTCGGCCCGCCCAGGCGAAGCAATTGTGTATCTATATAGGAAAATAAACGTCCCTGAAGCAATGGATCATTGGTAAAATCAATGCCGGGAACTACATGGCCCGGATGAAAGGCAACCTGCTCCGTTTCTGCAAAAAAATTATCGACATTGCGGTTTAGTGTCAGCTTTCCAATGATCTTGACAGGAACATCTTCCTCCGGCCAAATTTTGGTTGGGTCAAGGATATCGAAATCAAAGGCAAATTCATCCTTCTCCTCAATAATTTGTACACCAAATTCATATTCAGGAAAATCTCCCATTTCAATTGCATCATATAAATCCTGGCGATTATAGTCCGGCTTTTTTCCAGCTATTTTTTGAGCCTCATCCCATACAAGTGAATGAACACCAAGCTTAGGGATCCAATGAAATTTCACAAAATGTGCTTTCCCTTGATCATTCACAAATCGAAATGTATGAATACCAAACCCCTGCATCATCCGAAAACTTCTCGGAATAGCCCGATCTGACATTAACCACATAACCTGATGTGCAGACTCCTGATTGTTCGCAACAAAGTCCCAAAATGTATCATGTGCACCTGAAGCCTGAGGTATCTCGTTATGTGGCTCAGGCTTAATCGCATGGACAATATCAGGAAACTTGATCCCATCTTGAATAAAGAAGACTGGCATATTATTTGCCACTAAATCATAGTTTCCTTCTTCCGTATAAAACTTCGTTGCAAAACCGCGCACATCACGGACTGTATCCGCTGAACCACGAGATCCAACAACCGTTGAAAAACGGACAAATACAGGTGTCTTCACTTTTGGATCCTGCAAGAATTTTGCCTTAGTATATGCTTTCATTGATTCGTATAATTCAAATTCTCCATGCACCCCAAATCCACGGGCATGCACCACTCGCTCCGGAATTCTCTCATGATCAAAATGCGTTACCTTTTCCCGAAAATGAAAATCTTCCATCAGCGTCGGACCACGTTTCCCCGCCGTTAAAGATAGTTCATCATTTGAAACGGGCAGCCCTTGATTGGTTGTCATTTTCTTATTTGTATCGTCTACCTTAAATTGCTCAAGCTGCTCTTGTTTACTACTTCCATTGATTTTTGGCTTATCATCACTCATAACAGTTCCTCCCTTTTGACAGTTTGTGTTAGGTTTCCCGGAAGAGAGTTGGTTATGTGTGGGGAGTTGATTTAATTATTAAATCCTTATCCTTTAAAAAAAGGTGCAGTAATTAATAAGCATAAATATAAAATTTCAAAAGAAACATTAATAAATATTATACATAAAAGGGTACGATTACATTTAATGAGCTTATGAGTGAGGTTGTGTATAAATTTCCCAATAACTTTGACGGTTCTCTATCCTGGTATTTTACTGCGGTAAAGTTGGATTTAGAGGCGAGGGACATAATTAAACGTATGGAAGGATCAAGCCCCCAAAAACTTCAATTACTAGAAGGAAATGATTAGAGATTTAAATGAAGGTTTTTAAAAATAACCGCCCGTTTATGTACAGGCGGTTTTCAGGAGATTTTAAACCATCCCCTTCTCATGTCGTATATAAATGTTTCATGATCTTACGGTTTTTCTGTGCAAATAATTCGTTATGGGAAGACACCATCCCCCACGAATCTGCATCAGGAGTTATATGCTGTTTCGCCTTGTTCACCGCATTTGCAGCATCCTGGAATGCCCCAGCAATTAAGAGGAGTTTTCCGGAATGATGTAAGATATCACCAGCTGCATACAAGCCATCTATTGATGTCCCACTCATCGAGTTCCCCGCTATGCAATATTCATTTTCCATCTCAATTTTCAATTCGCTATTTTCCAGTAAATCTTTATCCCGTTCATATCCATGATTGATAATGACTTCATCTATGACCAGTTCTATTTTCTCCCCATCTTCACCGCGCTTCAGAACTACTGTATCTATTTTTTTATGATCAGGCGTCGGGATCAGGTTTTCTATCTCGGTATTGAAAAAGCATTCAACAGTACTGTTAAGTAGCCGACTTACTTCTGCTTCATGTCCATTCAGCATATCATTTCTATAAGTCAAGTAGACCTTCTTGGCAATAGGTTCCAGCTCGTTTGCCAAATCGATCGCCGTATTGCCACCGCCTGAAATCACAACTGTTTTCCCTTTGAAATGAGCGAATGATTTAACCGTGTAATGCAGATTGGTCGCTTCAAATTGATTAGCGCTTTCAATATTTAATTTGTTTGGCTTCAGAATACCGCCACCAACAGCAAGAATAACCGTTTTTGAATAATGCTTCTGACCAAGAGAGTTATGTAAGATGAAATGGTCGTTTTCATCTTTAGACAGGGATGTCACTTTTTGCCCAAGTACAACCTTAGGATCGAATGTTAAACCCTGCGTTACCAATTGCTCGATTAATTGAGTGCCTGTGACTGGTGTCAGTCCTCCCACATCCCAAATCATTTTCTCCGGATACACATGAACTTTTCCGCCGAGAGAAGGTTGAAAATCAATAATTTTTGTTTTCAACTCACGTAAACCGCTATAGAAGGAAGCAAACAATCCCGCAGGCCCACCACCGACAATTGTCACATCAAAAATTTGATCTGTATTCATATTACCGTCTCCTTATCTGAATTATAATTGTCTGGCGCTTGTACTGCCAGTGATGCTTCAGTAAATCATAATTGTTAACTACATGCAGTAAATGATAACGATTATCAATATCAATGGTTATTATACCATATGAATAATAATGTTCAACATCTACAAAATATCCATCTTGTAGCTTGCCACTAAATGGAATTGCGCCTTACTTCAGCCAAAATCCTACTCCTTTTTCATTGGATATTTAAACAAACTTTGTCAAGGAATAAACTTGATGAAATGTTAAATTTTTCTTGACAACTTATCAAAGTAATTATAAGGTTATGATAATGATAATCATTATCAATTATTAAAGGAGGGTAGACAAAAGCAAAATTATCTATCTGCTGCTAAATAGCACGAGAGAGGAAAGAAAAAATATCTTATATCCAAAACTACAAATTTTATTTGCGCTTACATAGTAAAGTTAGTCTGCTAAAAAAACACATTTTATGATAAGGAAGGATATATGAATGAAGACAAAACGAAATTTACCATTAAGAACATTATTAATTTCAGTGCTGCTTATGATAGTACTAGTTGGTTGTTCGAATCAGCAGCAATCAAGTTCAACAACTACTGAAGAGGAAAACGTAACATCACAAACGGATACGACTGCTTCTGAAGATGCAAACTCTGAATATCCGATTGTGATCGAGCATGCTTTTGGTGAATCTACAATACCAAGCAAGCCTGAACGGGTTGTTACAGTTCAATGGGGTAATCATGATGTTGCTCTTGCTCTTGGAGTTGTACCTGTAGGATTCTCGGCAGCGAACTTCGGCGTTCAGGATGACAGTGGACTTTTGCCTTGGACTGCTGAGAAACTCGAAGAACTCGGTGTAACGGATCCGAATGTTTTCCAGGATACGGATGGACTTGATTTTGAGGCTATTTCAGATGCGAATCCAGACGTCATCCTTGCAGCATACTCCGGTATAACCCAGGAAGACTACGATCTTCTTAGTCAAATTGCTCCAGTTGTGGCATATCCGACCGCTCCTTGGGCAACTACATGGCGTGAAACAGTTAGATTGAATGCAACCGGTATGGGCATGAAAGCAGAGGGAGAACAACTCATTAAAGACACCGAGGAAATGGTTAACGAGAAGCTAAATGAATACCCTCAAATTGAAGGAAAAAAAGTGGTTTGGGTCAACTTCTCGGCTGAAGACATGTCTAAATTGCATATTTATACACCTGTGGACTCTCGCGTTTCTTTCTTGTACGAGTTAGGGATGGTTTATCCTGAAAGTGTTACGGAACTAATTACGGATCCTGACAGTTATTCCTTGAATTTAAGCGCCGAGAATGCTGAGGCTCTTTTCGATGCTGATATAATAATCGGATATGGTAACGATGAATTGTTACAAACCCTTCAAGCTGATCCACTACTCGGTAAAATTCCCGCAATCGAGAGAGGTTCTGTTGCATTTATTGAGAGTGATACGCCTTTAGTAGCTGCTGGAACTCCAAATCCACTTTCGATATCTTATACTATCGATGAGTATCTGGAATTAATAGGGGGAGCTATTGACAAGGTGAATGAATAGTTCGGTGGTTTCAAAAGTAAAAATAAAACAGTTAAGCCCATATATTCCAAAGCATTTCGTGATAGTTTTGGTGATTAGTTTTGTCTTACTCATCGTGTGCGTATTTGCTTCCTTGGTGTTAGGTTCTCGAATGGTAGGATTAAATGCAGTATTGGACGGTTTATTTCACCAAGGCATAGATTCTTACGAAGCAAACATAGTTCGCAAACGGATTTCTCGAACAGTTTTCAGTTTGTTTTGCGGTGCGGCACTCGGAGTTTCGGGAGCGCTTATGCAAGCGGTCACTCGTAACCCGATTGCAGACCCGAGTATACTGGGTGTTAACACGGGGGCGTCATTGTTTGTTGTTTGTGGCATTGCATTTTTGAATATAAGTAGTGCAAATCAATATATATGGCTAGCTTTAGCCGGTGCTGCAATTACTGCAGCTTTCGTATTCGGAATTGGCTCTATGGGGCGTAGTGGTGCAACGCCCATTAAGCTTGTTTTAGCAGGTGCTGCAATAAGTGCCGCCCTTTCTTCGCTGGTCATTGCAATTATGATTCCACGCTCCCATGTCATGGACCAATTCAGGTTTTGGCAAGTAGGAAGCGTCGGTTCTGCAACCTGGGACGGTATTGCTACCTTCTCCCCTTTTCTAATTATCGGAATACTGATAGCTATTATTACTGCCCCAGCACTAAATGCGTTGGTATTGGGAGATGATGTTGCGACCGGACTGGGGGTTCGAACAGGAATACTGAGGCTTGTTGCTGCTTTTGGTGCTGTTCTTTTATGCGGTGCAGCTACAGCATTGGCAGGACCCATTGGCTTTGTCGGGCTTTTATCGACCCACGTTATGCGCCTTATTCTTGGCCCCGACCTCCGTTTTGTTATACCGATGTCAGCTATTTCCGGTGCAATCATTTTGAGTCTATCAGATATAAGTGGCAGGCTTCTCGGTAGCCCTGGAGAGCTTGAGGTTGGTGTTGTTACGGCATTTATAGGGGCACCATTGCTAATAATATTAGCAATGAGATTGAAAGTGAGTGCATTATGAAAAATGAATCTGTTACATTTATTATGGCGGGAAGACGACAAAGAAACCGCCGTTGGATACTAGTTACTAGCTTCCTGGCGGTACTTTCATGCATTCTTTGCTTTGCTATGCTTTTACTTGGGAACACCATTTATCCGGTTAAAGATATAATTCGGGCGCTTTCGGGAGAGCAAATTCAAGGTGTCTCTTTCGCGGTTAATACGATACGACTGCCGAGAATGTTGGCAGGTATTTTTGCTGGATTTGCTTTTGGCCTTGCTGGAGACATCTTCCAGACTATGTTGCGTAACCCCCTTGCGAACCCGAATGTACTTGGTATTACCACCGGTTCGAGTGCGGCGGCTGTTTTTTGCATCGTCATACTTCAATCAAGCGGTACTGTCATTTCCTTTGCATCGGTGATTGCTGGACTTGCTACAGTAATATTAATTTATATATTATCCAGGGGAAAGTCATTTTCAATCGGGCGATTAATCCTTATTGGTATAGCCGTACAGGCAATGCTTAATGCCGTAATATCTTATCTTCTACTGGTTAGCGCTGAACAAAATATTCCAGCAGCGCTTAGATGGCTCAGCGGTAGCCTAAATGGTTCACAAATGCATGAGCTACCGCCACTTATAATATCAGTCTTTATCTTTGCACCTATCGTTGTGGTACTAGGAAAACATCTAAGTATTTTGGAACTCGGAGAGCAGTCTGCTACTTCGCTCGGAGTGAGTACAGACAAGACAAGAATGATGCTTATTTTGAGTTCCGTCTGCATGATTTCTCTTGCTACATCTACAACGGGTCCAATTGCCTTTGTTTCCTTCCTTTCGGGACCAATTGCAAAAAGACTAGTCGGGGTTGGCTTCTCAAATCTATTCCCGGCGGGTCTTGTTGGTGTTAATTTAGTTTTGGCAGCAGATTTAATTGGGCAATTTGCCTTTGTGGTCAGATATCCTGTGGGTATCATAACGGGAATAATCGGAGCACCATATCTGATTTACTTGCTAATTCGAATGAATCGAAAGGGAGAATTATAATGAAACCGACACATACCTTTCAAGCCGAACAAATAGTAGCCGGCTATGATAATAAAAAGGTTATCCAAGGAGTAAGCCTTGTTATTCCCAGTAATAAAATAAGCGTTATTATTGGAGCAAACGCCTCTGGAAAGTCTACGCTTCTTAAAACGCTCGCAAGACTATTAAAGCCTACATCTGGCAAAATCACGCTTGATGGAAAGCCAATCAAAAAAATTCCGCCAAAACAATTGGCTCGAGTTTTGGGACTGCTACCGCAATCTCCAATTGTTCCAGAGGGAATTTCTGTCGCAGATTTGGTTGGACGGGGAAGGTTTCCACACCAATCATTGCTTAGTGGGTGGTCAAAAAAGGATTATGAGGCAGTTGCTGAAGCTATGAGAATTATGGATATAACTGAACTTGCAAATCATAATATTGACGAACTTTCAGGCGGTCAAAGGCAGCGCGTTTGGATTGCAATGACTCTGGCGCAACAAACTGATATTTTATTTCTCGATGAACCGACAACCTTTTTAGATATTACATATCAAGTCGAAATTCTTGATTTACTCACAGACCTTAACCGAAAATACGGAACTACAATTGTAATGGTTCTTCATGACATAAACTTGTCTGCACGTTACGCAGACAACATTCTCGCGCTTCATAATGGAAAACTTATGGCTGAAGGTGAGCCTTCAAAGGTTATTACAAACACATTGATTAAGAACATATTCGGGCTAGAGTGCATAGTGGTAAAGGATCCGATATCAGGCTCTCCTTCTGTGGTACCAATTGGACGATATCATGTTAATAATGAATGTACTCCTTAAAATTTACAAATAGGTTGGCATGCAGTAAGAAATAGGCATATACTTTCTTTACTGCAAAAAAATGACTCCAAATTTTGAACTGCTAATTTAGAGTCATTTTTTGATATAAACTATAAACTGAAGCTTTTGGGCACTTCGTACATTAACTGGATAGGATCTAACAATAGGCTCATTCTTTAGATTCACCTATCTCTACTGTCCTTGTTAATTAGGCTTTTAAACGATATTTCAAATTGTGGTCTTTCAATGTTTTGTCTTTTCCAAACAAAAAGTGTTTCTCCATGTCAGGGGAGTACTTAGAATTTATCGTTTCAACCCCGGCTGCTTCAGCAACTGCACGTAACATTGCAGGTGAGGCTCCACAACAAAGTCCAATATAATTTATTCCAATGTCTTTGGCTTCCTTTGCCCATTTAGCTAACTCGTAACGATTATGATATAGTGGGTCTAAAGCAGTCGGAAAAGTAGTTTCTAAAGGCAAATGACAGCTGCATCCACCATCAGGTAGATTGAAAAATGTAGGATTTTCTTTTGTTGTGCGATAAGGAATTGGTAAACCACCTACATAGCCATCCACATTTTTTCTTATCTTAGCAAGATATGGCTGCATTGTATCAGGACCTCGGAAACAATTCATTCCTACAACCAACGCGCCTTTTTCAGAAAGTATTTTACACGATTCTTCTACCGTGTACCCATCTCTTAAAACATTTTCACCCATTAATCCTAAAGTGATTACAGCTGGTAACCCTTGCTTCCTGATTTCTTCCAATGCCACTACTGCTTCTTCATGGTAATAAAACGTTTCTCCATTAATATAATCGACGCCTTCTTGCTTACACCATCCTGCCATTTCAGAAAACATGTTTCTGACCCTTTCCTTTGATTCAGGGTCTTCTGGATCAAAAATATTTGTATTCGATATATTTCCTGCTACCAATGCCTCTTCATAGGGATGTTCCTTTGCGACCTCCTTTGCTAATCGTATTGCATTTCTGTTCAAAGGTTCTAACAAATCTTCCTTACCAATGATGCGCATTTTTTCTCTGTGGGCATTGTATGTAAAAGCCAACACCACATCCGATCCTGCATTCATGTAATCACGGTACGTTTGTTTGAGTGCTTCAGGATTATCCAATGCTACCTCTGGTACAAAGGATCCAGCTTGCAAATACCCCCGACGTTCTAATTCAAATAAATAACCTTCTCCAGCAATAACTGGTCCGTCTTTCAGTCTTTCTTCTAAACTACGTTTCATACGATTTCCTCCCTTTTAAGATTTTTGCGCAATACAATCAACAATGCATTTATCTTCAATACTTTTCAGTTCACCATTCCGAAAGGCTTCCTTCTGCAAATGAAGCACATGCTTTTTAAATTTTTTCAGGATGCAAAAAAACTTCCTACTTTATCAAAACGAAATGGTGTAACTGTTCTTTTCACCGCTTTTACTTCAACTCCCAACTAAACTTCTCATTACTTAAATTTGATGTAAAGTAAGTGTAGCATGGGGTGGTCAATATAGGGTAACACCTAAAATCGATCTCTTGCCATAGCTTTAGACTATGGTAGATTAGCTTGCTCTTCCGCAATGGTCTCTTTTAAATATTCAATATAAATATCAGCCAACGTACTATTTCTTACATCTTTATGCGTAATATATCCAACCGTAATCCGTTCATCCACCTTCAAAGGAACCGCAACAATGTCGTCACCGTTTAATTCACTACTAATGACACCCGTTGAAATCGTATAGCCATTTAATCCAATAAGTAAGTTGAATAAAGTGGCTCGATCACTAACGCGAATGTTTTTTGGTCTGGAAAGTGTACTTAAAATCTCCTCAGAAAAGTAAAAGGAATTGTAATCGCCTTGTTCATAAGTGAGATATGGAAATGGAAGCAAATCAGATAATGTCACATAATCCTGCTTCACAAGCGGGTTGCTTGAACTAATAAAGACATGAGGTTTCGCAACGAACAGCTCATTAAACATTAAATCTCCTTCTCTAAGAAACTTATGAATAACTTTTTTATTAAACTCATTAACATATAAAACTCCAATTTCACTGCGCAGGTTTTTCACATCATCAATAATTTCATATGTTTTTGTTTCCCGTAAAGTGAACTCATATTCCTCCCGATCATACGCTTTATGCAGCCGTACAAAGGCACTCACCACAAAAGCATAATGCTGGGCTGATACGGAGAAATGTTGCTGTGGTAATTGCGTGTTGGAATAGCGATTTTCAAGAAGCTCTGCCTGTTCCACCACCTGCCTTGCATAACCTAAAAACTCCGAACCTTCAAGCGTAATCATAATTCCCTTATTGGTACGTGAAAAAATCGTTATACCGATTTCCTTCTCTAATTCTTTTAATGCGTTTGAAAGGCTTGGCTGACTAATAAACAAACTTTGTGCCGCTTTACTAATCGAACGACTTCTTGCCACTTGAATCACGTATTTTAATTGTTGTAATGTCATCCCATATCCCTCTTCTTTCTATTATCTATTATTCTGAATTATACACTTTTCCTCCCATAATGATGCTTTTGTAAATTTCATCAATTTTTATCATATTAAAAAGAGCTTGGCTTTCCATCAAGCTCTTCCGTCCTATATAACTTGAGACAAAATAGCATCTATGTATTAACGGGACAAGCTCCCTCTCCCCGTGTCCCCCAATGATTAAAAAAGTACAACATTAAAACAGCCATTGGTATGTTTCGCTTCCAATGGCTGTTTGCTTTATCTCATTACTTTATCAGGGAATTCAGTGTTAGGTTATTCACTATAATTGTTCTTTCAATTCCTTAATTTCCTCAATATCCATATGCGTGACTTCCACTATAAGATCCATGTTCAAACCTTTTTTCAACATTTCTATTGCTACTTTCTTAACGCCAATTGCTTCTCCAATCTCTTTACCCTTCTCTTCATACGAAATCGGAATTTCCATAATCTTCTCTGCTTCCGGTAATTTTTCAACTTCAGCCATTAACTGTTCCTCCTCTTCTTTTGTTAGCTTTAAATAGGTTTCGAAGTAGCCATCAGGATCCAGTTGCATTCGTGTAATCATAAGCAGGAACTCCTTCTTCACCTGCACCCGTTCTTCCTTCTTATATCCCATTTTACTCATCAGTGCGGCAGCTGTTGGATCTACTCAGGTGAAAATATGTATCATATTTAGGAAAAGGGATTAAAGAAAAAATTCCTTTATCCCTTTTTACTAATAACTCTATACAATTCGATGAGGGACAGAGTACCCCAGATAAACAACTATAATTGTTCTTTCAATTCCTTGATTTCCTCAATATCCATATGCGTGACTTCCACTATAAGATCCATGTTCAAACCTTTTTTCAACATTTCTATTGCCACTTCTTTTCTCCCAATCTCTTTACCTTTCTCTTCATATGAAATCGGGATTTCCTTAATCTTCTCTGCCTCTGGTAATTTTTCAACTTCAGCCATTAACTGTTCCTCCTCTTCTTTTGTTAGCTTTAAATAGGTTTCGAAATAGCCATATATCAGACGCTGTTTCGCAGGATCCAGTTGCATTCTGGTAATCATAAGTAGGAATTCCTTCTTCACCTGTACCCGTTCTTCTTTCTTGTATCCCATTTTACTCATCAGTGCTGCGGCAGCGGGATTGTCCGAACGAATATAATCACGCCAATTCTTTTTCTTTAAATGAAGTGTCATATAGTTGAATGTGAGAACATGGAAAAAAGGAAATTTCATCGTATACTGATTCTTTTCCCATTTTTCATCGTAAGTAAAAACAGCTATAGGGACAATCGGTTTTTGATATTTATTATACAACATACTAAAATAATGATACATCCGCTCATGAAAATCATCTTGTTTATAACTTTGTGGTTCAACATGAACGATGACTATCACATCTGTTCCTTTAAGCGTGGTCTCTATTACAATATCAAGTCTGCGATTCTTGCCTTTCAGCACATTCGTATATACTTCTTCAGACAGTGGCT
>NZ_NPOA01000026.1 GCF_002287375.1 Virgibacillus profundi | reverse complement strand
GTGAGACCCCTAAAGACGAGTAGCACGAGGAGGCTCACCAGCCGCCCGCGGAAAGCGAAATGTGTTTCCGTAGCGGTAGATTTAGCACATATTATCATTAAAAGTTACTTCGCAGTCTATATCTTTTGTGTCAAACAATAAATCACTTCGGTGGGACGAGTGACCGCAGTTCAATTTTTTAGAAAGCAGCCTTATTAATTGATGTAAAGAAAGTGGTGTACATAAATGTTTGAAAACTTTAAACAGGCAGAGATGTTTTTTGAAAGTAGAAAATCCTTGGGAATTAAGCCTGGCTTAGATAGAATTAAAAGATTACTGGATCTGCTGAATAATCCACAGGATAAAATCCATGCGATTCATGTCGCAGGAACCAATGGAAAAGGATCGACAGTGCAATTTATAAAGAATGCACTGAAGAGTAATGGCTATCATGCAGGTGTGTTTACATCCCCCAGTTTTTCCGGACTGACTGGACATATAAGTATAAATGATACCATAATACCGGATGATTTATTTCTAGCTTTATGTAATGAAATGTATCCTGCGATTAAGCAACTGGATCGGGAAAACATGTCTCCAACCGAATTTGAAATTATTACTGCACTGGCATTTTTATATTTTTCAAAGCATGTTGATGTTGCCATAATTGAAACTGGTATGGGTGGGCGTGAAGATACAACGAACTGCTTCCATCCCATTATGTCCATTATAACAAATATCTCTAAAGATCATACGAATTTTTTAGGCAGTACTTTAGAAGAAATAGCATACCATAAAGCCGGGATTATAAAACAGGCTTCACCAGTTATTATAGGTGAAATGGACCTGGAGGCACTGGCAGTTATTGTAAAAGAAATACATAATAATAAGACAAATAGTTATCAAATGGGACAGGACTTTACATATAAACTTATCGATTATAGTAAAGATTCCGGAATACAACATTTCTCATGGAATAGAAAAAAGGATAGCCATAGTCTTTCCATCCAAATGCTTGGAGAGCATCAGGTGAAGAATGCTTCGATTGCTTACATGGCAGTTTTAAAGCTGGCTGAAATTGGTTATGCAATCAATTTACAAAAAACAAAAGAAGCTTTCGAAAACACTATAATTCCCGGAAGGCTTGAAATGGTGAAACAAAATCCTTCAGTTATTTTGGATAGTGCGCATAATCCTGCAGGAATTGAATCATTATTACAAACAGTGGCTGCAAATTTTAAAGACAAGCCAAACCACCTTATATTTGCTGCATTTAAAGATAAAGATCTGGAAACGATGCTTGAAGTACTTAGCGGATATTTTACATCGATTACAGTTACAACTTTTGATCATCCACGTGCCGCGAGTGCCGAAAAATTATATGAATTAACACAGGATGTTAATACAAAGATTTGCAAGGATTGGAAAGCAACAGTGGAAAATATGAAACAAAAAGACAGCAATTATTTTATTACTGGCTCCCTGCATTTTATCGTACAAGTTAGAAAGTATTTAAATTCACATTAGAAAACTTGGCTTATCGCCAAGCCTTAATGGCGAAAGCCTTAGTTTCACTTATACTGATTTCCTAAAAAAGTTATACTTTTCTATCAGTGTAAATAATGGTTTTTTGTAGAATTGTTTTTTAATAGTCTGACAGTATTCATCTTACTTTTTATATCCCCTATGCTAGAGTGAAACAAAACTAATAGAGTGAGGGGATAAGATGGGTAAGCAAAAGAAGAATGGAGTATCGAATAAAAAAAATAATACAAAAGATCGCTTAAAAGCTTTTAAGAAAAGTAGGGAGGAGCATGCTGCGACACTTCAAAACCCAGGTGATGATTCTATTCCAACCTTAGCCAGACAATATGAAGGCAGTAATAGCAAAAAGAAATTCGGTAAAAAAGAAGGTAAATTAAAGCATTTTAAACCGGTTATTGTGACAACAATTGCAGCTATTGCTATTGGGTCAATTTTGGGTTTTGTAATGCTAAGAATGTTTGTAATCATTGATGGCGATCTAAGTGCAAACGGAAGTAATAATACACCTGTACTGGCTGATGATACCGATAAAGATGAAGAAGAATCATCAACAGCAACGTCAACTTCGTTATATATGCTTGAACCAATTCAAGCATTTGTTTTGCAGAGTGGGGTCTTTTCAGAACAAGCTAATGCAGATGAATGGGCTGCTAAATATGATGAAGCAGGCTTACCATCAATTATTTGGGAAATGGATAATCAATATTTTCTATTAGCTGGGTTGGGCAACACAAATGATCATGCAAAACAGTCTGCAGCTGAATTAAGTGCAGATGGTTTTGATATTTTTGTTAAAGAGTGGAATACAGGTGAGATAGAAGTAGAGCTTACCAAAGAAGAGCATGCATGGCTTAAAACTTTTGTTGAGCAATGGGAGGAAACATTAGCTTCACTAACCAGTAATGAAGTATTTTCAGTAGCTTCCTGGAAAGAATTAATTAATAATTATCCGGAAGGAACTAAAAAGTTATCCGGTCTATCAGAAACAATAGAAGAAGTAATCGATGAAATGAGTACAGCAGAAAATAGAAAAGCACAACATATTCTTCTCAAATTATGGTTGCAATACGATAAAGTAACAAATAACTAAGTATTTTAAGAAATAGTACCAAATAGTTAATTTTCTGTTTTACCTTGTTAAGGCCAAGAGATAATTTAATTTTCCCCTAGTGGAATTTTCAAAAATAGGGCTGTAAGTGTGCTTCATAATTTAATTTCGCTGATTTGTCTCCACAGATATAACGTTTTATTATAAACGTATATATTGAAAGGAGGTTAATCAATGACAACATCAACAATCATGATAAAGGATGTGCCAAAGGAAGACCGTCCCAGGGAGCGTATGATAAAACATGGTTCCAGACATTTATCAAATCAGGAATTAATGGCAATTTTACTTGGAAGTGGTACAAGGGAAGAGTCCGTGATGGCTCTGTCGAATCGTGTTTTAATGCATTTTGAGGGATTGAAACTATTAAACGATGCAACGATAGAAGAGTTGACAGCAATAAAAGGAATTGGAGCAGCAAAGGGAGTGTTAATCCTTTCTGCGATTGAGCTTGGAAAAAGAATGAATCAATATAAACCAATGGATCGCTATGTTATCCGCTCACCGGAGGATGGGGCAGATTACGTGATGGAAGAAATGCGGAGTTTGAATCAGGAACATTTTGTTGTTCTTTTTCTAAACACCAAAAATCAGATCATCCATCGACAGACAATCTTTATCGGCAGTTTAAATGCATCTATCGTGCACCCCAGAGAGGTTTTCCGCGAAGCAGTGAAACGGTCAGCAGCATCGATAATTGTTGCACATAATCACCCCAGTGGAGTGCGCCTGCAAGGTGCGTAAATTTAGCGATTTCATTTGAAATCTAGAACTTCTTACAATGTTCTATGGTCAGCATCTTACCTTGAGAGGAAACTCATAGAGGAAACATAGCATGATGTGAAAAGGAGAAAAGACGACAAAGCTATCCAAGTCGAGTCAGTTCTTCAGACCAAGTGATGTATGGTAAAAGCTATACTGCCTGAATCCTAGACGAATGAGCGATGGGTGCGCCTTTACCTACGATAGCTAACAGGTATTGAGGATAAAATGGGGGACGTATCTTCAGAGCGTCTGTGGGACATCGCCGCTTTCCTGTCCATAGTAAGATTTATCCTTCAATCTTCCACTAGAAGAAACCGTCGAAAGGGATACCTAACCATCACATATCTAAATTTATGTCATAATGCAGGGATTATCTAAGTGCGAGTGCCTTATGGCTATTAGACACAGGTCTCTGAAAAGCGCATAGGATAACGGAGTTTTTATAGTACCCAACGTTTGCTCGTAATGAGTTTAGCAGGGGGAAGAAAAACAGGTTGATGTTAACGTTAACTAGAAAGGAGTCATGAACATGGCGATAAATCCATTTCGGCAGTTGGACGTTATAAGGAATGCTTCTCAAAAAGGGAACACCGTTACGGATTGTTACCGTCTTATGTATAACAAAGAACTGTGGATTAAAGCGTATGCAAAACTATATCCGAATGCAGGGAATCTAACAAAAGGTACATCTAATGAAACAATAGATGGCTTCGGTTTACAGAAAATTGATGATATCATTGAACAATTAAAAGCTGGAACATTCCGCTTTGCGCCTGTAAGAAGAGTTTATATCCCGAAATCTAATGGGAAAAAGAGACCTCTAGGAGTTCCTAACTTTAAAGATAAGATGGTACAGGAAGTTATGAGAATGATACTAGATAATGTATATGAACCAGTATTCTCAGACAATTCCCATGGGTTTATAGAAGGAAGAAGCTGTCATACGGCTCTATCCCAAATCAAAAACACATGGAAAGGTCTAACATGGTGTATTGAAGGAGACATTAAAGGCTTCTTCGACCATATTGACCATTCTGTATTAACCAATTTAATATCAAAGAAAATTCATGACAATCGTTTCCTGCTTCTTATTCATAACGCTCTTACAAGTGGTGTCATGGAAAATTGGACATACCATAAAACATACAGCGGTACGCCACAGGGAGGTATCATCTCACCTTTGTTAGCCAATATCTATCTTCATGAGTTTGACTTATTTATGGAAAAACAAATGGAAGAATTCGATAAAGGCAAAACAAGAGCTAGAAGCAAAGAAACAAAAGCTTTCAAATCAAAAATTGAGACAACTAAAAGAAAAATCAATAGGCTAGACGAAAAATACGGACACAAACTTTGGGAGAAACGGTCAGTGCTAATCGACCAAATACAAAACTTCAAAAAGCAAAGTTTGACTGTCCCGTCAGTTGATCCAATGGATGATAACTATCAAAGAATGAAGTACGTTCGTTATGCTGACGATTTCGTCATTGGCATTGCAGGGAACAAGGAACGTGCAATGAAAATAAAAGAGTTGGCACGGAATTTTCTTGAACATGAATTGGAACTTGAGCTAAGTGAGGAAAAGACACTTATTACACACCTAGAGAATTCAATACTATTTCTCGGATATGAATTCCGAAGTTGGAATGAGGTTAAAGTCAAAAGAGTCACATATAAAAACCAAAAACATCCACTGAAAAAACGGACGCTTTCAGGTGCAATAAAGTTGGAAATTCCCGAAAAGAAAATAAAAGCATTTTCAATAAAAAACGGATATGGAAATTTGGACACATTTAAAATAACCCACAGGACAAAACTTATTAACAATTCGGAGCTAGAAATACTGTATACCTTTAACGCAGAGCTTCGGGGAATCGCAAACTACTACAAAATTGCTAACAACTATCATCATCTAGACAGGCTATTCTATTTAGCAGAAAGTAGTTTTATCAAAACAATTGCTAATAAACGAAGAAGTACCTCTATGAAGGTTGCTACAAGCATGAGAACTCACAAACAGGGTGTACTATGCTTAATGAGGAAAGATAAGTATGGTAACGACAAACACCACCAGTTTGTAAAATTAAAAGACCTTCCAAAAATTAAAGGTGCAATCAAAGTAGACCCACCTGATATAGACATATCGGTGAATACAATGAAATATTCAGGTAGAACAGAATTTGAACAACGCTTATTAGCAAATCGTTGTGAAGCGTGCGGTATAACAGAAGGTCAGATGGAAGTCCATCACGTCCGTAAATTAAAGGACATAAAGAATAAACGTAACTTAACATATCTGGACAAGGTTATGATTCAACGTAATAGAACAACACTTGTCCTATGTTATAAGTGCCATCATGACCACCATGAGAAGCAAATTCCGATTAGTCAACTGGCGAGCCGTATACGCTGAAAGGTGTACGTACGGTTCTGGGGAGGGAACTGTGAAACCCTTGATGGAAACATCAAGTAGGCACATGGTTCCTATCCTACGATCCCTCTCCATCTCAGGAAGACATTCATGTGACAAGACGTTTAGTTGAATCAGGTAAAATGATCGGAATAGAACTTTTGGATCATTTGATCATCGGCGATAGAAAATTTGTATCATTAAAAGAAAAAGGATACTTATAACACTATCTATTTTAGCTTTTTTTTCGTATAATTATATAGACCGATTAATAAATCAGCGCCATTTTTCGATTTTTATTGAAAGTGGCGCTTATTAAGATTGTTAGTTCTAAGGTTTAATTTTACTTATTTGGAATTTTATGGCTTGCTTCGATGATTGCGTTCAGTTTAGCACATAATATTAAAAGAGATAGTAAAGCTAAAGCTACATATACAAATGAATTGTGAGTTGGAGAGGGAGATATTTTTGGGTAAATTTAGTTTTTCACAAGATTTAGGAATAGATTTAGGTACTGCAAATACACTTGTATTTGTTAAAGGTAAAGGCATTGTTGTACGTGAGCCCTCTGTTGTAGCCAAAAACAACGAAACTGGAGAAGTGGAAGCTGTTGGTAGTTCCGCTAGAAATATGATTGGGAGAACGCCAGGTAATATTACCGTAATCCGTCCAATGAAAGATGGCGTAATTGCTGATTATGATACAACTGCCGTGATGATGAAATATTATATTAAAAAAGCGATGAGAAATAGATCCTTTTTTGCAAAAAAACCGGATGTTATGGTCTGTGTCCCGTCAGGAATTACAATGGTGGAAGAGCGTGCAGTTATCGATGCGACAAAGCAAGCTGGAGCAAAAGATGCTTTTCCGATTGCAGAGCCATTTGCTGCAGCTATAGGGGCAGGGTTACCTGTTTGGGAACCAACAGGTAGCATGATTGTTGATATTGGTGGAGGTACAACGGAAGTAGCAGTTATTTCACTCGGTGGTATTGTTACAAGCCGGTCGATCAGAAAAGCTGGGGATAATTTAGATGAAGCTATTATTAATTATATACGCAAGCAATATAGTTTAATGATTGGAGAGCGATCTGCAGAATCAATAAAATTAGATATTGGCACTGCCGGTGAAGCTGCAGGAGATGAGGAAATGGATATACGTGGTCGGGATTTATTAACCGGTTTGCCAAAAACCATAACGATAACTTCCAAAGAAATTGCTGCTTCATTAAATGACACGGTCGAAGCAATTGTTGAGGCAGTTAAAAATACATTGGAAAAAACCCCACCTGAATTGGCTGCAGATATTATGGATCGTGGTATCGTGCTATCAGGAGGAGGCTCTCTTTTAAAAAATATTGACCAAGTTATTAGTGATGAGACGAAAATACCTGTTTTTATTACAGAAAACCCACTGGAAAGTGTTGCAATTGGAACAGGTAAATCAATAGAGTACATTCGGCATTTCCGTTCAAATTCAAATGTATCCTCTCGTCCAACTGTTGAGTAAGTAGGTGTTTTGATGCCATTTTTTAGAAAGAAACGTTTATTTATAATTTTAATTGGATTCATTATCCTTGTAGCATTAATAGGATTTTCCCTGACGGATAGAGGGAAATTAACCACTGCAGAACAATTTGTTAATGATACTGTTGGATGGGCGCAAGGTGTTATACATGCACCAGTTAATTTTATAACAGATATCTTTACGAACATTGATGATTTCAGGGATACGTATAAAGAGAATCAGCTATTAAAAGAAGAATTGTCAGAAAATAGAAGCCTGATTTATGAATCTCAGGAGTTAAGAGAAGAAAATGAGGAACTGCGCAACACATTGGAGTTAACGGATTCAATAAGAGATTTTGAACCCATCCAGGCAACCGTTATATCTCGTTCACCTGAAATTTGGATGGAACAGGTTACAATAAATAAAGGGGAACAAGACGGTGTAAAACCCAATATGGCCGTTATAACAGCTGAAGGTATGGTGGGGAAAATCCAAAGCCCATCACAATTCACATCAACGGTACAATTAATTACAGGATTTGATCAATTCAACCGTATATCTGCAACAATTTCTCGTGAAGATGGAAAAGATATCAATGGTATGATTGAAGGTTTTGATAAGGAAAGTAATTCCTTGCTATTCAAAATCATTGAAGAGTCAGATAAGGATTTGGAAAAAGGAGAATTAGTCGTTTCTTCCGGAATGGGTGGTGTGTTTCCTGCCGGTTTAATGATTGGCAAGGTAAAAGAGGTTACACCTGACCAATATGGGTTAACACGCACAGCCCTAATAGAGCCTGCAGCGAATATGTATGAAGTAAATAATGTTATTGTTGTAGACAGAACCTTAACGGAAGAGGCAGAGATTGAAAGTGAAGATGAAGAGGAGGGTGAATAATGAAACGTTTGTATTTACCCCTCTTTCTCTTTCTGTTCCTTATATTGGAAGGAGTAGCATTAGAACTGCTTCCAGCCAGTTTAATCATGAGTGATTATCTGATCGTGCCACACTGGGTGTTCATATTTCTCGTATATCTAGCTATTTTTTATGATGAAGAGAATACATATTTTTCAGTAGTTTATGCGCTCGCTTTTGGACTCCTGATTGACATAGTGTATACAGGAATACTAGGTGTCTACATGTTCTCTTATGGATTAATAACTTACATTATTCATGGAGTAAAAAAGGTACTTCATGGAAACTTTTATGTAACGGTATTATTAGGCCTTATGGGATTGGCTTTAGCAGATATTTCTATAAATGGTATATTTATAGTAGTGGGTATTAGCGACATGTTATGGAAAGATTATTTTACGTATCGACTCCTTCCTACAGTTATTTCAAATCTTGTATTTCTTCTGGTATTATATCCGGTTATGGTAAAACGTCTTATTCGATGGAGCAAAGAACAACTAGCCGGAAGAAATACTATATAATTATGCTTGGTACTAGTTATGAGGTGAACATATCGTGCTTGACAAGAAACAATTAATTACAATCAAAGGTACTAGAGAAGGACTTTCGCTATTTATAGATGATTCCTGTTCATTTGACGATGCGATGGAAGATTTGAATGAAAAAATAATTGCCAGTCGTCCGAAAAATGATGAGCCGATTGTATCTGTAAAAGTTAAATTAGGTAACCGTTTTTTATATGAAGCGCAAAAGGATCAACTTAGAGAAATTATCAGTGAAATAAATAGATTTACCATCCATTCTTTTGAATCAAATGTCATTCATAGAGAAGAAGCTCTTGCATGGAAAGAAGATAGTGAAATCAAGGCTGTCAATCGAATTGTCAGGTCTGGTCAAGTATTGGAAGTAAAGGGCGATCTCTTATTAATAGGTGATGTTAATCCTGGAGGAAAAGTGGTTTCTACGGGAAATATATATATAATGGGAAGCTTATATGGTATCGCCCATGCAGGTTCTGATGGTGACCTGAGTACATTCATAGCAGCATCTTTCATGAAGCCCAGTCAACTCCGAATTGCAGATTATATTAGCCGTGCTCCAGATTATGAATCTGATGGTGTGTATATGGAATGTGGTCTTATAGATGAGGTACAGGATAAAATAATAATTGATCGACTACAGGTTCTTTCACATAAAAGGAAAGAAATAAGCGGATTCGAAAGGAGAATGCAAAATGGGTGAAGCAATAGTCATTACATCCGGTAAAGGTGGGGTTGGTAAAACAACTACTTCTGCCAATATAGGTACAGCTCTAGCGCTAATGGAGAAAAAAGTATGTTTAATAGATACTGATATTGGCTTAAGAAACCTTGATGTTATAATGGGACTGGAAAATAGGATTATTTATGATATTGTGGATGTTATTCAGGAACGCTGTAAATTAAAACAAGCGCTCATTAAAGACAAACGTTTTGATCATTTATCCTTATTACCTGCAGCACAAACCAGTGACAAATCAGCTGTAACTACAGAAGGTATGAAAAAAATCATTTCAGAACTTAAACAGGAATATGATTACATTATCATTGATTGTCCTGCCGGTATTGAACAAGGCTTCCAAAATGCTGTAGCCGGAGCTGATAAGGCGATCGTTGTGACAACACCTGAAAAATCCAGTGTACGTGATGCTGATCGAATTATTGGATTACTGGAAAAAGAAGATATGGAGTCTCCAAAACTCGTAATCAATCGAATTCGTAACCATATGATGAAAAATGGCGATATGATTGAAATTGACGACATTGTACAAATTCTTTCCATCGACCTTGTTGGAATAGTTATAGATGATGATGAAGTGATTAAAGCCTCTAATACCGGAGAACCAGTTGCTTTTCGTCCAAACTCAAAAGCTTCGATCGCTTATAGAAACATTGCAAGACGGATTTTGGGAGAAAACGTACCTCTGCAATCATTAGAAGATAAAAAAGGCATGATTCAAAAAATGAAGCAGTTTTTGGGAATGCGGGCTTAAGGCTTAAGAAAGATGTGATGAAGGCGATATTTATTCATTACATCTTTTTTCTTATTCATAACCTGTATATTCTTTTCATACACTTGTACAAAAGTATGTGAAGGAATGTGAGGATAATGAATAAAGGAGTAAAAAAGGTTCGTAAATCAATTGTTCAACGTAAAAAGATGCGTGGTCTGAACGCTAAAGATGGATCTAAAAAGCAAATTTTTCCAGCATTTCCCGAAGAGGAAGAGAAGCACGGGTATTTTCCGATTTTTACGGACAGTTCGATGCAGGGCAGAGATAAAAGTAATATAGTGCCTGGGTTTATGCTAAAGGGTATTTTAGCAGCTTCACTCTTCCTGGGGGCAGCCTTGTTGACTGAAGCAGAAGCAGAGTTTCTTCAAAAACCAAAAGAGTGGACAGGCAATGTACTCACAGAAGAATTTCCATTTGCCAAGGTAAACCTCTGGTATCAGGAAACATTTGGCAGTCCACTAGCCTTTACACCTCAGCAAAACGAGACAATAGCTGATGGAGAAGCAATGCTGCTGCCTGTAAACGGCAATGTAACCGAAACTTTTCAGGCCAATGGTAAAGGCATTCTGATTGCACCAGAGGAAACTGCAGATGTTTCAGCATTACGTGACGGTGTCATTATTTTCGCCGGCAATGATAGTGAGACAAATAAAACGGTAGAAGTGCAGCATGCAGATGGTAGTATATCTACCTATGGTTACCTTAGTGATGTCGATGTTCATCTATATCAATTTGTTTCAGGCAATCAGCGAATAGGAAAATTTACTCCTACTGCAGAAAATGAAACAGTATATTTTTCAATTGAGAAGGATAATGATTATTTTGATCCGGTTCAGGTGATACAAGTCGATGACCTTCCATAAATATTTGCCTAAAATTCACATTCATCCGGTACTGATGATATTTATTGGGATTTCACTAATTACAGGTACGTTTATGGAACTTTCAATTATTATAGCAATTGTTCTATTCCATGAGCTGGGTCATTTTATAATGGCAAAGTTTTTTGACTGGCGGATAAAAAGTATTATGCTTTGGGTGTTTGGTGGCGTGATGGATACAGATGAACACGGAAATCGACCATTACGGGAGGAAGCATTGGTTACAATTGCCGGGCCATTTCAACATATGATTATTTATATCATTTTATACTTTTCAACCCATGTTGAGATCTTTCCTTTGTCTGTAGTGGAATTGATATTTTATTATAATACTGCCATTCTTATTTTTAATTTATTGCCTATCTGGCCATTGGATGGCGGTAAACTTCTTTTTCTATGCTTATCCGGCTATTTTCCATATAAAAAGGCCTATCATTCGGTTATTATATTTTCAATGATTACATGCTTATTATTGCTGCTGGTACAGTTATTTCTTTTCCCATTCACATTGAGTGCCTTTTTTATTATGCTATTTTTATTTATGGAAAATAGATCAGATTGGAAGCAGCGTTACTATGTGTTCATTCGTTTTTTATTAAAAAGGTATGAAGGTAATGCGCCCATTAAAGATGTCCATCCCGTTAACGTACTGGCGGAAAACACGTTAATGGATGTATTTAATACTTTTATGCGTGAAAAGAAACATTCCATCTATATTACATTTCCTGATAATCAACGTAAATCTATCGATGAGGCGGATTGTCTCAGAAGTTATTTTCATGATAAACATTATGATAAAACAGTTGGCGAAGTTTTTAATTATATAAATTAAAAGAATCTCTGCGATGCTTGACAAATCCTTCGTAAACATGATAACATCAATACGTTATTCATCGTAGCACCCGTGCTACAACCGCACAGATCAGGTCCAATTAAACTCTTAGGATAGAGTACCTGCCATGGCGAGTCTGGGTTAATCTAAGGAGGTGCAAGATATGTACGCAATTATAGAAACAGGCGGTAAACAAGTTAAAGTTGTTGAAGGTCAGGAAATCTACGTAGAAAAAGTTACAGCAGAAGCTAGCGATTCTGTTACTTTTGATAAGGTTCTTTTCGTAGGTGGAGATGATGTTAAAGTTGGTGCACCATATGTTGAAGGTGCAACTGTAACTGCTAAAGTTGAAAAACAGGGACGTCAGAAAAAAGTTGTTGTTTATAAATACAAACGCAGAAAAAACTATCATCGTACACAAGGTCATCGTCAGCCTTATACAAAATTGGTAATTGACAAAATTAATCTGTAAGGATCTAATGATATGATTCATGTAACTGTATTTAGAGCGAATAATCAAATCAAGGCATTTGAATTATCCGGACATGCCGAGAGTGGACCTTATGGCTATGATCTGGTATGTGCAGGAGTATCAGCTGTATCTATTGGAACAGTCAATGCAGTTATGGAATTATGTGAAGCAAATTTAAAAATTAAGCAGGGGGATGAAGGTGGTTATCTTCATGTCAGCCTACCGGACTCAATTAATAGAGAGATGATGGATAAGGTACAGCTCCTGTTTGAAGGTATGCTTATTTCATTAAAATCAATTGAAAACGAATATAATCAATTTATTACTATACAAAGTAAATAGGGAGGTGCAGCAATATGCTACGTCTAGATTTACAATTTTTCGCTCAGAAAAAAGGTGCAGGTAGTACAAGAAACGGACGTGATTCCGAATCTAAACGCCTTGGTGCAAAAAGTGCAGATGGCCAGTTTGTTACTGGAGGATCTATTCTATATCGTCAACGTGGAACTAAGATCTATCCAGGTGAAAACGTAGGTCGTGGTGGAGACGATACACTTTTTTCCAAGATTGATGGTGTTGTTAAATTCGAACGCTATGGTCGAGATCGCAAAAAAGTAAGTGTCTATCCAGTTGCCCAGGAAGCATAATTTAATTAATAAACAATAAAACTCCAGCCAATTTATTGGTTGGAGTTTTTTGCATTCCAATCATTTAGTAGTATGCGTTTTTAAAATTATCTGCTATACTTTTCATATTAATGGGGGGAATTATGGTGGAGAAAGATGTTGTACAGGCACTGCAGCATTATCGACATGATTTAATGAATGATCTGCAAATTGTTCAAGGATATTTGAGTATGGGTAAAGCAGATAAAGCAGAAGCTAAAGTGAAGGAATGGATGGAATACTTTAACGAAGAGCGAAAATTGATGAGTTTAAAAGCTCCATCGTTTATACTTTGGGTAATACAATTTAATAGTAGATATGAAAATTTTCGTTTATCTTATACCATTCATACAGAAAATAAGGATTTACAGAAAATTGATGAGAAATTAGTCGAACAATGCAATCATATTATGGAGGATTTTATAAATACGAGTAATGATCAGGAATTATATAATTTGAAATTGAAGTTAAGCCTGACGGAGAATCCATCGAAAATAAATGTGAGAATTTGTCTTGACCATGAAAAAGAAAATATAAATAGCGGAAACATGGATGAAAATATTGAAATTATGTTAATAGGGTAGAAAATAGATTCTATTCTATGCAAATGATGAGGTGAGCAGTTATGTTTGTAGATCAGGTTAGTGTATATGTGAAGGCTGGAGATGGTGGTAATGGTCTTGTCGCATACCGTAGAGAGAAATATGTTCCAAAAGGCGGACCTGCAGGAGGAGACGGCGGAAATGGCGGCAATATTATTTTTGAAGTGGATGAAGGTCTTAACACATTAATGGATTTTCGTTACAATCGCCATTTTAAGGGAAAACGTGGGGAAAACGGCATGAGTAAAACACAGCACGGGAAAAATTCAGCCCCATTAGTTGTTCCAGTCCCCCCTGGTACTACTGTAATAGATGAAGAAACAGAAGAAGTTATTGCTGATTTAACAACACATGGCCAACAGGCTGTTATAGTCAAAGGTGGCAGAGGAGGACGTGGTAATACACGCTTTGCTACACCAAGGAACCCTGCTCCGGACATGGCTGAAAATGGTGAGCCAGGACAGGAGCGGAATATAAAGGTTGAGCTGAAATTAATTGCAGATGTCGGGCTAGTGGGATTCCCGAGTGTTGGTAAATCAACATTGCTATCTGTAGTCAGTGCGGCTAAACCAAAGATTGCTGACTACCACTTTACAACATTGGCACCCAATCTTGGTGTTGTAGATACAAGTGATCAACGCAGTTTTGTAATGGCTGATTTACCTGGTTTGATTGAAGGAGCACATGAAGGAATAGGACTCGGGCATCAATTTCTTAGACATGTGGAGCGGACAAGATTAATTGTTCATGTCATAGATATGGCAAGTACAGAGGGAAGAGATCCGTACGATGATTATTTAAAAATTAATCAGGAATTAAGAGAATATGACAGCAAGCTTATGGAGCGACCACAAATAATTGCAGCAAATAAAATGGACATGCCTGGTGCAGAAGAAAACCTCGAAAAATTTAAAGAGCAATTGGAAGATGATTTTCCTGTATATAATATATCAGCACTTACCAAAGATGGGTTAAGGGATATTCTATTTGCCATTGCAGATGCACTTGATGCTATTCCGAAGAATACTGAAGAGCTGGAAGAAGTAGAAGAAAAAGTTGTTTATCGGTATCAAAAAGAGGATGATCCATTTGAAATTACACGTGACTCTGATGGCGCATTTGTTCTATCGGGCATTAAAATTGAAAAACTATTTAAAATGACTGATTTCAACAGAGATGAAGCAGTACAACGATTTTCACGCCAGCTTCGAGGAATGGGTGTTGATGAAGCACTAAGAAAACGTGGGGCAAAAGATGGGGACACGATTCGATTACTGGATTATGAATTTGAATTTATAGAGTAAGGAAAAGACATTCCTGCTAAATAACAAGGGGGAGAATTTTTTTGACAATTTCAATTGGCTATCTCGGGCCTAAAGGTACATTTACAAAATTAGCTGTAGATACTGCATTTAATGGGGAAAATAAGCAGAGCTTTGATACCATTCCAGAGTGTATAGATGCTGTAGAGCAAAATAAAATAGATATTGGTGTTGTTCCACTGGAAAATGCGATTGAGGGAACTGTTCAGCTAACAGTTGATTATCTAATCCATCAGGTGAGGTTACCGGTTGCAGCAGAAATAGTTGTCCCAATTCAACAGCATCTTCTTGTACGTCCTGATTTTAATGGTGAACTGTCGGATATTGAGGAGGTGCACTCACATAGTCATGCAATCGCACAATGCCATCAATATATTCATCAAAACTTAACAGATGCAGGTATTCGTTTCACTACATCAACAGGAAAGGCTGCTGAAATTGTAGGAGAAAGCTCTGCACCTATTGCTGCGATAGGCAACAGACTTGCGGCAAGTGAATATGGCTTACAAATTCTTAAAGAGAATATCCATGATTATTCTAATAATCATACAAGATTTCTTGTGCTGTCCAAAAAAAGAGAATTAGTACATATCAAGCATTCGAGTGAATTAGATAAAACAACTGTATTAATCACTTTGCCAAGTGATCAGGCTGGTGCTCTGCATCAAGTACTTTCAGCATTTGCATGGCGTAAAATGAACCTTTCAAAAATCGAGTCAAGACCGATGAAGACAGGATTGGGGAATTATTTTTTCATCATTGATGTGAATCAGCCCTATGATGATGTGCTATTTCCAGGTGTAAAAGGAGAACTAGAAGCGTTAGGCTGTAATGTAACGATTCTAGGTACATATCCGGTTTATCATATGAATATATAGACTCTTTTTCGAAAAGGTGGTTGCTATATAATCCGATATAAAAGACGACATAAGATACAAGTTCAGAAATGCACTGTGTGGACCTTAGGGCTTGAAGATATCTGATGCAAACTGTCTAATAGAACGCTTCTATGAGCCCGAACAAAGTCAAAACAGTTGCGAGCGGTCACATAGAATGCCTCTATACGCCCAAACGAAGCAGAATCAGGAGTAATGGTCCCATAGAACAGTCAAGTCCTTAATTCTGTGTAATTTCCTAATACAAGTTTTCAACTATTTATTTGGCTTTTATATTGAATTTTATTTGGTAGGGAGGGGCCCCTCCCTACCAAATAAAATTTTCGCGTCAAAATTC
>NZ_NPOA01000025.1 GCF_002287375.1 Virgibacillus profundi | reverse complement strand
TGGATCCATTCCAATTCTATTATCTAAGGACATCACGCAATACCCAAGCAAAATGTTTTGAATGTAACGAAATTATTCAATTGTCAAAGAGCAATTTTTTGTTCTTAAATATACTATACGAGGAGGAGAAATAATGGAAAAAGTATGGCACTCACATTATCCATCAGAAATACCAACAAGTATTACGTATGACGAAAAGCCCTTGCATGCCTTTTTGGATGAAAGTGCTAAACGTTACAAAGAAAAGAAAGCGCTTTATTTCATGGGGAAAGAAATGAGCTTTAAGGAGCTTCATACAGAAGCAAGGAAAATGGCTAATTACATGCAGTCATTGGGATTAAAGAAAGGTGACAAAGTAGCCATTATGCTACCGAATTGTCCACAAGGTGTAATTAGTTATTATGCTGCATTGATGGCTGGGGCAGTAGTTGTACAAACCAATCCATTATACACAGAGAGAGAACTGGAATATCAGCTTATTGATTCCGGTGCAACATTCATTGTATGTTTGGATATTCTTTTACCTCGGGTAACAAGTGTGCGTGGTAATACGTCATTAAGACATACAATAGTAACAGGTATTAAAGATTATTTACCATTTCCAAAAAACCTTATCTATCCATTTATTCAAAAAAAGCAATATAACATGGTCGTAAAAGTGGAACAAAGCAAAGAAACACATGTCTGGAATACAATGATCGAGCAAACTTCTGCTGACTATAAAAAAGTAGATGTCGATCCACTGAAGGATTTAGCATTATTGCAATATACGGGTGGAACAACAGGTTATCCGAAAGGTGTCATGCTTACACATTATAATTTGGTAGCAAACGTGCAAATGTGTGAAACTTGGTTGTATAAAACGAAAGAAGGACAGGAAATCGTTTTGGGTGTATTGCCATTCTTCCACGTTTACGGCATGACGACGGTAATGAATATGTCTATTATGCAAGGTTCAAAAATGATTTTAATGCCAAAATTTGATGCAGGGGATGTTTTGAAAACAATTCAAAAACAAAGGCCGACCTTGTTCCCTGGTGCTCCAACTATATATGTCGGTTTGTTAAATCATCCGGACCTTAAAAAATACGATTTATCATCCATCGAAGCATGTATAAGTGGGTCAGCTCCATTGCCAACAGAAGTTCAGGAGCAATTTGAAAAGATAACGGGTGGTAAATTAGTTGAAGGATATGGATTGACAGAAACCTCTCCGGTTACCCATGCAAACTTTGTCTGGACAAATAGGGTTAATGGAAGTATTGGTGTTCCCTGGCCTGATACGGATTGTAGAATATTTATAATGGAAACAGAGGAAGAAGCCGGAGTTGGGGAAGTGGGAGAAATTGCAGTGAAAGGTCCACAGGTTATGCAGGGTTATTGGAATAACCAGGAAGAAACGGATAATGTATTGAAGGATGGCTGGTTATTAACCGGTGACTTGGGGTATATGGATGAAAAGGGATACTTTTTTGTTGTAGACCGCAAAAAAGATATGATCATTGCAGGCGGTTATAATATTTATCCAAGAGAAGTAGAAGAAGTTCTTTATGAACATGAAGGTGTGCTAGAGACAGTAGTTGCTGGTATACCTGACCCATATCGTGGTGAGACTGTAAAAGCTTATATCGTTCTAAAAGATGGCTATTCGATTACGGATGAAGAATTAAACACATATTGCAGAAAACATCTTGCGGCATACAAAGTACCAAGACTATATGAATACCGTGATGAATTACCAAAAACAGCTGTAGGGAAGATCTTAAGAAGAAAATTAGTAGATGAAGAAAAAGAAAAACAGCCGGAAAATAGTAAAACTCTTTGAGCATTTTGCTCTTTTTTACAAAATAATTGTACAAGCTTAGCTATTGACAGATTTAAATTGGCTCGTTACAATAAATATGAATGATTATTCATTCATTGTGTAGCCATTGTTCGATATAAGGAGATTATGATGAATAAAAATAGACCCAAATATAATCAAATCATTGAAGCGGCGGTTCAGGTAATTGCAGAAAATGGTTATCATGCATCACAGGTTTCCAAAATTGCCAAAAGAGCTGGTGTTGCAGACGGAACCATTTACCTTTATTTTAAAAATAAAGAAGATATACTTGTCTCGGTTTTTGAAGAGAAAATGGGGCAGTTTATTGAAAGGATTGCCGATAGCATTAAGAAAAGGAAAAATGTAAATGAGAAATTACTAACATTAATTGAGATGCATTTCAGCCAGCTGTCGGAGGATCATCACCTGGCTATTGTAACCCAATTGGAGCTGCGACAATCGAATTCTGCCTTGCGATTGCAAATCAATGAAATATTAAAGCCGTATTTAACCGTTATTGACGACATCATCAAAGAAGGGATGAATGAGAACGTATTTCGGGATGACTTGAACCTCCTTCTTGTTCGCCAGATGATATTTGGGACTTTGGATGAAACTGTTACAAACTGGGTAATGAAGGACCATAAATATGATTTAGCTGAACAGGCATCTCAAGTTCACAGTTTATTAACAAAAGGTCTTATTGCCCGATAGAGCTAACATTTACTACAAGGGGGATATGAGTTTATAAAACTGACAGTATGATCTATAATAAAAAAAGAGGGGGGGAATGTTCATGGGAACGATAGCATATGAACTAAAAAACCATGTTGCTTACTTAACTATTCAAAGCCCACCTGCAAACGCTTTATCTAGTATTCTATTAAATGATCTTGCCCAAAAGCTGGATCAGATTGAAGAGGATAATAATGTTAAAGCAATTGTCTTAAAGGGTGAAGGGAAGTTTTTCTCAGCTGGTGCAGATATTAAAGAATTCACGTCATTTCAAAATGCATCAGATTATCAATCATTATCCAGGAAAGGCCAAGAATTATTTGATCGGGTTGAGTCTTTTGAGGTTCCAATTATTGCAGCAATTCATGGTGCTGCCTTAGGTGGAGGATTAGAACTTGCCATGGCATGTCATATCAGAATTGTAACCGAAAAAGCTAAAATAGGGCTGCCTGAGCTTACGTTGGGCATCATTCCTGGGTTTGCAGGTACACAGCGGCTTCCTCACTATGTTGGTACTGCAAAGGCATATGAAATGATATTGACAGGTGAGGCGATCTCGGGGAAGGAAGCAGTTGAATTAGGTCTTGCCAATAAAGCTGTTTCTGATGAGGAAATTTTTAATGAAACTATAAAACTGGCAGAAAAAATAGCTGCAAAAAGTAAGCCTTCAATTAATCGGGTAATGCATTTAATACCATTTGCAAAAACAGAGAATTTTTCGAAAGGTACGCAAGAAGAGGCCAGAGCTTTTGGTGAAATATTTGGTTCGGAAGATGCAAAAGAAGGGGTACAGGCTTTCATGGAAAAGCGTAAACCTAATTTCACAGATAAATAGATTAAACATCCACTTAAAGGAGGATATCACATGAACATATATGTATTATTAAAAAAGACTTTTGATACAGAGGAGAAAATTGCTGTATCGGATGGACGAATTGAAGACGATGGTGCAGAATTTATTATCAATCCATATGATGAATATGCAGTGGAAGAAGCGATTAACCAACGTGATGCTCATGGTGGTGAGGTTACAGTTGTCACAATTGGAGATGAAGACTCCGAAAAACAACTGCGTACAGCTTTAGCTATGGGAGCAGATAAAGCGGTATTGATCAATACCGAGGATGATCTTGAAGATGGGGATCAATATACAACAGCAAAAATTCTGGAAGCATTCTTTGAAGATAAAGAAGCTGATTTGATTCTTGCAGGGAACGTTGCGATTGATGAAGCAAGTGGTCAGGTTGGGCCGAGAGTAGCCGAATCTCTGGGAATTCCCTATGTAACAACAATCACCAGTTTGAAAATTGACGGGGAGACTGTATCCATTGAGAAAGATGTTGAAGGTGATGTAGAAATTGTAGAAGCAAGTCTGCCAATTCTGGTGACCTGTCAACAAGGGCTTAATGATCCGCGTTATCCTTCACTTCCAGGAATTATGAAAGCTAAAAAGAAACCATTGGAAGAACTGGAAATTGATGATCTGGATTTAGATGAAGATGATGTAGAAGCAAAAACTAAAACGATAGAAATATTTTTACCGGCCGAAAAAGAAGCTGGAAGAGTATTAGAAGGTGACACAGGAGATAAAGTACAAGAATTAGTATCTCTACTTAAAAACGAAGCAAAAGTACTGTAAATCATCCAAACGGAAAGGAGAATTGACATGAGCGATAAAATTTTAGTTATTGGGGAAGCAAGGGATGGAGAATTACGAAATGTATCATATGAAGCAATCGCAGCTGCGAAAAAGATAAAAGCTGACAGTGAAATTGTTGGTGTTATTTGTAGTAATGATGACATAGAAAGCCAAGCACAGGAAATGATTTATTATGGTGCTGACCGTGTTGTAACAATAAAACATGAAAATTTGAAAACGTATACACCAGAGGGGTTTGGTCAGGCTTTAATGAGAGTTATTAATGATGAATCACCATCTGGTATCGTTATGGGTCATACATCCATAGGTAAAGATTTAACACCGAAAATTGCAAGTAAACTCGAAACCGGCTTGGTATCTGACGCTGTCGAAATTGAGTCTGATGGTGATAATGTTCAATTCATTAGACCGATTTATTCCGGTAAAGCTTTTGAAAAGAAAATTATTACAAGCGGATTGACATTTGTGACAATCAGACCAAATAACATTCCAATGCTTAAGCGAGATGAATCACGCTCAGGAGATGTCAATTCCAAAGATGTTGATGTAACAGATATACGCACCATTATTAAAGATGTTATCCGTAAAGCATCTGAAGGTGTTGATTTATCAGAAGCAAATGTAATTATAGCCGGTGGACGAGGCGTGAAAAGCGCAGATGGCTTTAAACCATTATATGAGTTGGCAGATGTTTTAGGTGGTGCAGTAGGTGCTTCACGTGGTGCATGTGATGCAGACTATTGTGACTATTCCTTGCAAATTGGGCAAACAGGTAAAGTAGTAACACCGGATTTATATATTGCTGTTGGTATCTCCGGGGCAATCCAGCATCTTGCAGGAATGTCTAATTCAAAAGTTATTGTCGCAATAAATAAAGACGCAGAAGCAAATATATTTAATGTAGCTGACTATGGTATAGTTGGTGACTTATTTGAAATAATTCCATTGCTAATTGAAGAAATTAAAAAGATTAAGCAATAACTGTGTTAAAAGAAAACCTGATCACAACGCTGATCAGGTTTTTCCTATGGCCTTTTCTATATGGAGCCAGATAACTTTTCACATCAGTTCATTCCTGGATATTAACAGTCAAGTCCACCATAAGCATCCAGTGGCTATACAAATCCATTCACTTTTAATTGTAAGCAAACTATTCGCAAGTATATATTATCGATGGTATACTCATCTTAAGAATCAATGCTTAATGAAGGAGGAAAAATAAATGGCAATAGTAAATGTAACTGATCAAAACTTCACAGAAGAAACTGGAAAAGGGCTAGTATTAGCTGACTTCTGGGCACCATGGTGTGGACCTTGCAAAATGATTGCCCCGGTACTTGAAGAAATAGATGGCGAAATGGAAGAGAAAGTCCAAATAGTAAAACTTGATGTAGATGAAAATCAGGAAACAGCAGGTAAATTTGGTGTGATGAGTATTCCAACATTGCTACTATTTAAAGATGGTAATGTTGTAGATCAAGTTATTGGTTTCCAACCAAAAGAAGCACTAGTTGATTTAATTAACAAACATGCATAAGATCGTGTATAATATGAGATAAAACCTTAAAAATCCCTTGTTGCATCATGTGACAGGGGATTTTCTATCGTAAAGGAATGACTTAAGACTATGAACAAGATGATAAAAGAAAAACTGGCAGTTCTTCCTGCACAGCCGGGCTGTTATCTAATGAAAGATAAGCATCATACGATTATTTATGTAGGCAAATCCAAAATGTTGAAGAATCGTGTAAGATCTTACTTTACAGGTGCAAACGATCGTAAAACACAGCGTCTTGTACAGGAAATAACTGACTTTGAATATTTTGTAACGTCTTCAGAGATCGAAGCACTTATTTTAGAAATGAATTTAATTAAAAAATATGATCCTAAATACAATGTAATGTTAAAGGATGATAAATCCTATCCTTATTTAAAAATCACTTCCGAAAGACATCCACAATTACTCATTACGAGAAAGGTAAAAAAAGATAAAGGGAAATATTTCGGCCCATATCCTAATGTGATTGCGGCAAGGGAAACAAAAAAGCTGCTTGATCGCCTGTATCCATTAAGAAAATGCAATAACCAACCAGGTCGCCCATGTCTTTATTATCATATGGATCAGTGTCTAGCTTGTAGCGAAACACCGCCACCGCAGGAAACATACAAAGGAATTGTACAAAGTATCACCTCCTTTTTACATGGTGGCTATAAAGGGATTAAGAATGAATTAAGTGATAAAATGCATGAAGCTAGTGAACAGCTCAATTTTGAACGAGCAAAAGAGCTGCGTGATCAAATCCAGCATATTGAAGTAGTTATGGAACAACAGAAGATGTCATTAAATGATCGGGCAGATATTGATATATTTGGTTATAGCTATGATAAAGGTTGGATGTGCATCCAAACGTTTTTTGTCAGACAAGGGAAATTAATTGAAAGAGATGTAGCGATTTTTCCTTTTTTTGATACGCCTGAAGAAACCTTTATCAGCTATATTGGCAGATTCTATCTCCATCAGCACCACCTGAAACCAAAACAAATACTTGTACCAATCGGAACAGATGATGATTTGGTAAAAGAGCTGCTGGACGTTGATGTTCATACACCATACAGAGGCAGAAAAAAGGAACTCGTCGAATTGGCTTCCAAAAATGCAAAGATCGCAATAAATGAAAAGTTTTCATTAATAGAACGGGATGAGGAGCGAACGATTTTAGCAGTTGAACAACTGGGAGAAGTATTAAATATTGAGGTTCCACATCGAATTGAGGCTTTTGATAATTCCAATATACAAGGTACTGACCCGGTTTCGGCAATGGTTGTTTTTATAGATGGCAGACCAAATAAAAAAGAATACCGGAAATATAAAATAAGAGATGTAAAGGGCCCAGATGATTATGAAACAATGCGTGAGGTTATTCGAAGACGATATTCACGGGTATTAAAAGAAGATTTACCCCTACCTGATCTAATAATTGTAGATGGTGGGAAGGGACAAATGAGTGCGGCTTTAGATGTCCTGGAAAATGAATTGGGTCTTGATATCCCTTTGGCTGGCCTAGCAAAGGATGATAAACATAAGACAAGTGAATTATTATATGGAATACCGCCAATGATCATTCCTCTATCAAGAAAATCACAGGAATTTTATCTTGTACAGAGAATTCAGGATGAGGTACACAGATTTGCAATTTCCTTTCATCGTCAGCTACGGGGGAAAAGCTTATTTCAATCGGAACTGGATAAGATTCCCGGCATTGGTGAGAAACGAAGAAGGTTATTATTAACACATTTTAAATCAATTGGAGAAATCAGAAAAGCTTCATTAGAAGAAATAGCCAAACTTGGCATTCCAAAGAATACTGCCGAGGATATTATTAAGCATTTGAATGTAAAGGAAGAAGAATAGATTATAGCTTAAAGAAGCTGCAGTCCTGTTTACCTGGAATCTGCAGCTTCTTATTAAATAGTAAAGATAACTGTGAATTCCACCTGGTGTATTTTTTTATTTATTTCCTCGGTGCATTCACAGTCTATTTCTTTAATCATATGTACTGCCTCAGCAAGAAAACCGGCTTCAAGGCGAAATTCTGTATGAAAAGATGCTTGTAAACGTTCTGCGACTGAATCAGCCATTAAATGGAAAACAAGTTCTTTTTTCTTTTCTTTAACAAGCTCCAATTGTCCCCATCCCAATTTTTCATAAATAAAATAGAGATCTTCCATTGCTTTAATTTCCAGTTTTCTGGCTAGATTTCTTCCCATAAAATATAAGAGGGGATCAGACTGGGTACCTAATAATTCCGGTAAGCTTATATACCGCAGGACATCATAGCCAGACCCAGTTGTATGTAGTTCATCAAGCATAGAAATAGGCAGTAGTGTGTGTTTTTTAGACATGGATGTCATCCTTTCATTAGTAACCAATGGTAACTGACATTACGAAGTTCATAAGAGATTACTAATAGTATTATCTATTTTATATACTATTTTCGCAAGTATGTTTTTGAATTTTTCCTACATAGACAAATAGAATGCTAATTATCACTTAATTAAATTTTAATGTCTCCTTTTCTTGACGCTTTTTGTAGTTAGAAGTACAATAAATATGTCACAAATTGTACATTTCTAAATAATAGCGTGAATTCAAATGGATTAAAATACGTATTCTTTATAGAAAATCTGTACAATGAGAAGAAAATATCAGACAAACTAAGGGGGGTAACACATGGCAGAACATCGTGAGTTCTTTAGCAGAAGATTACACTCACTATTAGGCGTAATTCCAATTGGAGTATTTTTGGTTCAGCACTTAGTGGTGAATCATTTTGCTGTGTATGGTGAAGAAAGTTTTAACAAAGCTGCAGGATTTATGGCAGGGCTTCCATTCGTAATTGTTTTAGAAATATTTGTAATTTACCTGCCGATTTTATTCCATGCGGTTTTAGGGGTTTATATTGTTTTTGTTGCAAAAAACAATACCAGAAAGTATGGATATTTCCGTAACTGGATGTTCTACTTACAACGTTTTACGGGAATTATTACGTTAGTATTTATTGCATGGCATGTATGGGAAACTCGTATTCAAATTGGGCTTGGAAATGAAGAATTGAACTATAGCCTGATGGAAGGAATTCTAACAAATCCTATTATGTTCTGGTTCTATTTGATTGGTGTACTATCAACAGTATTCCATTTTGCAAACGGACTTTGGAGCTTTATGGTATCCTGGGGTATTACACAATCTCCAAAATCTCAAAAGATCGCTACAAATGCAACGGTACTTGTATTTTTAGTTGTAAGCTATATTGGTGTAAGAACACTAATTCAATTTGCATACGGAGTTTAGTATAAAGAAATAGGGAGTGAGTATTATGAGTAATCGCAAAATCGCTGTTGTCGGTGGAGGGCTTGCCGGCTTAATGGCAACAATCAAAGCAGCAGAAGCAGGTGTGAATGTAGATCTATTCTCTATTGTACCTGTAAAACGCTCTCACTCAGTATGTGCCCAAGGTGGTATAAATGGTGCTGTAAATACGAAAGGTGAAGGGGATTCTACTGATATCCACTTTGATGATACATTATACGGTGGAGACTTTTTAGCGAACCAGCCGCCAGTTAAAGCAATGTGTGATGCAGCGCCAGGGATTATCAATATGTTGGATCGCATGGGTGTTATGTTTAACCGCACACCTGAAGGATTACTTGACTTCCGCCGATTTGGTGGTACTCAGCATCATCGCACAGCATACGCAGGGGCAACAACAGGACAACAATTATTATATGCATTAGACGAACAGGTTCGTCGATATGAAGTGGAAGGTTTAGTAACAAAATTTGAAAGCTGGGAATTTCTTGGAGCAATTCTGGATGACGATGGTGTTGGAAAAGGTATCGTTGCACAGGATATTAAAACACATGAAATAAAATCTTTTCCTTCGGATGCAACAATAATGGCTACAGGTGGCCCAGGGATCATTTTTGGTAAATCAACAAATTCAATGATTAATACAGGATCCGCTGCAGGTATTTTATATCAACAAGGTGCAAAATATGCAAATGGAGAATTTATTCAAATTCATCCAACTGCAATACCTGGTGATGATAAATTACGTTTAATGAGTGAATCTGCACGTGGTGAAGGTGGCCGTATTTGGACTTATAAAGACGGTGAACCATGGTATTTCCTAGAGGAGAAATACCCTGCTTATGGAAACCTTGTTACTCGTGATATTGCAACACGTGAAATATTTGATGTTTGTGTAAACCAAAAACTCGGTATTAATGGAGAGAACATGGTGTACCTTGATCTATCACATAAGGATCCAAAAGAATTGGATGTTAAGCTTGGTGGAATTATTGAAATCTATGAAAAGTTTGTTGGTGAAGACCCACGGAAAGTTCCAATGAAAATATTCCCTGCAGTTCACTATTCAATGGGTGGGCTTTGGGTTGATTTTGACCAAATGACAAGTATACCTGGAATATTTGCAGCAGGTGAATGTGATTATTCGCAGCATGGAGGAAACCGTCTTGGTGCTAACTCCTTACTATCTGCAATTTATGGTGGTTCTGTTGCAGGGCCGAATGCAATCAAATATATTGATGAGCTTGAAACACATGTTGAGGATATGTCACCTGAACTCTTTGAGAATAAACAAAAAGAAGAACAGGAAAAATTCGAAGAGCTCATGAACATGGCTGGCGAAGAAAATGCCTACCAGATTCATAAAGAGCTTGGAGAATGGATGACAGACAACGTTACAGTGGTTCGTCATAATGACAAACTACTACAAACAGATGAAAAAATTAAAGAACTTCTGGAACGTTGGGAAAACATTAATATTAATGATACATCCCGATGGAGTAATCAGGGTGTAATGTTCACTCGTCAATTGAAGGGCATGCTGCATTTAGCACGTGTTATTACAATTGGTGCATATAATCGAAACGAGAGTCGTGGTGCACATTATAAACCAGAGTTCCCTGATCGAAATGATGAAGAATGGTTAAAAACTACAATTGCAACATTTGATAAAGAGAAAAATTCTCCTGAAATAACGTATGAAGAAGTAGATACTTCTTTAATTAAACCGAGATTACGGGACTATACCAAAAAACATTAAAGGGGGAGTAATGTAAAATGGCTGAACAAAGTACTATTACATTTATTATAACTCGTCAGGACAATCCTGAATCTGCTCCTTACGAGGAAACGTTTCATGTTCCATATCGCAAAAACATGAATGTGATTTCTGGATTAATGGAAATTCGCCAGAACCCCGTGAATGCTAAAGGGGAAAAGACAGCTCCGGTTTATTGGGACATGAGCTGTCTGGAAGAAGTGTGTGGAGCTTGTTCCATGGTTATAAATGGTACCGCAAGACAGTCCTGTGCTACTCTTGTTGACCAATTGGAACAACCAATACGTTTAGAGCCAATGTCTACATTTCCTGTAGTGCGTGACTTAATTGTGGATCGTGAACGTATGTTTGACGCTTTGAAGCAAGTTAAAGCATGGATTCCAATTGATGGTACGTATGATCTTGGACCTGGTCCTCGTATGCCTGAAAAGAAACGTCAATGGGCGTATGAATTATCTAAATGTATGTCCTGTGGAGTTTGCTTGGAAGCTTGTCCCAATGTAAATGACAAATCAAACTTTATTGGACCAGCAGCCTTGTCACAGGCACGACTATTCAATGCGCATCCAACAGGTGAAATGAATGCAAGTGAGAGATTAAATGGTTTAATGGAAGATGGCGGAATTGATGGATGCAGTAATGCTCAAAACTGTGTTCAAGTATGTCCTAAAGGAATTCCATTAACAACATCAATTGCTGCTATGAACCGTGCGACAAATATACAAGCATTTAAGAATTTCTTTGGCAGTGACAACGCACATTAATTATTTGAACTTATAAAGGTGCAAAGGCCCTCACCAGTTAATGGTTTGGGTCTTTTTTTCAAATAGGAGGGGAGTTCATTTTATTGAAGACAATTTCATACATCGAAAATACTGACGAATGGCGTTCGGGATTTTCATTTTCAATCCCAATTAAAATCAGATTTTCCGAAACGGATATGTTTGGTCATGTCAACAATGTATCACCATTTATATACTTTGAAGAAGCAAGAATTGAATTTCTGAAATCAGTTGGCCTCTTTGGAAATTTGAATAGTGAGGAAGGTATTCCAATTGTTGCAGACCTGCAGTGTGATTACCTTAAGCAACTATTTTTTAATGAAAACCTGCAATTATTTGTCAAAGCAGATCATGTAGGCAATACATCGATTGACATCCATTATATGGCATTAAATGAAAAAGAGGAAATTACCATTACCGGAAGAGGCAGATTGGTTTACGTGAATCCCAAAACAGGTAAGCCAGTTAAACTAAGTGAGTCCATGAAAGAAAAATTACTGAATAAATAAGCTTTTAAAAAACCGAATTCCTATTAAGGAAAGTCGGTTTTTTAAAAGCTTAATCTCTCACTTGCAATGGAGCTTTACAACTACCTGCGATTCCTGATCTTTATAAAACATTTGAAATACATGCGAAGAAAGTAATTATTTAAAGTATTCTGCTAGTAGTTGCCTTTTGTATTATTATTGCAATTATCATCTTTTTGATTGTGCGTTCATTTGGGAAATATGCTCGTTAACCAACCCATCCTGTACGCAATTTGGTTTATAAGTTTGAACGTCAGGCAATTAAAAACAATAGAGGGCGATATTCCTTTGAATCAATTGAGGATTGGTTTAAACGACTAAAACACGATGTTAATATTGCGACATATCAAAAGGTAAGGTATGGAGATTTAGAAGTAAGTGAACAGGAAATTGATCAACTTGGACAACAACTCAAGGAAATTGAACAATCTTTTAAGGGAAAATAATAAAACTGCCCTTCTTATATGAAAGGCAGTTTTATTAAATTGATCGCCGCTTGATTTCTAACTTTTGCATATTTCTATATATCTTTCATCATAAATGATTTTTCAACCAATCTTATGACACTAAAATTATTTGTTCGCAAAAAATTCCTCCGCTTTTTCCAAGAATATCTCTTGCTTTGGAGTTAGGTCATACTCTTCTACAATCGCATCAACTGGACATACTGCTACACATGCTCCACAATCAATACAAACATCTGGATCAATATAAAATTGATCTGTACCCTCTTCGATACAATCGACCGGACAGACACTCACACATTCGGCAGATTTCTCGGGTCCACACGGGTCTAATATAACAAAAGCCATCTATAATTACCCCCTTAATTGCTTAGAAATTATAATATTATCACAAGAACAGAAGATTCCTGATCAAATTTACTTCTATCCTTATTTAAGGATACATGATCCACCAGTTGCAAGTAAATAGATTTACAAAAAACATTACCAGGAAATAAGGACACAACTGGAAATGTATCAGGCTAAACAATTTGGTAAGTTAACAAAAGAGGAACAAAAACAGCTGCTTTATCTCTTAAGGAAACTACAAAAATAAAGGAGCGTAATCACATGTATATATTGAATATTTCCTTAAAAATAGCATCCTTGGATAGATTAATATGCCCAAAGGATATGAACAGATAATATCAGTGGGATTAAAAGATAAGGACAAGGGGAAAACTATAAAGTGTAATTTTGGTGATTAAAAAAATAAATTAAAAGGATGATATAACATGATAAAAGTTGGTATTGTAGTTGGTAGTTTACGGAAAGAATCCTTTTCTAGGAGAATTGCGACAAATGTAGCAACACTATTTCCTGAAGGTTATGAAACAGAGTTTGTCGAAATCGGTAATCTCCCATTATATAATGAAGAATATGATGGCAATTCACCAGCAGAATATAACTCATTCCGCAACACTGTAAAGGGAGTCGACGCCGTTTTATTTGTAACCCCTGAATATAACCGATCTGTACCTGGTGTATTGAAAAATGCAATTGATGTAGGCTCAAGACCTTATGGTGAAAGTGTTTGGGAAGCAAAACCAGCAGCAGTTATCAGTCAATCGATTAGCAATTTGAGTGGATTTGGTGCAAATCATCATTTACGACAATCACTAACTTTCTTAAATATGCCAGTGGTTCAACAACCAGAAGTTTATCTTGCCAATTCTCCAGATTTATTGGATGAAAACGGAAAAATAAATAATGAAGGAACCGTTCAATTCCTGCAATCTTTTGTTGATACATTTGTTGAGTTGATTAAAAGATATCAATAGAGAAAAAGTGCTAGTAAAGGTCTCCATGTTCAAGAAATACATGAGGGCCATTGAAAAAAAGAGAGTATTTGTGTCTCTTTTTTTCTTTTTATGGACTGATTAGTTTGTTACAAAATCCCCATTAAGAAAATATGAAGGGGAATACCAAATAAAAAACAAAGCATTCCTTCTGTTATGAAACAGTCGGTAACGCTTTGTCATTTAAAATAAATAGCTGATTAATAATCCTGTAGATAACAAGAATCCAAAAAACGTATTGGTTAAAGCGGTTGATTTCATCGCTACTCGCATATATTGCGGTTCGGTATCCCCTTTTAGGAACCCTTGAATAGCCAGGAATGGTTTTTTCACGGTTAAGAATACAACTAATGCCCAAGGACTGATATAGCCTGTCACAACGAGAAGTATAATCCATAAATAAGAAACCGCAAATGCAATTGCCAAAGCAATAATTCCCTTCCGGCTACCAAGAAGAATCGCCAATGTTTTTCGTCCACCTTTAGTATCTTCCTCAATATCACGGATGTTATTGGACATGTTAATAGCTCCAACTAGAATCCCAATAGGAATAGAAATTAACAGGCTTTGAATGGTTATCGTATTTGTTTGAATAAAGAAAGCAATTAATACAAAGCCAGTTCCCATTAATAAACCAGAGAATAATTCTCCAAAAGGAGTATATGCAATAGGTAATGGTCCACCAGTATATAAGTAACCAATCGCCATCCCGAATAAACCTATTACAACTAACCACCAACTGCTATTCATACAGATATACAAACCAATAATGGCAGCTAAAACATATAATATAATTGCTGCTTGCAAGACATTTTTTGGCTTTAAACCATGTCGCACAATACCGCCGCCTATTCCAGTAGAGTCAGCTGTATCCAGTCCGCGTTTAAAATCATAGTATTCATTAAATAAATTCGTCGCGATTTGCAGGGCTAAACACGCTAACATCATAGCAATAAATAAAACCCAATCGATCCTTGATTCATACATTGCTATCACTGTCCCTAAAATAACCGGAGCAAATGTCGCTGTTAATGTATGTGGGCGTGTCATTTTCCACATCAATTTTGCAGGACTTAGTTCTTGTTTATGTTCCATAATATTTTCAACCCTCCCCCATTAATATATATCAAATTTTATAATCATAAATTATTATAAATACATACACCTATGATTACAAGAATGCCAGCTTAGTTTCACTAGTCTAATAACTGTCACAAAGCTATATAAAGGTAACAATGCAGGCAGAAACCATAAAAATCTGAGGAACTATATTATACCAGATTAACATTATCACAAAAATGAACAGAGGGATTATTATTTTAAAAAAAATAATAAAACTGCCCTTCTTAATTGAAAGGCAGTTTTATTTTAGAGCTTTAATTCCCCCATACGAAGGAGCTCTACAACTGCTTGTGATCGCCCCTTGACTCCTAACTTTTGCATAGCATTTGAAATGTGGTTTCGGACAGTTTTTTCAGATATATACAATTCCTGGGCAATTTCCTTTGTTGTTTTGTCCTGTACTAACAGTTCGAATACTTCTTTTTCCCGTTTAGTCAGTAATTGCTTTGGCTTATACTCGTTGTCCTTCAAATGTTAACCCCTCCTTGCTGTCATAGAGCTGCAGATCGAAGGGCAATTATTTAGTCTTTATAGCTTATGAAGGAAAGCCAAATCGGTGAGTACAATTAATATCACGTATAATATTGGGGGGTATTATTTTTAGAAAACTTGGCTTTTCGCTAAGCCCGTACTTATACTGATTACTTAAAAAAGTTATACTTTCCTATCAGTGCAAAAACGGCGCTAATTGGTTATAATAATGTTAGCCAAAAGTAAAGAGGTCACGTAAAATTACTAAACGGCGTTGGTAAAATGAGTAGTTTTTCATGCAATCCATTAGAATGTGCTAGAATAATACACAGACTTAGGATAAATGCAGCGGGAGGTAACACTTTTGAATAATGATGTACCATCAGATACAGTTAAAAAACTGGAAAAGAGAATGCGCTATATTTCAGGTATTATAAAACAAAACGGACGAAAAATTTTAAATAATTATCCAATCACATCTCCACAGTTTGTAGCTCTGCAATGGTTGTTGGAAGAAGGAGATTTAACTATTGGTGAATTATCAAATAAAATCAGCCTTGCCTTTAGTACAACAACGGATTTAGTTGATCGTATGGAAAGAAACGAACTGGTTGTGAGAATTCGTGATTCAAAAGACCGCAGGGTTGTACGTATACATGTTTTAGAAAAAGGGAAAATAATTATTCATGAAGTAATTGAGAAACGACAAAACTATCTGGGAGAAGTAATGGAAAACTTTACGGAAGATGAAAAGGAAACACTGCATGAACTATTAAACTTTTTACATGAACAAATGGAAAATGTGAATAATAAATAACAGCGAAGAAGAGGCGGTATTTTTGCAGGCAATCGGGGTCATTGATTCAGGTGTAGGTGGATTAACGGTGGCGCATGAGCTTATGCGTCAATTACCGAAAGAGAAGTTAATCTATTTAGGAGATACAGCAAGATGTCCATATGGTCCAAGGTCAAAAACAGAAGTACAGAAATTCACTTGGGAAATGGTTGAATTTTTACTGGAGAAAAATATTAAAATGCTGGTTATAGCGTGTAATACGGCAACTGCATTTACTTTAAATGACTTACAAAAAAAACTTGATATCCCGGTAATTGGTGTTATTCAACCAGGTGCACGTGCCGCAATCAAGTTCACTAAAAATAACCATGTAGGTATAATAGGTACAGAAGGAACGATTAGAAGTGAAGCATATACAAATGCTTTAAAAAGCATAAAAGCAGAGATCGAAGTTAATGCATTAGCTTGTCCGCTATTTGTGCCGATGGTGGAACAGGGGGTACTTTCCGGTGAGCAAGCAAGGGAAGTTGTAGAAGATTCCTTGAAGCCGTTGAAAAGATATGATCAGATGGATACATTAATTCTTGGGTGTACACATTACCCACTTTTGAAGGACACCATACAAACAGTCGCTGGTGAACATGTAACGCTTATCTCATCCAGTGAAGAAACTGCGAGAGAAACAAGTACATTGCTGGAGGTTCATCAGATACAAAATAAGGAGAAACTTTTTCCGGTACATCAATTTTATACAACCGGTGAATTAGAAATTTTCATTGAAATATCAAAAAGTATTTTTAAAGATTCAAATGCACAAATGGTACGAATTAATAAAGCAAACATTGGATAAAATCAGGAGCCTTGATTCAGAAAGGCTCCTGATTTTTTTATGTGTAATTTACATTGGTTGGTCTATTTTTACCAAAAGCTCGTATATATAGTAGTACAAACCATCGTAGGAGGGAATCACATGCTTAAGCGAGGAATACTTTTGATGAGTTCGATAACTCTAAGTCTTATACTTACAGGGTGTTTTCAAGGGGAGCAATCATTGGAAGATATGGATCCACCTCAAAATGCAGAAGAAGTTAATTCTTTAGATGATGCAGCAACTGCGGAAGAGGAATCAGAAGCAGTAGATGAGGAAGCGGAGGGAGAAACTGTAGCTGAAACTGTCGCACGGGAATTGTATTTAATTGATTCTAATGGAATGGTTGCATCACAAACGCTGGAATTACCTCAGCTTGAATCCAAGGAGGTAGCAACACAAGTGTTGGAGTATTTAGTGAAAGGCGGCCCTGTAACACCAATGTTGCCGAATGGATTCCAAGCTGTACTACCGGAAGGTACTGAAATTCTGGGATTGGATCTGGAGGAAAATGGAACAATGATTGTAGATGTATCAAATGAATTTGAGAACTATGAAGCCAATAATGAGATTAAAATTCTTGAATCAATGACACACACGCTGACACAATTTGAAAATGTTAATAAAATTGAATTGCGGATAAATGGTTATCCACAAAGTGAGATGCCTGTAAATGGAACACCAATAGGTAAAGGCTATTCGAGAGCAAATGGAATAAATATTACGGATACCGATACATTGGACTTAATTAATAGCACACCTGTAACGATGTATTATCCAGCTGAGCATAATGAAAATCGCTATTATGTACCTGTTACACAATATGTGGAAGGAACAAGTGATGAGCTCTATGGTTCGATTGTGCAGGCTTTAGTCGAAGGTCCCGGATATAATATGAATGTAACACATGTTTTTAATTCACAAACAATGCTAAAGAATAAACCAACCCTTGAAAACGGTGTCCTGGAAATAGAATTTACTGAGGAGATCCTAAAAGATAGCGAACAAGCGGTTATTGCAGATGAAGTGATGGAAACATTAGTAAGAACATTGACTCAGCAACAATCAGTTGAAGCAGTGAATGTAAAAGTTGAAAATGTTGATCAAATCGTTAATGAGAGTGGGGAAGCCTATACGGAACCTGTGAATATCCAGGTATATACCCCAACAGAAAAGCTTTAATAACAGGGCCTAGCAACACAGCCCTTTTTTTGTTTGTGTTTTTTAAAAATGTAGTATTTGAATAACTTCTAATATGTATGAACATGTTTCTTTGGAGAAAAATATGTTAAGCTAATGATTGAAATAAGACTTGTGGTGATAAGTCAAGTAAAAAATGATAAAAGAAAAAGATAAAAACTGGCATTAAAGGTTAAAAAGAGCGCACTAAACTAAACCCACCCAATTAACTGAAACAATTGTTCGGGCCTGCTG
>NZ_NPOA01000024.1 GCF_002287375.1 Virgibacillus profundi | reverse complement strand
ATATTGGGTAATATTACAGAAATCCATAGAAAATCAAACAATTAATAATTGAACTCATTTTTTTTACTCCATTTTCACTCCTCTTTATATATACGTAACAAAAACCCCTACTTTTTCACTGGTCTCGGACGGTTCTTGTGTTGCAAATATAGCAACACAAGAAATAGATGTTTTATTAGTTCCACACAAGACTAAGTGAAACGGGAGAACCGTCCCTCTGTTTCGGTCATGGTCAGTGGTAGTTTCATTTCCAGCCTAATGTGGTATAATACACCTAGAAGCTGAATATATTAAAAAGAGCCCAGCTGGAACTGGACTCTTTGGATAAGCGGTTCCCTAAAGTCGGGATCGGCTACTCTTACAGAATAGACCTCTCCCAAAAACTTTACTGGTGATTAGGGAGGTCTATTTATTTTTGATCATCGTAATGACCAAAGCGAGCAATGCAATCAGCAAGGTACCGAAACTTCCTAATACCATCAAAACCTCATACATACTCATGGGCATCACCCCCGTTTCGAAAAGGGATTAGCCGACCGCCCTTAAAAGGAACATTATCTAACGAAAGTATAACACAGATAGTTGAAACGTACATTCTATTTTATAACCTCTGTGATTAGATTTCAGAATTTTCGTATGGCTTTCCGCTTAATCGCTAAGTGGTGTGGACTGCCCCCCCCTAAACTGATTCCCAAATTTCTCCCACCTGCATACACTGATGAAAAAGTGGAGGAATCAATATGTATAGATACCCATATTATTATGTAATGCCAGCACCTATGCCAATGCCTGTGTACCATTATGGTATGCCTTCTTTAGAAATGCGCCAGCAAGTGAGCGCTCAGGAGGTTATGCAGCGGCTTCGTTCTGAACATAGCAATTTATATTCGGAGCTTGAGCAAGCTGGAATGAACAGGCAAATTACGGATTATGTATTTTTATTTGTTGTTAATTATACATTAAACCAAGCGAATACGAACCAGTCAGCCGCGCAAGTTTATCAGCAATTTCAGCGGCAGGTACCATGGTTTTCCTTATTGTTCTCGCAAATGAATGTACCGACTAGTGTCATGGATCGCGTATTAACCCGGGTTATTGAAATTACATTGGAAATGGCGGGCGCTGATCAGCCCGAGGAGCCAGGGCAAGGTTGGCAAGGCTGGGAAAGCCTAGGTGGCGCTTTAACCTCAGCACCGGCTGTTTCCTCATGGCAAAATAACCGGCTGGATGTATTTGCGCGTGGAACAGACGATGCGCTTTATCATATCTGGTGGAATGGCAGCAGGTGGAGTAACTGGGAAAGCCTTGGCGGTGAATTAACATCTGCTCCAGCTGCCGTTTCTTGGGGATCAAATCGAATTGATGTATTTGTTCGGGGCACAGACAACGCGCTTTATCATAAATGGTGGAATGGTAGCAGTTGGAGTGACTGGGAGAACCTTGGTGGTGTGCTGACTAGTGGCCCCGCTGTTTCCTCACGCAGAAACAACCAGCTTGATGTTTTTGTCCGTGGAAATGGTAACAAGCTTTATAAAAAAACATGGAACGGCTCAAGCTGGGAGAATTGGGAAGACCTTGGTGGCAACTTAACCTCGGAACCGGCAGCCGTTTCATGGGGACCAAATCGGATTGATGTCTTCGCTAGAGGGCAAAATAACAATTTAATTCATAAATGGTGGAATGGAAGGTCCTGGAGCAATTGGGAAAGCCTTGGAGGAACATTAACAAGTGCTCCGGCAGTATCTTCCAGACGGCCAAATCATTTGGAAGTCTTTGTCAGAGGCACAGGCAACCGGCTCTACCGGAGAGAATGGAATGGTTCTCGCTGGAGTGACTGGCAAAACCTTGACGGTAACTTAACTTCTGCACCCGCAGCAGTTTCCTGGGGACCAAACCGTACTGATGTCTTTTCCAGGGGACAGAATCAGGATCTTATCCATTTGTGGCGGGGGCGGTAATTGAGTGAAATGATTAATCAGTAGTGACCTGATTGTTAGTTGAATCGGACATTTACTGGCAGTTGAGCCCCACTTATCTTTCTCAGAAAAAGGTGTCAATCCCCCACTTCTCTGCAGTGAATTAGCGGAGATAATTTATATTTTGACTTAAAAAATAACCCAGGTAATGCTGATTCAATAAGCATTACCTGGGTTTTTGCTATATATCATTCCAATCTAGCTTTCCCGTGTTTAGTTGTTAAATTAATATTTCCCCTTTAATCGATTTAAAATCAAAGTGCCACGTTTTTTTCTGCAGACAAACTGCCTTTCATTACAATCTCCCCGGAAATAACTTTATCCAGATGCCACCACCATTGTTCAATGGGCTCATCAGAATTAGAAAAATCATAAACCTGTTCTAATTGATCTTTGAAATCTTTAATATTATCTAATAAATACAGATCATGCTGATATAATTTTAACTTTTCCTGATTAGTTATATTGTTCATTTCTTTTTCTAAATTAGTACGAAGGTTTAAAGCATTCAATGTTTCGAACGGACTTAAATTTAGACTGTCTAATAGAATTCCGTAATCATTTACTTTCTTCATCATTGACATTTCGTTCAACCTCCCTCAAAATACCTAAATAAACATAACCATTCTTCCCAAAATGTTGTTCATATTCAGTATCTATTATTTCATAAGCAGTTTCCATTACACCATTTTCTCCTACAATAACCTCCCAATTTCTTTTGTAATCACCGATCGCAAAATAATTCTGATTAAAGAATTCCTTGTAATACAAGTATAACTCATTTCCGCCATCGTTAATTATACTGGTAATCAAATTATTGTAGTCCTTCAAAGTAAAATCATTAGGAATATGCCCTAATTCCTTCCTTTTTATTAGATGTCCTTCCCCCTTGCCTGCTTTCCAATTTATCTCGCCTTTTTTTAATCCATCGATTACTTTTAGCGCTTTCTTTATTATATTTATATTCAATTTTACACCCCCAACGAACAACACTTCAACAATAGTATAAACAGATTTAAAATTATGTAAATTAAACCGTCTTAAAGGTGTTTTTAATTATTTATATAGTACATTTACCTGCGTTTTTATCCCTCAATCCAGTAGGTATTGGTTCAAGTGTGGCGAGAGACTGAAATTGTTTGACCTGAGTTCCTACCGTGTTATCTATCTTCTTAAAAAGTTCATCTTTTGAAAGACCTTCTTTAAGATGGTGAATATTTTTTATAGGGTGGTATCCAAATATTTTAGATACATTCTTCATTTCTAATTTAGTTGCCACGCTAGTTATTCTCGCCCCACCTTACGTTCTAACAGAAATAGCTAGTGTTAACCGGTCAATGATAATTGCGATAAATACGATACTAATTCCTGCTTCAAATCCTTCCGCCACATCAATTCGATTTAAAGCTGACAACACTTCCAAACCAAGACCTTCCACACCTACCATGGAAGCAACTACTACCATTGCGAGTGCCATCATCGTTGTTTGGTTCACTCCAGTCATGATTGTTGGCAGTGCCTGAGGAATCTGTACCTTTCTCAGTAACTGCGGTTTCGACGAACCAAATGCTAAACCAGCCTCTACCATTTCCTCAGGAACCCCGCGAATCGCCAAATTCGTTAGACGGATAATTGGTGGCAGCGCATAAATAATGGTAGCAAGCACACCAGGAACCAGTCCTAAACCGAAGAAAAAGATTCCTGGAATAAGATAAACAAAAGACGGCATTGTTTGCATCGCATCAAGCAATGGTTTAATAAAGGTTTCAAATCGATTACTAGAAGCCATGATAATCCCAAGGGGTAACCCAATTATGACGGTAATAACCACACTTGCAATGACGATGGTTAATGTGTACATCGTCGCTTCCCACAATCCAAACATACCGATTAAAAATAAAAAGACACTATAAAGAATACCCGACCCAACTGATTTGTATTGGCAAGCGAGTAGAAAAATGACCAAAATAAAATACCACCAAGGAACCCATGTGAGAAAATCATTCAAATGAACAAACACCCATAAAAGTCCCGATTTAACCACGTCAAAAAAATCCGCCCAATGAACGGTTAGCCAACTGACAAGCATATCAATATAATTTCCTATATTAAAGATTAGTTTTTCTGGAAATTCAAACATACGTAAACCTTCACCAACTTTCTCACCTTACAATTCCAATGCTGACAATGCAGCTTTTACTTTTTCAGCAATGTCTTCTGGAAGCCACTGAGTCCATACCTCTTCATAATTTTCTAAGAACCATATTGCCGCTTCCTCAGCATTTGCCTCATTCTCCTGCATATAAAGTAGGGCTTCTCCTGTAATAGCCGTCGACGTTTGATAATTACTCAAGAATTCGGCAACATCCGGTGCTTTCTCCGGAAAATCTGCATGTGCCGCAATATAAGCAGGGTTTTCAGGGAATTTCGTACCATAGTTTTCATTAAATACCTCTTCATCATAAGGAGGTTCTTCAAGAAGCGTCATATCATACTTCGTCATTGCCCATGTCGGTGACCATTGATAACCGACCCATGGCTCATAATTCATATATGCCCTGGCAAGCGATGCAGTGACCGCTCCAGCAGATCCAGGTGTGAAATAATTAAAATGTCCACTTAAACCATAAGTGTTCACTTTTTCCTGCAAAATTTCATCTATCACCGTTCCGCTTGGCGCACCAATGACTACACCTTTGGATGGGTCTTCCGGATCCCTGAACAGTTCAGGGTATTTCTTCAAATCCTCCACTGTTTTCAAATCAGGTGCCATCGGCTCAATTCCATTCTCCGGATCACCTTCAATCACATATGTTGGTACATGAAACCCTTGATCTTTAGTTACCATATTAGTAGAAAGCTGGACGATTTCACCGGCATCAAGTGCCTCCAAATAGGGTTCCTCCAAGTTTACATACCAAAGTTCCATATAAACATCAATTTCACCTGTAGTGAGTCCTGTAAATGTCGCAATAGAAGAACCATTTACAAAGTCAACAGGATAATTGTAGCCATTTTCAATGATAAAGGCTGCGATATAATTATGTAATTGCATACTATCCCATCCACCATCAGCTATGGAAATTACTTCTTTATCAGCAGCATTTGTCCCGTCTTCTGAGACATTGCTATATACGCCTAATCCAATTAATAGGACAAGCATAAAAGACCAAATATATCCCCATTTCCCTCTCATTTTCTCTCTCCTTCCACAAATAAGTATAGTGTAAGACCCTGGTTGGAAACAAGGGGACGGTTCTTGTGTTGCAAATAGAGCAACACGAGAACCGTCCCGGCGTTTCATAGATATTTTATTAATTCTACACAAAACGAGGTGAAACGGGAGAACCGTCCCCGCGTTTCTATTCCTCTAATAATTCCTTTGCCTTCTCATCATCTGCTTCCAATTCTAGGCCAGTATCTACTAAAGGACTTACAGTCGAAACAGCTTTCATCTTATGACCTTGGAAGAAGTCTATGAAATCCTGTTGGTTGACTGAATATAGAACTGCTTGACGTAATGCCACGCTATCAGATACTTCGCGGTCTTTCATATTAAAGGATAGATATCTAACGCCATTACTTTCATTTTGTTGTAAAGTTAATTTTTCATCATCTGTAACAATTTCATATTTATTTTCTGGTACCCCATTTAATATATGAATTTCGCCATTTCGTAATGCTGATAAGGCACTATCTGGGTCTTGAATAAATTTAACTACAACTTCATTAATTTTTGGTTCATATTCTGTTCCAGGCATGTAAGCCGGATTTTTGATGAAATGTGCTTCATAATCATTTTTATACGTTAGAATATATGGTCCACTGGCATATAAATGGTTATCGTAATTTTCACCTTCAGTTACAGTCTTCTGATCACCATAGGCAATGTCAGTATTTACATCATATTCTTCCACTTCATACGTATTGATGCTTTCCACTTGTTCCTTTGAAACGATACCAGCTGATTGATGTGCCAGGTAATTTAAGACTTGTGGAAAGGCTTTTTCTGTGGTTACTTTAACAACTTGATATGCGCCAGAAGCATTATCTGCGTCCGTTTTATCTGTAACTAAACTTGAAATATTTTGATCAATGCCTTCTTCTAAACTTTCCTTTACCGTTTTACCATCTGCTGTTTGTGTATCAAGTTCTGCTGGGTCACTAACAATTGAGATTTCCTCCATACTTTCATGAAGGCTATAGGTACGGTGGTCAGGCACTGAGTCTTTATCCTTTGCACGCTCTAGCGAATAAACAACATCCTCAGCCCCTACAAGTTCACCAGAGTCAACTGCATTATTATCCTCTACAGCTGCAAAATGAATGTCATCACGTAATAGGAAGTAATAATCAGTATTACCTTCAGCTATCGTATGGTTTAATGATAAGGAACCGTCTGATACTACCTGATCATCATCCGTTAAGTTGACAAGTCTTACATACATATTTGTATTTAATGTATTGATTGATCCATCATTCCCTTTGATTGGGTCCAGTGAAGTTAAAGAACCTATGGCCTGTTGATGGATTAAGGCTTGCGTATCTCTCAGTGATTCATCGTTGAAATCCATTGCTTCCCACACTGCTGCTCTTGATTTGGGTAAGCGAACTGTTGATTCATCGACAATTTCGTGATTAACTCCTTGTGCTTTATAAGAGGTATATAATGGAACAATATAAGCATTGTCAAAAACTATATGTTGCTCCAATTCTTTATATGTCTCGGTATATTCCTCTGGTAATTGGGAGCTGGCTTTTTCAATTAATTCATCTGCTTTTTCATCTGCAAACAAGCTATTGTCTCCATCAGAAGTAAATAAAGAACGAACTGCATAATCCGGGTTACCTGTAACAGTAGTCCAGCTATTTAATGCAATATCATAATTGCCCGCCTCTTTTTGTGAAGTAAAACTACCATAGTCAGGTTGAATATTAAGTTCAACATTAAAACCATTTTTTGTAAGCTGATCACGTAAAATATTTATATCGTCTTGATTCGTACCTGTACCTAATATTTCAACCGTTGCCGAAGCATCAATTGAAGCATCTGAGTCGTCTTCCTCTTTCACCTCTGACTCTGTATTAAGACAACCAGCTAACAATAAAACCAGTGCCAGAAGTAATAGTATTAATTTCTTTTTCATTTAAAGAACCTCCATTAATTTATTTGTTTACTAATTTTGGATCAAGTGCATCTCTTAACCCATCTCCAAAGAAGTTGAAGGAAAGTACTAATAATACAATTGCAATTCCGGGGAAAATAGCTAAATAGGGATTCGTTTCTAAATACATACTTCCTAATTGTAAAATGTTACCCCACTCTGGAATATGCGGTTCTACACCTAACCCTAAAAAGCTTAAGCTACTTGTTGCTATTACTGCAGTCCCTATCGTAAGTGTGGCTTTAACAATCATCGGTGCAAATGAGTTAGGAACCACTTGTTTAAAGATAATTTTCCAATCACGTTCCCCTAAAGCTCTTGCAGCTTCAACAAATTCAAAATTGGAGACCATTAAAACATTGGCTCGCATGGTTCTTGCATACGTTGGAATGGATCCAACACTTAAAGCGATAATTAAATTTGTTGTATTTGAACCAAAAGCAGCAATGATTGCTATAGCAAGTAAAATACCAGGTACAGCATATAGGACATCTAAGACTCGCATGATCGTATTATCAATGGTTTTACTGTAGTAACCAGCAATGGCTCCCAAGAAACCACCAATCACAAAGGGGATGATTGTTGTTAACACACCTACTAAAAGTGAAATACGAGCACCAAAGATAATCCGTGAAAAGACATCCCGTCCAAAGTTATCTGTACCAAATGGATGGGTCAAACTTGGCTCAAGCAGCATCGCTCCATAGTTGTTTTCGATAGCAAAGGTATCCACAAACGTACCATAGCTGGTAATAGAAATGGCGAATGTGAATATAACAAAAAGTAAGCCAAGCATTGCCGTAAAGTTTTTTGTGATGCCAAACCAAATATTATTCCACTTGTCTATCAAAGATGAATCCTGGGTTGTTGATTTTAAGATAATACTATAACCTAAAATAAAACCAAATAAATTTCCAGTAAATCCTACCAGTATTAGTATTACTCCCAGCCATTTAAATTTTGGATTCACCGCACCCTCTAAATCTATCTTTCCAAACATGATGACTAACCCAATTTCAAATAAGGTTACTGCGAAAAGAATCGCCATCGAAAGCATAAATGTGTTGGAAACATATGGCTTAAACAAGTTAAATAACGTTATAGTAACAATTAAAAACTGAGTGATGAGCATGTAATATGCCAGTGTATACTCAATAGAGTCCTTGCGTCGTAATAAACGAAGGGCAAAAGTCGTCGTGAAGACATTTCCACCTAAGACACTGGAAAGCTGTAATGCACTTAGAAAGATGGTTCTTTTTTGGACAGCTCTCTCATTTAGTAAATCTCTTTTTAAACTATATACAATGAATGCCTGCAAAGATGACCCTATCATATAAATGATTGCCAGGACACTCCATCCCATGCTCCAAGTTCTTCCCGCAAAATCATACGCATTGAATAAGAAAAATACCATTAATGCTAGTGAAATAACAAGAGCGAATTGTGCATGCTTATACGCTTGTGACTGTTTTAATGCAAAGTCTTGCTGGTTAGCCATTTTTTCACCTCACCTAAGTATTTTTCATTTGCGAGCGGGTTCTTGGATCAAGTAAGGTATATAAAATATCTATTATTAAGTTGACTAGTGAAATAACAATCGCTATATAAACCACCCCGCCAAGGACAGCAGGGATGTCTGGAACAAATTGTTTATCAACAATATAACTTCCTAGTCCACTAATATTAAATACTTTCTCCGTTACCGCTGCTCCACCTAGCATGCCGCCAAATTGCAGACCAATAATTGTAATAATTGGAATCATAGCATTACGCAAAGCGTGATTAACAAATACTCTTTGAGGTAGCAAACCTTTTGCTTTAGCAGTCACAATGTAATCTTCATTCACCACTTCTAATATAGAAGACCTTGTCATTCGGGCCACAGAAGCAGTCAATCCCGTTCCTAACACAATGACAGGCATAATAATAGACAACCAATCACTAGGAGAATAAGTTGCAGGCAATATATGCCACTTAATTGAAAAGTTCAATATAAAAATGAGCCCTTGCCAAAAGTTAGGAATAGATAAACCAATTAATGCGATGAACATAAAACTGTAATCCCAGAATGAATTCCTTTTTGCCGCAGATATCATTCCTACAGGTATAGCGATTGCAATTGACATTAATAAAGACCAAAAAGCTATGATTAGTGTGATTGGGAATTTATTAGAAATACTCGACATGACATCTTCATTCCCTGTATAGGAATAGCCTAAATCAAATGTAATAATTCCCTTAACTGCATCCCATAGCTGAACCAGGTACGGTTGATCCAAGCCATATTGGTGATTGAATTCTATCCGCTGCTCTTTTGTTGCTGCCTCTCCTAAGATATTTGCAGCAGGGTCTGATGGAGAAAAGTATAAAATCGTAAAAACAAAAATAGTTACGGAAATAATCACAAAGGCGGTCATCCACAACCGTTCAAAAATAAACCGCATCATTGGTCTGGGATATATGAATAAAAATAAATACATCAGCAGTCCTGGAATAAAGCTAATTCTAATAAAAGTGCAATTTTGTAAGCATTGTTGAAAAAAGCTTTGGTAATTCGTTTCTCGATAATTCTCATTTTCCAATTCAGCCTTAGCTATTTTTATAACCTGTACATCTGCCAGTTTAATAACTTCTGCTTTCATTTCTTTTTCATTAATTGCTTCATTGAAAAATTGTTTTTTACTAACATGCTGCTTCTCATAACGTTGTATGAGTTCGTTATATGTAGAAGACTGTTTGATTGTTTCTATTCGTTTATGCAGTAACAATCTATATTTTGTATCTTTGTATTTTATTTGATAGATCACCCAAGTCACTATATGAACTGGAAGACCCAGCAGTATTATAGAAAAACGCAACAGCGTATGTGAGCTTATATTTCCATATATTTTATCGAAACGATTCACATGTTGTTCGTTTTTATTTTCTTCATATGACAGTCAAATCCCTCCTCACTTAATATCTTGATTATTCCTAGTGATTTAGTATACTATTTAAGTATACAGTATAAGATTATATTTTAGGGAAGTCAATCAAAATTTAAAATAATAGAAAACGAGGGTTTACTTCATGGAGAAATTATTATCAGTAGAAAATTTACATGTATCCTTTCTTTCCAATCAAGATGTATTTGAGGCCGTCAGCGGCGTTTCCTTTGATGTGGAAAAAGGAGAAACATTAGGTATAGTCGGTGAATCAGGTTCCGGAAAAAGTGTCACGGCACGTTCCATCATGCAATTGTTGCCACCGGATTCATCTTTAATGACGGATGGAAAAATTGAATTTTTAGGTGAAGAGATTTCATCCTACACAGAAAGTCAAATGGAAGCAATTCGTGGACAAAAAATTAGTATGATTTTTCAGGATCCCATGACTTCTCTTAATCCAACCATTAAAGTAGGAAAACAAATAGATGAAATTCTGATTAAACATCAAAAATTCTCATCCAAACAGGCAAAGAAAGAAACCATTGAAATGCTGGAACATGTTGGTATAAAAAATGCAGAAGAACGATACAGTCAGTACCCACATGAATTTTCAGGTGGAATGCGTCAACGAGTTATGATTGCAATGGCTCTTGCATGTGAACCAAAGCTACTGATTGCGGATGAGCCAACAACTGCATTGGATGTAACGATTCAAGCACAGATCTTACGTTTAATGAAAAAGATGCAAAAGCAATTTGGTACTTCCATCATTCTGATTACCCATGATCTAGGCGTAGTGGCTGGTATGTGTGACCGTGTTGTTGTCATGAAAGAAGGAGAGATTGTTGAGAGTAATACGACTGAGAACATATTTTCAGCACCTCAGCATCCCTATACTCAAAAATTATTAAAGGCATTACCACGTTTAGATGATAAGAAAGTTCCAAAAATCCCATCAAACCTGCCAGAAGATATTGATTTGAATCAACCATTAATTGAAGTGCAAAATTTGCAGCAAGTATTTCCCCTAGGTGCTGGACAAACATTAAAAGCGGTAGATTCAATCAATTTCACCATCGAACCTGGTGAGACATTAGGTCTGGTAGGCGAATCCGGTTCCGGAAAATCCACCACCGGAAGATTGCTTTTACAGCTTCAAAATGCAACTGAAGGTGAAATATTATATAAAGGGATGGCAATTAATCGCTTGAATAAAAAGCAAATGAAGCAACTGCGAAAAGAAATCCAGATAATCTTTCAAGACCCATTTGCTTCACTAAATCCGAGAATGAAAGTTTTAGACATCATCGGACAATCCTTGGATATTCATAAATTATGTAAAACAAAAGCGGAACGGCTTTTGCGAGTGAAAGAATTATTAGAATTGGTTGGATTAGAAAAAGAGCATGCCACGAGATATCCACATGAATTCTCTGGTGGACAGCGTCAAAGGATTGGTATTGCAAGAGCTCTAGCTGTGAATCCAAAATTTATTGTATGTGATGAACCATTATCCGCACTCGATGTATCTATACAAGCTCAAATTGTTGATTTGTTAAAAGATTTACAGAAAAAGTTCGGTTTGACATATCTGTTCATAGCTCATGATTTATCAATGGTAAAGCATATTAGTGATCGGATTGCTGTCATGAATTCAGGAAAAATTATTGAGCTGGCAGACAGTGAGGAACTATACAATAATCCAATCCATCCCTATACCAAGTCCCTATTATCGGCCGTTCCTGTACCAGAACCAGAAACAGAGTCAAAAAAATTATTAATTGAAGTAGAAGAACAACCAAGTTTTGATTTTAAGGGAAGTATGTTTCAGGAAGTGAAGGAGGGGCATTGGGTATTGGTGGATTAAGAGGTTTTTTCTGTGGTGATACAAGGGGACGGTTCTTGTGTTGCAAATAGAGCAAAACAAGAAGCTACTCAAGACTAAGTGAAAGGGGAGAACCGTCCCCTCGTATCCATACAAGCTTCAATAAGCGCATTTCCCGTGGAATTAACAGTGACTACTGACCTAAACCCAATTGGGGTCAGAATCACGTACATTTAGATCAAAACAGTAAAAAAGAGCATTGAAAAGTCCATTTACTAGGTTAAACTTTTCAATGCTGATTTTTTTGAAAGTCAACCCTTATTTTTAGGTAAACTTGAATAGTTATATAGTGGTTATATAGTTCATATAGTTTTTATTTAACATCTTTCTTCAAGAACCCTAGCATAATTGCTGTTATTACTGTACCGATTGCAAGTGCTAGTAGATATAAGAACGGGTTACCTTCAAGTATTGGGATTACAAATACTCCACCGTGTGGTGCTGGTGATCCAATTCCAAATAGCATCGATAATGCACCAGCTACAGCTGAACCAACAACAACTGATGGGATTACCCGCCCTGGATCTGCTGCTGCAAATGGGATGGCACCTTCTGTTATAAAGGATGCGCCCATAATGAAGTTCGTTTTCCCAGCTTCTCTTTCCTGCTTTGTAAACTTTCTTGCAAACAAAATAGTTGCTAATGCAATTCCAAGTGGTGGAACCATTCCGCCAGCCATGATTGCTGCATGTGGTCCTATGATTCCATCAGCAATCATTGCGATACCAAATGTATAAGCAGCTTTGTTAACTGGTCCACCCATATCAATTGCCATCATTCCACCTAGAATTAAGCCAAGTAACACAGCATTCGTCGTTCCCATACCAGCTAACCAGTCACCTAAGGCTGTATTAAACGCACCTACTGGCTGATCAACGATAAAGAACATGATCATTCCAGTAATAAAGACACTTAACACTGGATAAAGTAGAATTGTTTTTATACCTTCAAGAGATTGTGGTAGGTTTTTTAATACATTTTTTAACCAAACAACAATATATCCAGCAAGAAAGCCAGCGATAATTCCTCCAATAAATCCGGATCCACCTTGGGCTGCCATGAAGCCACCGATCATACCAGGCGCTAGACCAGGTCGATCCGCTATACTCATGGCGATAAAACCTGCAAGTACAGGAATCATCAATCCAAATGCATTTCCGCCACCGATCGTATTTAATGCTTCAGCGAAACGATTATATCCTTCCTCCCCGGGAATATGTGCTTCAATCCCGAATAAGAAACCAAGGGCGATTAAAATCCCACCACCTACAACAAATGGCAGCATGTGAGATACACCATTCATCAGATGTCTATAGAAAGCATTTTGACCTTTACTTTTTTCGGTAGTATTTGAATTAGATGATTTCTCGCCACTATTGAAAATTGGTGCTTTTCCATCTACAACTCTAGTAATGAGTTCTTCCGGTTTACGAATACCGTCTGCAACACCAACCTGAATAACCGGTTTGCCATTAAAACGTTCCATTTCAACCTTAGTATCTGCTGCTACTATTATTCCATCGGCTTGGTCAATTTCTTCAGCTGTTAGTACATTTTTAGCTCCACCAGAACCACGGGTTTCTACTTTAATATCTATGTCTAATTCTTTAGCTTTCGCTTTTATTGAATCAGCAGCCATATAAGTATGTGCTATACCCGTAGGACAAGCTGTAACCGCAAGTAACTTCTTACCTTTGACCTCTGGTACATCTCCAATTTCATCTTTTACTCTTTCTTTTTCTTTTTGATCAATGAGAGACAGTACTTCTTCTGGAGAACTAGATTCCATTAATTGCTGTCTGAATGATTCGTCCATTAACATAGCAGATAATCTGGCGAGTGAATCTAGATGATCATTATTTGCCCCTTCACTAGCAGCAATCATAAAGAATAAATGACTTGGCTTTTGGTCCAGTGCTTCATAGTCTACCCCACCTTTCGACTTACCAAAAACAATTGACGGTATTTTGACCGCACTTGTTTTGGCGTGTGGAATAGCTACTCCATCTCCAATACCTGTTGTTCCTTGTTCTTCTCTTGCCCAAATAGCTTTCTTAAAAGCATCTTTGTCAACTAATCTACCTGCAGAATCAAGTTTTTCTACTAGTTCATCAATTACGTCAGACTTAGTGCTTGCATTTAAGTCCACAATAACTATATCTGACCTCAGCAATTCTGTAATCTTCATCTCTCTTCCCTCCCTTTATATGGTTAGTAAAACATCAGAAATCAATTGTTCAACTTCTTCTCTTTCACATAAATCACTCGAAAATGCTGTTGCACTACCCGAAGCTACTCCATATAGGAAAGCTTTCCTATAATCTTTCTCTTTGAAATACGATGCAAGAAAACCGCCAACAAGGGAATCTCCTGCACCTACAGAACTTTTCAATTTCCCTGGAGGAACTTCTGCTGTTACAATCTGACTTTCATTTATAAAGATAGCTCCTTCGCCCCCCATTGAGACAATAACATTTTGAGCACCTAATTGGACCAACTCTTTAGCACCTTTGATAGCATCCTGCTTGGTATTAACTTCTCGGTCAAGGATTTGACTAATCTCTCTTTGATTCGGTTTGATTAAAAATGGACGATAGGTTAGTAAATCTTTTAATGAACGATTCGGTATGTCTATTATTAATGAGACACCGTTTTCACTACATATGGACGAAATCGTATTGTAAATGTCAATAGAAATGGATGAAGGTATACTACCGGATAGAACAAGATAATCATTTGAATTTAGGCTTTTTATTTTTTGAATTAACTGTGCTTGGATCTCTTTATTAATATATGCCCCATTGCCATTTACTTCTGTTTCTTCCCTAGCTGTCTTAATTTTCATATTGATTCGAGTTGGTTCATCGTGAATGGCAAAGTCTGTTTTTATCCCTTCGTCATGTAATTTCTCCAGTATGAATGTCCCTGTAAATCCGCCAATAAATCCTAAAGCTGTTGACTCTACATCCAAATTGTTGAGAACTCTTGAAACATTGATTCCTTTTCCACCTGGATAAAATGCTGTGTTTTCAACTCGATTTAATGTGCCTAATTCCAGTTGTTTTGTGTCGATTTGATAATCTACGGATGGATTTAAAGTGCATGTATATATCATTTATCTATAACCTCAATACTTGTTTTTTCTTTAAAATCATTTATAGTATCTTCATCTGCTTCATTCGTTATAATAACTGCATCTTCCAGTTCAGCTATTTGAGTGAATGTAACCTCATGGAATTTAGTGTGGTCTGCTAGAACGTAAACATTCTGCCCCATTTTCATAGCCACCGACTTTAATGTTGCTTCTTCAGGATCTGGTGTAGTATATCCATAGTTTAAATGAATTCCATTGACACCGATAAAGCTTTTGTCAAAGCGAAATTTTCTCAATGTATCAACAGCCATTTGACCGATTAATGCTTCCGTTCTTGGCTTTACAAAACCACCTAGTACGTACGTATGAAATTCCTTTTCCAGTAATGGCTTTAGATGACTTGGACTATTAGTTACAACGGTAATATTCTTTGCATTTATATATGGAATCATATTATTGGTTGTTGTACCTGCATCCAAAAATATACAGTCATTATCCTTAATTAAGCTTGCAGCATATTTTGCAATACGCACCTTTTCTGAAAGATATTTTGTGGATTTTTCTAAAATGCTTGGTTCCTCTTTTTTCTGATGTAATATAGAAGCACCACCATGAACCCGCTTTAACTTATTCTTTTGTTCAAGCTGACTTAAGTCTCTTCTAATTGTTGACTCTGAAGAATTTAACTCATCAACTAATTCTTGAATTCTAATGATTTTCCTTTGTTCTATTAATTGCAGGATCGTTCGATGTCTTTCTGCTGTTATCAAAACCAACACTCTCCCTTCAAAAATACGAATAACTTTCAAAACCAATCAAAATCATTCATAAAATTAATACTATAATATCTTTTGTTAAATCTTGATTATATAATAACTAAAACGCTTCCAAAAGTCAACCACATTCATTCATTTTCTTCCGTAAATAATCATTAACAACCAAAATCAATCATTATTTGCCTGTAGTACATACTCAAAAGTAATTTTAAGTATCCCACAACAATTCAAGGTTGTTGATCCCTGTCACTTCCCGTAATTTCCCGGAATTCGTCTTATTTTACCGAAATAAGTCTCCCTCTTCTAGCATGTGGCGTAGCCCAGTGGTAAGGGGGAGATGAATTTCAGGTATTAATATAGTTCTCGGGGAATATTTTACACATACAAAGTTGCTAACATTTATTATTATTTACCATCCAGCTAAATAAACCAAATTGTCATCACAACATAATAATGCTATAATTAAGACATTATAATTCTTTAAGGAGATGATTTTATGCCTGATATTCGTCCGATAAAAGATTTAAGAAATACAACAGAAATCTCTGAACTGTGTCACCAAAGTAAAGAGCCAATTTTTATTACAAAAAATGGCTATGGAGATATGGTTATCATGAGTATGGAAACTTACGAAAAGTCTATGGCGCAAACAGAATTGTATCAAAAGTTAGCTGAAGCAGAAGTGCAAATAAAAAATGGGGATAAACTTTTAGATGGAGAAGAGGCCTTTAGGGATCTCAAAGAAAAACATAGGGGAATATAAGTAGAAATATAGATAAACCAAATCTTTAAGATCAGTACTTTACCTCTTCATTACTTAAAAGTCGTTGTGCATTGGGATTTGGCGCCAGCCCCCATTACTCTATCACTTTCGACCCTGTCACTTTCAGAAATTATCGGTTTTTTATAAAAAAGTTGTTAGCTTCCCCACTGATCCGAAATAACATCATAATAAATAACCTCTAAATATTCACCTTTATTGCATTATAAAAACCCAAACCATTTGAGATTTGGGTTATAATTAATCTAATATTCTTAAACAAAGTGGTTCAATTTTCTATGATCATTTATCTTTTAAGAAAATGTTCCATTTCATCTTCACTAATATCTGCAGGCGTGATTCCCCGATTCTTACAATAATCATATAAGGCACGAACTTTTACCCGTGGTTCATTTGAGGAGCGTGGAATAGCATATACGCCATCTGGAAAGTTATTGTCAAACTCTTTAATTTGATCAATCATCTTTTTCTCACTGACCTTTTTAACATTATACCCTTTTTCTGTGGGAATAAAAACCACTTGGACAGCTAAATAAAAAAGAAAAGATCCTATTACAAGCTACCTCCAAATTCACTCACTATCCTCCTTAGCCTTCCTAAACAAAGCCTCCGGAATCATTTCAAACCCCTCGATCACCGTATTTTCTTCCACTTCTATCATTAAGCAAAGTTTTCCGTTCAATTCAACCTGACGTACATATCTTAGATCCTGTGGACTAATGGATATATCCGCTACTTTTGTCTTTATTTTGATTGACTTTGACGTGTATTTTGGTACGATGCTGCTTGCTTTTAACTCATATTTTTCATCATCAATGACAGTTTTAAATGCCTCTTCTACTTTTTCCGGTTCGACTTCATTTACCCCACTGCTTGTCAAAACTTTTTCCACATCTTTGTAGTCCAGTTTCGGTACTTCTTCCTCTTCATTCTCTTCCATAACACGATGAATTTCTTCGTATACATTCGAAAGTGTGGATGTATTGATTTGGTCTCCCGTTACTTTTTTCACAATTTCCTCAAATACAATTTTATCCTCTTGTGCAGTCATTGTTTCCTCTGCATTTAATACTTCCTCGATGAAATGATAATTTAGTTCATAAGCCTTCCCTGCCGAATATAGTACATGGTTGACGTCCTGTGCATTATCCGTGAAGCACGGGAATAAAAACCCTGATATGGGAGCTTTCAAATTGATAATCGGGTCGACGACGAAATTATATTTAAACTCTTTTTCCACATAGTCAAACAGCAATTCTTTTTTCGAATCCTGCGTTTTATTCATACTGCATAAAATAAAGGAATTGGAATAAACCATATCCCGTGCACTTTCTTCCGCCTCTTCACTCCCACGCTTCGCCGATTTCATATATTCTCCCCGAATAAAAGTTACGACAATATCCATTTCATATTCTTTATCTTTCAGCATTTTTTCCACGAGCTGGAGCATATGACCTTTCCACTCTTCTGAATCATTACTTAAAAGACCCTCATGAAGAACGAACTGACTGCTATTTTCCACGTCTCGCTGGAATTTTAATTCAAATAATTTTTCATCCAACTGGCCTGACAGTACTTTTTTAAAATTAGCCATAAATAACTCTTTCTGTTCCTCTTCCAACAAATCAAATGGCAGACTTTCCTGATGATAAATCTCACTCGATTCTTTCATAATATACACATTAAATATTTCATGTATTTTTAATAAATCATTATTTAATTTAAATTGTTTACGAATATTTGCGATGTCTTTTTTATTCAATCCTGTTTCACTCCTAGGTTAGTTATCAGCATGTTGTTTCCTATATACATTCTATCATTTTATCATAGATACCAGTTATCACTCTAAATAAATTCTGGTAATCTCCCTTTCTCCTTTATAAATTCCTATTTCAACTATTTCACTAAAAAACACCCGTCATAACCACACCTAATCCCTTTTTTTTCGGAAAAATTATGTATCCCTTCTCTTTTCATGTATATTGAAAGTAGTACATAATAGAATGACGCACGAACAGCAACAGCTTGATTATATGAATGGGGGATAAACGATGAGAAAAATTATTTTATCAACAGAGAGTGGAGCAGATTTACCAGAGGATTTAGCAGCAAGACATAATGTGCAAGTTGTTCCAATGCATGTCATCATGGATGATAAGGATTATTTAGATGGTTCCCTGCCCGTACAGGAAATTTATGATTATTATGATCGGACGAAAAATATACCCTCTACAACGTCTACAAATTCCCATGAATATCAAGAATTTTTCACAAAGATAAATGCAGATTATCCTGATTGTATCATTGTTCATATTGGCTACACGTCGAAGGCCTCTTCCTCCTTTCAACATGCAGTGATTGCATCGGAAGAATTCGACAACCTTTTTCTCATTGATGCTTTGAATGTTACAGGTGGATTAACTGCGATTGTGATGTATGCTGTGAACCTGTTAGAGCAGGAACCCACGTTAGAACCTGAACAATTAGTAGAAAAAATTAAAGCTATTATTCCTAAATCAAAGCTCGCTTTCGTGCCTGGCAGCCTGGATTTTTTAAGAGCCGGTGGACGTGTAAGTAATGTGGCTTATCTCGGTGGGGCTTTGTTAAAATTAAAGCCTCGAATTGAATTAATTGACGGAAATCTTGTTTCCAATAAAAAATACCGTGGAAAAATGAGTAAAGTTTCAGAAAAGCTAATGCAGGATTATTTAAATCAATACGATATCGATCGGAAGCAGCTTTATTTAATCTACTCTATCGGTCTTGATGAAGGGATTAAGCAACGGATGACTGAAATCGCAACCGAACATGGTTTCATAAATATAAAATGGATGCAAGCAGGTTCTATGATTTCTACTCACTCCGGACCCGGTGGTTTCGGGATTGCCGGGTTGGAAGTTTAAATTGTGAAAGTGGCTTAGGTAGGAAGAATGATGCCAGACCCCCGCTTTTATCATGTCTTACAAAAACAAAAAATAATCCCTCACTAGCTTTTAGCAGGACAGTGAGGGGTTATTCTTAACTATACCTTTGCCCCTCTTGATGGGGTTTGGTCTTATTCTATTAAAATAACTCCCGTGCCAATAAGCGATAAACTTCCAATCGTTTTTCCTGCGAATGTGGAATACTACAAATCATGGCCTCATCAAATCCATATTGTTGCTGTTCTGCTTGCAGTTGGGTTGCGATTTCTTTAGCCGATCCCACCAAATGCAGTTTACGATTGTTTTGAATCATCATGCAATCCATTTCGGACAATGGATAATCTTGAGCTTCTTCAGGTGTTAATGCTTGATCCATTTTCCCCTTCATCAAGCCTAAACGGGAAATATCCTGCGGCAATGCTTCAAACTCAGCTTCTTCCTTCGTTTCAGCCGTTGTTACCATGTAGGCTGCATTAATTTCCGGCTTCTCCATAAATACGGAAGGCTGAAAATGATGTTTATAGGCATCTAAAATTTCTTTGGTCATTTCCCCGTTGAAAAATTGGGCGAAAGAATAGCCAACACCCATCCTTGCAGTTTGTAGTGCACTATTGCCGCTTGATCCCAACATCCAGGCTTCCGGTAAAGTGATTTCAGATGGTGTTGCAATCATGGAGCTGTACAAACTGTCTCCAGGCACGTCATCACTGATCAACTTCAATGCTGTATCAAATTTTTCATACATATTGTTTAACATCGGTTGACGTCCTTCAGATAATGCATATATGGCGTTATTATCCCCTCCAGGAGCTCTCCCGACACCAAAATCAATCCGGCCGGGCGAAAAAGCACTAAGTGTTTTAAATACTTCAGCTAATTTTAAAGGCGAATAATGCATCATCATTACGCCGCCTGTACCGATACGAATATTCTTCGTCTTGGCAGCCAAACGTGCCGCTATTATTTCCGGTGCTGAACTGGTATAGGCTTCTGTTGCGTGATGCTCCGCCATCCACATACGATGATAGCCTAATTCATCGGCTACTATTGCGAGCTCTTCCGCCTTTTTCAATGCATCAACAGCCGTATTACCACTCGTAACAGGGGCTTGATCCAGTACACTTAATCTCATTTATAAACTTCCTTTCCCATCCTTGGAATTGCTTATTGCAGCTTTTTCTTATACATAATCCCTCCACTTGTACTTGAAGGCGATCTGAATGTAGCTCATTGGATAAAGAGGCGATTATTGTTTCTCGCTTCAGTACAGACTTCAACCTTTTATGCCTGGTACAGAAGTTATCAAATCCGCATTGACTCACTTTTTTTATCTTGTTTTTCTATCCAATTATTTCTAGTCAATTTCATATTAATAGAATCTATCCATTCTCCTTCGAACTCTAAATCGTTTTTATCAATACTATCTATTATAAACCCTGCTTTTTCATATACTTTCTTTGCTCTGGGATTGAAAGCAAAAACACCTAATGTCAGTTCGTTCAGGTCAGAATTTTTAAAAACATAATCGACAATTAGCTGTGTTGCTTCCGTTCCTAATCCTCGATTTCTACCTTTAGGTCCAATGAGTATTCTAAAATTCATTCTGTGATTTTTCTCATCATATAAGTTGACCACAGCTTCTCCAATTAGGATATGTTGGATTTTATCAACAATGGCGAGATCTAAACGATTGACTTGTTTATTTCTTGTGTTATACCAATCAATCGTTTCGTCCCTATTGTATTCAGGAGAACTTCCTGTTAATTTTACAACTTCTGGGTCCAATAAACACTCTTCTATATACGGAAAATCTTCTTCTGTTTTAAAAGGTCTTAATATAACCTTTTCTCCTTCGATAGTAGGTTTATGACTGAAATCTATCATTTTTTCACTCCATTGACTCTAGGTATCCTTATCATTTATTTCGACGGAACCAGCTTTTTTGCAGTTTCCTTATTGAAACGATTTGCCCAATATGATAAGCGTTATGTGTAACAGCATTTCCAAGCAAATCACGCCATTTAGCCGGTACCGGAAATCCTTTTACCTCATTTTCCAGCTGTTCCTCAGTTAACAAGTCCTGCCATCGCAGCAGCACCCGTAATAGCTGTTCTTTTAATTGAATAAATGTTTTATTTTCTGGAGCAATGAAGCTTTTCTCGTTAGCTTCAATGGACGGAACAGCATTATAATCAGACTTTTGATATTTTATTTGCCATGTTTCATTCCAGTAAATTAAATGCTGCACAATCTCAGCGATACTATGACTATCTTCATTAGGCTTCCAGAATGCTTCTTCCTCTGATAAATTTTCAACCGTTTCGGAAAAGGGAAGATACCAGCTAGGATCATTGGTATTTGCCAGGAACTGATCCAACAGAACATCTTTAACATGTGACATGAGTCTCATCTCCTATGTAATAGAATTATTTTACAAGCTCCTTATATCATTAACAAGTATTGGCAGCCCACGATAGAATAAATGCTGCCTGCGGAAGTTTTTCTTCAAACTAAGGTTAAAGCATGAATTCCTCCGACTGCCAGTCTTCAGCCGATCCTTCATATTGTTACATACATCATTCTTGAGTCCAGGAAAATGGTAGAATAAAAATATCCACTTTCTTCATCTCCTTGTTTTGATGATCTCTTTAATTTATTATACCATTTCTAATCTGTCATGAGTTCTTATAGGTTTCAGAAAAGAAAAAACTGAATCACAATTAGATTCAGTCCAAAGGATTTACCTTTATTACAGTAACAGCTACTACTATTCACTATTCAGTTTTAAATATCCATCAATATAGGAACAATCATTGGCTCTTTCTTCGTATGTTCTTTTACATATTGTGCGATGGACCTTTTTATCTGTTTTTTTATTGTATTCCATGAATATCTATTTGCTTCATGCAGCTCATTGATTGTTTCCATCGTAATTCGATTCATTCCTTCTCGAAGTTCAGAGAAATTCTGATCGACGAATCCCCGGGAAATAAATTCGGGTTCGGAAAGGACTTTTTCTTCTTGTTTATTCATCGGTATAATAATCATGAGCATTCCTTCCTCTGAAATTTGTTTTCGGTCACGCAATACAAATTCCATATTTCCTACATCCACACCGTCCACATACGTGTTACCACTCGGTATAGTCCTAGTGCTGCGGGCAATAGAATTTTCAATATCCACAACATCACCATTTTTTATGATAAATGTGTTGTCCTCTTCTACACCTACAGATTCCGCAAGTATTCGGTGATGATGCAGCATTCGATATTCACCATGAATAGGTATGAAGTATTTTGGCTTCATAAGGGTAAGCATAAGTCTTAAATCCTCTTGATACCCATGACCTGAAACATGCATTCCTGAACTACTTCCTGATCCATAAATGACATGTGCCCCAAGTTTATACAAGTTGTCGACAATACTGGTTACATTCCTTTCATTCCCAGGGATTGGACCTGCCGCAAAAATAACTATATCCTCTGGTAAGATTTCTACATCGCGAAAATTTCCTGTGGACAGACGGTTCAGAGCTGCCATTGTTTCTCCCTGGCTCCCGGTACACATAATAGTCACCATCTCCGGGGACAATTCATTAATATCACGGGTTTCAATTAACATACCTTTAGGAATAAATAAGTAACCACGTTCCATCGCAACCTTTACTACATTCACCATTGATCGACCAAGTAAGGCTAGTTTTCGCTTGGTTTTATCGGCAGCATTAACAACCTGTTGGATACGGCTAACATTTGAAGCAAAAGTAGATACAATAACCTTTCGTTTGGCTTGCGTAAAAATTTTTTCCAAATTTTCGCCTACCATTTGTTCGGAAGGAGTATAGCCGGGACGCTCTGCATTCGTACTCTCCGATAACAGAAGCAATACCCCCTTGTCTCCAATCTGAACCATTTTGTGAATATCCGGTCGTTCATTATTTGCTGGGGTTAAATCAAACTTGAAATCCCCGGTATTTACAATCGTTCCTTCTGGTGTGTTCATTGCAATCCCTAAACAATCCGGAATACTATGGTTTACTTTGAAAAAGGTGATATTCATTTCACCGATTTGAACTGTCGAATCCGAATTGATTTCAATCAGTTCACTTTCCCGTAAGATTCGATGTTCCTTTAATTTGACTTCAATTAGTCCCAGTGTGAAACTCGTTGCATACACTGGGACATTTATTTTTTTCAGGAAAAAAGGAATTCCCCCAATATGATCCTCATGGCCATGTGTAACAATTAAGGCACGCACCCTTTCTTTATTTTCAACTAGATAAGAAATATCAGGGATGATTAAATCAATTCCGAGTAAACTCTCATCAGGAAACTTATTTCCACAATCAATAATCACAATATCATTACCATATTCGATGGCGTACATATTTTTCCCGATTTCATTTAATCCACCAAGGGCAAAGATTGATACTACATTATCATTTGTTCGCACACTTATCCCTCCAACAAAATCAATATGGAATAGTATACCCTTGGTTTCTGTTTTTATAGGTGGGGATTATTCTGTCATAGTAAAAGAACTATCTCTTTTTTTCGGCATATACCAGTAGGAATTCATACCCGACAGCTGTTGAATGGATCCTCTTGGCATTTGAAACGTGGCATTAAATACATTAAGATAATCTCCAATACCAAACAACAAACTAAGGGATGCAAATGAAAAAATGATATCCGTTATAGCTAAGCTTTGTGGTAGATAAATCCAGATAAGCAGCGGTAGGAAGCCAAACACAATATTTGGCAATAAAGATAGAAAAATAAATCGTCCCTTTGAAATTGGTGCTGTAGAAACAACGAAAGCAGCTAAAGCCAATGGACTAACCCATAATTCCACTTTCTCGCCCTTCGGAAAAACGATCGCATGTAAATACTCGTGAGGGAGTATCATTAAAAAGGCCAAAATAAAGCCCCATAAATTGAAGAAGCGTATTTCAACCATACTTCCAGTTAAAAAGGATTTGAGAAATATAGCCAATACAATCAAAATAATTACTGGTAATACAAACAGAGCTGCAACTACATTAAGTTTCAACATTGAATCAGGCTCTTTAAATTTCACTGCATGCAAAGGCAGGTCTCCCACTGGAAGTTGATCCTTGCTTTTATAGATTCCTTTCCATTCTAACTTCATAGCATCTCCCCCCTTTTTGATTATTTTGTATCTTTTAAGTTATCAAGTTTATCTTTAATTTACTAGTATTTATTCCTGGACTTTTTGAACTGTCATTTATTCAGCTAACATGATGCTTCCATCCAACCAGGTAGCGGGCTGTATTTTCATTATCCTTTGTATGCTTTCTGTAACTCAGCTAGATCAAGTTTCTTCATTTTAAGAGTTGCCTTATTAACACGATCAATTTGTTCCGGGGTACCCGTCATCATCTCATCCATTTCTCTAGGCACAATCTGCCAGGACACTCCAAATTTATCTTTTAGCCAGCCGCATTGCTCTGCTTCAGGTACTGCAGACAGCTTGTCCCAGTAGTGATCAATCTCTGCTTGTGTGTCGCAATATACCATGAATGAGATTGCCTCATTAAAATTAAAGTTATGCTCATAAGCGCTGTCCATTGCGACAAACCACTGATTCAAAAGGCTGAAATCAGAAAACATGACTGTACCTTCTTTATCAGGTTCCATGCCCCCAGGGTAGTGGGCGATATGGCCCTGCCGTGAATTGCTAAATATCGATAAATAAAAATTCATTGCCTCTTCCGCTTTGCCACATTGATCGCCGACAAACAGTAGCGACGGCACTACCTGAGGCCGCTCTTTCCCATCTGGATCGGTAAGGATTAACTGCCACGTCAAACCATACTTATCCTGAATCCAGCCATACTTCTCACTGAACGGATACTTATCAAGTGGCATTAGCACGGTGCCACCCTCGGACAATTTGTTCCAGGCCTCATTTAATTTTTCTTCAGCGTCTTTTTCCCGCAATGGGTCAAAGTTAACGAAAAAAGAAACCGATGGATTGAATTTGAAATAAGGCCCTGCACTGATTGCCATGAACTTCTGTCCCCACAACTCAAAAGAGACCGAATCGACGTCACCTGATGGTGTGTCATGGACTGTTGTTGTATTCGTAATTCTCGAGTCTGGGAAAACGGAAGCATAAAACGCTGATGCTTCACTCGCTTCCTTGTCAAACCACAAATGTGGAACGATATTTTGATTTGTTTTTTCCATACTTATTCCTCCTCGTATAGTATATTTAAGAACAAAAAATTGCTCTTTGACAATTGAATAATTTCGTTACATTCAAAACATTTTGCTTGGGTATTGCGTGATGTCCTTAGATAATAGAATTGGAATGGATCCA
>NZ_NPOA01000023.1 GCF_002287375.1 Virgibacillus profundi | reverse complement strand
GGTTGATAGGTTCGAGGTAGAAGCGTGGTGACACGTGAAGCTGACGGATACTAATCGATCGAGGACTTAACTAAATTCTTTTAGATCGTCCGTTGATAACACTCTTATTTAGTTTTTAGGGTATAAACCTAAAAAACCCTTGCATTTTTCAAGAGAAATGCATATAATATATTTTGTCCTTATTTTTAAGGAATGTCTGGTAGCAATAGCGAAGAGGTCACACCTGTTCCCATACCGAACACAGAAGTTAAGCTCTTCAGCGCCGATGGTAGTTGGGACTTTGTCCCTGCAAGAGTAGGACGTCGCCAGGCATTCAAGATATATTAATCTTGATCAATTTAATATTCTTTCATATCGCGGGGTGGAGCAGTCTGGTAGCTCGTTGGGCTCATAACCCAGAGGTCGTAGGTTCAAATCCTGCCCCCGCAACCAAATTATTTCAACTAACTACGTCGATTTGACATCCTGTTAATTGAAAATCAGTAGTACTTGGGAGTGCAACCAATTTATTTTCAACTAACTACGTCGAATTAACTTCTAGGTTAATTGAAAATGAATAATACTAAATAGTTAAACTTAAATATTGGTCCGGTAGTTCAGTTGGTTAGAATGCCTGCCTGTCACGCAGGAGGTCGCGGGTTCGAGTCCCGTCCGGACCGCCACTTTTTAAATATACATACTTACACATGATTTTGAATTACAAAATCGTGTGTTTTTTAATTACACTGATAAAGTATAACTTTTTTAGGAAATCAGTATAAGTGCATAAGTAATACTTCGAAGCATTATCATCGCAGACGAAAAGTATTTTCCGCCTGAACTAAGGCTTTCGCCATTAAGGCTTGGCGATAAGCCAAGTTTTCTAATAAAAAATAAATACGGATTAATTTACAGCTTCTAAGGAAATATGTAATTGCAGCCTTTTCAAATCCTTCGTGAAACTTCAACTATTTTCTCCCTAGCCTTCATTTATTTTTTCCTTTTCAACTACTTTTTGCTATCATAAGTATAGTTATATTATTGAAAATGGTGATAAATAAATGGATGAATTCTCATTTATAGATTCTATAAAACAAAATTATTATCGGCAATCTACATTGATTAAAGGAATTGGTGATGATGCAGCAGTACTGAGCTCGTCACCAGAGGATATCGTTACAGCTGTGGATACGTTTGTTGAAGGTGTTCATTTTACCAAAACCTCGATGGAACCATTCTTTGTTGGATACCGGGGACTTGCAGCTAATCTTAGTGACTTGGCGGCAATGGGAGCATCTCCTGCATTTTATTTAGTATCCATAGTTATTCCCAAGTCCTGGTCTATGGAAGAAATTGCGCAAATTTTTTCAGGTATGAAAGAACTGGCAGGCATATATAGTATGGATTTAATTGGTGGAGATACGGTAAGTGGTAAAGAATTATCGATATCTGTAACAGTTATAGGCTATGTAAAAAAGGGAAAGGCACGTTATCGAAGCGTAGCTAAAAATGGTGATATTGTTTTTGTAACAGGAACATTAGGGGATTCCCAGGCTGGGTTTCATATTTTAACAAATCCTGGTGTTTATTTAAATGAAAGCTATTATGCTCGCAGACATCAAATGCCCTCACCAAGAGTTGATTTTGCAAAAAGTTTGGATAGATTGCCACGTGTCTCTTTAAACGACATTAGTGATGGTATAGCAAGTGAAGCGTCTGAAATAGCTGAAGCTTCTGGAGTTAATATTACACTAAATGCTCTGAAAATCCCGGTAGCTGATTCTTATGACCAGTTTTCGGAGGATCTGCAGCATCATTGGAAATTTTATGGTGGAGAAGATTTTGAACTAATGGGAACAATACCAGGTAGTGATTGGGCCGAGGTTCAAAAATTAGCAGATCAGAGTCAAGTAAGAATTACAGAAATAGGCTATGTTACAATGGATCATGAAAATGGTAATGTATTTCTGGAAAAAAATAATGAAAAAAAGCAATTACAAAAAAGGGGATATAACCACTTGAAGTAGGTGAAGTGATGAGTGAATATAAGCTGGAAACAGATTCTGCTTTAGAAACGGAACAATTAGCCCAGAAATTAGCTACCCTTCTTAAACCTGGAGATGTAGTTACATTAGAAGGCGACCTTGGTGCAGGCAAAACAACGTTTACAAAGGGTATTGCAAATGGCCTTGGAGTTAAACGTAATGTGAGCAGTCCAACATTTACAATCATTAAAGAATATGAGGGTGAACTGCCACTGTATCATATGGATGTTTATCGTCTGGAGAATTCAGATGAGGATATTGGATTTGAGGAATACTTTAATGGCAATGGTGTTTCTGTAGTGGAATGGGCACAGTTTATTGAAGAATATTTACCTGACGAACGGTTAAATATCAAAATAAATTATGTTGATGAACATACAAGAGAATTGGAACTCAGAGCCACCAGTACTCATTTTGAATGGGTTATTAATGAATTAGTGAGTTAGGGGTTACGTTAATGAATATACTTGCGATTGATACATCAAATCAAGTATTAGGTGTAGCAATATTAAAAGATGATCAGATAATTGGAGAAATTGTTACAAATTTAGCAAAGAATCATTCGGTTCGATTGATGCCGGCAATTGATAAATTAATGAAGGAAGTTTCCATGTCTCCTGAGCAATTAGATAAAATTGTTGTAGCAAAAGGGCCTGGATCCTATACTGGTGTAAGAATTGGATTAGCAACTGCAAAATCGCTGGCATGGGCGTTGAATATTCCGATAGTTGGTATATCCAGCCTGGAAGCTCTTGCATATCAGGGGCGGTTTTTTAATGGGTATATCTGTCCGTTTTTTGATGCACGGCGGGGAATGGTCTATACAGGTTTGTACAAATGGAGTGAAGGCAAATTAAATGCAGTTTATGAGGAAACAAATAGTTTAATGGAAGATATTCTGAATAAACTTGCAGAGGAAAAGAAGGAAGTACTTTTTCTAAGTCCGGATATTTCGATATATAAAGAAGCAATTATGTCGAATATAGGTGAATTTGCGTGCGTTCCGGATGGTCCGTATCATTTGGCCAAACCCTCACATTTAGCACTGGCTGGCATGGAGCGTACAGCGGATCCTACCCATACATTAACACCTAATTACTTACGGCTTGCAGAGGCGGAAGCTAATTGGATGAAGGCACAGAAGGAAAAACAGCAAAATGGCTAAAGTTACGATAAGAAAAATGGAGCTTGCTGATGTTGATCAAGTAATGGAAGTAGAGAAAGCATCATTTACAACCCCTTGGACCATTGATATTTTTTATCAGGAAATTGTGGATAATGATCATGCGTATTATTTTGTCATTGAATTGGATGAAAAAATTGTTGGCTATGTTGGCACCTGGATTATATTGGATGATGCACAAATAACTAATATTGCAATACTGCCCAGGTTTCGTGGACATAAATTGGGCGAAAAGTTATTTCGATATACGATCCAACAGGCAATGTTGATGGGAGTTACCCGTCTTTCACTTGAAGTAAGAATATCAAATATACCTGCACAGGGACTATATAGTAAATTTGGACTTGTACCTGGTGGAATTCGTAAAAATTATTATACTGATAATCAAGAGGATGCGTTAGTTATGTGGGTGAATCTATTATGAAAAAGGAAACTTATATACTGGGAATAGAAACAAGCTGTGACGAAACAGCTGTTGCAATCGTCAAAAATGGTAGAGAGATTATTTCCAATGTGGTTGCATCGCAAATTGAAAGTCATAAACGCTTTGGTGGGGTCGTCCCGGAAATTGCTTCAAGACATCATGTGGAACAGATGACAGTAGTGCTGGAGGAGGCTTTTAACGCGTCTAAGCTGAGCTGGGAAGATATTGACGCAATTACTGTGACAGAGGGACCTGGCCTTGTTGGTGCATTACTTGTTGGCGTTAATTCCGCGAAGGCATTGGCTTTCGCTAAACAGAAGCCATTGATTGGCGTACATCATATCGCTGGACATATTTATGCAAACAGACTGGAAAAAGAATTTCAGTTTCCACTACTTGCGCTTATTGTCTCAGGCGGGCATACTGAGCTCGTTTTAATGAAAGATCATGGGGTTTATGAGGTAATCGGTGAAACACGCGATGACGCAGCTGGGGAGGCTTATGACAAGGTAGCAAGAATGCTCAAATTACCTTATCCCGGAGGACCGCAAATTGATCGTTTAGCTGAAGTTGGTGAAGAAAATATCGCTTTTCCACGGGCATGGCTGGAGGAAGATAGCTATGATTTCAGTTTTAGTGGGTTAAAGTCATCAGTTATCAACAAAATCCACAATGCTAAACAACGAGAAGAATCTTTGAAAGACGAAGATATTGCTGCAAGTTTTCAGGCCAGTGTAATTGACGTATTAACGAAAAAAACAGTACGTGCTGCGAAGGAATTTAATGTGAAACAAGTGATAGTGGCTGGTGGAGTCGCAGCAAATAGAGGGCTTAGAGCAGAATTAGAAGCTCAATTTGCTGATTTAGCCATTCCATTGATCATCCCGCCATTAAAGCTTTGTACGGATAATGCAGCAATGATTGCAGCAGCTGGTACGATTGCTTATGAACAGGGAAGACGATCTGATCTAGATCTAAATGCGAATGCTTCTTTGTTGTTAAAGTAATCCACATGTTATTCACAGACCTGTGCGTAACCCATAAAAATCCTAATATACTCACTTGAAATTTGTGGATAAAAAATGTTGGTAAATCACAGAAGGCTTTGTGGATAATGTGCATAACTTTGTTAATAACTTACAGCATAGCCATTTTGATGTGTATATGTCTGTGGATTACCTGAATAACTTGTATAAATGTAGATAAAGTAATAGAAATTTGGTGAATTTGCGTGTCTAAGAAGCAATCCTATTATATACAGAGTGATTTCATTGTCTTATTTATTTTATTTGTTTGTATTAGTTTACTTTCCATATTTAATGCACAACAGCTCGAGCAATACGGAGATGATAATAATTTTGTTCTAAAACAGATTGTCTGGTTTACAGTAGGTGCATGTATGGTCGCTGCCATACAGTTTCTGGATTTAGAGCAATTATATAAAGCCAGCGTTTATATTTATGGTATCGGGATTTTTGTTTTATTTGTATTGTTGATAAGTCCGGAGGGTCCGGGAGCTATAGCAGAGAGAACCAATGGGGCTAAAAGCTGGTTTAAATTACCGGGATTATCTGTTCAGCCAGCGGAATTTACAAAGATAACAACCATTCTGTATTTAGCTGCGATAATAAGTAAGCATAAGGCGAAATATGAAGTAACGAATATGAAAACAGATATTTTATTAGTATTAAAAATTCTAGCCATTACTGCTGCGCCAGTTGTATTAATCCTGCAGCAACCTGATTTTGGAACATCAATGGTGTATTTATTTATCGCCGGTATGTTTATCATATTATCGGGGATTAGCTGGAGAATAATTATAAGTCTAATTGCACTTATTTCTGTCGTTGCTGGAGCAGCCCTGGGGTTTATTGTGAAATTTACAGACCTAGCAAAAGAACTAGTTGGACCAGATCAAGCATATCAAATAGATAGAATTATGACATGGTTTAATACATCCGCTCCATCTAATGATGCATCATGGCATTTTGACAGGGCGTATATGGCATTGGGGTCAGGTCAGTTATTTGGCAAAGGGATGAATAGCCTGCAAGTATCTTTTCCTGAGGCCCAAACAGATTTTATCTTCTCTGTTATCGGGGAAAGCTTTGGATTTATTGGTAGTGCATTGGTAATTTTTCTTATTTTTATATTTTTATATAAGCTGCTGACATTAGGACTTAATGTATACAAACATTCAGCGTTTGGAGCTTACCTTTGTTTTGGTTATCTTAGCCTAATATTGGTTCATGCTTTTCAAAATATCGGAATGACGTTGGGGATTATGCCGGTAACAGGTATCCCGTTATTGTTGATAAGTTATGGTGGCAGTTCTGTGTTATCCACAATGATTGGACTTGGAATTGTATACAGGATTGCAGTAGAACATACGATACAAAATGATTATTTGTTTAAATAGATTTTATTCACAGAAATAGTTGCATTAAAAAAGCGTAGGGAATTTAAATTTCTCTACGCTTTTTACGTGTTCTAAAGCTTTAAGGTTAAAGGGGGGTGCGAGGTTATTTCAACCTTTATAAAAATTACTCCTGCAAAACTGTCCACTCTTCCATCAGTTGCTCGACTCTCTGTTTAGTGGAACTTGTTTCTTTAGTTAATTCCAATGCTTTTTCATGATCCTGGTATACATCAGGTTCAGCCATCATTTCTTCCAGCTTTTCGATTTCTAATTCAAGCTTTTCTATTGTTTCTTCAAGCTCTTCAATCCTACGCTGCTTTTTCCGCTTTTCACTCTGTAGCTGTTTTTCCTCTTTAAAACTGAGCTTTCGGTCTTCTGTTTTTTGAGCGGCCTGTGCAGTTTGCTGCAGTCTTTCCAGCTCCGCTTCCTCTTCTTTCTTTTCCGTATAATAATCATAATCCCCTAAATACATGGTTACACCATCCCGCTGCATTTGGGCAACCTGATCCGTTATTTTATTAATAAAATAGCGGTCATGGGAAACGAAAATGATTGTTCCCGGAAAATCAATTAAGGCTGCTTCCAGCACTTCCTTACTATCAATATCCAAATGGTTCGTAGGCTCATCCAATATTAACAGGTTTGCTTTTTGCATCATTAATTTCGCTAAAGCAAGTCGTGCCTTCTCACCACCGCTTAAGGAATGCACAAGTTTTAAGACGTCATCACCAGAGAATAGGAAGTTTCCTAAAATGGTGCGGATATCTTTTTCATTCACTGTTGGATATTCATCCCATAGCTCCAGCAGCACAGTTTTAGATGATGTTAGATTAGCCTGTTCCTGATCATAATAGCCAATTTGAACATTTGTTCCTAGTGAGACCTGACCACTCGCAGGTTTTAAAGTACCAAGAATAGTTTTTAATAAGGTTGTTTTTCCAACACCATTGGGTCCAACCAATGCAATTCGTTCTCCACGGTTAACATGAAGTTTTACATTGGCAAACAAATCCTCACTATCATCTTCATATCGAAAGGATAGATCATCTATTTTTAAAACATCATTCCCACTTCGCCTGTTCACCCGAAAAGTGAAGGATGCGGATGATTCATCACCAAGCGGTTTATCAATTCTGTCCATTTTTGCCAATTGCTTTCTTCTGCTTTGAGCTCGCTTTGTTGTGGATGCACGAACAATATTTCGTTGTACAAAGTCTTCCATCTTTTTAATCTCTGTTTGCTGTTTTTCAAACTCTTTTAATTCCTGCTCATAATCAAGTGCTTTTTGCTCCAGAAATTTACTGTAGCTACCATGATATTTTTTTGTTTTATGGCGGGATATCTCATAAACAATCGATACCGTTTTATCTAGGAAATAGCGGTCATGGGATACAATCACAACAGCACCGATATAGCTGATTAAGTAATTCTCGAGCCATGCAAGTGTATCAATATCCAGGTGGTTCGTGGGCTCATCCAGGATCAGTAATGCCGGCTTTTTCAGTAATAGCTTACCAAGTGCCAGTCTTGTTTTTTGACCACCGCTTAATTCATTAATAGGTGTTTCATAGTCGTAATCCTGAAAATTTAATCCTGTAAGTACAGCTTTTATATCTGATTCATAGGTATAGCCACCTTCACTTTGAAAGGCTTGCTGTAATTTATCATAATCATGTAAAAGTTTTTCATAATGTGTACTGGAAATATCGGTTGCCTCAGCCATTTTTTTCTCGATAGCACGTAGTTCCTGTTCCTGAAGAAGTAGATGCTGATATACTTCCAGCATTTCATCCCAAATTGATTTTCCTGACTCTAAAGACATGTGTTGGGATAGGTAGCCTATTGTCAGATCTTTTGGTTTGAAAAGCTCTCCTTCATCATATGTAAGCTCATCAGCCATAATTTTTAATAAAGTAGATTTCCCGGCACCATTTCGGCCGACAATTGCAATCCGATCATTACTTTTTATTTCAAGCTTTATATTAGCTAAAATTTCCTCTGCACCAAATGATTTTGATAATCCGTTTAATTGCATAAGTATCATTACGTTCACCTCATCTTCCCTAGTGTATCGTATTGTCAATTGTGCTCGCAATAATATTGTGAAATATATCACGACTTATTTACAAATATCTGTTAAAATAAAGGAGAACTTACAGATGAAATTACGCATTTTTTAAATAATGTTACATACTTTTAAAATATTGGAGTTGAGTGTATGTCAGATTTCACACACTTTAATGAACAGGGTAGAGCACGGATGGTGGATATTAGTGAAAAAAATGAATCAGAACGAACAGCACTTGCCCGGTCCAGTGTAAAAGTAACTGAAGAAATATATGAAAAAATTACAGGGAATGAAATTAAAAAAGGTGATGTGCTTGCAGTTGCTCAAGTGGCCGGGATTATGGCAGCAAAGAAAACGTCTGACTGGATTCCTATGTGTCATCCACTGCAATTAAAAGGAATTGATATTTCTTTTGAGTGGATGGTCGAAAACAATACATATGAACTGCAAATAGAAGCTTTTGTAAAAACGAAGGGAAGTACCGGCGTTGAAATGGAAGCTTTGACTGCTGCCTCTGCAACAGCACTTACGATATATGATATGTGTAAAGCAATTGATAAAGGAATGATCATCGGCCAAACATATCTTCTGGAGAAAAAAGGCGGAAAATCCGGAGATTATTACCGAAGTGAAAGAAGGAATAGCAATGAATAAAATACCACAGGCAACTGCAAAGCGCTTGCCATTATATTATCGATTTTTAAATAACCTGAACCACCAGGGCAAAAAGCGGGTCTCATCAAAAGAGCTCAGTGAAGCTGTGAAAGTGGATTCGGCAACCATTCGCAGGGACTTCTCCTATTTTGGGGCACTCGGGAAAAAAGGCTATGGCTATAATGTTGAATATTTGCTCGGTTTTTTTAGAAAAACATTGGATCAGGATGAGCTGACTGACGTTGCCTTAATCGGTGTTGGCAATTTGGGAACTGCATTTTTGCATTATAACTTCCTAAAAAACAATAATATACAAATTAAAATGGCATTTGATGCAGCTAAAGAAAAAGTAGGAACAGACATTGGCGGGGTTCCCGTTTATCATATTGAAGATCTGGAAGATAAAATGACAGGGATTAAAGTAGCAATCCTGACCATCCCTGCAAGTGAAGCAGATGGGATTACCAATCGTTTAGTAGAACAAGGAATAACAGGGATTCTAAATTTTACACCAGCAAGAATTACCGTGCCTGATCATATTCGGGTACATCATATTGATTTAGCTGTTGAATTGCAAGCACTTGTTTATTTCCTGAAGCACTATCCATTAAGTAAAGAAGATTAATTCGCCTGAGCCTATTGAACAACTAGTTCAATAGGCTTATTTTTATTTTGTAAGCTATTAACAGACATAATTCTTAGCTCACGGGGTATAGGCTCCTATATAAATGACTTTGGATATAATGAACTATATTTTCATTTGTTAATTTGGGTCGTATGACATCTGTATTTATGATTGGCAGTGCGATATGATGGGAACATTGTTTTATTTTTCCAGTACCATTTAATATAAAAATCAGGAGGAAGTCAATATGATGAGAAAAAAGTTTTATGCAATTATTGCTTTATTCATGCTTAGTTTCTTTGCAGTAGCTTGTTCAGATGACACGAGCAGTGAGGAACCGAATGAAGCAGAAGAAACTGAGGAAACAGAAGAATCAGAGGCTGAAGCTGAAGAAGCCAGTGAACCGGAAGAAGAGGAAAAAGCAATTCCGGAGGATGAAGATTTATTCAGTGTATTGGAAACGAATATTCAAACGATAGTTGACCAGGACACGGATGCACATATGGAAACGATCCATAGTGAATCACCAGCTTATGAAGGAACAGAGCAAAATCTGGAAGTGCTGGCCGATTATACACTTGACATGAAATTATCTGATTTAACTGTAGAAGAAAAAACAGAAGAAGAAGCCAGAGTAGCCTATACACAAACTTCAATGAAAGTAGAAGGCCCTGCATATCAAAACAATCAGACAAAGGGTGTCCATATTTTAAAACCGGAAGATGGTATATGGAAAATTTTTAACACCGAAGTTGTAGAAACAATCCCGCTGGATGAGAATGGGGAAGTAATGGAACAAGGCGAAGCAGCAATGGAAGGTGATTATGCTGATCTGTTATTAGAACTGGAAATGCCATTTGATGGCGATAAATGGGTACTTGGAAATTATCAGGAAGCCCAGGGAGAAGCAATTGCAGAGTTTCTTGTAGCCGGTGAAGAATTTGAAAATTATACCGAGCTTTTAACACTTCATTATTATGAAAATGGTAATGATTCACTGGGTATAGCAGGCTATGTGGACATGATGGAAACAAATCTGGGGGAAATGATTACCGGTAATCTTGAATTTAATAGAATAGAAGAAGGCATTTATGAATTTGCTGTCACAGAGGATGAAGCTCAGCTGGATCAGCAAGAAATTGCCCGTGTATTTGTAAAAGATAACGATCTCTATGTAGTTCGTTACACAACAATGGAGCAAACCATTGAAGATAGAGATGGCTGGGTGGAAAATCTTAAAGGTGTCCAATAACAGTAAATAGAAGAAAGAAGGAGCAGCAACGAAGCTACTCCTTCTTTTTATTTTTTATCCGAAAATGAATAGATATCAATCGTATGCTGACACCGAAGTCAAGGGTGGCAAATAATGCGATCACGACAGTGGTGAAATTCCAAATGGTTTCATCAGCACTTTGTACTGCGATATATACGAAAAATATTCCCATTATAAAGTATACGATAGCCATTATTAGTGGCGAAGTTCTCATAATTAACTTAACCTCCGATTAGGATCATTTGCATCTCCTGTAATTGCTGCTGCATTTTTTCAATATCCTCTGGAGTGAAATTATACTGTACGAGAACGACAATGGAATTCATTGCCATATGCACAATGATTGGTACAATAATACGTTTTGTTTTTACATATAAAAATGCGAAGACAAATCCCATGGAAGCATAGATTAGGATGTGCTGAGGTTCTCCGTGAATAATTCCAAATACAACAGCTGATAATAGCGCTGCGAAAAAGAAATTCATTTTTTTATAAAAACTTCCGAAAATAATTTTCCGGAAAATTATTTCTTCCAGAATAGGTGCGATAAACATTGGAATGATCATAAATAAAGGTGTAGCACGTGTGACATTCATGATCAATTGGGTGTTTTCCGATCCGGCCTCAATTCCAAGAAGTTCTATTTCTATTAAAGCTGCAATCCCCTGAGAAAAATATGCCATAAATACGCCCAGTATTGACCAGAGTACAATACTTCCAGTTGAAGCGGCATTACGATGGCTTGGTGTCTTCATGTCAGGCTTCATGATGATCAATACAATGATGAGCCCCAATAGGAAGCTAAAGATTGACCAGTAAATAACAGCATCGTTTTCACCTAGAGGTGTTAACAAATAAAGTAATGGTGCAAAAACAATTCCCGAGAATTGCATAATGATATAGGTAATGATGACCCACCAATATCGTTTTGTCAAAATACAACGACTCCTTCAAAATATATAGGTTTCTATTGTTTAATAGTTATTTAAACATATTACGTATTTTATCATATTTTATGCACTTGTAATAATAGTATGGTTGAGGAAGCATGTACATTCTTAGAAAATAAAATTTACAGTATACATTACTTGCATTTTTAAATTTTATTATTTATTATATTAATTGGGATTAGCACTCGGAGAGGTAGAGTGCTAATAAATAAAAATGATAAGGAATTAAGGAGGTTAATCTCATGATTAAACCACTAGGAGATCGTGTTGTTATCGAGCTTGTTGAACAGGAAGAAAAAACTGCAAGCGGTATCGTACTTCCAGACTCTGCAAAAGAAAAACCGCAGGAAGGTAAAGTAGTAGCAGTTGGTTCTGGTAGCGTTACAGAAAACGGAGAAAAGGTAGCACTTGAAGTTTCAGAAGGAGATCGCATTATTTTCTCTAAATTTGCCGGTACTGAAGTGAAATACGATGGCACAGAATACTTAATTCTTCGTGAAAATGACATTTTAGCTGTTGTTAGCTAAGAATAGAAAATATTGATGATCTGATTTTAAGGAGGGCTTTTAAATGGCTAAAGAAATTAAATTTAGTGAAGACGCACGTCGCGCAATGCTACGTGGTGTAGATACATTAGCAGATGCAGTAAAAGTAACTTTGGGACCAAAAGGTCGTAACGTTGTTTTAGATAAAAAATTCGGTTCACCACTAATTACAAATGATGGTGTAACAATCGCAAAAGAAATTGAACTGGAAGATCAATTTGAAAATATGGGTGCACAGCTTGTATCTGAAGTAGCATCCAAAACAAATGATGTTGCCGGTGATGGTACAACAACTGCAACAGTTTTGGCACAAGCAATGATCACGGAAGGCTTGAAAAACGTTACTTCAGGTGCAAACCCTGTTGGTATTCGCCGTGGAATTGAACAAGCGGTTGAAGCAGCAGTTAAAGAATTAAAAGGTATTTCCGAAACAATCGAAAGCAAGGAATCGATTGCTCAAGTTGCGTCAGTTTCTTCAGGTGACGATGAAGTTGGAAGCCTGATTTCAGAAGCAATGGAACGTGTTGGTAACGATGGCGTTATCACAATTGAAGAATCAAAAGGCTTCAACACGGAACTAGAAGTTGTTGAAGGTATGCAATTTGACCGTGGATATGCTTCTCCATACATGGTTACAGACCAGGATAAAATGGAAGCAATACTCGAAGATCCATATATTTTAATTACTGACAAAAAAATCGGTAACATACAGGAAGTATTACCAGTACTTGAGCAAGTTGTACAACAAGGTAAACCACTTCTATTAATTGCTGAAGACGTTGAAGGAGAAGCACTTGCAACATTAGTTGTAAACAAACTTCGCGGAACATTCAATGCAGTAGCAGTTAAAGCTCCAGGATTCGGTGATCGTCGTAAAGCAATGCTTGAAGATATCGCTACACTAACTGGCGCAGAAGTAATTACGGAAGATCTCGGCTTGGATCTTAAGAGTGCAACAATCGATCAATTAGGCCGTGCTTCCAAAGTAGTTGTTACAAAAGATAACACAACAGTAGTAGAAGGTTCAGGTAATCCTGAAGCAATTTCAGCAAGAGTTGCACAAATCCGTGCACAAGCAGAAGAAACTACTTCTGATTTCGATAAAGAAAAATTACAAGAGCGTCTTGCTAAATTAGCAGGCGGCGTAGCAGTTATCAAAGTTGGTGCAGCTACTGAAACAGAATTGAAAGAACGTAAACTACGCATTGAAGATGCACTTAACTCCACTCGTGCAGCAGTAGAAGAAGGAATCGTTTCAGGTGGTGGTACTGCACTTATCAATGTATTAGGCAAAATTAAAGAGCTTAACCTTGAAGGTGACGAAGCAACAGGCGCTAAAATTGTTCTTCGTGCATTGGAAGAACCAATTCGCCAAATTGCTCACAATGCCGGTCTGGAAGGTTCAATTATTGTTGAACGTCTTAAAGGGGAAGCAGTTGGTATTGGGTACAATGCAGCAACAGGAGAATGGGTAAACATGGTTGAAGCTGGTATCGTAGATCCAACTAAAGTTACCCGCTATGCACTGCAAAACGCAGCATCTGTAGCAGCAATGTTCCTGACTACTGAGGCTGTAGTAGCCGACATTCCTGAAGAAGGCGGCGCTGGTGGCGGCGGAATGCCTGATATGGGCGGAATGGGTGGCATGGGCGGCATGATGTAATAAAAACTCTAACTCCTTGTTAAATCAAGGATTAGAGTATACTTCATCAATCCATGTTTATTTTATTGATCATAAGCGTTAGTAAATCATTCTAAATACCAAGGTCTCTCATCTGAATTGATGAGAGACCTTTTTTAGTCCTTGTGTTAGGTATTTGTATTCCTTTTCGACTTCCTTTATTGAAGCTTACTTAAGGAATAAAGAAAGATGTACAATCTATGTACACCTTTAGGAATTTAATTATATTACTTTTAATGTGTTTATTATTAGACTTTTATCCGACCAAGGTAAAACTTTAATACCATAGTTATTTAATGAAGTACTAAATTTGTCTGATACAGGCAAATTAATATCGTTGGCTAATACATAAAACTCCGAATCAGCTCTAACTTCCTGTATGTCAATAAAGGGAAATAAAGTATTTTGATAGTTTCTAGAGGTAGGTGTATTTACGGCTTTTATTATTTTTTCCTTCTTTTCTTTTCGGTGTGGAGTCACGAAATCAAAATTTTGTTGATTACCTGATTTCCCATTAAATCCCAGGTCTGGAGTGTTTAATATATCATTATCATCAAAGAATCTTTTAACTTCTTCTGTAAAGATACTAATCACATTATTTCTGGAAGTCAGCAACATATCAGAAATTTGTATTACGCATTGTATTAGATTGTGTTGTTTTTGAGGATATTCTGATAAGTCATCAAAGGAAACATAAAGTTCCTCAGTGTTTTCGTCGAAGTCGACACCGAATACTCTCAATTTGGTATTAAAATAGTCTTTTCTTTTTTTTGTGTTGGAAACATCGACGCCTAACATGCTAAGTTCTGATAAAACGTGTCCATCATCACTTAAAGTGAATTTGTTATTATTCTCGGAAAAAAACAAATGAATAAAGTCATTATGCATATCAACAAAAGGAGTTTGGATTTCGATAAACTCCTTAAACTTTTCCAACTTTACACTCTTCTTATTCCAATCGTTGTATAGTTTCTTTAGGTCTGTTATCATAAAATCCCTCCTTGTTTTAAGTTAAATTAAGTTGATTTTGATGATAGAATTCAAAATCATTTAAATTTCCAATGTTAATAAATTCAAGAAACTTCCTTAGTATAATTACTAAATCATGTAAGGCTTCATTAGTCAAGTGAAGCTTAATATTATGGTGATCCAAAGGATAGGCAATAGAATCTCCATATCCTTCTTTGGCAATATGTATGTGGGGACATGGGATTATTTGTCCCGACAGTTCAAAGTCGCCTTCAGGATTTTTGTGACTAGGCCCTGATATATCTAACCTAGTGATAGGTTTGTCTTGGAAGTTTAAGTTCCTTAATTGCAAAGTAAGATATCCCTGTCGACCCCGTCTATTTATATCAATAACAAATGAATAATTAGAGCTATTTGCTTCCAATCTTTTATATTCACCTAATAAAGGTAAGTTGACTACAGCGTTTCTATGGTTTAGCATTTTTAAACAATTAATAAAATCATCTATTAAGTCGGCTTGCATTTTGCACCTACTTTTGGTAATTTTATTGAAAACATAAAAAGCATCCAAATATCAAATGAAGAAATGGATGTCTGGAATATTGTGCTGATTTACACTACTCTAGAAAAATTGCTATTTTCGATGCTTTTCTTTATAACAGTGCTTACACCCGTCATAAATATTTGGGTATAGAACAGTGTAGTCGGTATCTGTATCTAACCGATTAGTAGGGATAATTAGATTAATGTTGCAAGCTGGTTCTGTGAGTACTGTTCTATGCACTTCTTTTTCTGCTCCTGTATTTTACAATATATTTAGTCATCCTTTCACCTCCTTGTTATCATAATTCGACGTTTTATAGGTAAATCCTCCCAACAGAAGGAGAATAGTCCTAATTTGTCGATTTTATTATTAATAGCTATCAAATGTGGGGAGTTTAACTAAATAGCAATAGATATATGAACCTTCGATGTGTCTTTACCTTCTAATCTAGCTGTCTGATTCGCGCTATTATGATAGAATTAGTTTACTTATGGTACGTAGTATAATCTACATAATAGCTGGGCATAAAGTGGGGCGAGTCAGTTGAAATTTAAACATAAGCTATATTTATTAGTATTTATAACGATCTTATTAATGACAACGGTGATAGATGATAGTAATGTCTTGGCGGAACAGTCCGATTCAACGGTGTTACTTGATTTAAGTGACAATCAGCAGTCGGAAGAATTCTATACAGATCTTGATGGCGAATGGAATTTCTTTGAAAAGGAATTATTATCACCCGATGAGGTGAAGGAACAATTGAGCAATGAACCAGGCAGTGTAGTTTCACTCCCTAGCTCATTTGATACTCAGAAAGGTGAAATTAATTCATTTGGTACATATAGCACAACGATTAAAATACCTAAAAGTTATGTAGGGGAAACATTAGCAATTCATGTTCCCTATCAATATAGCGCCTACAGCCTTTATATAGATGAAATAGAAGTTGCTAGAAATGGTGTAGTGGGCGGGGATTCAGCTTCACATACTTCTGAAATGGCACCAAAAACAGGTTATTTTATTGCGCAATCGGATGAAGTATTACTCACGATGCAAGTATCCAGCTTTGACCATATTCGCGGGGGATTTGAGAACACCATTTATTTCGGGGAAGCTTCCATAGTGGCTCAAAAGTTCAATTCGAATATGATCGTTACGCTTTTTATTAACGGTAGTATTTTTATCATTGGTTTGTTCATGTTTTTATTTGCTTTGTATCGCAGAAAAGAGCATTTATTTTTTATATTCGGGATGTTTGCTATGCTCATATCTGCTCGTGCTTTATTTGCTGTTCCTTTTTACTATACGCTCATATTAGATATGTCTTGGCTCTGGGGTACGAGATTAGAATATATTCTGACAGAGGCAACTTCCATGTTCTATGTTATTTTACTATGGAAATGGCATGAAGAGGAGTTTTCTAAGAAAATAATGTACGGGTTAGTCACAGTACATTTAGGGCTAATAATTACCACTTTATTTACACAGCCTGTATTTTTCCAGGCACTATTTTTCAATATTTTTTATCTAGCCGTCCCTACATTTTTCTATATGATTTATGTTATTTCCAAGAGTATTCGTAACAATAATAGAAACGCAAAAATAAATCTAATCGGCATGGGACTTATATTTTTGGCGTTTTTTAATGACTTTGCGATCGGTCAGAATTGGTATCAGTCAATCACGTTGATGTTACCAGCGGTTGGCGTCTATGTATTGATTCACGTTATCCTAATGAGTAAAGACTTTGCAGATTCAGTTCGGAAAACAGAGCAGCAAAACAAGCAATTATTAGCTTTAAATAGTTCAAATGAAGAGCTAACTATTCAACTTCAAAAAGAGATGAAGCAAAAGGATGATTTTCTTGCAAATACATCCCATGAACTTCGGAATCCATTACATGGGATTATAAATATTGCGCAATCTATTTTGCATAACAGACCCAATCACCTTGATGAAAAAACACAAAAGGACCTGGAGATTCAATTAACAATTGGGCATCATATGTCACGGACTTTGGAAGACTTACTAGATGTGACCCGACTGAAGGAGCACCGTATTCATCTTCAAAGGGAGCGTCTTGATATACAAGGTATTTCCGCAGGCGTTGTCGATATGCTTCAAGTGCTTATTGAAAATAAAAATATTCAAATGGAAGTACGAATCCCAAGTGACTTTCCTATTCTGGCAGCAGATAAAAATCGTGTGATTCAAATTTTATTTAATCTTCTTCATAATGCAGTGAAATTTACGGATGAAGGTACCATTACCATCAATGCCGACGTGCAAGAGAAAAAAGCTCATATTCATATTACAGATACAGGAATTGGCATGAATGAAAAAACACTGCGTACCATTTTTGATCCCTATGAACAAGGTGATTCCAGTATTACTGCTATTGGGGGTGGCCTCGGTCTGGGTCTAAGTATTTGCAAACAGTTAGTGGAAATGCATGGTGGAGCAATAAAAGTGAACTCCGTCTTAGGGGAAGGTTCGGTATTTACATTTACCTTACCACTAGCAGAAGAATCCTTTGAAGGGCAGGTGGCAGCAACAACATCGACTCCAGTTATGGATATGGGCGAACTTTCTATTAAAGAAACACCGATTGCTATGAATCATGCGATGATTGAAGCATTTACTAAGAATACTCCTGTCTCATACAGACCGAGAATACTGGCTGTCGATGATGACCCGGTAAATTTACAAGTGCTGACTAACATTCTTTCGGAAGACCAATATGAGGTAGAAATTGTTACGAGCGGAAAAGAAGCATTAAAACAACTGGAAGAGAAGGAATGGGATTTAATTATTTCAGATGTTATGATGCCTATCATGTCTGGGTATGATTTAACGCGTTCCATCCGGGAGAGATTTTCCATATCTGAACTTCCTATACTTCTGTTAACAGCAAGAAGTAACCCAGAAGATGTCTATACTGGATTTTTGGCAGGTGCAAATGATTACGTCACAAAACCAGTCGATGCGGTGGAGTTAAATGTTCGAGTACATGCTTTAACCGATTTACAGGCATCAATTAAAGAGCGGTTAGGGATGGAAGCTGCATGGCTTCAAGCGCAAATTCGTCCACACTTTTTATTAAATACGTTGAATGCGATTGTTTCATTAAGTGAGATAGATACACCGAGAATGGCTCGTCTACTTGAAAAATTAGCCCATTACTTGCAGAGCAGTTTCTATTTAAAAAACTTAGACAAGGTCGTTCCTCTCCAAACTGAACTTGATTTACTGGAATCCTATTTATATATTGAAAAGGAGCGATTTGGGGATCGGCTACAGGTGAAATGGGAACTAGATGAAGTTCAAGATGTAAGAATTCCGCCTCTATCTATCCAAACATTAGTAGAGAATGCAATCAATCATGGCGTTTTGAAGCAAATCGAAGGAGGTTTAATAACGATACGAATCCGTAAACAAGACGGCTATACGGAAATATCCATTATTGATGATGGTGTTGGGATGGATGAAGAAAAGGTAGAACAACTCTTCACTCTCCACCCTGATCGGAAAAAAGGTATTGGACTAAACAATACCGAACAACGTTTGAAGCGGTTGTATGGGAAAGGTTTGCAGGTTAGAAGTACACCTGGTGTGGGAACGAGGATAATCTTTAGTGTGCCGAATAGATTTGAGATGAAAGATTCAATTGATTAAGCTGTTTAATAGAAACACACAGGGTCTCCCTTAATTTTCGGAACTTAGTGGAAGGCCCTATTCAAAATCTCTCACATCATTTCTCCACTGGATATGCAAATGCGACAAATCGATCGGGTGCGCTTCCTATAAAATCGAAAGGATAACAGGTGGAGACGACGAGGGCTTCTTCTCCCATTTCCCCTACTACGGACGTATCGTCTTCCGGCACAATCTGAGTTTGGCGGATTTCGTATTCATAGTCGCCGTAGGGCATGTGAACGATGAAGATATCGCCTATTTCGAGATCACCAAAGTTTCGAAAAACGGTATCACGATGTCCGGATAGTACGATTTGCTCCTCTTTTCCAGGGTAGGCGGTTTCGGTCATATGTCCGACACCTTTGGATAATGCGTCTTCATCTGCACCTTCCACGATGGCAATTGTTTCTTCTAATTTCGGTATTTCCAGCGTACCGAATGCTTCCATATGATCAGCTGTGAATGATTGTATGGTTTCTGTATCTTCAGTTTGAGTTTGTTGTGATGGTGCTTTATGCGATTTATCTAATCTTTCTTGTGCCTCTGCTAAGGATTGATCCTGGTCTTTTGATTGTGAGATATACTCATAACCGAAGAAACCAATAAGAACAAGGCCAATTGTAATAAAAATAGCTCCAACGATTTTCACCAAACCATCCCCCCTTTGTTAAATTATAAGTATAGAGTTAGCCCCGGAAATCTGAGTAGAATTTAGCTAATAGATAATTTCTTCTCATGTTTCTATTATTTATTATGGTTTAGATATTGTTTTATTCTGATTCCATTGATCATACCATTTTCTAATGTTAGGACTGACCTGAATACTTAATTCCTCTAAAGCATTTTTTAATTGAACGTACTGATAATCAACTAGCTTATCATTTCCCAAAATGGCAAACAATTTCATTAATGAAAAATGGGCGTTTTCTTCTTCCGGTCTTATCGTACATATTTTAACATACCATATTCTCGCATTTTTTAATTCTCCCTGTTCATAATAAAAGTTTGCTAGTTGATAAGCCACATTTGTCCATAGTAACTCTAATCGGTATCGTTCAGGTTCTACCCACAAATAATCATATTCCTGTAAATAAGATCCTGTATATAAATCCATACTTGTCTCGTAACCATCCACAGTCTCCATACTGATAGGAGGAGCAGCAACAATTCTGTTTTCCCACTCTAGTATATCGATCAAAGCATTTTTGGTTAAGAGTATGTATCCATCTGGAACGCTTTTTAATGAAAAATGGTTGCTGAATTTACCTAGTGTTTTCCTTACATGGTATATTGCATTATATAATTGAGCGTAGGCTTTATTTTGATCAAATTCGGCCCAAAGAATATCGATTAATTCAGATTTTCGGATCGCTTTTCCAGAATGATGGAGTAAATAGAGAAATAATTCCTGAGCTTTTGTTGTTCGCCAGTGAATGATTTCGACTTTATCCTTTGTAAAATAAAACGTTAATTCTCTACATACATTAATTTGTAATATTTGATTGACTGATAAAGGTTGACTGATTTGATCATCTAATTTCTTTTCAATTCGTTCCAATGTTAATTGCAATCGCTCTAGTTGAACAGGTTTTAGGATGTAATCAAATGCATTTAACTCAAATGCTTTTACTGCGTAATCTTTAAAAGCTGTAACAAATATAATGGATAGGCTTGAATTGATTTCCAGGATCTGTTCTGCCAACTCCAGCCCATTAACTCCAGCCATTTCAATATCCAGAAATACTACATCAACTTCCTCTAATAATGTAGTTTCCTTACCAATAATTAAATTAGTAAATTTCCCAACAACAACAATATTACTGACTTTATTGAGTTGACGCTCAAGATAATCCAAAGCAAGCGGCTCATCATCAACAAGAATTGCTTTCACAAATATCCCCCCCTATTAACAGTTTATTCCATTTAAATAATGGAAAATTTTACTAATGGTTCATGTAATTCAATTGTATTGTATAAAAGATACTTAAGCAAAAACAATTATGTTAATTATGTAAATTTAGATATATAGAACTATTAGGGTAATGGATTATAGGGTCTTTTGGCTGACTCTATAAAAATTTTGTAGAGAAACTGTAAAGATACAAAGATTATAATCTTTTAATGGATTGATTTGTAGAAAAAAGTATTTTAATAGGGGGAGTATGGAAGATGAATAAAAAGTTTAGTCTGCTATTTATACTTATGTTACTTTTTCAGACAATAACAAGTAGCTTGGCTTTACCTGCGCAAACCAAAGCAGAAGGGTCTGAGCCAAGTGTTTTTACTGGAGTAACAGTGACAGATGAGGAGGGTAATCAGGTTGATTCTGAATCACTAACAGAACCGACGAATGTTAATGTACATATTGATTGGTCTGTTGATGGTGTTGATGTTGAGGAGGTAAGTACAGAATCTATTACTCTTCGATCTGAATTAAGTGTTTCAGGTGCGCAATCAGGTACTTTAGGAGATGCAGAAGCCGAGGTGGGTACATACGAAGTAACGACAGATGGTACAGTGACTGTAACATTTGACGAAGCTGTTGTGGAAAACCCAGAAGCTAATGGAAAATTTGAAGTAGCAGCAGTTTTGAAAGTTGAAGTTGCTGAAGAAGAAGTGGATGAGGAGACAGCTGTTCATCCTGAAGAGGATGAAGTTGTAGAGGGAGAGGAAGAATCCACTGAACCTGAGGAAGAAACAAATGGTGAAGATAAAGATGTTGTGGAGGAAGACGGGGCAGACAAGACTGAAATAGTTGAAGAAGAAGTGGATGAGGAGACAGCTGCAAATCCTGAAGAGGAAGAGACTGTTAAGACTGAAAATGCATTAACAATTTCTGGAGCTTCTGATGAAGAAATTCAAACTCTGCAGGAAATAGCTGATGGATTCATTCTTGAAATCGACACATTCTTGGATATGTCTGAAGAAGAAATCAGTGAAGCCAATAATAATCTGCCAGGTCTGAATGACGAGTTCATCATGAGATTGAACTGGGAGCTTCTGGACGGCCATGGTTATAAAGCCGGGGACACAATCAGTTTCAATTTACCAAGCGGCATTGAGATCAGAAGTGAACAGTCCGGTGAATTGAATACTCCTGATGGTCAGACGGCTGTAACTTACACAATCAACACCGAGGGCACAGTTGAATTTACATTTACAGAGTTTGTTGAAACCCACAGCCAGGTCAGTGGGTATATGTATGCATATTCTCATATAGATGTGGATGAGGCTGAAGAAGAAGATGGAGAAATCATCATTTCGCCTATTGGTGAAGAAGGTGAAAAACGCCTGCCGATCGATATGGGTGAGAGACAAAAAACTATCGAGAAACAAGGGGAGCCTAACCGATCATATAACGCAGATGAAATTAATTGGGAAGTAACGATTAATAAAGACAGAATGGATTTAACTAATGCAAGTGTAAAAGATACACTTCCAGCAGGTACTGAGTATAAAGCCGATAGTCTCACTGTCACTAAACTAATCGTCAACCTTAAAGGTGAAGTAATTGGTGAAGGTGAAGTAATTACTGTAGAAGGTGTCACTTCCGAAAATGGTGTTCTAAATATCCCACTTGGTGATATCGACGGAGCGTATAAAGTTGAGTACACAACGAAAGTGACAGACGACGATGCAACGGAATTTCAGAACAATGCAGTGTTGTCGGACGATGATCTGGAAGATGTCAGCGCAAATTCTACTGTTGTGATTGATCGCGGAGAACCGATTAATAAAAGCAATGGAGACTATGATCCTGTTTCAGGACAAATTGAATGGACAGTTGATTTCAACTTTAACCAGAAGAGTCTGGAAGACGTAACATTAACAGACGGATGGATGCCTGCAGGCACGTTGGAACTTGTTGAAGGAAGTCTTCAATTTGAGGAAATAGAGATTGATGAAAATGGTGATGCACAACCGACTGGAAACTTTGGTCTGCCAGACGGCGCAACATTCAATAAGGTTACAGATGGGTTTGAAGTCACGAATATCATAACCGATTCTGCTTACAGGATCACTTACACAACTGAAGTCACAGACCGTGTAATGGATGCTTATGATGTTGAGAATACTGCAGGATTTGGTGAAGAGTCTGCAGGCTCCGGTGCTCACGTTGGACAATTTGTCGGATATAAAGACGTGACAGGTGTCAACTATGCGGACAGAACGATTGATTGGCGTATCATGATCAACCGTGATAATTATGAAATGAATAATATTTCAATCACAGATACTATGACTGAAGGTCTGACACCTCAGGAAGAATCGTATACAGTCACAGTCGGCGGCGAGGAATATACGGATTATACAATTTCGGGTGAAAATCCATTTACGATTGATTTCCCTGAAAGTTATTCAACTGAAGACGAAATCGTAATAACTTATACGACAGATTATGAGCCGGACGATATGCCTGGTCTAAATGCAAATAACACTGCAGATATCGGCTGGGTAGATGAACGTGGTAACAGCCAGGACAAAACTGTAGAAGCGGATGTTACATTGAATGACGCATCACAAAACAACCATTGGAAAAATGGAAGTTATGATCCTGATTCAAAAGAAATAACTTGGAATATCATTGCAAACTATCGTCAGAATACAATTGGTGATTTGAACATCATTGATGCGCCGCAGGGCAATCAGACAATCGTGCCGGAATCTATCAGGGTTCATGAGCTTACGATAGACAGCAACGGAAACCACAGACCGGGGGCGGATGTCACTGGTGATGTAAATGTTTCCTACAACGACGATAATACTTTTTCCGTAGGGATTGGGGAAACTGAGCAGGCGTATTACATCGAATACAAAACCTCCCTTGAAGGTCTGAGTGATATCCAGGGTCAATACATTAATGAAGCAGAAGTAGGAAATGGTTCAGAAACATTGGCGGAGCTGGATGCTGAAGTCGGTGTTGTTGGATATAACACTTATGCAGCAAAAGATGGTATTCAAAATGGTAAAAAAATGGACTGGACTGTTCAAATAAACGTTGGACAGCAAGTGATCAACAACCTCGGTTTTACAGATACATTATCAGAGAACCAGGAAGTTCTGCCTGACAGTATTGAGGTATATCATGCAGATGTATCCGGGGGCAGTGCGCAAAGTACAGGTAATCTGGTTGACCCAAGTCTGTATGAATTAACTGTTTCAGAAGACCTGCGTACAATTGAAATCAATTGGAACGATCAAATCGACCGCGCATTTGTAGTAGAATACTCATCTCTGTTCTTCGCAGCACATGGAGAAGAAGTGAATAACAGCTATGAAGTGACAGGTGAAGGTGAATTTGTTGAAGACGCAGATAATGATGGTACTGAAACGCGTACTATCGAAATGAGATCAGGTGGTGGCGCTGAAGGTACTGCCGGATATCTGGTAATCGATAAGGTCGATGTCACAAACGGTGGAGATGATAAACTCTCAGATGCAGTTTTTGACCTTATAGATCCAGAAACAAGTGAGGTACTGAAATCAGGTACAACAAATGAAAATGGTCAAATCGACTTTGGTCGTTTGCTTTTCGGTGAATATGAACTTGTGGAAAGAGTGATTCCTGATGGCTATGTAACTGATACTAAGTCGCAAATGATCACTATTGATCTGAAGTATGAATCTGGTAATGATGAAACAAAAACAGAATATCGAGTTGAAAACTATGTACCTGTCTTTGCAATCGAATTAGAAAAAGTCGATGACTTAGGAGCGATATTACCTGGAGTTACATTCGAATTATATAACTCTAGTGATGAATTAATAGCCACTGAAACAACAGATGAAGAAGGGAAAACCCTATTTGAAAACTTACAAGAAGCAGGCTCATATTACCTGGTTGAGACAGAAGCACCAATCGGTTATGAACTAGGCGAAGAAAGGCATTATGTAGAAGTAGGTTCAAAAGAAAGAAAGCCAGTATCAATAACAATAGAAAATCAACGTGAGTTAACAAGTGTTAGTGGAACGAAGACTTGGGATGATGCAAATAACCAAGATGGTGTTCGTCCAGAGTCAATCACAGTAAACCTTCTAGCAGATGGTGAATTTGTTCGTTCAGTAGATGTAATAGCTGCAAACAATTGGGATTACAGTTTTACAAATCTACCAAAATATGAAAATGAACAAGAAATTAATTACACTGTAGAAGAAGTTGAACTGGATGTTGAAGGGTATACTTCAGTAGTTGACGGCTTCAATATTACAAACAGCTACACTCCAGAAGTAGTTGATATCTCAGGTATAAAAACATGGGATGATGCAGATAACCAAGATGGTGTTCGTCCAGCATCAATCACAGTAAATCTCTTAGCAAATGGCGCACCAGTAGCCTCTACAGAAGTAACTGCAGATGGTAATTGGAAATACATCTTTGAAGACTTACCAAAATATGAGGCAGGAGAAGGGATTGTTTATACAGTTACAGAAGATACTGTAGAACATTACTCGCAAAGTATTGATGGGTTTAATATCACAAATAGTTACACACCAGAAGTAACAGTAGTAACAGTAACAAAGAACTGGGATGATGCTAACAACCAAGATGGTATTCGTCCAGCAAGTATTGAAGTACAATTAACTGCTAATGGGGAACCAGTTGGGGGTCCTATTGAATTATCAGGAGAAACAGGTTGGACATATTCTTGGGAAAATCTACCGCTGAATGAACAAGGAGCACCTATTGTATACTCAGTAGATGAACTAACTGAATTACCGGAATATGAGACATCTGTAAATGATGAAAATCATGGAAACATCATTATCACAAACACGCATACACCAGAAGTAACAGAAGTATCTGGTGTAAAAACATGGGATGATGCAGACAACCAAGATGGTGTTCGTCCAGAGTCAATCACAGTAAATCTCTTAGCAGATGGTGAAGTGGTTGATTCGATTGAAGTAACAGAAGAAGACGAGTGGATGTATAGCTTCACTAACTTAGCGAAATTTAATGCAGGAGAAGAGATTGTTTATACAGTAACTGAGAACTTAGTAAATGACTATACTACTGAAATTGATGGAACGAATATTATCAACCATCATACACCAGAAGTAACAGAAGTATCTGGCATAAAAACATGGGACGATACAAATAACCAAGACGGTGTTCGTCCAGAG
>NZ_NPOA01000022.1 GCF_002287375.1 Virgibacillus profundi | reverse complement strand
TGGATCCATTCCAATTCTATTATCTAAGGACATCACGCAATACCCAAGCAAAATGTTTTGAATGTAACGAAATTATTCAATTGTCAAAGAGCAATTTTTTGTTCTTAAATATACTATACGAGGAGGAGTTTTTAAGATGAGAATTGATCAGCGTAAAGTAAATAATTTACGTCCAATAAAAATTACTACAAATTATGTAAGCCACCCGGAAGGTTCAGTTTTAATAGAAGTGGGTGAAACGAAAGTAATTTGTAATGCCAGTATAGAAGATAGGGTTCCTCCATTCATGCGTAATCAGGGTAAGGGATGGATAACAGCTGAATACGCTATGTTACCACGTGCTACTGCCCAAAGAAATATAAGAGAATCATCAAAAGGAAAAGTTAGTGGAAGAACAATGGAGATCCAGCGATTGATTGGAAGAGCACTCCGTTCTGTTGTTGATCTGGACAAAATTGGCGAGCGTACGGTATGGGTTGATTGTGATGTTATACAGGCAGATGGAGGTACGAGAACAGCATCGATTACAGGTGCATTTATTGCTGTTGTTTTAGCCTTTGATAAATTACTGGAAAAGCGCACAATTGGAAAAATGCCTGTTACAGATTTTCTTGCAGCAACTTCTGTTGGAGTTTTGGCTGATGGAACAGAAATATTAGATTTAAATTATGAAGAAGATTCCAAGGCACATGTAGATATGAATATTGTTATGACAGGTGCAGGAGAATTTGTGGAAATACAGGGAACAGGTGAAGAAGCAACTTTTACAAACAATCAGTTGCAAAAAATGCTGCAACTTGCAGATGAAGGAATGCAGCAAATTTTTAATATTCAAAAAGAAACAATCGGAAGTTTGGCAGATCGTATAGGTGAAACAGTTAAGCAGGGGGAAACCAAATGAAACAGATAGTCATCGCCACAGGAAATAAAGGGAAGGCTAAGGAATTTAAAGAATTTTTTGCTGATTACAAAATAGATGCAGTTTCTTTATTGGATCTTGATAAAAATATACCAGATGTTGAGGAAACAGGTACCACATTTGAACAAAACGCAGCACTGAAAGCAGAACAAATAGCAGCATTATTGGACACACCTGTTCTAGCAGACGACTCTGGGTTAATCATTGATGCACTTGATGGCAGGCCAGGGATTTTCTCAGCAAGGTATGCAGGCGGCGAATCAAAAAGTGATAAAAAAAATATTGAAAAAGTATTAGCCGAATTAAAAACAATTCCAAAAGAGAAAAGAACAGCTAGATTTATTTGTGTGCTGGCAATCGCAATACCCGGTAAGGAGACTATATTTAAAACGGGTTATTGTGAGGGAAGCATTGGTTTTGAAGAAAAAGGAGAGAATGGATTTGGTTATGATCCCATTTTTATACCCGAAGACTACACGAAATCAATGGCAGAGCTTTCTCCAAATGAAAAAAATAGCATAAGTCACCGGAGAAATGCTATTATTCAATTGGAGAAATGGATAAAAGCGAGATAGGATTGGAGGGTGTCACATGACTAAAGTGTTAATAATAAGTGATAGTCATGGGCTAACAGAAGAATTTGCCCATATAAAGGAGAGGCATCAACTGAAGTATATGATTCATTGTGGGGATTCAGAGTTAGGTCCGGATGATCCACTATTAGATGATTTTTATAAGGTTGGCGGTAATTGTGATTTCGATCCACGATATCCTGAAGAACAACTAATTAATATTGACGGACTTCGATTTTTTGTAACACATGGCCATCTCCATCATGTAAAAACCAATTTAATGACAATATCCTACAGGGCAAAGGAAGAAAATGCCCAGGTTATTTGCTTTGGACATACACATATAGCTGGAGCTGAACATGTGGATAAACAATTATTTATTAATCCGGGAAGTATACGTATGCCGAGAAACAGAAAAGAGAAGACGTATGCAATAATGGAATGGGACAGCCCTGAAGATGTCACGGTTAATTTTTATTCAATTGATGGGAAACCAGTGGAAGAGCTTAAATGTAATGCTTCATTTTAATTATTAGCTGATTTCTAGCAGTTACTCGTCCCGCCTAAATGATTTGTTGTGATGCTACAAAGATATAAAAGACGACTTAAAATACAAATCTAGAAATGTATTGGTGGAGCTTGGGGCATAAAGGAGAATCTGATGTAAATTGTCCACTAGACCGCTCCTATATGCCTGAACGAAGCAGAAACAGGTGCAAACGGTCACATAGACCGCTTCTATATACCCGAACGAAACCGAAACAGGTGTAAATGGTCACATAGACCGCCTCTATCTGCCCAAACGAAGTCAAAACAGTTAGAAACGGTCACATAGAAACGCTTCTCTACACCCAAACGTCGTCTTTTATATCCAATGCGAGGTTTATAAAGCAACAAAACTTACGAAAAAAAGTCTAATAATTAAAGCTTACTTTCATAGAATCTATTCCATGTTTTATAAGCTTTTTTTATCATTATTTACAAAAGTATTGACAAAAAAAACTCTAATGCCTATAATAATTCTTGTCCGCTAAAAATATAGACACAAGCAATCAACCCAACATCCTTGACTAAGCTAGCAGATGTCGAGACATGTTGGTCGAGACTATAATTAAATAATATACCAAATTAAATGCGGGTGTAGTTTAGTGGTAAAACCTCAGCCTTCCAAGCTGATGATGAGGGTTCGATTCCCTTCACCCGCTCCATACATATCATATGTCCCAGTAGCTCAGCAGGATAGAGCAATAGCCTTCTAAGCTATGGGTCGCAGGTTCGAATCCTGCCTGGGACGCTAACTAAGAGAAACCTATAACTGATAAATAGGTTTCTCTTTTCTATTAATAAAAGTTTTGGCATATTCTTTTTCGGGTATGTATATTTATTATCAATATTTTTAATACTATTAAAGTAGGTGACGGGAAGGAGGAAATAGATGCAACACCAAACTGACAATGTTATTCTTTTTCCGAAGTGGAAAACAGCATTGGAAGAAGAAAGCTTACATGCTCTAAAAGAAAAAAGATATGAAGAAGCATTGGAAAAGCTTGATAAATTATTAAGCTATCAGATTGATAATCATGAGATAATAATTGGGAAATTGATATGTTTAATGGAGTTAGGCCGCTATGGGGAGGCACAGAATATATGTGAAGAATTATTACAGTTTAAAAGTAAAAACTATTACCAATATGTCCACATGTACCTAACGATTCTGTTTCAAACAAATCAATACGAGCTATTAATGGAACAGGTTGAATATGAAATTGAAAATGATACAATACCTCTAACGGTAAAAGAGCAATTTCAACAGCTTTATAATATGAGCGAAAAAATGAAGATGGATGTAAACATTGAAAGAACCATTACATATTTAGATGATCTTTACCAAGCCGTGGATAATAAAAAATACAGAGAACAGTGGCGAATTATAGAAAACCTGTGTAAAATGAAAACCAGACCTTCTGAGGAAGTAGTTGCATTATTAACAAATGAAAATGTTCATCCTGTAACTAAAACAGCAATTTTTCAATGGCTTCGGGTAATGAATTTTTCAGAGACTGTACCTATACATAAATTTGAACTTAATCTTACAGTGAAACCGACTGAGATAGTGGAAATAAAATCACAAGGCTTAGTAAAACAAACACTTTTATTAATTAATGAACAAGAACAAAAAAATCCAACCTTATATCAAATGTTGGAAGTGCTTTTATTCCGATATGCCTATGTCCGGTACCCTATAATGCCACCGACTGAGGATATTATCCAGATAGCAGCAGCTTTACTAAGCATAGGGGAAGAATATTTAAACATACATACAAATCGGCAGCAGAAATTAAGTGAAGCTTCGATGCGCTATAAAGAAGAAATCAAGTTATGTGAATCATTGTATTTGAGTATCATTGAAGAGTAGTGAGGGAATCGCCTCAAATGCTTGAAAGGCATAGTAATTATGTTATAATAAGATGGTTGTAAATTTGGTCATTAAATATTAATTAATGAACGTGAAAAATTGATTGAAAACAATAGATTTTGGAGGGAATTTTTATGTCAGCAAAATGGGAAAAGCAAGAAGGAAATGAAGGGGTATTAACAATTGAAGTGGCACCCGAAGAATTTGACAAGGCACTAGATCAAGCATTTAAAAAAGTTTCTAAGGATATTCAAATACCTGGATTCCGTAAAGGGAAGATTCCTCGTAAAATATTTGAAAACCGTTTTGGAGTAGAATCCTTATACCAGGATGCAGTGGATATTGTTCTTCCAGATGCATACGTTAAAGCAATTGACGAAACTGGTATCGAACCAATTGCACAACCTGATGTGGATATTGAAAAAATTGAACAGGGTGAAACGCTTGTTTTCACAGCTAAAGTTGAAGTTAAACCAGAAGTTACACTTGGTGAATATAAAGGTCTGGAAGTTGAAGAAGAGTCTGTTGAGGTAACTGATGAAGATGTTGATCATGAAATTGAACATATGCGTGAACATCATGCGGAGCTAATCGTTAAAGAAGAAGGTGCAGTAGAACAGGGCGATACTGTTGTAATGGACTTCGAAGGATTCCTTGATGGTGAAGCTTTTGATGGTGGAAAAGGCGAAAATCATTCATTGGAAATTGGTTCAGGACAATTCATTCCTGGTTTCGAAGAGAAACTGGTTGGTAAAGAAACCGGTGAAGACACAGAGATTGAATTAACATTCCCAGAAGATTATCATGCGGAGGATTTAGCCGGGAAAGAAGCTATATTCAAAGTGAAGATTCATGAGGTTAAATCTAAAGAATTACCTGAGCTTGATGATGAATTTGCAAAAGATGTTGATGAAGAAGTGGAAACACTTGATGAATTAAAGAAAAAGAAAAGAGAAGAACTTGAAACGCAAAAGAAACAAAATGCTGATAATCAGAAACGCGAAACATTAATTGAAAAAGCTTCTGAAAATGCTACAGTGGAAATTCCAGATGCAATGGTAGATACAGAACTTGATCAAATGATAAAAGAATTTGAACAACAACTTCAAGCACAGGGAATGACAATGGAAATGTATTCTCAATTTGCTGGTCAGGATGAAAATGCGTTGAAAGAGCAAATGAAAGATGATGCAGCGAAACGTGTTAAAACCAACCTTACACTTGAAGCAATTGTAAATGCAGAAGATCTGGAAGCAACTGAAGAAGATGTTAATGCTGAACTGGAAAAAATGGCGTCCATGTACGGAACAGATGTAGATCAGCTTAAACAAATGCTCGGTGGAAATGCGGATGCACTTGCAGGTGATCTGAAAATGAGAAAAGCAATTGATTTCCTTGCAGAAAATAGTAAAACTGTATAATATTCAGTGCTTTCGTTTACCATAGTTAAATAAGGTAAGTATTAAACAAGGTGTGAAATATTTCGCACCTTGTTTTCACTTTTATTCTCAGTTTTTCGAAAAAAATAGGACTGCGCATTGCTCGCCCCACCGAAAAAAAGATGTTATTGTATGAAAAAGTACAGCGGTTATTTAATTAATGTTTGATTTAACTACTTAATTTAATGATAAGACATATAGTATAAGTAGTATGATTTGACAATTTTAATATTTTATCCATAATAAAAACAAGGATATAAATGAAATTTACTGGTCGATTGGCGCTTGGGTTGGACATGGCATATATAATCAGATATGTATTATATCTTGTTTAATCAGTAGAAAGTATATTGTTTTGTTTTTTAATTTTGATCTGTTATGATGACTATAAATATTAAGTCTAAACGGTCTGAAGTTTAGGGGAAGATTTACACTTTTAGGGGTGAATGGAATGTTTAAATTTAATGAAGAAAAAGGACAACTGAAATGTTCATTTTGTGGAAAAAGTCAAGAACAGGTACGTAAGTTAGTTGCCGGTCCAGGCGTTTATATATGTGATGAATGTATTGAACTTTGTACGGAAATTGTGGAAGAAGAGCTTGGAACAGAAGAAGAAACTGAATTAAAAGAAATTCCAAAGCCTAAGGAAATCTGTGAAACATTAGATGATTACGTTATTGGTCAGGATAAGGCTAAGAAGAACTTATCTGTAGCGGTTTATAATCATTACAAGCGTATCAATTCGCCAAAAACAACTTCTGATGATGTTGAATTGGCTAAAAGTAATATCGCGATGATTGGACCTACAGGTAGTGGTAAAACATTACTTGCACAGACATTAGCACGTATTATTAATGTGCCATTTGCGATGGCCGACGCAACTTCATTAACCGAGGCAGGTTATGTCGGGGAAGATGTGGAAAATATCCTTCTGAAACTAATCCAGTCAGCCGATTATGATGTTGAAAAAGCAGAAAAAGGGATTATTTATATCGATGAAATTGATAAAGTTGCCCGTAAATCGGAAAACCCATCAATTACTCGTGATGTATCAGGAGAAGGGGTACAGCAAGCCCTGTTAAAAATCCTTGAAGGAACAGTTGCAAGTGTACCTCCACAAGGTGGTCGCAAGCATCCACATCAAGAATTCATTCAAATTGATACAACCAATATTTTATTCATTGTTGGTGGTGCATTTGATGGTATTGATCAAGTTATTAAACGTAGACTTGGTAAAAAAGTAATCGGATTTGGTTCAAATGAAAAACAGCAGGATCTTGATATGGGTGAATTACTTACAAAAGTACTTCCAGAAGATTTACTGCGATATGGTTTAATTCCTGAATTCATTGGCAGAATTCCAGTTATTGGAAGTTTAACACCATTGGATGAAACTGCCTTAATTGAAATTTTAACAAAGCCGAAAAATGCGCTTGTAAAACAATATGAAAAACTCTTTCAAATGGACGACATTGAACTTGAATTCGAAGAGGATGCCCTGACTGAGATAGCTAAGAAGGCTATTGAAAGGAAAACCGGAGCACGAGGCTTACGTTCCATTATTGAGGGTATCACGCTTGAGGTGATGTTTGAACTGCCGTCACGTGATGATATAGACAAATGTGTTATTACAAAAGATACGGTATCAGAGGAAAATGGAACTCCAAAGCTTATTTTTAGAGATGGTACGGTAAGAGAAAGTAATCAAAAGCATCCAAAAGAAAGTGCGTAACTGACTTTTAAAACATGTATAGTAGAGGTTGACACAGCATTTTCACTCTCTAATCAGAGAGTTATGCTTTTTGTCAACCTCTTTATTTGTTTAGTATAGTTTGTTCAAAAGGAGGATAAAAAGGACCGAGAAGTTCAAGGCGGCGTAGCTTTGAGCACCGGAACGTATGCAATTAATACGTGAGGAGCGGAAAAGCAAGCCAACGAAGAAATTCGATGTGTCATTTTTACCGGACTTTTTGAACATCTACTAGTATAATCGCATCAGAAAAGACCAACTATAACAATAGTGGCAAATTATATAAATTTACAAATGGGTAATTTTTCTATAAACTTTAAGGATATATCATATATATGTTAATTATTACATATTAAATGGAGGTACATAAAATGACAAAAGAAACTATTCAGCTCCCCCTCCTTCCATTACGTGGATTACTTGTATTTCCATCAATGGTTCTTCATCTTGATGTAGGTAGAGATAAATCTGTACAGGCATTGGAAAAAGCGATGATGGGCGACCAAACCATTTTTCTTGCTGCACAAAAAAAGGTGAGTTTAAATGATCCGGAACCAAAGGATATTTACCAGATTGGAACATTGGCAAAGGTAAAACAAATGCTTAAGCTTCCCAATGGAACAATCCGTGTGCTTGTAGAAGGGATTCATCGTGGGGAGATTATTCGTTTTATTGACGAAAACGATGAATTTGTTGTTGAAATTAGTAAGTTTGAAGATATTCATGAGGACAAGCATGAAGAAGAGGCTTTAATGCGTTCTTTATTAGGTCAATTTGAGCAATACATAAAGGTTTCCCGTAAAATTACGCATGAGACGTTTGCAACCGTATCTGATATTGATGAACCCGGAAGGCTTTCGGATATAGTAACTTCTCACTTATCTTTGAAAATTAAAGATAAGCAGGAATTACTTGAACTGCAAAATGTCAAAAAGCGATTGCAGCATCTTATTAAAATAATCTCCAATGAAAAAAAGGTTCTGGATTTGGAGAAAAAAATTGGACAACGTGTTAAAACCTCTATGGAAAAAACACAAAAAGAATACTATTTACGTGAACAATTAAAAGCAATTCAAAAAGAGCTTGGGGAAAAAGATGGTAAAACCGGTGAGGTTGGTCAGTTGAAAGAAAAAATTGATGAATCGGATATGCCTGAAAACATTATGGAAGTAGCATTAAAGGAATTGGACAGGTATGAGAAGGTACCACAGAGCTCTGCAGAAAGCTCTGTAATTCGAAATTATCTGGAATGGCTTTTAGCATTGCCATGGACAAAAAAGACCCAGGACAGAATCGAAATTGATCATGCAGAAAAAATACTGGATACAGATCACTATGGCTTGGAGAAAGTCAAGGAGCGTATTTTGGAATATCTGGCAGTGCAAAAGCTTACAAAATCAATTAAAGGACCAATTCTTTGCTTGGTGGGTCCTCCTGGGGTAGGGAAAACATCCCTGGCAAAATCCATTGCACGTTCCATTGACAGAAACTTTGTCAGAGTATCATTAGGTGGGGTTCGTGATGAAGCGGAAATCAGGGGACACAGAAGGACTTATATTGGTGCAATGCCTGGAAGAATAATTCAGGGTATGAAAAAAGCAGAAACAATTAATCCGGTATTTCTATTGGATGAAATTGATAAAATGTCAAATGACTTCAGAGGTGATCCTTCTTCCGCCATGCTGGAAGTTTTGGATCCGGAGCAAAACAGTAATTTCAGTGATCATTTTATTGAAGAGACCTATGATTTGTCGAGTGTATTATTTGTAGCTACGGCTAATTATGTTAATAATATACCAGGCCCATTATTAGATAGAATGGAGCTTATTTCAATTGCGGGATATACTGAAGTTGAAAAATTGCATATTGCTAAGGAACACTTATTACCAAAACAATTAAAAGAAAACGGATTGAAAAAAGGTAATTTGCAAATTCGCGATGAAGCTATGTTGAAATTGATCCGTATGTATACACGTGAAGCTGGTGTTAGAAATCTGGAACGTCAACTGGCTACATTGTGCAGAAAAGCTGCAAAGATTATAATTTCTGAGGAAAAGAAACGCGTGATTGTTACAGAGAAAAGCTTAGAGGAATTACTAGGCAAGCCACTTTATCGCTATGGTTTAATGGAACAACAAGATCAGGTAGGAACTGCTACAGGTCTTGCTTACACAGCTGCAGGTGGGGATATATTATCAATTGAGGTTACCCACTACCCTGGCAAGGGGAAACTTACATTAACAGGGAAACTCGGTGAGGTTATGCAGGAATCAGCTCAGGCTGCATTTAGTTATATTCGGTCACGTGCAGAAGGATTAAATATAGATCCTGATTTCCATGAAACCTATGATATCCATATACATGTACCTGAAGGAGCAACACCTAAAGATGGCCCTTCTGCAGGGATAACAATGGCTACTGCCCTTGTGTCTGCCTTGACCGGAAGAGCAGTCAAAAAGGAAGTTGGCATGACTGGTGAAATAACTTTACGTGGCCGTGTACTGCCAATCGGTGGCTTGAAAGAAAAGTCATTGAGTGCACATCGGGCTGGTATTACAACGATTATCATACCCGAGGAAAACGAAAAAGATATTGATGATATTCCGGAAAGTGTTCGCAGTGAGCTGACATTTATAAAAGTTAATCATTTAGATCAAGTGTTGGAACATGCGCTAGCGGGGGAGAAAAATGAAAGTTAATAATGCAGAGATTGTAATAAGTGCAGTCAGTAAGCAACAATACCCAGGAGATCAGCTTCCGGAGATAGCATTAGCCGGAAGATCCAATGTAGGAAAATCTTCTTTCATTAATAAATTGATCAATCGTAAAAATCTGGCAAGGACATCATCCAAGCCTGGGAAAACACAAACATTAAACTTTTATAAAATTAATGAAGCTTTTTATTTTGTCGATGTTCCCGGTTATGGCTATGCAAAAGTATCAAAAAAGGAACGTGACAAATGGGGAGCGATGATGGAAGAGTATTTCCAGACAAGAGATACATTAAAAGCTGTCTTGTTAATCACTGATGTTCGTCATGAACCAACAAAAGATGATATTCAAATGTATGATTATTTAAAACACTTTGAGCTTCCTGTAATTGTTGTTGCAACGAAGCTGGATAAAGTTCCAAAAAACAAAAAAGATCAATATATAAAGCGTACAAGAAATACGCTTGAGATGGCACCAGAAGATTATGTTCTTCCATTTTCATCCGAAACTGCAGAAGGCAAAGATGAGGCTTGGCGACTTTTGAGGAAATTTATATAATAATTAGTAACAGCTCTCTACTTTAGATTAACAATCTAATAGGGAGCTTTTTTATTAGATAAAACATTTAAAATTTTCCTGTATTCGGAAAATTACAAGGATTGATGAGTATATTTCAGTAATATTGGGTATATGTAAGTTAATCAGAGTTATAGAGTTATAGTTTATCCAAATGTACCGATAAGACGTGAAACAAGTAAATATTGAATTGGATAACGCGATATATCATTGGTATAATTTTTCTATTGGTTCGAATTCAAGCGGGGGTAATAGACTAATAATAAGAGAGAACCTGTACCAAATAAAACTCGTATTAAAAACTGAAAGGATGTATAACAGATGAAAAAACTGAATATTTTATTATTTGTCGTTTTAACAATGTTGTTTTTGTCGGCGTGTGGGAGTTCTGATGAGGAGTCAGATAGTGAGAAAAATTCATCAGACAGTGGAGAGTCTGAAAACTCCTTTGATCTTGTAGAAGATGGAAAGCTAACAATCGCCTCTTCAGGAGAATTTAAACCATTTAGTTATATGGAAGGCAGTGAAATGATTGGGTATGATGTTGCAGTTGGTGAGGCAATTGCAGAAAAGTTAGGACTGGAAGCCGTACAGAAAAAGGCAAAGTTCTCCGGGATTGTTACTGGTGTAAATCAAGGACGTTATGATATTGCTGTAGCGAGTCACACAATAACGGATGAACGTTTGGAGAAAGTAGATTTTTCTGAAGCTTATTATTACTCGGGACCGGTTATTTATACAAGACCAGACAGTGATATTAAATCAGCCGAAGATTTAAATGGAAAGGAAATTTCGGTTTCAAGGGGTTCAACATATGTGGAAATGGCAGAGGAATATACTGAAAACATACCACAAGTAGACAGTGATGTAGTAGCTCTTCAATCATTGGCAAAGGGTCATCATGATGCAGTTATAACCGATGATATTACTGGATTGACGGCTATTGATAGTGGTTTAGAGATTGAAAACCGTGGGCAATTGGGTATCAGTGAACAAGCTGTTGCAGTTCAACAAGGTAATGATAAATTATTGGAAGCCGTTAATAAAGCATTGCAGGAAATGAAAGAAAGCGGTGAATTAGCAGAGCTTTCCAAAGAGTGGATTGGTGTTGACATTACACAGGAGCCTGAGGATGTAACAGAATAAATTAATATGTTAATCATTCAAATGTGCGCATATCATGCGCACATTTGCCCTTATAAGAGGAGTTGAAATAGTTGGAATCATTACTGCACTTTTTTGATGTATTTATTAGTAGCTTTGACGTATTTATTGATGGACTTTGGATTACATTTAAATTATCCGTAGCTTCATTAATCATTGCTTTTATTATTGGTTTATTTTTTGCAATACTGAAGATATCTAATATAAAAATCTTAGAATGGATAGCAGATGCATATATTTGGATCGTGCGTGGTACACCGCTAATTGTACAAATATTTATCCTATTTTATGGTTTGACAGATATATTACTTATTCCCATGTTTTGGGCGGGAGTAGCTGGTCTTGCCTTCCATAGTGGTGCATATATTGCTGAAATTATACGTGGTGCAATACAGTCGATTGATAAAGGACAACGGGAAGCTGGTAGCTCACTTGGTATGAGTAAAGGTCTAACGATGCGGAGGATTATTTTACCACAGGCATTCAGAAGGGCTGTACCATCACTTGGTAACCAGTTTATTATTGGTATTAAGGACTCTTCACTTGTCTCATTTATTGGCATGCAGGATTTATTCGGAGTTGCAAGTACAATGGGGGCGAACAGCTTTGACTACCTTCCGTATTTTTTCACTGTAGCGGTTTATTATCTATTGATCGTATTGGTTCTTACTTTAGCTGTAAACAAGATTGAGAAAAAATTAGCTGCAAGCGATTAATTCGGAGGTGGTGTATCATGAGCGAAAAACAAGAAATGATTAAAGTAGATAAATTAAATAAATCTTTTGGGGATTTACATGTATTAAAGGATATAGATATGACCGTAACGGAAAGTGATGTTGTTGTATTAATTGGTGCAAGTGGATCTGGAAAAAGTACTTTATTACGCTGTCTGAACTTCCTGGAAATGAAAAACAGCGGAAAAATTATCATTGAAGGCGAACAAGTAGAAAAGGACACACATAATTTAAATGAAATTCGTCAGCGTGTTGGGATGGTATTTCAGCACTTTAACCTATTTCCACATAAAACAGTGCTTGGCAATGTTATTGAAGCACCAACACAGGTGAAGGGTCTTCAGAAGGAACAGGCTATTTTGGAAGGAAAAAGACTATTAGATAAAGTTGGATTGGCTGATAAATATAATGTATACCCTTCAACTTTATCAGGTGGTCAGAAACAGCGTGTTGCTATTGCCCGGGCGTTAGCAATGAAACCTGATGTCATGCTGTTTGATGAACCAACTTCTGCACTAGATCCCGAATTAGTTGGAGAAGTTTTAACCACGATGAAGGAACTTGCTGAGGAAGGAATGACAATGGTTGTAGTTACACATGAAATGGGCTTTGCACGTGAAGTGGGAGATTGGGTTAACTATATGCATGATGGGAGAATTGTTGAATCCGGTAAACCAAATGATCTATTCGATAATCCAAAAGAAGAACGAACACAAGCGTTTTTAAGTTCGATATTATAAGGGATGTTCAAAAAGTCCGGTAAAAATGACACATCGAATTTCTTCGTTGGCTTGTTTCTCCGCTACTCATGTATCTAAATGCATACATTCCGTTCCTTGGAAAGGCAGATCACCTTTCCTTCGTGCGATGCATATTCTGTGGAGCTATCCTTGTGCTCGAAACTACGCCGTCTCGAACTTCTCGGTCCTTTTTATCCTCCTTTTGAACAAGATCTATAAGAAATGAGGCTGCCTTTTGGACAGCCTCATTTCTTTTTCTTTAATAAATAAATACCAACAATAATTATAGCAATTGGCCAAAATCGCTCAATAAATTCAAAAACATCATAAATCCAGTCAAACCATGCAGGTACCTCTAAGGAGAAGATTAAAATTAATGAAATACCTATGAGCAGAATTCCCGGTAAGAGTCCATGCTTGGTTTGCAGGAAACGAACAATAAATGCTATACCAACTATAAGCAGGTATACAGCCCAATGGTCTATCCAAAAGGAGTAATGCTCCAATCCATGAAAATGGATACCTAATGCTAAAATAATCGTTCCACCAAATAAATTTTGATAGTTTTTAGCAGTATAGCTATGGATTAGTAAAGCTAACCCAATAATAATCAACAATGTAGGCCATGAATAAAAGTCGGTAAAAATTGGAACCTTAAGCTGTCTTAATAAGAAATAGCCCCCAATTCCTATTAATACATATGCTGCCAACGCATTTTGTTTCTTCAATCACTCGTCACCTCAGGTCCTTATATATTGATTTCTTGCTTAATGGTTACTGATATGATAAAGTACATTCGAACTATCAAGGAAGTTTGAAAGCATACTTAATACTATATACGTTTATCCTAACATATTGTTTCAAAATCTGTTCACATTTTCAGGAAATAGTGAATGGGTTTTCGTGTTATAATAGAAGGAACTATTTATTTTTGAGTGGATATTTTTTTGGGGGTAGAATAATTTGCATATACTAAAAGTCGGATTTAATTACAAAACAGCCCCTGTTGAGATTAGGGAAAAGCTTACATTTTCAGAAGCAGCTCTTCATGAAGCGATGACAGAATTGAAAGTACAAAAAAGTATTTTAGAGAATGTAATTGTTTCAACATGCAATCGTACTGAAATTTATGCAGTAGTTGATCAAGTTCATACAGGCCGTTATTATATAAAACAATTTTTAGCTGATTGGTTCAAAATAGATAAAGAAGAATTTACTTCTTATTTACGAATTACTGAAGATGATGGCGCACTTGAGCATTTATTCAGAGTATCAACAGGACTTGATTCCATGGTTCTTGGTGAAACTCAAATACTGGGTCAGGTGAGACAGGCATTCTTAACATCACAAAAAATGAAAACTACAGGAACTATTTTTAATGAGCTTTTTAAACAAGCAATTACACTGGGAAAACGGGCCCAAACTGACACAGCAATCGGTGAACATGCAGTTTCCGTTAGCTATGCAGCAGTAGAATTAGCGAAAAAAATATTTGGTGATCTGCAAAACAAGCATGTTGTTATTCTTGGTGCAGGGAAGATGGGAGAACTGGCAGCGAAAAACCTTCAGGGTTCAGGCGCTAGTAAAATTACAGTATTAAATCGGACACTTGAAAAGGGCAAAATATTAGCTGATAAGTTCAATGCTAAAGCAGAAAGTATTGAAAATCTGCCGGAAGTTATCCGTGACGCAGATATTTTGATCAGTTCAACGGGTTCGGATAATGTCGTTTTAACAAAAGAAATGCTGGCACCTATTCAAAAGAAACGAAAAGGCAGGGCACTATTCCTGGTGGACATTGCGGTTCCAAGAGATATAGATCCTGCACTTAGTGAACTGGATAATATTTTCCTTTATGATATCGATGACCTGCAGCATATTGTTGATGAAAATCTGGAAGCAAGAAAAGCAGCTGCACAGCAAATTGAGCTAATGCTTGAAGAAGAAATTGTTACATTTAAAGAGTGGCTCAAAACATTGGGTGTCGTTCCGGTTATTTCTGCTTTACGTCAAAAAGCACTTTCCATTCAAGCTGAAACGATGCAAAGTATTGAAAGGAAAATACCGGATTTAACAGCCAGAGAAAGAAAAGTTATTAATAAGCATACAAAAAGTATTATTAATCAGCTATTAAAAGAACCAGTTACACAGGCAAAAGAGTTGGCTGCCAAAGATAATGCTGAAGATGCACTTGAGCTTTTCGTTGATATCTTTGGGATTGAAGATGGAGTGAAAGCTGAATTTGAAAAGCAGGCCATGAAAAATGATGCTATTAAAAAACTAAAAAAAAATGAAAAACTATCCTTTCCAACAATTGATACCATTTAAATATTAGGCCATGGCTGATTTTATTCTACAGTTATTGACTGCTCACCTAATTTTTTGCCGTTAACTACGAGAAAGGATTCACGTATGTTTGAAATGAAATGGCTATATGAAATTACATTAATTATTTATGGTTTAAGTTTGGTTGGGTATTTTATTGATTTTATTCAGCGTAACCGGAGGGCGAACAATATGGCCTTCTGGTTACTTAGTATGGTTTGGATTATTCAAACCGTTTTTTTATTATATCAGGTATTGATCGAAAAAAGCTTTCCGGTACAGACATTAAATGATAGTTTGTTTTTTTATGCCTGGATACTGATTACTTTTTCTTTGGTTATAAATAGGCTTTTTCCTGTTCATTTTATTGTGTTTTTTACAAACTTTTTTGGCTTTTTTATATATCTTTTGTATATCTCTACAAATGCACAGGAAAATATGAATAGCAGTGGTATTGAATTCGTCCACGAAATATTGATCGCACATATAACATTGGCAATCGTATCCTATGGTTTTTTCACCATATCCTTTTTGCTTTCGTTATTGTACATTTTGCAATACCGTTTTTTAAAAGATAAAAAAGGATTTAAGTGGATGTGGCGAATCGGTGACTTGAGGGGATTGGATAATTATTCATTTATAGCTGTTACTATTGGCGTTCCTCTATTATTAATTGGTATTATATTAGGTGTAGTATGGGCATATGTGGCGAATGCAGAATTCTATTGGTTTGATATGAAAACACTAGGTTCACTTCTGGTCTTAGTAGTTTATATAGTTTATTTGTTTTTACGCCTTGTCAGAGGTTACCAAGGGAAAACGATTTCGATGTATAATACTGCAGCCTTTTTAATTTTACTAATTAATTTCTTTTTATTTAGCTCGTTATCAAATTTTCATTTTTAGGAGGTTTTTAAAATGCGAAAAATTGTTGTTGGATCAAGAAAAAGTAATTTGGCGTTAACCCAAACAGATTGGGTGATAAACCAGTTGAAAGAGGCTGGAGTGACAAATGAATTTGAAATAAAGAAAGTCGTTACAAAAGGTGATCAGATCCTTGATGTTACCCTATCAAAAGTAGGTGGAAAAGGCCTGTTTGTGAAAGAAATAGAGCAAGCGATGTATGATAAGGAAATAGATTTCGCTGTACATAGTATGAAGGATATGCCATCCTCCATGCCTGAGGGTCTCGTGATATCCTCCATTCCTGTACGTGAAGATCATCGTGATGCTTTTATATCAAAGAATAATCTATCACTGAAGGAATTAAAAGCAGGTGCAATTGTTGGAACAAGCAGTTTACGCCGTGCTGCACAAATATTATCAGAAAGACCCGATGTATCAATTAAGTGGATCCGCGGTAATATTGAAACACGTCTTAGAAAATTAAACGAAGAAAATTATGATGCGATTATTTTAGCAGTATCCGGCCTGAAGCGTGTTGGTTTAAGTGAAGACTTGATCACAGAATACCTGGATCCTGATATTTGTGTGCCGGCAGTTGGACAGGGTGCTTTAGCAATTGAGTGTCGTGAAGATGATCAGGAGATTCGTGAATTATTAGCTAAAATAAATGATGATTATACAACGAGAACGGTTAATGCGGAGAGAACATTTCTCCATTTGCTTGAAGGAGGATGTCAGGTACCTATCGGAGGACATGCTTATTTAGAAAAGGATGACATTATCTTAACAGCATTAGTCGGAACGCCTGATGGTAAAACGATTCTAAAAGAAGTGGTTCGGGGAACTGACCCTGAGGCTGTTGGTAAAGAAGCGGCAGATAAATTGATCAGTCAAGGTGCAAAAGAAATAGTGGAAAAAGTTAAAGAGGAGCTTGACGAGTAATGTCGACCTCATTAGATGGACGAAAAATTCTTATTACCAGAGAAGAGAATCAGGCAAAAGAATTTACTGAAAGAGTTATACAATATGGTGGCACACCAATTGAAACCCCTCTTTTGAAAATTTCATGTATAGATCATGATGAGAGCAGACATTACTTCCGGAATATAAATAAATATAGCTGGATATTTTTCACAAGTGCAAATGGGGTCAAATGTTTTTTTCAGTTGGCAGATAAATATAAAGTGGATATCGAACTGTTTCAACATATTCATCTTGCGGCAGTTGGTCACAAAACAGAAAACTATTTAAAGAAAATCGGCTTAATTGCAGATTTTATACCATCTATTTATAATGCGGATGTCATGGCTGATGAATTCTTAAAGAAATACAAAGAAACAGATTCCATCCTGCTGGTGCGGGGCAATCGATCAAGAGATGTCCTGCCGGTAGAACTTTCAAAGCAGGAGCTTACCTTCGATTCCATCGAGGTTTATGAGACCAGCTATAATTATGAAATAGCAGAAAGCTTAAATAATATTTTACTGCAAAACACCCTGGACTTTATAACATTTACCAGTCCATCCACAGTTGAAGCATTTGTTGAGATGGCTAATGTTAATATTGATACCATATGTGTGTGTATTGGAACAACGACAGAAAATAGAGCACGTGAACTGGGTTTCACTTCTATTATAACTGCTAAGGAATTTACAATTGAAGGAATGCTGGCATGTATTCTTCAATATGTTTCTTCAGAAAGGATAGATTATCATGACAAAAAACATTGAGTTTAAACGCCATCGCAGATTAAGATCCTCAGCTTCCATGAGATCATTAGTACGTGAAAATCATTTACGCACAGATGATTTTATTTATCCGATGTTTGTCATCGAAGGAAATACAATTAAAAATGAAATAGCATCAATGCCCGGTATTTATCAAATCTCTCTTGATCTTTTAGTTGAAGAGGTAAGGGAAGTACATGAGCTTGGCATTAAAGCTATTATGTTTTTTGGTGTGATTCACGATAAGGATGAGCAGGGTACGGGTGCTTTTGTTGATAACGGTATTGTACAGGAAGCTACAAAAATGGTTAAGAGTAAATTTCCGGATATGTTAGTCATTGCGGATACATGTCTTTGTGAATATACATCACATGGTCATTGTGGTGTGATTCATAATCATGATGTGGATAACGATGAATCGCTGAAGCTGCTGGCTAAAACTGCAGTATCACAGGCAAATGCAGGTGCAGACATTATTGCACCATCAAACATGATGGACGGATTTGTTGCTGTTATTCGGGAGGCATTGGACACCGCCGGCTTCAAGAACATTCCGATAATGTCCTATGCCGTAAAATATTCTTCAGCTTTTTATGGACCTTTCAGGGATGCTGCTGACAGCACTCCACAATTCGGTGACCGCAAGACATATCAGATGGATCCGGCAAATCGTCTGGAAGCAATACGTGAAGCAGAATCGGATATAGAAGAAGGAGCAGATTTCCTGATTGTAAAACCTGCATTATCCTATCTTGATATTGTTCGTGATGTAAGAAATAATTTTAATGTTCCTGTCGTTGCCTACAATGTAAGTGGAGAATATTCTATGGTAAAAGCAGCTGCTTTAAATGGCTGGATCAATGAAAAAGAGATTGTATTGGAAAAGTTAACTTCAATGAAACGCGCCGGAGCAGATCTTATATTAACGTATTTCGCAAAAGATGCAGCTAAATGGTTGAATGAATAAATAGCAGAGGAGTGGTTTCTTGTGAAAAATTTTGATAACTCAGTAGATGCCTACAAAGAAGCTGTCGATTTAATGCCTGGTGGAGTAAATTCACCTGTTCGTGCATTTAAATCTGTAGGTATGTCACCAATTTTCATGGAAAAAGGTAAAGGATCAAAAATCACTGATATTGATGGCAATGAGTATATTGATTATGTATTAAGCTGGGGTCCCCTAATTTTAGGTCATGCAGATGAAAATGTTGTCAGTAAATTAAAAGAAGCAGTTGAAAGAGGAACGAGCTTTGGTGCACCAACTACTTTGGAAAATAAATTGGCCGAGCTTGTCATCGAACGTGTACCATCTATTGAAATGCTGCGTATGGTCAATTCGGGAACGGAAGCAACAATGAGCGCACTGCGTGTAGCAAGAGGCTATACAGGAAGAGATAAAATTCTGAAATTTGAAGGGAATTATCATGGGCATGGTGATTCATTGCTTATTAAAGCAGGGTCCGGCGTAGCAACATTGGGATTACCTGATAGCCCTGGTGTTCCAGAATCTATTGCCAAAAATACGATTACAGTACCATATAACGATATGGAAAGCGTCCGTTATGCTTTTGAAAATTATGGTGATGACATTGCGGCGGTTATCGTTGAACCTGTTTCGGGAAATATGGGTGTAGTACCACCTGTGGGTGACTTTTTACAGGAACTAAGAAAAATTACTGCAGATAATGGTACAGTACTGATATTTGATGAAGTAATGACAGGATTTCGTGTAGGATATAATTGTGCTCAGGGTTATTTTGATGTTACACCTGACTTAACTTGTCTGGGTAAAGTAATTGGTGGAGGTTTACCAGTTGGTGCATATGGTGGTAAACGTGAAATCATGGAAAATGTTGCACCGGCAGGAACGATATATCAGGCAGGAACATTATCAGGTAACCCGCTGGCAATGACTGCAGGCTATGAAACATTAAGTGCTTTGGAACAATCATCCTATGATGAACTAAATAGCAAACTGGAAAAATTAATGGATGGATTTAAACAGGCTGCAAAAGATTTTGATATCCCACTGCACATAAATCGTGCAGGTTCCATGTTTGGTGTTTTCTTTACCAATGAGGAAGTTATAAATTTTGAAACTGCTCAAAAATCAAATCTGGATTATTTTGCACAGTATTATCGCGCAATGATTGATGAGGGTGTATTTTTGCCACCATCCCAGTTTGAAGGATTATTCCTATCAACCGCTCATACCGATGAAGATATTACAAAAACAATTCAGGCAATACGTAATGCATTTTCAAAAATTGAAAAGTAAGTTGCCACCTAAGAAGCTATTCCTAACCAGAGTAGCTTCTTTTTACTTGACTTTTTTAGGCTATTTTCACAAATATTGATGTTTTATCATATAGCGTTTTAACTATAGTGTGATTTCTTCTCATTCTTTAGAAGATGAGTGGCTAATTCAGCGCTGCGGAAATATACTTCGCTTTCCGCGGGCGGCTGGTGAGCCTCCTCGTGCTACGCACTGTGGGGTCTCACCGATGCCTTTTCTCCCGCAGGAGTCTTCGTATATTTCCTCCGCTAGTATTGTGTTTTTTCACTTTTTTTTAAAATTAATTACTACTTGATTAATTCAAACCAATACTTGCACATTTGTAGTGGTTGTTTGGAGCGGAGGACCGTTGACTCCTGCTCAGAAAAGCACGTGTCTGAAGACCCCGCAGAGTGGGTTTCTCGAGGAGTCTGAAGCCGTGTCCGCGGAAAGCAACGGTCCGCAGCGGAAAACAACCCAGCGCATACGTCGCAACATTATATCTGCTGTATGATAATACCTAAATAATAATATATTTTTCGGTATACGAGTAACAGCAATCCCAAACTTTTGGATAACTGCCTTTTATTTCATTAGCATAACCTCCATTTATCTCTCATATAGATAATTAAGACATATAAGCATATGGAATATATATGTTGAAGGGAGGAAATCATTTGTCAAATGATCAACCGGTGTTCAGTTTTGAATTAAATGAATCGCTTTATTTTGAAAAGGGACAGGAAGTTGCAGAAATGCGGGGGGTTTCTCTGGATCCTGAAATAACAATTCAATCATTCAATGAGTATATCTCGATAAGGGGTGTAATCGAATTAAGTGGAGAATACCATAAGGTAGCATCTACGGCAGACGAAGATGATCAATCAATGGATTTTGAAAATTACCATTCAAAAAGGTATGTAGAAAGAGTAGTAGATATAGAAGAAGGTGATGCGGAATTTTCTCATCGGTTTCCTGTGGAAATATCTGTTCCAACATATAGAGTAAATGATATTAATGATGTTTCGGTTTATATTGAATCCTTCGATTATGAAATACCTGATCCAAGCCAGTTAAAACTGTATTCTACGATTGAGATTCACGGGATTACTGATCAGTCTGAAGAGTCAGATGGACATGAGGAAGAAGAACAGCAAGCAGAAGCTCTCCCAATGGAAAGAGAAGAGGATGAATCATTTAATTTTGAAATAAAGCAGGAGAAAGATTTAGCCCATGATGAACCTGAGCTATTAGATGCACTGGATATTCCTGCTTTACAGTCAGAAATAGATGAGAATACCACAGAAGAGAATACTACAGAAGAAGAACGTTGGAAATTTAAACAGCAATCTCAAACGCTGAAGCAATTTTTTGATGATTTATCCGCCAAGGAAAATGATGATGATTCGCCTGAGGTAGTCGATACGCTCACGCCGCCCGATAATGAGCCGGATGTATCACCGGATGAAGATGAAAGTATGGAAGATCGAACGGATGAGGTAAAAGATGTAAGTTACCTGTCAGATATGTTTAGAAGTTCGGAAGAGGAACAATATGAACAAATGAGACTTTGTATTGTCCAGGAAAAAGATACAATTGAAACGATTGCTGAACGTTATAAAATTACAACTTTGCAATTAATTAAGCAAAATAATTTAGATGAAGAATATGATGTTTCTGAAGGCCAATTGCTTTATATTCCAAAAAAGAAATAGGATAATTTTTACCCCTTGGTTCTGTTCAAGGGGTATCTAACTTTACTTTAGGTGGTGAAATAAAAGATGGATAGCATTAAAAAGGTATTACAGGCTTATTCTATTTATCCCCACACTATTGATAAAATAACAGATCGTATTTATCAAGTTAGTGATGGACAATCGGACTATGCTCTCAAACGAAGTAAACTGTCCATGGATAAATTAACGAATTGGGAAAATAGCTATCAGCTGGCTTTTTCACATAATTTATCAAGTGTTTTACCGGTTTACTTAACAAATGATGGAAATTTATACAAGAATTCGGAAAATGACATCTTTTATTTAACACCATGGATAGATAATATGGATACAAATATAAATAAACAAACAATGGAGCAATTTTATCGAAATATAGGAAAAATACATGCAAAAACGAAACAAGAGCAAATGATTCAGACAGAAGCTTTAAAACGTAATTTTTATACATATATGAAGTATTGTGAGGATACACTAATACATCTGCTGGATTTTGTAGAGCAATTTGAAAAGAATAGGTATATGTCACCATTTGAATTACTTGTTTGTACCCAATTCCGGGAGCTGGAATATGGACTTAAGGAAATAAATAAACGAATTGAACAATTTATTGATCTGGAAGAAGAGAAAATAACCTGGAATTATAGTTTATGTCATGGGGATCTGGATTTTTCCCATATGCTAACCTCAAACCAATCCTATTTGATTAATTTTGAAAATGCTACATATGAAAGTGCTGCCATGGATTTAGCCATATTTTTTAAAAATGAAGTTGCTGATTATGATTCAGACACTGAATTGTTCATTGATTTATTTTCTCTATATATGGATGCAAATAAATTAACAACAAATGAATTACAACTACTTGTCATTCATTTATTGAATCCCGCGGAATACTTCTCGATCGTTCAAGGTTATGTGAATGGAAATGATCAGGATTCGATGATCGAAAATGTCATTCAACTACAGCATGTATACCGTAAATTTTTATTTGGAATACAATTATCCAGCCATATTGAGAATGAATATGAAACAATCACATTTGATGATCCCGAAAGTTAAATCCATTCTAAATAGAAGGCAATAAACACGCCGACCAAGAGTCCCAGTAAAAAAACATCAAGGGTAGTTGGGAAAAATAATGTGCGAACCAATTGAAAAATCAATATGGGTAAGGTTACCTTTTCAATCACAAATATACAATGTCTTGCCCATGGTGGTAGTCGATACCTGTAATACCTCGCCATTCATATCACCTCTTTTTTAAGGAAATAACTTCACTTTATATACTTTATTTAATATGATATGTATATATATAGTTGTTTTGTGCAAAAACTGTAATAAAAGTTGACGACAAGGCAAGTTATGGATAGAATAAATAGTAATTATTATAATTAAATGTGATGATTGGGAAGAGTACAAAATAGAAACCTGCAGAGAGGGAAATAAAGGGCTGAAAGTTTCCCAGGGAAAAACTATTTTGGAAGGTCGCTCATGAAGCAGCTTCTTTGAAATATAAGTAGAAGAATGCCGGTAATCTGCCGTTATCAGTCAATTGAGTGTACAGGTGTGTTTGATTACTTGTAAACAAAGGTGGTACCACGGAAATTTACCCTTTTCGTCCTTTATTTTAAGGATGAAAAGGGTTTTTTAATTTGTTTTTTTAAAATCAGGAGGTAGATAGAATGAGTGAAAATCAGAAAGCATCACTGCCATCAAAATATAACCCACAGGCAGTAGAAAAAGACCGTTATCAATTTTGGCTAAAAGGAAAGTATTTCGAAGCAACAGGTGATCAGGAAAAAGAGCCTTATTCTATTGTCATTCCACCACCAAATGTAACCGGCAGATTGCACTTAGGTCATGCATGGGATACAACGATGCAGGATACTTTGTCCCGAATGAAGCGTATGCAGGGCTATGATGTATTATGGCTTCCAGGTATGGATCATGCGGGAATTGCTACACAGGCAAAAGTTGAAGCAAAACTGAAAGAGCAGGGAACAAATCGCTATGAATTAGGTCGGGAAAAATTTCTGGAGACTTCATGGGAATGGAAAGAGGAATATGCCGACTTTATTCGTTCACAGTGGGAAAAGCTGGGGCTTGGGCTAGATTATTCAAGAGAACGCTTCACGCTGGACGATGGACTATCTGATGCGGTAAAGGAAGTTTTTGTTAAGTTATATGAAAAAGGATTTATTTATCGCGGGGAATACATTATTAACTGGGATCCACATACAAAAACTGCACTTTCAGATATTGAAGTTATTTATGATGAAGTTCAGGGGAAATTCTATCATATGCGTTACCCAATTAAGGATAGTAAAGAAACAATTGAAATCGCAACAACCCGACCGGAAACGATGTTAGGTGATACAGCAGTGGCAGTTCATCCAAAAGACGATCGATACAAGCATTTAATTGGTAAAACAGTTATTTTGCCAATTATAGGGCGAGAAATTGAAATTGTTGCTGATGAATATGTGGATATGGAGCTTGGCTCAGGTGCTGTTAAAATTACTCCGGCACATGATCCTAATGATTTTGAAATTGGAAACCGTCATAATCTAAAGCGTGTCCTTGTAATGAACGAGGATGGATCAATGAATGAAAATGCAGGAACATATCAAGGGCTTGACCGTTTTGATTGCAGAGAGCAGATTGTAAATGATCTCCAGGAGTTGGGTGTATTATTTAATATTGAAGAAAGAGTTCATCAAGTTGGCCATTCAGAGCGTAGTGGTGCAGTTGTTGAACCATATTTGTCCACACAGTGGTTTGTTGATATGCAGCCACTTGCAGATGAAGCAGTTGAATTGCAACGTAGTGATTCAAAAGTAAATTTCGTTCCAGACCGCTTTGAACATACCTATTTAAACTGGATGGAAAATATACGTGATTGGTGTATTTCGCGTCAGCTGTGGTGGGGACATCGTATTCCAGCATGGTACCACAAGGAAACAAAGGAAATTTATGTAGGTAAAGAAGCACCGGCAGATAGTGAGAATTGGGAGCAGGATGAAGATGTATTGGATACATGGTTTTCTTCTGCGTTATGGCCATTTTCGACAATGGGCTGGCCTGATACGGAGGGGGAAGATTTTAAACGTTACTTCCCAACAAACGTACTCGTTACAGGATATGACATTATCTTCTTCTGGGTAGCAAGAATGATCTTCCAATCCAAAGAATTTACTGGTGAGAAACCATTCAAGGATGTACTTATTCACGGTTTAATTCGCGATGCAGATGGACGTAAAATGAGTAAATCACTCGGTAATGGTGTTGATCCTATGGATGTAATCGAAAAGTATGGTGCAGATTCCCTGAGATATTTCCTGTTAACAGGTTCCACACCAGGCCAGGATTTACGTTTCCATTGGGAGAAAGTGGAATCAACCTGGAATTTTGCTAATAAAGTATGGAATGCATCCCGTTTTTCATTAATGAATATGGAAAACTTCACTTACGAGGATATTGATTTATCCACTGAAAAATCATTGGCAGATAAATGGATCTTAACCCGTTTGAATGAAACAATTGATCATGTAACAAAAAACACGAATAAATATGAATTTGGTGAAGCTGGCCGCCATCTGTATAACTTTATTTGGGATGAATTATGTGATTGGTATATTGAAATGGCTAAGCTTCCGTTATATGGTGAAGACGAGACTAAAAAGAAAACAACTCAATCTGTACTTGCATATGTTCTCGATCAAACAATGCGTATGCTTCACCCATATATGCCGTTTATTACAGAAGAAATCTGGCAACAGCTCCCACATCAGGGTGAATCAATAACAGTTGCTAAATGGCCAGAGACACGAAGTGAATTTCATGATAATGTGGCTTCTAAAGAAATGAAAAGACTAGTTTCCATTATTAAATCAGTAAGAAACATACGGGCAGAAGTGGATACACCAATGTCCAAACAAATTAAGCTTTTAATCCAGGCTGAAACCGCAGAAGTTGTAGCTGAGCTTGAAAATAATCGTGACTACCTGGAGCGTTTCTGTAATCCAAGTGAATTAACAATCGCGACAAAAGTTACAGTTCCCGAAAAAGCAATGTCAGCTGTTGTAACAGGTGCTGAAATTTACCTTCCGCTTGAAGGATTGATCGATTTCGATAAAGAAATAGAACGTCTGGAAAAGGAATTGGATAAATGGACAAAAGAAGTGGAACGTGTACAGAAAAAATTATCTAATGAAGGTTTTGTTAAAAAAGCACCAGAAGCAGTTGTTAAAGAAGAGAAACAAAAGGAAAAAGATTATCTTGATAAGCAGGCTAAGGTGAAAGCAAGATTAAATGAATTAAAACAATAAGTAAATAATGAAGCGGAATTTCAATCATTAATGGAAATTCCGCTTTTTTAATTCTGATTTGATATGAGACACATATTTATGGACAATATTTATATTACTAACAGCACTAAGTGTTCTGGAACCTACGACATCTTCTATTTCATTAAATAGAAGCCCACCATTTAAATCAATTAGAAAATCAATTCCCACCATATCAAAATGAAAATGATTAATTATTTTCCTGATAGTCGCCGTTTCCTGCTCATTAAGATCATATAACCTTGCTGAACCACCGAGTTTGAAATTAGCGCGGAAATCATGATTACTTTCCCGCAAGATTGCACCGACAATTTCTTTTCCAATGATAAAAACACGTAAATCCTTTCCCAGCTTTACATGACTGGATTGTATAATAAAATCATTTGGAAGCTTAACAGTCAATTTATTCCATTCCTGTTGATCCTCAATAAAATATACTTGTTTTCCTCCTCGCCCCGAAGTTTCTTTCACTACAAAAGGAAAGGCCAATGGGGGAGATTTAGGGATATTATCTTTTTTGTAAAAAAAAGTATCTACCATCGGAATTCCAAGATCATTAATATAATGATGGGTAAGTGCTTTATCATTACATATCCGTGAAATATCAGATGAATTGAAAACGATAATCCCACATGATTCCAAATGCAGACTTAATAAAGAGTCAGTCGTGCGAACAACGGCAAAGTCAGGTTTGGAAACGGCTTGTCCATCCATTATCATTATTCGTTCATTTCCTTTAATCCCAATCGTCATTTCTTCTCTTATCATAAGCTCGAGCGATAAATTTTGATATCGAGCTTCATCTATAAACCAATCAATAAAGGATTGATTTAATTCAACATCCGCCTCACTGTAAATTAACCAACCATGCAACTTGTTTTCACCTTCATTCATCCTTTATTTTATCGAGTATGTATTCCATAATAAAATCAGACACATTAATTCCTGTACAATCATACATATTACGGATATGTGCATTAGAATTAATCTCACAAACCAATGGAGTATTGTTCGGTCCGAATAATAGATCAACTCCGGCAAAATCGGCTCCGATTGCTTTAGTTGCGGCAATTGCTAAATTCTCTTCCTGTTCTGTAGGCAGATAAGCTTCCATTGTTCCGCCTGCTGATACGTTCGCCCTGAAATCATTCGCTGCCTTTCGTATCATTGATGCCACCACTTTCTCACCAACAACATGCAGGCGTAAATCTTTTCCATAGCTTGATGAAATAAATTCCTGGAATATGAATGCTTTTCCTTGTAATTCATTGGTCTTCTTCATTAATTCCTCTTCTGTATGCACTAAATAAACCTGCTCACCAAAAGATCCAAATGCTTCTTTTACGATCATAGGCAGTCCTAATTTTTGGATGGCTAACTGTATACTGTTATTATCAGGCTTTCCTTTTAAGAAAATTTTTGGAGCAATGATTGTCTTCGGAATAGGTAACTTATTTTTTGCTAAATATTGATATGTAGCAATTTTGTCGTCACTTATATGAATGGACTCTGCTGAATTAAATACAGGTACACCTAATAACTCCAATTGTTTTGCTAGATAAATGTCTTTATCAGCAAAAACGACATAATCGGGTAATTGATTATTTGATTGCTGCAGAAGCTCTAATTGATTCAATCCCAGAAAGGAAAGTAGTTCGTTGTTTTTATAAATAGTTGTTTTACTACTTTTCTTGGCTGCAGCAGATTGTATCCACTCAGCAAAATCCAAAAATTTATTTCCCGGCAAATTTCCGTTATATATAATCCATCCTTGTTTATTCAATTCATGATATCCTTTCTGCTATACTATGTATTAATGGCTATTTTCGTAAATATTATTGCTCATTAACCTTCGTAGTTGATATAAACTGCGACATAGTGAAAATTATCTAACATGACGCTTTCTCTTATTCTAATGATGGTTGAGCGCTAAAACTCGCTCCGGCAGAATACTTCGCTTTCCACGGGCACGGCCTCAGCCTCCTCGAGAAAACCACTCTGCGGGGTCTTCGGACGCGTGCTGGGACTGCGATTACTCGTCCCACCGAA
>NZ_NPOA01000021.1 GCF_002287375.1 Virgibacillus profundi | reverse complement strand
CTGATGGTGATGAAACAAACCGTGAAACAGTGACAGTTGAAGGTACTGTATCAGATGCTAATCTTGACTATGTAGAAGTAAATGGTCGAGAGGCAGCTGTAACGGATGGAAGTTATTCCAAACGTATTCTGCTTGATGAAGGAGAAAACACAATTGAAGTTGTTTCCGCTGATTTAGCTGGAAACATATCAGAGGAATCTGTAACAATTGATGTGGACTTCACTCAACCGGAAATTGAAAACTTAACACCAACTGAAGATGTATATATCAATGCTGGTGAAAGCGTGAAATTTGAATTTGATAGTGAGCCTGGATTAAGAGCAACATACTTTATCCACATGCCACTAACAAATACTGTTGCGAATGCGACAGAGCTTCCAATGATGGAAACATCTGAAGGCCACTATGTTGGTTACTGGACAGCAACTAGTAATGCTTTTGCTGAGGGTGCGGTTATTGAAGTGAAAATAGTAGATGACTTTGGTAACGAAACCCGTGAGCAAGCGGAAGGTAAATTGTTTATTAATGTTGATTGATCTAACATTAACCTGAGATTTGAATAAGAAAAAGGCGTAGAAGCGTTGAGCTTCTGCGCTTTTTCTTATTTCTGAGCAAATAGCTTTTCAAATAAGGAGGAATTATGTATACTATAAATAACAATAAAATAATCGATTCCATCTTCGGGGCAGGGTGAAATTCCCGACCGACGGTAAGTAGCTTTATTGCTATAAGTCCGTGACCCGCTCGGGTACCATAACGAGTGGCTGATCTGGTGTAAGTCCAGAACCGACAGTTACAGTCTGGATGGGAGAAGATGTCGAGCCGGTAGTTGATGCATATTCATGTGTCGCTATTTTCCTGTGAATTAATACACCCTAAAGCCCCATTAGGCTTTAGGGTTTTTGTGTGTTTTTTCATAAAGCAGGATGAGGCCAATCCTTCATCACGAGATTGGAATCGATTTAAGATGAAGGAGGAGAATGATGATGCAAAATACTAACAAGCAATCATCAAATTTATTAAAGCTTATTATTCTAGCACTGCTAGGAACCATTTCACTAGTATTATTTTTCCTGAACTTTCCGTTGCCATTGCTGCCAGCCTATTTAAAAATTGATTTTAGTGATGTACCTGCATTAATGGCTGGTCTGATTTTTTCACCAATAGCAGGGGTTATAGTAGTTGCAGTAAAAAATATATTATATTTAGCAGTATCCGGAGCTGGAGATCCAATCGGGGTTGCGGCAAACTTCTTAGCAGGAGTTATGTTTATTGTACCTGTTTCAGTTCTTTATCATAAATTTAAAGGTGTAAAAAGTATTGTATCAGGGTTGGTAGCCGGAACAATCATAATGGCCCTTGGCATGAGTGTCCTGAACTATCTATTTATTTTGCCGGCATATGGCTGGTTCATGGGTTGGGAAATGACCGAACAATTTAAATGGTTCTCTGTTTATGCAGGTGTCTTACCATTTAATATTATTAAAGGAATTGTTGTAGGTTTACTGTTTGTTCCTTTATTTGTAAAAATGCGAAGCTGGATCGAACAGAAACAAGCAAAATTTGTATAGATATAAGAAAAAAGCCAATCCATAATGATTGGCTTTTTTTTAATGGGGAAGTTTGGAAGATAGAAATATATATCATCTGGAGAGTGGCTATATCTGCCAGAGAATGAATATATCATCCGGAGAGCGGATATATCTGCCGGAGAAAAAATATATCGTCCGGAGGGCGCATATATCATTCAGAAAACAGAAATATCCTCAACACCCAACAAAAAAGTCCGCCCATCATGATAGGCGGACTTAGGTTATTCCTCTTCCTCAACTAAATTCCGTGCCATTGGCTGTGCTTCCAGACGTTCGATCGGAATTGGTTTTCCTGACTTTTCACTATATCCATAGGTACCATTTTCAATTCGATTTAGTGCGGCGTCAATTTCCTGCAATCTTTCCTTTATTACCATATCCAGGCCGGCATCTCGTTCCTGCTCGAATTGTTCTGTCCCCATGTCAGCTGGATGATTGTCATAATCTGCCAGCTCTCCTATGGCATCATTAGGTCTGATATCCTTATTTTTATTAATAAGTTCTTCGTTTTCCTTTTTCATTTCAAGTAATTGCTTTTTAAAATAATTTATTTTTTCATCGGTAAGTTTTTCGTGTTTAGTCATTGTAATCACCGTTCCTTTAGTCTATTTTTTAGGAACAATTCCAATCGTGCATCTTGAGATACATATTAATTTTTCCTGTTCATCAACAATCCTAACTTCCCATACCATCGTTGTTCTTCCTGTATGAATTGGTGTTGCTTTCGCAGTAACAATTCCTTCACGCTTGCTTTTAATGTGGTTTGCGTTAATCTCAAGACCGAATACATTTACTTTTTCGGGATCAACATGTTCAAATGAACCAATACTTGCAGCAGTTTCTGCAAGAGCTACATTGGCACCACCATGCAAGTAGCCAACAGGCTGATGTGTTCTCCTGTCAACAGGCATTGTTAAAACTACTAAATTTTTATCCAATGATACCAATTCGATTCCCAGTGCTTCCATTAAGGTATTCTTGAAATCCAATATTCCCATCCCCTTTTTTAATAACACTTTTTAGCAAACTTACTAATTAGTAATGATAAACCAAGTAAAAATAACTAATGCCAATAACAACTGTTCCCATAATGAATTCTAAGAAAAGTTCACCAAATGATGTATATGCGATTGGAAAAGACCCTCCTGTATACAAGTAGCCAAAAAGCATGCAAATTAAACCAATCACTGCAATCCACCAGCTTGACCGTATACAAGTATATACCACCAGATGTTAATTTCATCTGACGTGTGCATGCATATACTCCTGTTGAAATTTATCAATATTATATTAATTTTAGGGAATTTGTCATAGGGTGTCAATGAAGGGATTTGGTTTCTCTTGAGAAACTATTGAAAAGAGAATAAAATAGATATGGATGTTTTCTACATCTATTGTTTAACGGAGGTTTATATAGATGATTGAAATAAAGGAAAAGCAACTGGAACACTTATTGGATAGTGCCATTAAGGAAATACAATACCATGATGAACTTCAACTTGTTAGCATTACAAAAGAAATTTCGTACGCAAATCCTTTTCATTTTTTTGACAAAGCTAAAGCTATTGGCAAGGATCGTACATTTTGGACAAGTACTGGGGATCAGTTTTATTTGGTTGGCGCAGGGAATGCATATGAAATCATTGCAGAGGATTCCCGCTTTGAAGGTACAGAAGAAGGATGGAATAACTTAATAAATGAAGCAATTATTCATAACAAATATAAATATCCTGGTACTGGGATTGTTGCACTTGGAGGAATGTCATTTGATCCAAGAAAAGCACCTTCCGACTTATGGAATAAATTTAAACCAAGTCAATTTACCATTCCGGAATATATGCTTACAATAAGAAAAAATAATTTCTATTTTACTGCGAATGTTTTTGTTAAAAAAGATGATCATTCAGTTCAATTGGCAAATGATATAAAACGACATGAGAATGAACTCATCAGTCAGATGGAGACTTCTTTAACAGCTATTAATATTAAAGATAAGAAAGAAATCGAGCCGGATAAATGGAAGGAAACTGTTCGATATGCAACTGAGGAAATCAGTGATCATAAAGCAGAGAAAATTGTTTTAGCACGTGAAATTCGTTTGAAATTTGATAAACAAGCAGATATTGGTACGATTTTAAATAAACTTATCGACACACAATCCAATAGTTATATTTTTGCATTTGAAAAAGGAGAAGATTGCTTTGTTGGGGCAACTCCTGAAAGACTTGTAAGAGTTGAGAACAAACGGCTTTTATCAACTTGTCTTGCCGGTACTGCCCCAAGGGGGAAAACTAAAGAAGAAGATGAGAGAATAAGTCATGATCTTCTAAACGATGAAAAAAATCGGCAGGAACATGATTTTGTTGTGAAGATGATTAATCATTCCATTAAAAATCATTGTACAAACATTAAAATACCTGATGAACCGGTTATTTATCCGCTTAAAAATTTACAGCATTTATATACACCAGTTACTGCAAAATTGAAAGATAGGTACAGTATATTTGATATCATTAAGCAGCTACATCCGACGCCGGCTCTGGGTGGAACACCAAGAACAGAGTCACTGGCGTTTATCCGTGAGCATGAATTACTGGATCGGGGCTGGTATGGTGCACCTGTTGGCTGGCTTGACAGCAATCAAAATGGGGAATTTGCTGTAGCCATTCGTTCCGGACTTATCCAAGGTGACGAAGCATCATTATTCGCCGGGTGTGGTGTGGTAAAAGATTCTGATCCGGAAGCAGAGTATGAAGAAACAAATATTAAATTCCTGCCAATGTTATCTGTTTTAGGAGGGTGAATATGAATCATACAGAAGTTTTAACACGTTATACAGCAAATTTTGTAGATGAGCTAAATGTAAATGGAATAACGGATGTAGTTATATCACCTGGTTCAAGGTCTACACCACTTGCACTAACAATGGCAGAGCATAAAGGAATAAAAGAGTGGATCATCATTGATGAAAGATCCGCTGCTTTTTTTGCTTTAGGAATAGCGAAGCAGACAAAACGTCCGGTTGCATTAGTCTGTACATCCGGAACAGCAGCAGCAAATTATTTTCCGGCAATTGTTGAAGCGCATTATAGCAGGGTGCCATTAGTTGTGCTTACAGCTGATCGGCCGCATGAATTACGTGATGTTGGTGCACCACAGGCAATTGAACAGATTAAGTTATACGGGGATTATGTGAAATGGTTTCAGGAAATGGCAATCCCTGAAGCAACACCTGAGATGCTTCGGTTTTCCAGAAGTAAAGCTGCCCGTTCTGTATATATGGCTCAGGAAGGAAATTCGGGACCTGTGCATGTGAATTTTCCATTTCGTGAACCACTCAGTCCTGATTTTTCACTGGAAAATATGTGGGGAGAAGCATCTGAACAATCGTACATGCCTGCTTTTGATGGAAAGAAAAGATTGGACTCGGAGCAATTAATACAGCTGATTGAAAAGTTAAAAAGCAAGCAAAAAGGAATAATTGTTTGTGGACCGCAAACAGATGCAGATTTTGCCGAGGCCGTAACATCACTTGCATCACATTGGGGTTTGCCTATTTTAGCAGATCCATTGTCACAGGTACGTTCCGGTCAGCATCATAAAGATAATGTTATTGAGGGCTATGATGCTATACTTAGAAATGAAGCAGTGCGTGAAAAAATGAAGCCTGACTTTATTATCCGATTTGGTGCCATGCCAGTATCCAAGCCATATCTATTTTATGTAAAAGAGCATATGGCTGTTTTGCAATTTGTTGTCGAAAATCATACCGGTTACCGGGAGCCGGTAGGGAATACTACAGAGTTTATTTTTGCTGATTCAGTAATGCTTTGTAAGGATTTAATTGAAACGGAACCCGTCTTGAATTTTGAAAAAGACTGGTTGGATGAATGGAAGAGAATGAATCTTATTTCCAAAAAGCATCTATTGGGTGGTTCTGAAGAAAATATTACTGAAGGTGAAGCAGTTCGGGCGCTAATGGAGGTTATTCCTGATTCCTCAGGGCTGTATGTCGGAAATAGTATGGCAGTAAGAGATGTGGATACTTTTTTCATGACGACACCGAAAAACATTTCCATTCTCGCAAATCGCGGAGCAAATGGAATTGATGGAATGGTATCAAGTGGACTTGGTGCAGCATCATCTGGTGAGCCTATGACACTTCTGTTAGGTGATCTGTCCTTTTTCCATGATATGAATGGACTCTTGGCAGCAAAGCATTATAACCTAAATATTACGATTCTTATCGTCAATAATAATGGGGGTGGTATCTTCTCCTTCTTGCCACAAGCAAAGGATGGCAGGCATTTTGAAGCACTATTTGGCACACCGGCTGATGTGGATTTTAAACATGCAGTAATGATGTATGGTGGTGAATATGCCCACGCGGCAACAGAAGATGAGTTGAAAGAAGTACTCGATAAAAGCTATCAGCACAAGGGGCTGTCTGTTGTTGAAGTGAAAACAGACAGAACAGCTAACGCAGATTGGCATCGGAAAAAATGGAAACAAATTGAAAATGAAATTCTAAACAGTGGGGACTGAAGGGACTTGTATTATACAGTAAATGATTCACAGTATTGGTATGAAATACATGGGGAAGGCTATCCACTTGTAATGCTGCATGGTTTTACCGGGACAAGCTCTACGTGGGATAATTTTATAGAAAACTGGCAGGAAAAGCTGCAAATTATTACGGTAGATTTGCCTGGACATGGAAGAACTAAGACGTATCCTAAGACGATGGAAGAATGTTGTGAGGATTTAAAGGATTTATTTGATTATCTGGGGCTTGGTGGGTTTCATCTGCTTGGTTATTCCATGGGTGGGCGAACAGCATTATCTTTTGCTATGATTTATCCGCAAATGGTATTATCGCTTATGTTAGAGAGTGCTTCACCAGGACTTTCAACAGATGCAGAACGTACACAGCGGATGGACAAGGATGAAGCTCTTGCAAAAAAGATAGAAAAAGAAGGTATCGGAAACTTTGTTGATTTCTGGGAAAACATACCACTTTTTGAATCTCAAAAAAACCTGCCAAAAGAAGTTCAGCAGGAGATTCGTGATGAACGTCTATCACAAAAGGGACAAGGACTCGCCCAGTCTTTGCGCTATATGGGAACAGGCAGCCAGCCATCATGGTGGGATAAGCTTGATCAATTGGATATGACAGTTTTATTATTGGCTGGCAAGTACGATGATAAGTTTATTTCCATAAATAAATTGATGGAAGAAAGCGTACAAGCAGGTGCATTAATGATTTGCGAAAATGCAGGACATGCAATTCACGTGGAACAACCTGAATTTTTTGGTAAAATGGTACAGACGTGTATTTCTGCAGTAGAATTATTGAAACAAGTGAAAAAAGAGGAGGAATAGTATGACAGTACAATGGGAGCAAGTCAGAGAATATGAGGAAATTATTTACGAAAAATATGATGGCATTGCAAAGGTGACCATGAATCGTCCGGAAAAGCATAATGCATTTACACCATTAACAGTGAATGAAATGATTGATGCTTTTGCAGATGCACGTGATGACTCATCGATTGGTGTTATTATTTTGGCCGGTGCGGGGGACAAAGCATTTTGTTCCGGTGGAGATCAATCTGTACGGGGTCATGGCGGATATATCGGGGAGGATCAGGTTCCACGTCTAAATGTATTGGATTTACAGCGTCTAATGCGTACCATTCCAAAACCTGTCATTGCAATGGTTTCTGGCTATGCAATTGGTGGAGGACATGTACTTCACGTAGTCTGTGATTTAACAATTGCTGCAGATAATGCCATATTTGGACAAACCGGACCAAAAGTAGGCAGCTTTGATGCAGGCTATGGTGCCGGGTATTTAGCTCGCATGGTAGGCCATAAGCGCGCACGTGAAATCTGGTATCTATGTCGTCAGTATAATGCTGAAGAAGCATATGAAATGGGTATGGTGAATACTGTCGTACCTTTAGAAAAACTGGAAGAAGAAACAGTTCAATGGTGTGAGGAAATTTTAGAAAAATCACCAACTGCTCTTCGTTTCCTAAAAGCATCGTTTAATGCAGATACAGATGGACTTGCAGGACTGCAGCAAATGGGCGGTGACGCAACACTTCTATACTATACAACAGATGAAGCAAAAGAAGGTAGAGATGCGTTTAAAGAAAAAAGAAAGCCCGACTTCAAGAAGTTCCCACGCTTTCCGTGATCAAATAGTTACAACGAACCTTTGCTTAAATTGGCAAAGGTTTTTGTTTAGAAGTAATAATAGGTGGGTGGGCATTGTGGATAGCGTCCGGAGCGCAAAAAATCGACAGGAGTACTGTGGATATCTTCCGGAGAACTGGATTTATCATCCGGAGAGAAAATATATCGCCCGGAGCATGAATTTATCATCCGGAGAGAAAATATATCGCCCGGAGCATGAATTTATCATCCGGAGAGAAAATATATCGCCCGCAGCACTGATTTATCTCCTAGAGAAAGAATATATCATCCGGAGCGCAATTATATCAATAGAAGAACGCGCTCACTAGATTCTCTCATAAAAGAAAGGTGAATAAAGGATGCATGAAACTATACCACATTGGTTAACCAAACAGGCTGATTTGGCACCAGATAAAACTGCAATTGAATTAGATAATGGCCACTGTCTTACTTTTAGACAGCTTAAGGATCAGAGTCAAAGCTTTGCTAAGAAATTGGCTCAAGCAGGCATAACAAAAGGTACCCATGTTGGTATTTTGGCCAAAAATGAAATTCCGATGGTTGCTGCGGTCCACGCATTAAGCTATTTGGGGGCAGTAGGTGTATTATTAAATATTCGATTAACAGATGAGGAAATTAACTATCAGCTAAAAGATGCGGAAGTTTCGTTAGTGTTAACATCTGATCATTTAAAAGAAGGTACAGAATATTTTCAAGCAGAAACTATTCAATCATTTTCAGAAATTGCTGCATTGGAGGAAAGTGAAGTATCGCTTTGCAATGAGCTAGATCTCGACGATACTTTTACGATCATCTACACATCAGGAACAACCGGATTTCCGAAAGGTGTCATACATACTTATGGGAACCATTGGTGGAGTGCTATTGGCTCGGCCCTAAATCTGGGCATTCATGAAAATGACAAGTGGCTTGTGCCATTGCCTATTTTTCATGTGAGTGGATTATCTACAATGATAAAAAGTTTGATATATGGTATGCAAATTTTTTTATTGGAGAAATTTGATGAATCAATTGTTCATCAGGCAATTCTTCATAAGGGAGTAACGATTGTTTCGGTTGTTACCGTTATGGTGCAACGTTTAATCAATAAACTGGGTGATAATCATTATCCGGAATCACTGCGCTGTTTATTATTAGGTGGTGGGCCTGCACCGAGACCATTATTGGAAAAAGGTAAAGCACGAAATATACCTGTTTTTCAATCCTATGGGATGACGGAAACTGCTTCGCAAATTGTTACATTGAGCCCTAAAGATGCCTTAGAAAAAATAGGTTCTGCTGGAAAGCCTTTATTTCCGGCACAATTGAAAATTGAACAAACTTCCAAAGATGATCTTGTTGGGGAAATTCATGTAAAAGGGCCGATGGTTACTAAAGGATATTTTAAAAATGAAGCAGCTAATAACAAGGCATTAAAAACAGGCTGGCTGGCTACTGGTGATTTAGGCTACTTGGATGATGAAGGTTTTTTATTTGTTGTTGAACGCAGAAATGACTTAATTATATCCGGTGGTGAAAATATTTATCCTTCAGAAATTGAAAGTGTTATTTCCGGGATGGATCAAGTAAGAGAAGTTGGCGTAGTTGGAAAAAAGCATGAGACATGGGGACAAGTACCTATCGCATTTATTGTTGTAGATAGTCAAAGTATTAGCCCTAGGGATATACTGGTCTATGCGGAAAAAAGATTAGCAAAATATAAATTGCCAAAAGAAATATATTTTATTGATCAGCTTCCAAAAAATGCTTCCAATAAATTAGTAAGGACAATGCTTTTAAAGTCACTGGAATAGGTTGAGTATTTATTTTAAAAAGAGGTTTAAAAAACTTTCCTAAAGGTATAAGTAAATATACCAAAAGGAAAGGGAGATTATGTATATGGGCAATTTTATGGATCAGTATTTTACATCTAGCTTTATGCAAGGGGTACAAAATTTTGTTATTGCACTCATTGTCTTATTAGTTGGTTGGCTGATTGCAAAAGCGATTGGCAACGCAGTAGAAAAAGCATTAGGAAAAACAAATTTGGATGAAAAGTTATTCAACAAATTTCGTACCAGTGATAAGCCGATTAACTCCAATAAGATAATTGGAAAAGTGGTTTATTACATACTTCTTTTAATCGTATTTATTCTGTTCTTTAATGTATTGAACCTGAATATGATTGCGAATCCACTTTCAAATTTAATTTCTACATTCTTTAGCTTTATCCCGGCTGTTTTAAAAGCAGCATTAATTCTTGTGTTAGCTTGGATAATTGCAACGATTGTACAGTGGTTAGTTGTTCAAGGAACGAAAAAGATTAATTTACAACATCGCTTCTATAAAATGAAATTAGCAAAATCAGAAGAAGAAATAAATAGCTTCTTACAGACAATAGGAAAAGTAGCATTTTATTTAATTTTACTACTATTTATTCCTGGTGTACTCGAAGCGCTTAGTATTTCAGGTGTTGCTCAACCGTTCAGCGGTCTGCTTGCCACAATATTGGCATTCATTCCAAAACTTCTTGCTGCAGCAATCATTTTTGCAGTTGGCTGGTTTGTAGCGAAGATTGTAAAAAATATCATTGTTAATTTACTGCAAGCAGTGGGATCAGAAAAATTAGTTGATCGTTTAAAAATGAATAAGGTATTTGAAGGTACAAGTCTAGCAGCATTTGTCGGAAATCTGGTATTTATCATTATATTGATTCCGATAACCATAGCAGCTTTGGAAAAATTAGAGCTGACCGGAATCACAGAACCTGCGATAGGTATGCTAAATACCGTTATGAATATGATTCCAAATATTTTAATCGCTATTGGATTAATTCTGGTAGGGGTTTGGTTAGGTAAATTCATTGGAGAATTTGTTCATAACTATTTGGCAAAACTCGGATTTGATCGCTTAACAAGTAATTTGAAATTAGGTAATAAAGAAGCATCACAAAATAAAATGACACCATCTGCTTTAGTTGGTTATGTCGTTCAGATTTTGATTGTATTCTTCCTAACTATTCAGGCGTTGTATATCGTCCAACTTGATTTCCTTGTAACGATAGCATCTGCAGTAACAGCATATTTACCTCAGGTATTAGCGGCCATCCTGATTTTGGTGGTTGCATTAATTTTAGCGAATATCGTAGAAAAATTTTTACGAAATCTACTAACGGGACCTGCCGCAAATATGCTGGCTGGTTTAGCTAAATACGCGATTATCGTACTATCCGTGTTTATGGCGCTTACTCAATTAGGAATTGCAACAACAATTGTCAGCTCTGCTTTTATTCTTATTTTAGGTGGAGTGGCACTTGCATTCGGCTTAGCATTTGGTCTTGGTGGAAAAGACTTTGCCAGCAAGTATTTGCGTAAATTCGATAACACAATTGATGAAACAAAGGTAAAGGAAAATAGAACAGACCAAAGTGTAACAGGGAATATAACAGATTCAAAACCAAATCAGGATTTTAATCCAGGGGAAGGTTTGAATACTGATATAGATCCGGATAATAATAACGACTATATTTAAAAAAAATTAATGATGAAGAGTATTCACTGCTAAATGTAGTGGATGCTCTTTCATTTTGTTTATTATCAGTTGAAAATATACAAAACGATTAGTATTTTTTAGATGTAAAAAATTAATTCATACATGCTTCTACGATTTTTAGCCAAATTAATGGTAGGAGGTGGCGTATGGAAAAGAAGAAATATTATATTGATGTTGGTTCAGGAGAAATTTCACAAGTGAAATATGACAATAATGACAGCTTTACAATTCATGCAACAATGGATGAAATAAGTCTCCTAAGGGCAAAAATGGATAATATGCATGATGCCAGTGTCAGGTCCTTTTTTAGGGCGCATGTACCAATTATGCCATATCATAATGACAAATCGAATGATGATTATGATAGCAACCTGACAGAAACCTATCAAATGCTTTATGATTTAGGCGATGAGCAAATAAAACAACATATCGAAAGTATGGGCGTTCTTGGCGATGAGCATATGTAATTAATTCGGAGAATAAGATACAACAGTGTCTTATTCTTTTTTAACAGGTAAGAAAGTTTATAATTTGCCTGTATTTTTGCCGAAATCAGGCAAAGTTGAGAGAGAGGCATATGGAGTTGAGAGAAGTATGCAATAAGTTGAGAGATAGTTGTAAATTCCCTTGTTTTCTCTCAACTTTGCCGTTTGATCTCTCAACTTCCATCTCTAATTACTGTGGCCATTTCTCCAGCACTTCATAATTCCCTGTCTTTAGAAGATGCGTGCTAGTCCAGAACTCCGGAAACAAATTACGCAGACCTTAGGGCGACTGTTGAGCTCCCCGTGCTACTCGTTTTTAAGGGGGTCCCACCGAGTCCTAAAATCAACAAAGCTTATAAAAATAGCCATTTTAAAAAAGTTTACCTTTCCAGGAAATAAGGAATAGAGAAGTATAAGGCACTTTATACATAAACTTCCAGGGAGGGAACATCGATGAAAAAAAAGCATCTTAGGATAAGTAAGTGGATCTTTATAATAGGTTTTATTTTACTATTTTTATCATATAATGCGAGTGACTTTTATTCAGCTTCTGCCGTAAGCAACACTGGAAAAGATCATCAGCAAATAGAAAAGCAGCTATTTAAAGAAACTTCTATACAATCTCTAAAAAATGAAGAAGCTACCATCCAACATGACCAAATTGTAGCATTAACAGACCAATTTATGGATATACTCGTACAGGAGATTGATAAGAATTATAAAGTCGTGAATTATGATACAAAAGTAGAATTACTTAATCAGTTTGAAAGTGTTTCAACGAAAGAGGTTGCAACACCATATGTAGATTACTTTTATTATGAAGAGGCAGACGGACTCTACATTGTACCAACTGAAACACCACCATGGTTTAATGAAGAAAATGATTATGATGTGATACAATTAGAAGATAAAAAAGTAAAGGTTACGCAGGATAATCAGGATGCATTATTTGGTGATTATACAATTGAGTATGAATTCACCTATGATAATGATTGGAAAATAACTAAGATTAACCATCTGTAGCCGGAAACACTATTTGAATGAAGGCAGTTGAAATAATGTATATTTTTAGAGATTACTACAACAATGAAGTTAAGCTTTCTTTTGAAGATCATCCATTTTCCAATGCTCCAAAGCATGTATGGGTTATTTGCAGATATGGGAATAGATGGCTTTTAACAAAGCATAAGGAAAGAGGGCTTGAATTTCCGGGAGGTAAGGTGGAAATAGGGGAAACTGCAAAGCAGGCTGCTATTAGAGAAGTGATGGAGGAAACCGGTGGAAGTGTTGAAAAGATTCACTATGTTGGTCAATATTTTGTTTCCGGAAAAACTGATACTGTTATTAAAAATGTTTACGTCGCAGAAATTGATGAATTAATCCAGCAGGAAACGTATTATGAAACGAAAGGCCCTGTTCTTTTGGAAAGTATACCAAAAAACATAAAACAAAATGGTCTTTATAGTTTTATTATGAAAGATGGCGTATTGGATCATTGTATGGATTATATTAAAGCAGAAAGAAATCGCCTCATTTAACGTGAGGCGATCCTGTAGTTAGATGGTGTGCTTAATTAGCCAACCTTCAATTCTTTCAACAATTTTATACATAATTGCTGCAAATATTGCGATGAGCACTAAACTTGCCATTACCAGTGTGAAATCAAATACCTGGAATCCATAAATAATTAAATAGCCTAAACCTTGCTTTGAAACGAGGAATTCCCCAACAATTATCCCAACCCATGAAAGGCCTACATTTACTTTTAATGTTGAAATCATAGCAGGGAAAGTTGCAGGGAAAACTGCCTCTTTAAAGCATTGCCATCTGGTAGCACCGAAACTTTTTAGCACCTTTTCATAGTTTGGATCAACCTCATTAAATGCGGAATACACAACAAGCGTTGTGATGATAACAGAGATAATTGCCCCCATTGTAATAATTGACAAATATCCAGTTCCCAGGGCAACGATTATGATTGGACCAAGTGCTACCTTAGGCATTGCATTCATAATGACCAAATAGGGATCCATTATTTTTGAGAATCTTGTGGACGACCATAAAGTTGAAGCTATGATTATTCCTAGGATTGTTCCAATAAGAAATCCTAACACTGTTTCAAATAAGGTTACCTGAACATGTGTGATCATTGATCCATCACCAAATTTAGTTATGATTAAATTTACTATTTTTGAAGGGGAGCTAAATAATAATGGATCAATCCAATATAATTTACTGGCAATTTCCCATAAAGCAATAAAGCTTATCAATATACTGATTTGCCAAATGAAAACAACTTTCTTTTCCCGCTTCAACTCACTTTTAAAGTTTTCGAAGAGATGCTGATCCGTTTTTGATTCCATTATTTAAGGGCACCACCTTCCTGGGCCTTTTTATCTAATTCTTCCCAAACCTTGTCAAAAATGAGTTGGTATTTTGGGTGCCGTCTAACAAGAAACGGTGTCTCATTTCGTAATTCAAGAGGGACTTCAAAAACCTTTGCAATGGAACCCGGGTTGGCATCCATGATATAAATACGGTCACTCATGGCGATGGCCTCCCCGATATCATGTGTCACAAGGATGGTAGTTTTATAATAGGTTTTCAATAGCTGTGATACCAAATCTTCAAGCTTTAGCTTTGTTTGATAATCCAGTGCAGAAAAGGGTTCATCCAGCAATAATACCTTTGGATCATTGATTAAAGTCCGAACAAGTGCTACTCTTTGACGCATTCCACCTGATAGTGAGCTTGGATAGGCATCTGCTACATCGCATAATCCAACCTCATCCAATAGATCCATTGCTTTTTCCTTTGTTTTTACTGAATTTGTTTTACAGATCTTGGGACCGAGCATGACATTGTCAATTATGGTTTTCCATGGAAATAGATAATCCTGCTGGAGCATATATCCGATAGCCAGATCGGAATCACTGATTGTTTTATCCTGTAACAGTACCTTACCGGCAGTCTGCTTCATAATTCCTGCTATAATTGATAAAATTGTTGATTTCCCGCAACCGCTCGGACCAAGCAGTGCAATGAATTCACCTTCTTTAATGGATAATGATATATTATCTAATGCTTTGGTATACCCACTTTTTGAAAAATAATGATGGGAGACATGATCTAAGGTTAGAAATGACAAATGATCTCCTCCTTAGTTATTAAGGACTTCTTCAGCAAATTCTGTGTTTACAAGATCATCATATGGCACATCTTCCGGTAATTCGCCAGCTTCACCCATAATATCCTTTAGATTATTCCATTCTTCTTCATCAAGAATTGGATCTGTAGCAAAGGAATCCTGGCTTTTATATCGATCAATCGATGCTGCCAGCATATCCAGTTCTGTATCCTCGAAATAAGGCTCGATAACCTTGGCAATTTCTTCGGCGCTATTTTCCTGTACCCATTGCTGTGCTTTGTATACAGCCTTAGTAAACTTTCTAACAGTTTCTTCATTTTCATCAATATAGCTTTGCTTTGTCATAAAAACTGTGTATGGTACTTTTCCGGACTCTTCACCAAAGGATGCGACGATATGGCCTTGACCTTCTTTTTCGAACATGCTTGCTGTCGGTTCAAATAGTTGAACATATTCCTGGTCACCGGAAACAAATGCGCCGGGGATATTTGCAAAGTCAATGTTTTGTTGTAAATCTAAATCAGCATGTGGATCAATTCCATGTTTTTTCAGTACAAACTCTCCAACCATTTGTGGCATTCCACCAACTCGCTGGCCTAAAAAGCTGCTGTCTTTAACATCTTCCCAGCTGAAATCCGGGTTTGGTTCCTATGCAACTAAAAATGTGCCATCCGTTTGTGTTAATTGTGCAAAATTAATCGCGTAATCTTTGGAATCCTGTGCATAGACGTAAATTGATGTTTCAGAGCCAACAAGAGCAATATCAGCACCATCTGATAATAGAGCTGTCATTGTTGTATCGCCGCCCCAAGTAGTTTGTAATTCAACGTCCAAGCCTTCCTCTTCAAAAAATCCCTTCTCTAACGCAACATATTGTGGAGCATAAAAAAGTGAACGTGTCACTTCAGCCAGATTGATTTTTGTAGCCTCATTTGAGTTGCATGCAGAAAGGAAGAGAAGCAGTATAGATGAAATTACAGCAATCCATTTTATTTTTCCCATATAGTTCGACCCTTTCTTATTTTATGTCACCACATTTTATGCGCTTTGCAAAAAATGTGTGAATGCCTATATGGACAAGTGGGTAAGCTTGCTTGGAATTTAATAGTGGGTTGATACAGCAACTCGAGAAGTGGAACAACAGCCCGAGCACTTTTGGCGAAACATTAGAAAACTTGGCATACGGCAAGCCTTTAGGCGTATGCCTTAGTTGCACTTATGCAGTAAGAAAGTAGTTATACTTTCTTACTGCCAAAAAAATACCGATCTTCATTTCAGAGATCGGTATCCAATGCTGGGCTATTTGCTCACAGCCTTTCACTCATATAAATTAAATCCTTTTGGGATGAGGAAATAAATTAACTTTTGTATAATGGTCCTGCCTGTTTGATTTGATCACTTGCCTGTGTGAATTTCCCGAAGTTATTGTGGAATTTCATAGCCAGTGATTTTGCTGCAGTCTCATAAGCATGCTTATCTTCCCATGTATTTTTAGGAACTAAAACTTCATCAGGAACTCCTGGTACATGAATTGGGATTTCTAATCCAAAGATATCATCTGTGATCGTCTCGGCATTGTTTAGCTCACCTTCCAAAGCGGAATGAACCATGGCACGAGTGTATGAAAGCTTCATTCGTTTACCAACACCATAGGAGCCGCCGGTCCAGCCGGTGTTAACCAGAAACACATTTGAATTATGTTGATCAATTTTTTCTCCAAGCATATTAGCATAAGTAGATGGTGCTAATGGCAGGAATGGTGACCCAAAGCAAGCTGAGAAAGTTGCTTCCGGCTTGGTAACCCCACGCTCGGTGCCAGCCAATTTACTAGTATACCCACTTAAAAAGTGATACATTGCTTGCTCTTTCGTTAATTTGCTGATTGGCGGTAATGTTCCGGATGCATCAGCAGTAAGGAATATAATCGTATTCGGATGTCCAGCGACACTTGGCTTGATAATATTATCGACATTTTCCAGTGGATATGCTGCCCGTGTATTTTCTGTTAGGCTTACGTCATTATAATCAGGTACTCTTGATTCGTCATCCAATATTACGTTTTCCAGGACAGTTCCGAAACGAATGGCATTAAAAATCTGTGGTTCTTTTTCCTCTGACAGATTAATACACTTCGCATAACAGCCGCCTTCAATATTGAAAACACCATTCGGGCTCCAGCCATGTTCATCATCTCCGATCAGCTTACGATATGGATCAGCGGATAATGTTGTTTTACCGGTTCCTGATAACCCGAAGAACAATGCAACATCGCCTTCTTTACCAACATTTGCCGAGCAGTGCATGGATAGAATTTCTTTTCTTGGCAATAGATAATTCATCACTGAGAAAATGGACTTTTTAATTTCTCCTGCATATTCTGTGCCACCAATTAAAATGACTCGTTGCTTGAGCGAAACTAAAATAAATGTTTCTGAATTTGTCCCATCAACTGTAGGGTCTGCTTTAAATGTAGGTGCCGATACTACTGTAAATTCAGATTGATGTGTTTTTAGTTCATCATCAGTCGGTGTAATAAATAATTGACGGGAAAAAAGATTATGCCAGGCATATTCATTAATAACTTCGATTGGAAGACGATATTTTGGATCTGCTCCGGCGAAGCCTTTAAATTGATATAACTCATCTTTGCTTTTTAAATATGCGACTACTTTTTTATAAAGTTTATTGAAGGAAGCTTCATCAATTGCCTGGTTTACACTACCCCAATCCACATATTTTTCACAAACTTCATCTTTAACAATAAATTTATCCTTAGGTGAACGTCCTGTATATGTTCCTGTTGTAGCACGAATAGCGCCGGTTTCTGTGATGATCCCTTCATTTCGAGATGAAATTTTCTCAACTAATAAAGGTACAGATAAATTTTTCTTTAAATTTTTATGCGAATTAAGTTCTTTTATTAATGATTTTTCCACCGTTTTCATATAAATTACCTGCCTTTTTGAAGAATTTTTAGAAGACATGGCTTATCGCCAAGCCTTAGGTGGCGAAAGCACAAAGCCTGCACTTATACTGATTTCACGAAAAAAGTTATACCAGTGGAACAAAGCGATATATTATTCTTAAATCTGATTATTAGTATAACACATTAAAATCAATAGTCCATACTAATCAACAATTTTTTTGAAGAAATTTTCATGAGTAAAACTGTTAAATAATTTGACATGTCACCCCTATTTCGATAAGCTAAATTTCTAACGGATACTCTCTTATTCAGAGTTGGTGGAGGGACAGCCCCTATGAAGCCCAGCAACCTCACAAATGTGAAAAGGTGCTAACCTGGTGCAAGGATTTTTACTTTTCCTTGAACAATAAGAGCGAAAGGCTTCTGAACTCCTTTCCTCATGAATGCAGGAAGGGCTTTTTTTGTTTAATGATACATGACTTGAAAAATAGAGTACCGTAATAAATTAGTTGGGGAGGATTTTGCCATATGGCTATAAATCGTCGTTTATTTACATCTGAATCAGTTACAGAAGGGCATCCTGATAAAATGTCTGATCAAATATCTGATGCAATTCTGGATGAAATTTTAAAAAAAGATCCCTATGCACGTGTTGCATGTGAGACTACTGTCACAACCGGACTTGTATTAGTGTCTGGAGAGATATCAACAAATACATATGTTGATATTCCGGCAATTGTACGTAAAACAATCAAAGAGATTGGGTACACACGAGCGAAATTCGGTTTTGATGCTGATACATGTGCAGTTTTAACTGCGATTGATGAACAATCTGCTGATATTGCAGGTGGAGTTGACACTGCATTGGAAGCACGTCAAGGGAAAATGACTGATAAAGAAATTGCTGCAATTGGTGCAGGGGACCAAGGGTTAATGTTTGGCTTTGCTTGTGACGAGACAGAGGAACTCATGCCACTGCCAATAGCATTGGCACATAAATTAGCAAAACGTTTGGCAGATGTGCGTACAGAGAAAGTTTTGGATTATCTTAGACCAGATGGGAAAACGCAGGTAACAGTAGAATATGATGAAAATGATAATCCAGTTCGTGTTGACACCATTGTCATTTCAACACAGCACCATCAGGATATTACAACAGAACAAATTGAAAAAGACTTAATTGAACATGTGGTTCGTCCGATAGTCCCTAAAGAACTTCTGGATGAAACAACAAAATATTTTATTAATCCAACAGGTCGTTTCGTAATTGGAGGGCCACAAGGGGATGTAGGCTTAACCGGCCGTAAGATAATTGTCGACACCTATGGTGGTTATGCTCGCCATGGTGGGGGAGCTTTTAGTGGGAAAGATGCTACTAAAGTGGATCGTTCTGCTGCATATGCTGCACGTTATGTAGCTAAAAATATTGTAGCTGCAGACATAGCTAAAACCTGTGAAGTTCAACTGGCATATGCGATTGGTGTTGCTGAGCCAGTTTCTATTGCGGTGAACACATTTGGTACAGGCAAGGTGAGTGAAGAAGTATTAGTTAAAGCTATTCGTAAATTATTTGATTTACGTCCAGCCGGGATTATTCGTATGCTTGATTTACAAAAACCTATCTTTAAAAATACAGCAGCATATGGACATTTTGGCAGAACAGATATTTTATTTCCATGGGAAAAAACAGATAAAGTCGATGAGTTGAAGGCTTTGACCGATTAAAAGAATGAAAAAAAGGCAATACAGTGTACATAAGCTGAATTGCCTTTTTTTATTACAGGTCAGTATTTTCCTTATAATATTGTGCTCTTTTTACATAGGAGGTTCTCACACGCTCCAGTTCAGCATAATCTTCTTCAGTAAGATTTCGAATCACTTTAGCCGGTCGCCCAAAAGCCAAAGTGTGTGGAGGGATTTTTTTACCGGGAGGAACAAGGCTTCCTGCGCCAATAAATGCACTCTCTCCAATTTCAGCGCCGTCCAGGATAATGGATCCCATTCCAATTAATGCATTTTTTCTTATAATGGAAGAATGTAATGTTACCTGATGACCAATTGTAACATCATCTTCAATGATCAGTGGCGTGTCCGGGCTCTGATGCAGCATGGATAAATCCTGAACACTGACTCTTTTTCCAATTCTGGTTGGAGCGATATCTCCCCGGATTACCGTTTTAAACCATACACTTGATTGTTCATCAATTGTGACATCGCCAATGATTGTAGCGTCTTTTGCTATAAAAGCTGTATCATGGATAGCAGGTTTAATATTTTTGTGGTGGTGTATCATTTATCCCTGAGTCCTCCTAATAAATATGATGATATAAACAGTATAGCAAAAAAATTGCAGTAAGTTGTAGAAGGAGGGAGCAGCTTGTCAAAATATGTACCTGTTTCGGCATTGACTTTAATGGAAACAGTATATCGTAAAATTTTCCCTGCAGTGAACGAAGAGCTTTCTTACTGGAAAAAACGAGCAGGGCAAATACCAAATGAGGAATTACGAATGCAGGCACTTGCAAGTATAAAATCAAAACGATTCCATTGTCAGGGTGGTGCTGTTTATGCGCTGCTTGCAAGAGGGCAGTGGAGGGAAGCCATCCGTTTTATTGTTACCTATCAGACAATAAGTGACTATCTGGATAACTTATGTGATCGAAGCACTTCTATGGATCCGGATGACTTTCGTTTATTACATATAGCGATGGAGGATGCATTAACAAAAGATAATATTTCAACAAATTATTATCAATTACGTAATGATCAGGCAGATGGGGGGTATCTGATTGAACTTGTGCAAACATGCCAAAATACAATGAGACAGCTTGAAGGTTATTCCGGTATTAAAGATCAATTATTTCAGCTTCAAGGGTTATATGCAGACCTGCAAATTCACAAGCATGTTAAAATAGAAGATCGTATTCCCAGGTTAACTAAGTGGTATGAACAAAATGAGTCAGATGACTTGAGCTGGTATGAATTTTCTGCTGCTGCAGGATCCACATTGGGGATTTTTTGCATGGTAAGCTACACATTAGGTGGAAAAATGACGTCTGGACTAGCTACTGACATTTCCCGTGGATATTTTCCTTATATGCAGGGTTTACATATTTTGTTGGATTATTACATTGATCAGCAGGAGGATAGGGTGGAAGCAGATTTGAACTTCTGCGAGTTTTATCCAGACTCTAAAACAATGAAGCGTCGATTTATTCATTTTATCGAACAGGCTAATAAACATGTGCGTTTATTACCCGATCGATCTTTTCATGAAATGGTAATTCAGGGGCTGGTAGGTTTGTATTTAGGGGATCCGAAGGTGAGTAAACTTGCCAGTGGGAGTGAAATGACACGTGATTTGTTAAAGGCAGCCGGGGGCAAAGCGCGTTTCTTTCATTGGAATACAAAAATATATAATAAATTTAAACCCGGATAAGCCATTGATTATATGCTTTATCCGGGTAAGTATTTAAAGTATTTTGCTTAAAAAAGATTGAGTTCTTTCATGACGCGGATTGCTGAATAATTCATTTGGTTCATTCTCCTCCACAATTAATCCTTCATCAATGAATAATACCCTGTCACTTACCTCACGGGCAAAGCCCATCTCATGTGTGACGACAACCATTGTCATACCTTCATCTGCGAGCTGTTTCATAACTTCAAGCACATCCCCGACCATTTCAGGATCAAGTGCTGATGTTGGTTCATCAAACAACATTATTTTTGGGTTCATCGCAAGAGCTCTGGCGATGGCAACACGCTGTTTTTGCCCGCCGGATAATGAATTCGGGTAGCTGTCAGCCTTATCATTTAAGCCAACCTTGGCCAAAAGCTCTTGTGCTTTTTTCACCGCAGCTTCCTTAGACGTGCCACGTGCTTTCATTGGGGCCAAAATAATATTTTCCATCACAGTTTTATGTGGAAAAAGATTAAATTGCTGAAAAACCATCCCAACTTCCTGTCTTATTTTATTGATGTCTGCTTTTTTCTCAGTAATATCATCGCCATCAATTGATACACGGCCACCAGTAATATCCTCCAACCTGTTTAAACAACGGAGGAATGTACTTTTTCCGGACCCGGATGCTCCAATTACACAGACGACTTCACTTTCCTTAATATCGACACTAATGTCTTTCAACACTTCAAGCTGCCCAAAGGACTTTTTCAGGTTTTTTACTTCGATCATTGTCATCTAAGTTCAAATCTCCTTTCCAGATAGCTGGAGAGCAGTGATAGTAAATAAATCATGATAAAGTACATGACGCCAACGACAAGCCATATTTCAAAAGCTTTAAAAGTAGCCGCAATAACGACCTGACCCTGCTGTGTTAAATCGGCTATACCTATTACAGATAATAATGATGTATCTTTTAAACTGATAATGGCCTGATTCGTAAAAGTTGGCAGCATTCTTCTAAATGCTTGTGGGAGAATTATGTAACGCATGTTCTGTGTGCCAGTCAATCCCAGTGACCTGGCTGCTTCTGTCTGTCCTTTATCCATGGATTGAATACCGGCACGGATAATTTCTGCAAAATATGCTCCTGCATTTATTGCGACTGTAATGATACCAGCAGTTGTTCGGTCAAGTGAAATAAAATCAAATGAATTTAAACCAAAGTAGAAAAAGAATAGTTGAACCAATATGGGAGTTCCACGGATGGCGTCAATAAAGACTTTCGCAATCCAGTTGAGAATCCAAAGTGGAGACAGTCGGAACAATGCCATGATTAACCCAATGATAAAACCTAGAATGATTGCAATAACAAATACATATGCGGTCACTTGTATCCCTTCCCATAAATAGGGGAGGGCATCAATAATTACTTCCATTTACTCAGCTCCTTCAGGTAGATAATGAAAAGAAAGAAGCACGCTGGAAAAGCGTGCTCTGATTTAATTTTATTCACCAAGATACTTGTTTAAAATTTCATCATACTTTCCACTTTCCTTCAGAGAAGCCAATCCATCGTTAATTTTTTTCAGCAGTTCATCATTTTCACCTTTTAATACAGACATTCCATAGTTATCTCCATTTAATTTATCCCCGGAAATCTGTAGATCCAGACTGCTTTTTTCAATAGCATAGGCAATAACCGGATAGTCTTCGATCAATGCATCTGCACTGCCGTTACCAACTTCCTGGAACATGGCCGTACTGTCATTTACCTGAACGATCTCGTAGCCATATTCATCCTGATTATCTGCTGCAAATTTTGCCCCTGTTGTACCATTTTTCACAACAATTGTTTTGCCTTCCATATCATCGATTGAAGAAATGTCGGAATTCCCTGCTGCTGTAACAAGTGTCAAACCGGATTCGAAGTAAGGATCGGAAAAATCAACGGTTTCTTTTCTTTCTTCTGTAATACTCATTCCACCCATGCCGATATCCAATTCACCAGCTTGCATTGCTGGGATAATTCCACTGAAATCCATTGATTGTATATCAATTTCAAATCCTTGATCTTCGGCAATTGCGTTTATTAAATCGATGTCTATCCCAACTAATTCCCCGTCTTCCTGAAATTCAAATGGTGGGTAAGTAGTGTCAACGCCAACAGTGTAGACATTTGAATCTCCACCTTCTCCTGATGTTTCTGTTGCGTCAGTATCGTCACTACCACAGGCAGCTAGTGCTAAAACCAAAACAAGAAATAAACTAAATAGACTGAACTTTCTCATGAAATTGCCTCCTTTATTTTTATTGATTCATAGGTGTATTCTAAAGAAACAATTTTCTGAAGTCAAGAACAATCAGATTATTAGGACTGGTATAGGGCTGGGGATTTTTGGGGTAAGTGAAGCGTTTGTGGTTGGGGTTTGGTATAAACTTTAGGGGGTGCGCAGTATGTTGAGAGATAATACGCCAGACTTGAGAGACGGGTGGGGGAAGTTGAGAGATAACAAAGAAAAGTTGAGAGATAGATGGGTAAATCCCTCTTTTCTCTCAACTTCGGGCGGGGGTCTCTCAACCTTTAGCAGATGTGTCTCAACTTCAAGTCTCTTTCTCTCAACTAAAAGCAGCCACAGCCAGACCAGATCTTTCGCCTGAACAACCGGAATCGCTACTTTCTCTTCTGTACAGCTAATATAAAAGGAGGATCATTTTTCTGATTGATAAATCCATATTGAAGTACATTGAATTCCTTTTGATCCAAATGCACCACATGTTTTAAAACGGACTCTTTTTCTTGTCTGCCCCCATCATGGCCATGATAGACAACGATAACGATGAGACCATCTTTTTTAAGGCAGCTTAAAATCGAATCAATTGCATCTGTGGTGGATTCCCCTTTTGTTATTACTGTCTTATCACTTTTTGGTAAATAACCTAGGTTAAATATTGCGCCACCAATTTTTCCGTGCAACTCTTTGGGGATGTAATGAGAAACAGTTGCATGGCTGTCATGGATCAGGGATACATTTGTACGGTCATTATCAATTATTAATCGTTTTGTTGTATTAATAGCTTTTTCCTGAATGTCAAATGCCAGTACATGACCGGTTTGTCCAACCACATTGCTTAAAAACAGTGTGTCATTCCCATTACCGCATGTTGCGTCGATCACTGTCTCTCCTTTGTTTATAGATTCTTCCAATAAGTAATGCGCATAATTTAAGATTCCTTTTAGCATATAAATCTCCTTATCTCCAGATAATATATCTATTTTACCAAATTAGGCTGTTACTCGCCTTGACAAAGTATTTTCTATTCATTACAATTCAAAATACATAACAGATCGACTTTGCAAAGGATTAGTAATAAATTCATTCAGGTTAAGAGAGACAGTGGCTGGTGGAAACTGTTCCTGATTATTTATGAACTCACCTTTAATGTTGCAGAAATGAAATAATGTAATTTCTGCCGTAAATCTGCGTTAAGGATACAAGTGAACGTGATGGTTTTTTGCGTTAATTTGGGTGGTACCGCGGGAGATAATAGCTTCTCGTCCCTTTTTATAGGGATGAGTGGCTTTTTTTATTGATAAAAGGAGGAAATAATATGAGCTTTAATCATCAGCAAATTGAAAAGAAATGGCAAAAACACTGGCTGGAGAATAAAACATTTAAAACCAATACATTTTCAGATAAAGAGAAGTTTTATGCATTGGATATGTTTCCATACCCATCTGGGTCAGGACTGCATGTTGGTCATCCGGAAGGGTATACTGCAACAGATATTCTATCACGCATGAAGCGGATGCAGGGGTATGAGGTGCTTCATCCAATGGGGTGGGACGCATTTGGCTTGCCTGCGGAACAATATGCGTTAGATACAGGAAACAGCCCGGCAGCATTTACCGAGGAAAATATTGCTACATTTAAACGCCAGATTCAGGAACTGGGCTTTTCCTATGACTGGGACAGAGAGATCAGCACAATGGAACCGAAATATTATAAATGGACCCAATGGATTTTTACCAAGCTGTATGAAAAAGGGCTTGCCTATATGGACGAAGTTGCAGTTAACTGGTGTCCGGCACTTGGAACGGTATTGGCAAATGAAGAGGTTATTGATGGGAAAAGTGAACGTGGCGGGCATCCGGTTTTACGTAAACCAATGAAACAATGGATGCTGAAGATTACAGCATATGCAGATCGCCTGCTTGAAGATTTGGAAGAAGTAGATTGGCCGGAAAGTATTAAAGATATGCAGCGAAACTGGATTGGCCGTTCTGAAGGTGCTGAAGTTACATTTACAATTAATGGATTTGATGAGGAATTTACCGTATTTACAACAAGACCGGATACATTGTTTGGTGCGACATATGCAGTTCTGGCACCAGAGCATCCATTTATTAAGAAAATTGTTTCTGCTGAGCAAAAGAAAACTGTTGAAGCTTATTTGAATAAAGTACAGACAAAATCAGATCTGGAGCGTACGGATCTTGCAAAAGATAAAACAGGTGTATTTACTGGTGCTTATGCAATCAATCCGGTTAATAATGAGAAAATGCCAATCTGGGTAGCAGACTATGTTTTGATGAGCTATGGAACAGGGGCTATCATGGCGGTTCCGGCACATGATGAGCGTGACTATGAATTTGCTGCAAAATTTGAGCTTCCTATTGTAGAAGTGGTTGAAGGTGGAGATATCAACAAGGAAGCTTATGTAGGCGACGGGAAGCATGTGAATTCCGATTTTCTTAATGGTCTGGAAAAAGAGGAAGCTATTTCAAAAGTAATTGACTGGCTTGTGAAAACAAAAAAAGGCGAGAAAAAAATCACGTATCGTCTTCGTGACTGGCTGTTCGCAAGACAAAGATACTGGGGTGAGCCGATACCAGTGATCCATTGGGAAGATGGAACAATGACAGCATTACCTGAGGAGGAACTGCCGCTGGTACTTCCGGAAATGGAAGATTTTAAACCATCTGGAACTGGAGAATCGCCACTTGCAAATGCGACGGACTGGTTAAATGTAGTAGATCCAGAAACAGGAATGAAGGGTCGCAGGGAAACAAGCACCATGCCTCAATGGGCAGGCAGCTGCTGGTATTTCCTGAGATTTATTGATCCTGATAATAAAGAACTGCTGGCTGACCCTGAAGCATTAAAGAAATGGCTTCCGATCGATATTTATATCGGAGGAGCGGAACACGCAGTACTTCATTTGCTTTACGCACGCTTTTGGCATAAATTTTTGTATGATATTGGTGTTGTTCCAACAAAGGAACCGTTTATGAAGCTGTTTAATCAGGGAATGATTCTTGGTGAAGGTAATGAAAAGATGAGTAAATCAAAAGGTAATGTTGTTAACCCTGATGACATTGTCGCGTCACATGGTGCTGATACATTGCGTCTATATGAAATGTTCATGGGACCACTTGACGCAGCTGTAGCCTGGTCAACAAATGGCCTGGATGGTTCAAGACGTTTTCTTGATCGAGTATGGCGATTAATTATTAATGATGAAGGTAAACTTTCCGAAAAAGTGGTAGATGAAGGAAACACTGTATTAGATAAAGTCTACAATGAGACAGTTAAAAAAGTGAGTGAGGATTTCGAAAATCTTCATTTCAATACAGGTATTTCTCAAATGATGGTATTTATAAATGAAGGGTATAAAGCGGAAAAACTTCCTAAGGTATATATAGAAGGTTTTGTAAAAATGCTTGCACCGATTGCGCCACATCTTGCAGAAGAATTGTGGGCCCGTCTTGGTCATGAGGGAACAATCAGCTATGAACAGTGGCCTAAGTATGATGAGACAAAACTGATAGAAGATGAAATAGAAGTTGTACTTCAAGTAATGGGCAAAGTCCGTTCTAAAATAAGTGTAGCAAAAGATACTACAAAGGTAGACCTAGAAAAACAAGCACTAGCGGATGAGAAACTCCAGGAATGGCTGGAAGGGAAAACAATCCGAAAAGTAATTGTAGTACCAGGAAAGCTTGTAAATATAGTAGCTAATTAAAATAAGGAACATTACCTGATTCATATAGGTAATGTTCCCTTTTTATATTAGACTGGTACCCAATCTGTCTGCAATATAATCCATTCATTATTCTCGTAATACCAGAGTGTTTCAATAGTTCCAAGCCGATCTGCATGATAAGCTCCACTGATTTGCTGATAACTTTTCAAACCATAACCTTTACTCTTGCTGATTAAAATCGGTTCAAAAAAAGCAATAGGATCGATCATCACAGATTTAGGTTTCAGTAAGTTCCCCTCTGTATCATAAATTCCCAGACGTATATAATCATCTTTCCTGTCTTTAACATCCATTACAATAGGTTTGCTGTCAGGGGATATTTGAATAATTACATTAAAATTATCCTCAAACATTCCTTTAATGTAACGCTGTTCAGGTAATGGAATATCCGTCAGTTTTTCATTTGCTAATGTATTTAGCTGATAATTATACAATCCCCCACTTCCACCTGTAGGGCTTTGGTAGAAGATATCATTTATATTATCATGATTTAAATCAACAAATTGAAGAACTGGTTCATAACCGCCACCATACGTAATCTTCCACTGCTGCCCATGTTTACTGGTAATCTCAGCCCATATTTCACGATAGTAGCTGGCGTCTTCAGAAAACAATATTCCTTTTAATTCGATTATTTCATCCTGACCATCACCTGTTATATCTGACTCATATGTCTCAATTAAGCCTGGTTCCGGTTTTTCTTCAGCAGCATAAATTGCAGAATTGATATTAAGTGAAAATAAAAAAACTAAAGCGAATATAATTAACCTCATATCCATCTCTCCATTTATCGTTTAGTATCATTAGATTGTGTTATATATTTGCAAGCTATACCTAAAAAAAGTATGATAAACATGTGAAATTTATAAAAAGGGTGATAGATATGGATCATATAAATGAAATAGCTCCTGAAGAAGTAGAAAAATTGGTAGACAAAGAAAATGTAGTAATTATTGATGTAAGAGAAGATGATGAAGTTGCACAAGGAATGATTGAAAATGCCAAGCATATTGCATTACAAAATATACCTTACTCCAAGGATGAACTGGATAAAAGTAAAGACTATATCTTTGTTTGCAGATCTGGTGGGAGAAGTATGACAGCTGCCTCTTATATGGATGAACATGGTTTTAAGGTATCCAATATGACTGGCGGCATGCTTGAATGGAAAGGTGAAGTTATCATATAGTATTCTAATAATCTAGATGATGAAAAAGCTTCCATATGATCAGAGGCTAAAAAAGTTTGGAAAACCATTGACTTTTTTGGACTCTGGCTGTAATATAAATCTTGCTGTTAAAAAAGCATTATTCAAGTACTAACGGCAAAAAAATAATAGTATGCAGTTTTAGATAGTAGTTGGTATTTTTTTGGATTCTATTGTTGACAAACAGTTGATAGAAATGATACAATAGCTATCCACAATAAAACATTGTCGAAAATAGATAGATTAATTTTTTCTTAATTAATTATTGACAAAGTTTTGAATTATGTGTTATATTAATTGAGTCGCCAATTTGAGAGCGACAAGAAATTTGCTCCTTGAAAACTGAACAAAACAACCAGTATGTCAAGAGAAACATGTACTGTTTTTCTTAAACAAAATTCAGAAGGTAACACTTCTGAAAAGCTAAGACAATTGATAGAATCGATTGGTGTCGATTTCTATTCAAACTTTTTTGGAGAGTTTGATCTTGGCTCAGGACGAACGCTGGCGGCGTGCCTAATACATGCAAGTCGAGCGCGGGAAGCAAGGGATCACCCTTCGGGGTGTGAACTTGTGAAACGAGCGGCG
>NZ_NPOA01000020.1 GCF_002287375.1 Virgibacillus profundi | reverse complement strand
GTGAGACCCCTAAAGACGAGTAGCACGAGGAGGCTCACCAGCCGCCCGCGGAAAGCGAAATGTGTTTCCGTAGCGGTAGATTTAGCACATATTATCATTAAAAGTTACTTCGCAGTCTATATCTTTTATGACAAAACAGCAAATCACTTCGGTGGGGCGAGTAATCGCAGTCCCAAATCACTTCGGGGGACGAGCAGTGTGCAGTCCCAACCTTTAGAAAATCTATTTCATTTTTTTGATTATAAGTTTGCTCATATATAGAAACAATGCTAATCAGATGAAGTCTTTTAATATGGAATGCATAATTATCGAATATTTGTTCGAGTATATGTTAAAATATATTATTATATATGGTAAAATAGTGAAAGAGAGAAGAACGGAGGGCTGTCTTTTGAAAAATAAATTTGAATTGGTTTCACGCTATGAACCTGCCGGAGACCAGCCAAAGGCAATTAATGAGATAATAGAAAAGATCCTGGCCGGCCAGAGACATCAAACATTGCTTGGTGCAACAGGAACCGGGAAAACATTTACGATGTCCAATGTAGTCAAAGAAATTAATCGGCCAACATTGGTGATCGCTCATAATAAAACTTTAGCAGGACAATTATACAGTGAGTTTAAAGAATATTTTCCGAATAATGCAGTGGAATATTTTGTTAGTTTTTATGATTATTATCAACCGGAAGCATATGTCCCATCCTCTGATACATTTATTGAAAAAGATGCAAGCATCAATGATGAAATTGATAAATTACGACATTCAGCAACATCGTCATTATTTGAACGCAGTGATGTCTTAGTCGTTGCAAGTGTTTCCTGTATTTATGGACTGGGTTCGCCGGAGGAATATGGAAGTCAGATGCTTTCACTTCGTATGGGAATGGAAAAAGATCGTGATCAGTTATTGCGTGACCTTGTTACGATCCAATATGCACGAAATGATATTGAATTTCAGCGTGGTACTTTTCGTGTGAGGGGTGACTCTGTAGAGGTTATTCCTGCATCCAGAGAAGAGCGGTGTATCCGTTTTGAGTTTTTTGGGGATGAGATTGACAGGATTCGTGAAGTGGATGCATTAACAGGAGAAATTATTGGGGACCGTGAGCATGTAACTATTTTCCCGGCATCCCACTATGTTACCCGTGAAGAAAAGTTAAAGAAAGCAATTGTTAACATTGAGAAAGAGCTGGAGGAACGTTTGAAGGATTTACGAGCTGATAATAAATTATTGGAAGCGCAACGATTAGAGCAACGAACAAACTATGATATTGAAATGATGGAAGAAATGGGCTTTTGTTCAGGAATTGAAAACTATTCCAGACATTTAACATTAAGGGATGCAGGAGCAACGCCATATACATTATTTGATTACTTGCCTGAGGACTTTTTAATTATCGTGGATGAGTCACATGCTACACTTCCGCAAATCAGGGGAATGTTTAATGGTGACCAGGCAAGGAAACAAGTATTGGTAGATCATGGGTTCCGACTTCCATCAGCTATGGATAATCGCCCATTGCGATTTGAGGAATTTGAGGAAAAAACGAAACAGCTCGTATATGTATCTGCCACCCCTGGTCCGTATGAGCTGGAGCATTCTCCTCAAATGACAGAACAAATTATCAGACCAACAGGTTTGCTCGATCCTGAAATTGATGTGCGGCCAATAGATGGTCAAATTGATGATTTAATTGGCGAAATAAATAAGCGAACCGAAAAAAATGAACGTGTGCTTGTAACGACATTAACAAAGAAAATGTCAGAGGATCTAACCGATTATTTGAAAGAGCTTGGAATGAAAGTTGCTTATTTGCACTCAGAAATTAAAACATTGGAACGGATTGAAGTGATTCGTGATTTACGAGTTGGAAAATATGATGTACTGATTGGAATAAACCTTTTAAGGGAAGGACTTGATATTCCGGAAGTTTCATTGGTTACCATATTAGATGCTGATAAAGAGGGTTTCCTGCGTTCGGAGCGTTCATTAATTCAAACGATGGGTAGAGCTGCCCGTAATGAGAATGGGCAGGTTATTATGTATGCAGATCGAATTACAAACTCGATGCAAGTAGCGATTGATGAAACAAATCGACGCCGTGAAATACAAATGGCATATAATGAGAAGCATAATATAACACCGACAACCATTAAGAAAGATGTTCGCAACGTGATTCAGGCAACTGTTGCGGCAGAGGATCAGGAAGAGTATGAAGAAAAAACGAAGAGCCTGGCCAATTTAAAAGGAAAAGAGAAAGATAAAGTAATAGAACAAATGGAAAATGAAATGAAGCAGGCAGCTAAAGCACTTAATTTCGAAAAAGCAGCTGAGCTTCGGGATATTATACTTGAACTAAAAGCGGGAAGGTGAATCATATATGCCTAGTAAGTCAATTCAAATTCAAGGAGCAAGAGCACATAATTTAAAAGATGTCGATGTGACAATTCCAAAAAATAAGCTGGTTGTTATGACCGGCTTATCCGGTTCCGGAAAATCATCACTCGCATTCGATACGATTTATGCAGAAGGTCAACGCCGTTATGTTGAATCCCTTTCCGCATATGCCAGACAATTTTTAGGTCAGATGGATAAGCCGGATGTAGACGCAATTGAGGGTCTGTCACCAGCAATCTCAATTGATCAAAAAACGACAAGTAAGAACCCTAGATCAACCGTGGGAACAGTTACTGAAATCTATGATTATTTAAGGTTGCTATATGCACGTGTCGGTCGTCCAACCTGTCCAAAACATGGAGTTGAAATTAGCTCACAGACGGTTCAACAGATGGTCGACAGGATTTTGGAATACCCTGAACGTACAAAAATGCAAATCATGGCACCTGTTATATCAGGCAGAAAAGGGGAACATATAAAGGTTTTTGAAAAACTGAAGCAGGAAGGGTATGTCCGGATTCGTGTGGATAAAGAAATGCGTGAAGTTACGGATGATATTCAGCTTGAGAAAAACAAAAAGCATTCGATCGAGGTAGTTGTCGATCGGGTTGTTGTGAAAGAAGGAGTTGCCAGTCGCTTAAGTGATTCGATCGAAACCGCATTAGGCCTTGGTGAAGGAAAAATAATAGTCGATATTATTGGAGAGGAAGAGCTTACGTTTAGTGAAAAGCATGCATGTCCAATTTGTGGCTTTTCCATTGGTGAACTGGAGCCGCGTCTATTTTCATTCAACAGTCCTTTTGGAGCATGTACAAGCTGTGATGGTTTAGGAACAAATCTGGAAGTAGATATTGATCTCGTTATACCTGATTGGGATAGAACACTGAATGAGCATGCAATTGCAGCATGGGAGCCAATCAGCTCACAATATTATCCACAGTTATTAAAAAGTGTATGTGATCATTATGGTATTGATATGGATATCCCTGTTAAGAAAATACCTGAAGACAAAATGGATAAAATTTTATATGGAAGTGGAAAGGAAAAAATTCACTTCTACTTTGTGAATGATTTTGGCAATGTCCGTGACAGTCAGATAAAGTTTGAAGGTGTAATGAATAATGTTGCGAGACGTCACAGGGAAACTTCGTCCGATTTTATTCGCGAATCTCTGGGAAAGTACATGGCAATCAAAAATTGTCCAAAATGTAAAGGTTACCGCCTGAAAGAGGAAGCATTGGCTGTATTGATAAATGGCCTGCATATTAGTCATGTTACAGACTTTTCAATTGTCGAGGCTATGGATCATTTTAGTAACCTGGATTTAACTGAAAAAGAAGCAAAAATTGCGCAAATGATTTTAAAGGAAATTTCCAATCGCCTTGATTTTTTAAATAATGTCGGGCTTGATTATTTAACTTTATCACGTGCTGCAGGAACGCTTTCCGGTGGGGAAGCGCAGCGGATCCGTCTGGCAACACAGATTGGCTCTGCATTAACAGGTGTACTCTATGTACTTGATGAACCGTCCATCGGATTGCATCAACGGGACAACAACCGACTTATAGATACATTGAAACGAATGCGTGACCTGGACAATACATTAATTGTTGTAGAACATGACGAAGATACCATGCTGGCAGCAGATTGGTTGATTGATATTGGCCCGGGAGCAGGGGAGCATGGTGGCGAAATAGTTGCAAGTGGTACCCCTGAAAAGGTTATGAAAGATAAGCATTCATTAACAGGAAAATATTTATCAGGCAACGAATATATTCCATTGCCAATGAAGCGCCGAAAAGCAGATAAACGCAAGATTGAAGTTGTTGGAGCAGTGGAAAACAACTTGAAAAACGTTACTGCAAAGTTTCCGATTGGTTTGATGACTGTAGTGACAGGCGTATCAGGCTCAGGAAAAAGTACGTTAGTCAATGAGACTTTATATAAATCATTAGCAAAAGGACTGTATCGTGGGAAATACAAGCCAGGTAAGCATAAGAAAGTAAAAGGTTTAGACTATATAGATAAAGTAATTGATATTGATCAATCGCCAATCGGCCGGACACCACGGTCAAACCCGGCAACATATACCGGGGTGTTCGATGATATCCGCGATGTTTTTGCCCAGACAAATGAAGCAAAAGTGCGTGGCTATAAAAAAGGCCGTTTCAGCTTTAATGTGAAAGGCGGACGTTGTGAAGCTTGTCGTGGAGACGGGATTATAAAAATAGAAATGCATTTCCTGCCGGATGTATATGTCCCATGTGAGATTTGTCATGGGAAGAGGTATAATCGTGAAACATTGGAAGTGAAATATAAAGGAAAAAGCATTGCAGATATTCTGGATATGCGAATTGAAGAAGCGTTGGAGTTTCTGGCACCTATTCCTAAAATCAAGCGAAAACTGCAAACGATATTTGATGTAGGACTTGGTTATGTTAAGCTTGGCCAGCCTGCAACAACTTTATCAGGCGGGGAAGCACAGCGTGTGAAACTTGCCAGTGAATTGCATAAACGTTCCAATGGTAAATCATTTTATATTTTAGATGAACCAACTACAGGATTGCATACGGATGATATTAGACGATTATTAAAAGTTTTACAACGCCTGGTTGATAATGGAGATACTGTATTAATTATCGAACATAATTTGGATGTAATTAAAACAGCTGATCATATTATCGATCTTGGTCCAGAAGGTGGAGACAGAGGCGGACAAATTATCGCAACAGGGACACCTGAAAAGATTGCGGAAGAACAAGTATCCTACACCGGCCATTATTTGAAACCTATATTAGAGCGTGATCGAAAACGAACGGAAGATTCAATAGCTGAAAAAGAGAAAGTTGGATCCGGAGGAAATTAATTGGGGGGGCAGCAGGCTATGGCTTGTTGCCTTTTTTAGATTTCTATTGGACAGTTCTTTCTCCACTGTTACCAGCCAGTATTGGCTTAGAAAGACCTCACATAACAGATTCTTCACCCAAAACAAGCTACAACACCCATTGATTTTAAAATAACCGATTGATTTTTTTGATATTCAAAGTCTAAACTTTTGACGCAATCCATGCCTTTATATAAGCTTAAGAAGAGAAGTGTAATTGGGAGGAAAGCTAATGAAGCCGATTGAAATTGAAAACGTACAGAAAATTTTGGGTCGTTTTACTAATAAAGAAATTTACGTCCATTTGGAAACAACGAATGGTGCGTATGCGAGTCATATTAATGAGAAAGCATATAATGTTGGTGCATATATCCGAAATGCCAAAGTATCATTTAACCAAGCGAAAATTGTTGGTGATGGAAAAAAATACCGTGTTGGATTGAAGTTGGAAATGGGTTGGATCTATGCGGAAGGTTTAACCGATTGGGTGATGCATGAAGAAACAAAATTGTTACTTGCTGGTCATGATAGAGAAGGCCGTCTGATGGTTTCCCTTCAACTAAGTGAAACCCCTTTTAATTATTAAATTTACGACTCTATTCGTAAGTTTTCTGCTTTTTAATATTCGCAGTTGATGTAAAGTACGACGTTCGGACACAAAAAGAGGAGTTATATGCCCAATTACCCTGGTTTTCCAACAGTACGGGTACAAAAAGAGGAGTTATGTGTCCGATTGCCTAGGTTTTCCAACAGTATAGGCACATAAAGAGATGTTATGTGCCCACTTGCTCTAGATTTCCAGCCGTACGGGCATAGAAGGATGTTTTATTCGACCGTTTGCACCAGTTTTCTTCAAGCTCTAAAGTCCACACAGTGCATTTCTGAATTTCTATCTTACGTCGTACTTTATATCTAAAGCACCAAAAACAATAATTTTTCGATGGGACAAGTGAGCAGTCCTATCCTTATAAAAAAATACCAAATTTAAGATGAGAGACAGGTGTTATCAATGGAAAAGCATGTTGTTGTTATTTACCCACATCCGGATGATGAATCCTTTGGTGCTGCTGGTACAATGACTAAATATCGTAAAGAGGGAGTTCCAGTCACCTATTTATGTGGAACATTGGGTGAAATGGGCAGGAATATGGGTTCACCCACCTTTGCAAATCGGGAGACCTTGCCGGAAATTAGGAAAGAAGAGTTAATTCAAGCATGTAATATTCTGGATGTTGACCTGCAATTACTTGGATACCGGGATAAAACAATTGAATATGAGGACAGAGGAGAAGTCGCTGCACATTTAAAAGGTATTTTAGAAGAAATTAAACCAAGTCTTGTAATTACACATTACCCTGAACATGCGGTACATCCGGATCATAATGCACTAGGAGCGGCTGCAATTGAAGCGGTAAGGCTGATGGATGCAGAGGATCGACCAGTAGTTTGGGCACAGGCAATTACAAATAATTATCATGAGATACTCGGGGAACCGGATGTAACAAATGATATATCCGAATACTTTGAGACAAAAATGGAAGCAATTATGTCCCATGCATCGCAGGCTTCCGGAATTCTGGGACAATTTAAAAAAGATGACGACGATATTAATGAACTGGCAAAAAAGAGATTCACAACAGAACAATTCTATATCTGGCAATTTAACGACTAATGCACTTGCTATAGACATGTAAGAGGATATTTATAATAAATATGAATCATTTTACTTTCATAGAGCGTATATATAAATAGCGTGCTTACCAAAAAGTTTTTTTAAAAAAATTAAATGGGGAGGATACAATCCTATGAAAAAATTATACAGATCAAATTCCCAAAGGATGTTCGCAGGAATACTTGGTGGACTGGCTGAATACTTTAATGTGGATGTAACAATTCTTCGTTTAGCTTTTCTGGTTTCGTTATTTATGAGTGCATTTACGTTTGCATTTGTCTATCTGATTGCCATTTTCATTGTTCCAAGTGAAAGAGAGATACGTTAATGCTGCTACGCTGGTTTGTCTCCATCTTTCTAAACGCAGTTGCACTGATTGCAGTAGCACAATTATTTGATTCATTCCATCTCGAAGGTTTCGGAACAGCACTTTTGGCAAGCTTTATTTTATCGATTTTAAATGTCATACTTAAACCGATTTTAATTATTTTTACATTGCCCATCACTGTAATAAGTCTTGGCTTGTTCCTATTTGTGATCAATGCAATTACATTAATGGTAGCACAGCTTTTAATGGGCGCATCCTTCGTGATTGAAGGATTTGGCACAGCAGTCATTGCTGCAGTTATTATTTCGATAATAAATTTAATTTTAAACAGCTTGGTCAAAGACTCAATGAATTCGTAGGTGTAATGCCTGCGTTTTTCTTTTGCACTGATAGTATAACTTTTTTAGGCAATAAAGGAAATATATCCATATTCCTTTCTGGGGCTCCGATTACTCGCCCCACCGTAAAGATTTGCATAAGTGCACAAAGGAAAGCTACGCGAGCAATACATCGCAGACGAAAAAAGACTTTTTCGTTGAACTAAGGCATCGCCCAAAGGCTGACGAGTGCCAAGTTTTCTAATAATCATTTATCAGAAAAATCTTGACAGTGCGTATTACCTTTAGAAATATGCTACAATAAAAAGCAGTTATTATGGTATGGGAGGTTACATGATGGCATTGGTTCGAACAAAGGATTTATTGGACAATTTTAATCTAACACTGGTTGCAGGCAAAGATGGAATACATAGAGAAATTATTACGAGTGACATTTCCCGTCCTGGTATTGAAATGACTGGTTACTTTAAATATTATCCGAAAGAACGTCTGCAATTAATCGGCAAAACTGAGATGGCTTATTTTTTGGATCTTACTGAGGAACAACAAAGGATTCGTGTTGAGCAATTATGTACAGATATTACCCCGGGGATCGTTGTGTCAAGAGGAATGGATATACCGGAAGTCATGATTGAAGCTGCGAATCAATCAGGGGTGCCTATTCTCCGCTCACCTAGGAAAACAACCCGGGTAATCAGCAGATTAACGAATTTCCTTGAAGCAAAGTATGCACCATTTACGGCTATCCATGGTGTATTAGTCGATATTTATGGCGTTGGTGTTCTTATCACAGGGCAAAGTGGTGTTGGTAAAAGTGAGACAGCATTGGAATTGGTAAAGCGTGGCCATCGGCTTGTTGCTGATGATAGTGTGGAAATTCGCCAGGAGGATTATGATACATTAATTGGAAATTCACCACCACTTATCGAACATTTACTGGAGATTCGCGGACTCGGTATAATTAATGTGATGACACTCTTTGGTGCCGGATCAGTTCGTAGCTATAAAAAGATTTCCATGATTATGAATCTGGAATTATGGGATAACAAGAAGCAATATGATCGTCTGGGTCTTGATGAAGATACGATGAAAATAATGGATGTACATGTGCCGAAATCAATCATTCCGGTACGTCCCGGAAGAAACCTTGCTGTCATTATCGAGGTTGCTGCAATGAACTTCCGATTAAAACGAATGGGTGTAAATGCCGCAGAAGAGTTTTCAGATAGGTTAACTACAATGATAGATCAGGAAAAAGATGATATGGAATAGGAGTGAATCTTATGATTTATAGTGCACCTCCAATCGATCGGGTATTTATTGAACTTGGTCCATTAACTATTTACTGGTATGGTGTTATTATTGCTATAGGCGCCTTTTTAGGATTATATTTGGCAACAAGAGAAACAGAACGTCTTGGTTTGAAAAAAGATTTAATGATTGATTTTATTGTATTCGCTATTCCTATTGCCATTATATGTGCAAGGATTTATTATGTTGTTTTTGAATGGGAACGCTATGCAGATGGCCCCTGGACAGATATATTTGCAATCTGGGAGGGAGGCATTGCGATTCACGGTGCGGTGATCGGTGGTGTACTGACAGCCATTGTTTATGCACGGGTGCAAAACATTTCCTTCTGGTTACTGGCAGATATCGTTGCCCCAAGTCTTATTTTGGGGCAGGCCATTGGGCGCTGGGGCAATTTTATAAATCAGGAAGCACATGGTGGGGCGATTTCAGAATCAGCCTACAATAGTTTTCATCAGTATTTGCCTGATTTTATTATGAACCAGATGACGATTGATGGCGTAATGTACCATCCGACATTTTTGTATGAATCCGTTTGGAATATTCTCGTGTTTATATTGCTGATTGTATTAAGAAAATATAATCCATTACGTGGAGAAATCTTCCTGAGTTATGCAATTACATATTCAATTGGACGCTTCTTTATTGAAGGAATGCGTACAGATAGTTTATATGTGGTTGGAGATCTCCGTGCAGCACAATTGATTTCCATCCTGCTTATTGTTGGTTCAATTATTCTCATTATTTATCGTCGTACAAAAGGGAATACAGTTAAATACGACCATATTGAAGCATCTAAAAAGAATAAAAATAAAAAGAAGAAACAAGGAAAAAAATCCAATAAGAAAAAATAATTGGCCTTCGCAGTACTACTTGAAATGAGGGAATTCAGATTGAAAGGAATTATGTATCGTGGCCTGCAGCAGGGCCTTAGCGTTACCTGGACGTTAAGTAAGGTTATTTTTCCAATTACATTGCTTGTTACAATTTTGCAGTATACGCCAGTACTGCCCTGGATCATAGATTTATTGACTCCTGTAATGGGGTTGCTTGGTTTATCAGGTGAAGCGGCTGTACCACTGGTATTAGGAAATTCTTTAAATTTATATGCTGGAATTGCGGCCATCGTTTCCTTTGATTTCACTGTTAAAGAAGTATTTATCATGGCAATGATGCTCTCGTTTTCCCATAATTTATTTATTGAATCAGCAGTGGCATCCCGTGTTGGTGTGAGCTGGTGGTTGATTTCGGGAATTCGTATCACACTGGCTTTAGTAGCAGGGATTATGATCAATCTTCTTTGGAACGGGGGAGCTGAGCAGGCAAGCTATGGATTTATTTCAGCATCCGATGTGGTACTTACCGGCTGGAGAGAAATTACACTTCAGGGGATACAAACTGCTGTTGTTGCAGTAGCGCAGCTGGCATTAATTGTTATCCCGTTGATGGTCGTCATGCAAATTTTGCGTGAAAAAGGCTGGCTAAATACTTTTTCAAATAAATTCGCTCCATTTACAAAAGTGCTTGGTATGGAAAGAAATACATCCATGACACTTGTGGCCGGTTTAACCATTGGTCTTGCTTATGGAGCCGGCTTAATGATCCAGGCAGTGAAAGAAGATGGGGTTTCGAGAAAAGATATGTATCTGGCATTACTATTCCTTGTTTCCTGTCATGCCGTTGTTGAGGATACACTAATTTTCATACCTTTGGGAATCCCGGTTTGGCCATTGCTCCTGATCCGTTTTGTTACGGCAGTTATTCTAACAATGACTGTGGCATTTATCTGGAAAAGGAAAGATTTGAAGAAAAGGAAGGATTTAACTCATGAGCAGCATTCGTACAATACTTTTTGATCTTGATGGAACACTTATAAATACAAATGAGCTAATCATTGCATCATTTAATCATACGTTTAAGCATTATAATTTAACCTATACAATGGAAGAAATAATTGAATTTAACGGTCCTCCGCTAATTGAGACATTTCAAAAGATTGATTCAAATCAGGCAGAAATGATGATTAAGACATACAGGGAACATAATCTATCCAATCATGATGATTACGTGAAACTCTTTCCAAATGTAACTGAAACAATCAAAAAGTTGAAGGATAATAATATTCAGCTTGGTGTTGTTACAACGAAAATGACGAAAGCTGTACAAATGGGATTAACGCTAACCGGGTTGGATGAGTTTTTTGAAACGGTAATAAAATATGAGGATGTAGTTCATACAAAACCACATCCTGAACCGGTAATCAAGGCGATGAATGAGCTAAATGCTACTGCGGAAACGACCTTAATGGTTGGCGATAATTCTCATGACATTGAAGCAGGGCAAAATGCTGGTGTTCAAACAGCAGGCGTTGCCTGGGCTCAAAGAGGGAAAGAATTTTTGCTGGAATATAATCCAACCTATATGCTGGAAGATATGCGTGATTTGCTGAAAATTACAGGAGTGTAAGCGATGCGGAGAACCGAACGATTTCGGGTGGAAAACTCAAATTCATTATGGCAAATATATAAAACAGTATCATTCTGGAAAGTTATGAAGAATTTTATGGTTATTCAATTGGCCAGATATACCCCTTTTTTAGGAATGAAAAATTGGTTGTATCGTGTATTTTTGCGCATGAAAGTTGGAAAACAGAGTGCATTTGCATTAATGGTTATGCCTGATGTCATGTTTCCGGAGAAAATAACGATTGGTACAAATAGTATAATCGGCTATAATACAACAATGTTAGCACATGAATACTTAATAAAAGAATACCGGATCGGTGATGTCATTATCGGAAATGAGGTATTAATCGGTGCCAATTCAACCATACTGCCCGGTGTGACAATTGGAGATAAAGCAGTTGTTTCTGCAGGTACATTGGTACATAAGGATGTTCCTGCTGGTTCCTTTGTTGGTGGTAACCCAATGAAGATCATTTATACAAAAGAAGAAATGGAAGAACGTGAAAGTACTTTTTCAAATAGAGAAGGTGAATCAACTTGAATATTCCAACAGGGGTACTTCCGGCAATTCGAAAAATGAAGGATTTTGAACGGGCATTGGAAACTTCAAATGAGTCTATCGTATTTCTGGAAACCCGGCTTTCCCAATTAAAAAGCCTTGTGGACTATACAAAACGGGCAAATAAAAAAGCACTTATTCATTTTGATTTAATTCAAGGATTAAAAGCGGACGAGTATGGTATGGAGTTTTTGATCAGAGAAGTAAAGCCTGATGGTATCCTTTCGACAAGAGGTAATGTGATCAGTATGGCAAAAAAACACAAGCTGCTTGCAATCCAACGTATATTTTTACTGGACAGTATAGCACTTGAGCATAATCTAAAGTTAATTAAACGATTTCAGCCGGATTGTGTCGAGGTACTACCTGGCTTAGTGCCAAGTATGGTTGAACATATTCGTACAGAAACGAATCTGCCTGTTATTGCAGGCGGGCTGATCAAGCAAGAAGAAGAGGTTAACGCAGCAATGAACGCTGGAGCAGTGGCAGTATCAACTTCAAATAGAGCCTTGTGGAGTTTTAAATAAGATAGGTGGGGATCATACATTGGTGTGGTCTTTTTCTTTCTAAAAGATTGAGATTACAGTTGCACGTTCCGTGGAGATTATAGAATAAATAAGATATAGCATTTGAAGGAGGTATTTTCATGGAAAAATATATTCTGGCACTTGACCAGGGAACAACTAGTTCTCGTGCAGTTATTTTTAATCATGATGGTGAAATAGTTGAAACAGGTCAAAAGGAATTCGAACAAATTTTTCAAAAACCCGGCTGGGTGGAGCATGATGCCAATGAAATCTGGACATCGGTGCTTGCCTGTATTTCTGATGTACTTAGGAAAAGCGATATTGATCCGGAGCATATTGCCGGGATAGGAATTACAAACCAGCGTGAAACAACGGTAGTATGGGATAAGCATACAGGGAAACCGATTTATAAAGCCATTGTATGGCAATCCAGACAAACTCAAGGAATTTGTAATGAGCTCCGTGAAGCTGGACATACTGATATTTTTAAAGAAAAAACGGGTCTGTTAATTGATCCTTATTTTGCCGGAACAAAAGTGAAGTGGATTCTGGATAATGTTGATGGAGCGAGAGAGAAAGCCGAAAATGGAGATCTTTTATTTGGAACGATCGATACATGGCTAGTATATAAATTAACAGGTGGCAAAGAGCATATTACAGATTATTCCAATGCCTCCAGAACATTGATGTACAACATATATGACCTGAAATGGGATGATGAATTGCTTGAAATTCTCAATGTTCCCGGTTCGATGCTGCCTGAGGTAAAACAATCCTCAGAGATATACGGAAATACCGTGAGCTATCATTTCTTTGGTCACGAAATACCGATAGCCGGAATCGCAGGAGATCAGCAGGCCGCATTGTTCGGACAGGCCTGCTTTGAAAAAGGAATGGCAAAAAACACCTATGGAACAGGCTGCTTTATGTTGATGAATACTGGAGAGGAAGGAATTAAATCCGAGAATGGTTTGCTTACAACCATTGCCTGGGGCGTTGATGGTAAAGTGGAATATGCTTTAGAAGGAAGTATATTTGTTGCAGGATCTGCCATTCAATGGCTTCGGGATGGACTGAAGCTAATAAACAGTTCTTCTGAGAGCGAGCCATTGGCAAAAGCAGTAGATTCAACGGACGGCGTTTATGTTGTACCGGCATTTGTTGGCCTTGGCACACCCTATTGGGATAGTGATGCTCGTGGTGCTGTTTTTGGCTTGACCCGCGGTACAAAGAAAGAACATTTTGTCCGGGCTACATTGGAATCACTTGCTTATCAAACACGTGATGTAGTCGATGTCATGAAAAAAGATTCCGGTATCGATGTAAAAAAATTCCGTGTTGATGGTGGGGCGGTAAAAAACGATTTTCTTATGCAATTTCAAAGTAACATGCTGGATGTACCTGTAGAGCGGCCTGTTATTAGTGAAACAACGGCATTAGGTGCTGCATATTTGGCAGGATTAGCTGTGGGATATTGGAAAAGTAAAGAAGAAATTGCCAGCCAGTGGAAGATTGAGAAAACATTTGAACCGGATTTATCAGAGGAAGAACAAAATAATTTATATGGTGGATGGAAAAAGGCTGTTAAAGCAGCACAGGCTTTCAAGTAGAATTACTGTACCTGAAGCTTAAGATATGATATATTTAATCTAAGTTAATATAACTTTGGACGGAGAATTGGAGAACCGCAACCCCCTAATGTGAAAAAGCATTAGTGAGTTTTGCGGTTCTTTTTATTTTCCATGAAACAGTCGAAACATACATGGGTCAGTCGGTTTTAGGGTATCTATATGTATAGACAATAGTGAAAAAACAGGGAGTGTAATGGAATGACTTTATTTTCGAGCTACAAAAGAACGGATATATTTAAAAAGTTAGAAAATAAGCAATTGGATGTATTAGTTATTGGTGGTGGAATTACAGGTGCTGGTATTTCCTTGGATGCAACAACTCGTGGTTTAAAAACGGGTCTTGTTGAGATGCAGGATTTTGCTGCGGGAACCTCCAGCCGTTCGACAAAGCTAGTCCATGGAGGGCTGCGCTATTTAAAACAATTTGAAGTTAAAATGGTTGCAGAGGTAGGAAAGGAACGGGCAATCGTATATGAAAATGGACCACATGTAACAACGCCGGAGTGGATGATGCTTCCATTTCATAAAGGAGGTAATTTCGGTCCTTTCACAACGAATATCGGCTTACGTGTATATGACTTTCTAGCGGGTGTTAAAAAAAATGAACGTCGTACCATGTTCAGCCCTGAAGAAGCTTTACAAAAAGAACCACTGATTAAAAAAGAGGATCTAAAAGGTGCCGGCTATTATGTAGAATATAAAACAGATGATGCCCGTTTAACGATTGAAGTGCTAAAAAAAGCAGTTCAAAAAGGGGTAACTGCTGTTAACTATGCAAAAGTTATTGATTTTATTTACGATAATTCCAATAAAGTAACCGGCGTAGTCACCCAGGATGAAATCAGTGGAGAAAAACATCATATTTATGCTAAAAAAATAATAAATGCTGGCGGCCCATGGGTTGATGATTTAAGAGAAATCGATGGATCGAAACAAGGGAAATCATTACATCTGACCAAAGGGGCACATCTGGTTTTTCCAAAAGAATTATTCCCATTGCAGCAGGCAATCTATTTCGATACACCTGATGGAAGAATGATCTTTGCAATACCCCGGGATAATAAAACATATGTAGGCACAACAGATACTACATATGATGGGGATATTGCCCATCCAACGCTGACAGAAAGTGACCGTGATTATTTGCTGGATGCTATAAATTACATGTTCCCTTCATTAAATATGAAAGCTGATCATGTGGAGTCCAGTTGGGCAGGACTACGGCCGTTGATTGCAGCGGAGGATACAGATAATCCAAGTGAAATATCCCGTAAAGATGAGATTTTTATTTCGGATTCCGGGTTGATCTCAATGGCAGGTGGGAAGCTGACTGGTTATCGGAAAATGGCTCAGGAAGCTATCGATACAGTTGTTAAGCAATTTAAAGAAGAGGAAGGAATTCTCTATTCCGGATCTGATACGAAACATCTGCCTATTGCCGGTGGTGAGGTTGGCGGTTCAAAAGGATTTGAACAATTCAAGGATCGTAAAGTACTGGAAGCAAAAACGTTGGGTATAGATGAAGAAACAGCATTGAGAATCATCCAAAGATATGGCGCAAATGTCGGTACGATTTTTGAAATATATCAAAATAAGCAGGATGATGCAGAAAAGGAAAGTATTGACCCAGTCGTTTTTGCAGAGCTTGTATACGCTCTGGAATATGAACTCACTTACAAACCCGCAGATTTCTTTGTAAGAAGAACCGGTGCATTATTTTTTGAAATTAACTGGGTGAGAGATCATAAAGAGCATGTAATTAATTATATGAGTAAAGCATTACAATGGACGGACGACCAAAAAGTGAATTATACAGAGGAATTAGATCAATTGCTCCATGATGCAGTGACACCTGTTAGAAAATGACTCTTTTTATAAGTTTTGTTACTTTTTAATCATCGCAGTGGACAGAAAATGCGACACCGTGAAAATTCATTTGCAAACGCTGGTTGAGAGCAGGAATTCGCTACGGAAACACATTTCGCGGACCTTAGGGCGGCTGGTGAGCCTCCTCGTGCTACGCACTCGGGGGTCTCACCTATGCCTTTCCTCCCGCAGGAGTCTTCAATGTGTTTCCTCCGCTGGAATTGTGCTTTAAAATTTAAAAAAAATTCTTGATTAATTTAAACAAATACTTGCACATTTATGCGGTTGTTTGGAGCGGAGGACCGTTGACTCCTGCGGGAAAAGCACGTGTCTGAAGACCCCGCAGAGTATTTTCTCGAGGAGACTGAAGCCGTGCCCTAAGGTCCGCAACGGTCCGCAGCGGAAAATAACCAAGCGCATACGTCGTAGTTTATATTTTTTATGACAAAACAGCTTGAATAATAAATGTTGCAGGTTTCTGGAGTTAAGCAAGCGATTCGGTTATCAAAGGCATCTAACACGTATCTTGCTTTTACGATATATTAAGCTAAAATACTATATTATTCCCCATACAAATATGATATAATTTGTTCGGATATAGCGAATTTTAGGGGGATATGCATGCAACAGGGAAATTTAAAATATAATAGTAAACAAAATAATGTTATCCCTTTTATTCCTGAAGGTGACTTTTATTTCACAAAAGGTGTAGAGGCTTTTCAAAAAAGAAAGTTTGACATTGCAATTAAATGGTTAAGAAAAGCGACAGAAGCTAAACCGAATGACCCATTATATCAATGCCAAATGTCAATTATATATACAGAAGTTGGAGCATATCATACAGCCAATCAACTGCTGACAAATGTACTGAAATCAGAAGAATATGTAGACTGCTATTACCTATTAGCGAATAATTATGCGCATTTAGGTTTATTACATGATGCCAAAAAATACGCACTAACATATCTTGATAAAGAGTCGGATGGCGATTTTTCCGAAGAAGCGGAAAGCTTATTGGATTTGATTGATATTGATGAAGATGACGAGAAAAGCGACTGGGATCTTGAGGATGAAGATGAACTTCTTATCTACCAGGAAACTGTCTTTTATCATATGGAAAACATGGAGTGGGAAAAAGCAATTCCACTCATTGAAGAAATGATGATCGTTTTTCCAGAACATAAAATGGCGAAGCATGATTATACGCATGCATTATTCTTTTCAGGAAATGAAGAGAAAGCAGTTGAAATGGAACTGGATATTATCAAGGAAGATCCTAATTCTTTATACAGCCATACTAATTTAGCATTATTTTATTATCAATTAGGGCAGAAACAGGAATATGAAAAAAATATTCAGGCATTACTAAACGTATATCCTATTCATGAACAGCAAAAGTTACGAATTGCGGTAACGATGGCAAGAACGGCATATTATAATGAAGCCTGCAATCGATTCCGGTCACTAAATAAAGGAACTGTAAAAAGTCATCCTTCTTATTTCAGATGGTACAGCATTGCTGCATTTCATCATGGTGAGCCTTCAAAAGCGCTTATCATATGGAAGGAAGGATGCAAAAAATTCCCCAACCTGGCTATGGAAGAAGTGCCTTGGCAGGAATAACGCAAGTAAGTTTCCGTAAAATAGCTTTTATAAGAGCAAGTTCAAAAGGGAGGATAAAAAGGACCGAGAAGTTCGAGGCGGTGTAGCTTTGAGCACCGGAACGTATGCAATTAATACGTGAGGAGCGAAAAGCAAGCCAACGAAGAAATTCGATGTGTCATTTTTACCGGACTTTTTGAACATCTTCTATAAGCATAATATTAGACGAAACTGACTCATTCTTATAAGCTTGAATATGGAAAAACAAAGTAGGAAAAGGGGCGATTAACATGTCCGAAGATCGTGTGTTGGATGTAATTATTGCAGGGGCTGGACCAGCTGGGATGACTGCAGCTGTTTATGCTTCCCGTGCAAATTTGGATACATTAATGATTGAACGTGGAATTCCGGGTGGTCAAATGGCTAATACAGAAGATGTTGAGAACTATCCTGGATTTGACCATGTTTTAGGACCGGATTTATCAAATAATATGTTTGAGCATGCAAAGAAATTTGGTGCTGAATATGCCTATGGTGATATTAAGGAAGTTATTGACCATGGGGATTATAAAACGGTTATTGCTGGTAAAAAGGAATACAAAACAAAAGCACTTATTATTACAACAGGAGCCCAATTTAAAAAACTGGGAATTGCCGGTGAAGAAGAACTGGGCGGTCGTGGTGTATCTTATTGTGCCGTTTGTGATGGTGCATTTTTTAAACAGAAAAATCTTGTTGTAATCGGTGGAGGGGACTCTGCTGTGGAAGAGGGTATTTATTTAACCCGTTTTGCCGATAAAGTAACCATTGTCCACCGTCGTGATGAATTACGTGCTCAGAAGATCATTCAGGAGCGTGCATTTGATAATGAAAAAATTGACTTTATCTGGGATACTGTAGTTGAAAAAATCAATGGACCTGATGGTAAAGTGAAGAGTGTTTCCCTTAAAAATAATAAAACAGGGGAAGCAAATGAATATCCAATCGATGGAGTATTCGTTTATATCGGAATGGTGCCATTAAGTGAGCCATTCAAGTCACTTGGTATAACAAATGGGGAAGGTTATATTCCAACGAATGAAAATATGGAAACGAATATCCCGGGAGTTTTTGCAGCAGGAGATATTCGTGAAAAAACACTTCGACAAATTGTGACAGCAACAGGTGATGGAAGTATCGCTGCAGAAGAGGCAATAAAGTATGTAGAAAACCTGGCAGAAAAACTAAAAGCAACAAATTCATAATAAATATGAATATTTTTTTACTTTAGTAACTGCTTTTTAACGCTGTTGTAACACGCTCGCAACAATTTTAGGGTACAATGTAATTAACTAATTGACCCCCTTTTAATAGATAGATTAGTTTCTTGCACAGGTGCATGGCGCCTGTGCCTTTTTTTGATTTTAAAACATAGAACCTGTCCTAATTTGTCGAGATACCACTGGGAAAATCTTATTCTTGTTGCTTCTGAATTTTTCATTGTATAATGGTAGTAATGATGCCTAAGATGATCGGGGTGAATGAGGTATGCAGCGAGTAACAAACTGCATAGTAATAGATAATAATCATGCATTATTACTAAAGAAACCACGGAGAGGCTGGTATGCAATACCTGGTGGGAAAATGGAGCAAGGAGAATCCATTAAAGAATCAGTCATCAGAGAATATAGAGAAGAAACTGCGTTAAGATTGCAGGATCCCGAATTAATAGGGGCTTTTACATTTTCGATTTATAAAAATCAGAGCATTATTCAGGAATGGATGATGTTTACGTTTATTTGTAAATCGTATGAAGGAAAGCTTACCGACTATTGTGAAGAGGGAGAACTGGAATGGATCCCGCTTGAAAATATAAAGAATTTGCCAATGGCGGAAGGGGACCGGGAGATCTATGAGCATGTTCTGACTTCCAAAGCTATTTTATATGGTGCTTTTTCCTATACAGAGGGTTATGAACTGCTGGAAGCACAATTAGATCCATTCAATAATTAATTAAAGATCTATATTTTTATACAAGGGGGAGATATGATGAGAAACGGAGAACAGGAAACAAAATTAGTAGTGATCACAGGAATGTCCGGAGCAGGAAAAACGGTTGCGGTTCAAAGCTTTGAGGATCTGGGCTATTACTGTGTAGATAATTTACCACCAACATTGCTTCCTAAATTTCTGGAGCTTATGAAAGATTCCACTAATAATATTCGTAAAGTAGCACTTGTAATGGATTTACGCGGACGTGAATTTTTTGATTCATTGTTTGAAGCATTGGATATTTTAGGAGAAGCAGACTGGTTACAGGAGCACATTCTTTTTCTGGATGCAAAGGATGAGCAGCTTGTCAGCAGATATAAAGAAACTAGACGGTCACATCCATTGGCTGTCGGTGGTTTGCCGCTTACCGGTATTCAGCAGGAAAGAGAGATTCTTGATGAGCTTCGGGGAAGAGCACAGCGAATTATTGACACAACCGATTTGAAACCGAAGGAATTACGTGAGAAAATGCTGAAGATTTATACGGAGAAAAAACAGGAAATCTTTTCTGTTCATATGGTATCATTTGGCTTCAAATATGGATTGCCGATAGATGCAGATTTGGTATTCGATGTTCGATTTTTACCAAACCCTCATTATGTTACACATCTACAGCCACTAACCGGCTTAAATAAAGAAGTGTCTTCCTATGTATTTAAATGGTCTGATACGGAAAAATTTAATGAAAAGGTACTGGATCTATTACGGTTCATGCTTCCGCAATATAAAAAAGAAGGCAAATCACAGCTGGTGGTAGCAATTGGCTGTACAGGTGGACAGCATCGTTCGGTAGCACTTTCGGAGTACTTTGCAAAAGAACTGTCTTCAGGTTATACAACCCATATTACACATCGCGATATTGATAAAAGAAAGGGACATTAATTATGAAACAGGAAAAGCAGCCACGTGTCGTCGTTATAGGTGGTGGAACTGGAATGCCGGTTCTCCTACGCGGTTTAAAAAACCTGCCAATTCATTTAACGGCACTGGTTACTGTAGCTGATGATGGTGGTAGTACCGGAAGACTGCGTAGTGAAATGGCAATACCTGCACCAGGGGATATTCGTAATGTGATTGCTGCATTATCTGATGCAGAACCGATGCTTGTAGAGCTTTTTCAGCATCGATTTGTAGCTGGCAATGGATTATCAGGCCATTCGATGGGAAACCTGCTGCTTGCAGCCATGACATCGATTACGGGTGACTTTTATACAGGTATAAAAGAAATTTCACGTGTACTCAATGTGAAAGGAAAGATTCTCCCGATTTCAAATGAGAGTATGTCTTTACATGCAAAAATGGTGGATGGTTCCATTATATCCGGAGAATCCAATATCCCACTTTCGAATAAACAAATAGAGCGTGTATTTCTAAGTCCACAGCCTGTCGAGCCACTGCCAAACGCTATACGGGCTATTAAAAAAGCTGATTTAATTGTTATATCTCCAGGTAGTTTATATACAAGCATTTTACCAAACTTGATTATCCCTAAAATTGATGTTGCGATTAAGGAATCAAAGGGCAAGGTCATTTATGTTTGTAATGTAATGACTCAAGCTGGGGAAACAACAGATTATACAGCATCAGATCATGTGAAAGCCATAAGTAATCATATTGGTGAGGGATGTGTTGGCGGTATCGTTGTCCACAATGAACCAATTAAAAGATCAGTGCGTGCAGTATATGCAGAAGAAAATGCCGAGCCGGTAATTTATGATACAGAACGTTTATTAGACATGGGACTCGAAATTATTGAAGGAGATATCATCAATCATTCCCAATCCACATTAAGGCATGATACAAATAAAATTGCCAAATTACTTTATTCTATTATGAAAACAAATTAGAAGGCCAGGCACTTGCCCGTGGAAAAAGAGTATATTTCCATTCGGCATAAGATAGAATTAGTTTAACTAAAAACAGTAAAGGAGGGAAAAAGGAATGTCCTTTGCTTCAGAAATAAAGAAAGAATTAACTACGATAGAATTAGATGATTGCTGCACACAGGCTGAGCTTGCTGCATTAATTCGGATGAATGGAGCTATCTCCTTATCGAGACATGATTATACATTAGATGTCCAAACAGAAAATGCAGCGATTGCACGAAGAATTTATACATTGATCAAATCGATTTATACGTTTCCGGTTGAACTGCTTGTCCGCAAAAAAATGAAATTGAAGAAAAATAATGTATATATTGTTCGTTTAAAGAAAGGTGTGGGTGACCTCTTATCTGAATTGGACATTTTACAGGAACCTTATAAATTCAATCGGACAATTTCCCAAAAGTATCTGGCAAAAAAATGCTGTAACAAATCTTATTTACGTGGAGCGTTTTTAGCTGGTGGATCAATCAATAACCCGGAAACATCATCCTATCATTTGGAGATTTCCAACTTTTATCATGAACATAATGAAGCATTATGTGAATTATTAAACAAGTTTGATCTTCGTGCACGGGCATTGGAACGTAAAAATGGATACATTGTTTATATAAAAGAAGCAGAAAAGATCACTGAATTTCTTAATATCATAGGTGCCCATAATGCCCTGTTTAAATTTGAGGATGTACGAATTGTTCGCGATATGCGTAACTCTGTTAATCGGCTGGTGAATTGCGAAACAGCAAATTTGAATAAAACAATTGGCGCTGCTTTTCGCCAAATTGAAAATATTAATTTGATCGATGAAACCGTTGGGCTTGATCAACTTCCGGAAAAATTACAGGAAATAGCCAAGCTGCGTGTACAGCATCAGGACGTTTCATTGAAAGAGTTAGGTGAATTGGTTACCACTGGGAAAATTTCCAAATCCGGTGTGAACCACCGCTTGAAAAAGATCGATGATTTTGCTGATAAACTCAGAAGTGGTGGGGCATTAGAGAGTAAGTAATATTTTGTGTAATCATTTAATTAAAGTTAAATACATGATATAATTATTTTGTGAATTAATTTACTATTTTAATGATATCTCATATCGGCAGTAATGGCTGTCCTAATGGATTACCATCGCTGTCGATTATAATTATTATGTTTTGGTAGCGTTTACGTTAATTGGAGAGGATGAGCGAATTGGTTGAGAAATCCGTCAAAATCGAACTGGATACAGGCTTACAAGCAAGGCCAGCTGCGCAATTTGTTCAGGAGGCAAATCGTTATTCTGCACATTTGTTTCTTGAAAAGGATGGTAAAAAAGTAAATGCAAAAAGTATTATGGGGCTGATGAGTTTGGCTATAATCAAAGGAGAAGTTATTACAATAACCGCTGATGGCCCGGATGAAGAAATAGCATTAAATCATTTAATGTCATTTGTTTCAAATCCATAAAAAAATCCCTTTCATTTTTATGAAAGGGATTTTTTGTTTACTTATCTGTATTACGTCTTAAAATTTTATCAATCAATCCATATTCTACAGATCTTTCAGCTGTCATAAAGTTATCACGTTCTGTATCCTGTTCAACTACTTCCAGTGGCTGACCTGTTCTCTCGGCAAGAATTTGATTCATTTTCTTCTTCATTTCAATAATGCGTCGTGCATGGATTTCAATGTCGGTTGCTTGTCCTTGAGTTCCGCCTAATGGCTGATGAATCATTACTTCACTGTTTGGAAGTGCAAAACGTTTTCCTTTTTCACCAGCAGCAAGCAAAAATGCTCCCATAGATGCTGCCATACCAGTACAAATGGTTGATACATCAGCTTTAATGAACTGCATCGTATCAAAAATAGCCATACCTGCTGTGATAGAACCACCTGGTGAGTTAATGTACAATGAAATATCTTTGTCCGGATCTTCTGCTTCAAGGAATAATAATTGTGCAACAATTGAGTTTGCTACATTATCATCAATTCCACTGCCAAGCATGATGATACGGTCTTTCAGTAAACGTGAGTAAATATCATAGGCGCGCTCTCCACGGTTCGTCTGTTCAATAACTGTAGGTATTAAATTCATGTTTAAAATCCTCCCTTATTTCGAATACGTTCATCCATAATTATTGGATCTATTTTTATCATAACTAAAAGGTCAATGAAGGTCAAACAAAAACGGTCAACAATTTTCTAATCAAAACATACTTCTTATTTTTCCCAACTATCCAAAAAATAAACCTGCATAAAAAAAGACAAGGGTAATCATTTTCTTTAACCCATGCCTTCCTATTTAAGCGCGCCCAGAGGGATTCGAACCCCCGACAAACCTGGTACCGGAAACCAGTGCTCTATCCGACTGAGCTATGGGCGCATTATTTTATTCACAAAGAATATTATAACGCTTGTACAGTATTTATACAAGTAATTTCAGGTGGGAAATTTTAAACTCCGTATGAAATGATATCAATAAGTACAAAAACAAGGAATATTGTCCCTTGTTTTTGAATATATGCCTATGTTGTTTTTAATGAGTCAATGATGGCATCCGCAGCTTCCTCCGTATCCAAATCATCAGTTTGAATTTTCAAGTGGTTTTCCTTATAAATAGGTTGTCTACTATAATAAAGTTCCTTGATTTCATCGATAGATTTCCCTTGCAGTACGGGACGACTGTCAATTAGTAAAGCAATTCTCTCTTTCCAGGAGTCCCACGTTAAATCAAGAAAAACCACAATGCATTCAGCTAAGCAGATATCCCGAATTTCCTTTTGTAAAAACGCACCACCACCAACAGAAATGACTTTAAACTTTTGCATGGAAAAGTGTTCAATCATATCTTTCTCTTTTTTTCGGAAAGTCTTTTCTCCGTATCTTTTAAAAATATCTGAAGTCGGCATGTGGTATTCTTTTTCAATTTTTTCATCAATATCAATAAATTCTCGTTGCAATTTCTTTGCAATAGCTTGGCCGATAGTAGTTTTTCCCACCCCCATAAAACCAATCAGAACAATACTTTTTTCTTTTAGTGGAACATTATTCATCATCTTTATCCTCTTTTCAATCCAGTAATATTTCTTTTTTAAATAATAAAAGTATAATAGTATAAAAGATATGCTACCTTCAAAGGAGAGTTATTGCAATGAACAGGATTCAAATAAAAAATATCAAAATAGGTGAAGGACCTCCTAAAGTTATTGTACCTTTAATGGGGAAAAATGAAATAGAGTTAATGGAGGAAGTTAAAGAAGTAATAATATTAAAACCGGATATTGTAGAGTGGCGAGCAGATGTTTTTGATAGTGTAGAGAATTTGGAAGTAATCAAAGGGATACTTTCATTGTTAAGAGAACAGCTTTCAGAGATACCAATACTTTTCACTTTCAGGAGCCACAGGGAAGGCGGAAATAAACAGGTTACAGATCTATATTATCATGAACTGCTTTCAACTGCCATACAATCCAATTTAATAGATCTTATTGATATAGAATTGTTTTCACAGGAGGAAAATTTAAAAGATCTTATGCAAAAAGCTAAGGACAATAATGTTTACGTTATTATGTCCAATCATGATTTTGAGAAAACTCCGGCAAAAGATGAGATTATTAAAAGACTCAGATCTATGCAAGATTTAGGTGCAGATATCCCGAAAATTGCTGTAATGCCAACAAATATAAGTGACGTACTAACACTGCTTGAAGCTACGGATATCATGAGATCAAACTATGCAGATCGTCCGATTATTACAATGGCAATGGGAAGCTTAGGTGTTATCAGTCGAATAGGAGGAGAAGTCTTTGGCTCTGCTGCAACATTCGGTATTGGAAAACAAGCCTCTGCACCAGGTCAAATAGCTGTTGACGATTTAAGAGATGTATTGAATATTATCCATAAAGCACAGTAAGGCTGAAAGGTGTTCTCAGCTTTTCCTTGTATTGTGAAACTATCATGTGGTTTTAGCCGTACTACATTTAGGAGGTCTAAAAGCATGAAAAAATTTCTAACTGCAATTATATTGCTGTTTTTATTATTCATTATAACAGCCTGTTCAGAAGAGGATTCATTTTCAATTGATAATGTAACCATTGATGCACGTATTGCCGAGGATGGAGTTATGCATGTTCGGGAAGTTTTTACATATACCTTTAATGGTTCATATGAAGGAATGACCCGTTCAATCGAGTCAGATGTGTCTAATTTTAATGCATATCTTACAGAAAATAATGATCCAACTATTTCAACAGAAAGTCTTGACTCTCTGACAACTGAGGAAGAAGATGGAGCATTTAAGATTTATTCTGATTCAACAGATGAAACGAAGCAGGTAATGTATAGCTATCAAGTGGAAGGTTCTGTAAAGAAATATGCAGATGTAGCAGAGCTGGAGTATGCCTTTTTTGATGAGTCCAATGAAACAGATTTAAATAATGTGGAAATTTCCATTCATACACCAGCACGTAATGTAACGGATGCAACACATTACTTTCTGCATGAAGATAAAACAGGAAAAATTACGGCAATGGAAAACGGTATTCACTATACAAACTCAGTGTTGAATGCTGGTGAAACCTCCATGATTCGTTATATCTTTCCTGCAGAACGGCTCGGTGCTATGGAGCTGGATAAAGATAAGATGATGGAAGAAGAGATATTAGCAGAAGAACGTGAATTGGCTGAGCGGGGAGAAAATCTTCAGGCAAATATGGAAAAAGTTGTTCCAATCCTGTGGTTATTATTAGGTGCTGTTATAGTAGCAACAATATTTTTACTTATTGTACATCCTAATCGCTATCGCGGTGAAAGAAGCGTAGATGGATTGCTGAGAACACTTGAAAAGACAGACCCATTATTTGTTAAATATCTGAATGGGTATTTACAATTACCGAATGAAAGTTTTATTGCCGCATTGTTTTCTTTAAAACAGCGTGGGGTCATAAGCCTTGAAGAAGTCCCATCAGAATTAAAAGAAAAAGATAGTACATTCCGTTTTACCTGGATCAAAAAAGATGCTGCGATTGATATGGCTGACACTTACTTGAGAAACTGGATATTTACGGAAAAAGATAAACATGGCAATTATTTTCTATTGGAAACCCTTCTTGATAATGAAGAAGAATCGGATGAAGTAAAAAAAGAAAAAGCAGAAGAATTTCAAAGTAATTTTGATAAATGGTCCGGTTTGGTAATGGGTAGAGAAAGTTTTCAGGATCTGCGTAATCCGTTCAAAGGATTCCCGTTCTTCTCCATTCCTTTGGTAATTAGCTCATTTGGCTTGTTTTACTATTTTACGACAATTGATATACTCAGCCCAACTGAACAATGGGTGTTGCCTGCAATAGTTGGGGTATTAGCTGTTGTCAGTTTACTATTTAACAGGAATAAATTTGTACTGGCAGGTTATTATTTTATAACTTTATTGATAACAGCCATTGGATTCACTTTAACAAATGCAGTTATTCTAACATTGATTTTCTATTTCCTATCACTCATGGCGCTATTGATTGTGCCTGCATATTATTGGAGAAAAGATATAAGAAGATTGAAATATGCGATTAAAACAGGGCATGCTTCATTCAAAAATAAACGCTATCCAATTGGTTCTGATCCAAATAAAATAGAGCGCAGACTTGAGTACGCAATTATTTTAGGAGCTGGAGAAAGCTACGGCGAACAGTGTGGAAAAGTGGATGATGTTGCTCAATTAAAAGCATATTATCCATTATTAAATAATCCTGTTTATGCAACAACTGCTTTCAGTACAAGTAATCTTGCCCTATACACGGTTGTAGTTCAAAGCTCCAGCAGTACAACTACTACTTCCTCGACTGGTGGCGGGGGAGCAGGTGCATTTTAATAAAACGGGAAAGGGACCAAAATCTCTTTCCCGTTTTTTTTACAGCCCGAACAACATACCGATGAGAAATAAAAAACTAAGCAACCAGTGATGCTGTGCAGCTAATTTCATTGCAGCAATTTCCTCTGTACGTTTTGCGTTTTTTCGAAATGACCAGCGAAGTCGAATGGCCAGTGGAAGAGTGAATAAAGTAAGTCCTGTGGTCCAGGTAGTAACTTGGAAAATAATTAATAATATAATAGATAAATAGGTAAGGCCTAGCAGTAATGTCAAGAATTGGACTGCTTTTGCTTTTCCCATCTTAATTACAACAGTACTTCGAAATTCCCGGTCTTTTTCAATATCCCGCAGATTGTTTGTGAAAATCATTGTGGCAATTGCTAAAGCAAATGGGATTGCTACTGCGAGAATTTGAATGCTTAAAGAATTACCCTGGATAATATAGGCAAGACTTGCCGGAACTAGACCCAAAAAGATGGCTGCTACAGCTTCTCCCAAACCGATGGAAGAAAAGGAATGTCTGCCTGCAGAGTATGCATATCCTGCAGCTATGCCTGCTATTCCTATTAAAATAATCCAGAAACTGCTATTTAGTGCTAACCATAAGCCGATTATAGTTGCCAGCATTAATAGAGAACCTGCAGCGTATGGAATAAGGTGGTGTGCAGGTCCGTGACCCGATTCCGGTTTATTTGAATTTGCCGTTACCCATTTATTCTGATCCTGGCCGCTTCGGAAATCAAAGTAATCATTGAACATATTGGTTGCGGCTTGAATCAGTAATGTGGCCGTTAGCATTGCTAATAATATATCATAACGAATAGAACCATTATATGCAGCAAGTACGGTCCCAGCTAAAATGGGGCTGATCGTACCTGTGAATGTCAAGGGACGTGTGAGGTGGAACCAGGAAAACCGATAATAAAATCTGTCATTGCTTAAATTATCAGCAAAATGTGTTCTTTTTACTTCCATTATTAAACCCCCTTTATCCTTGTTACACTAAGCATACAACTTTAATAAACTTTAAAATGTGATATATATCACGTAAATGATAAATTATAAATTTAAATGTTCACAAAAATGTTATTAATTTCTCCTCTAAAAATTGACCTGCATCAATTAATTTTTTAGATAAATACCTCATAATGGAAGCAGGTGGAATTATATCAGATTCCATCTTCATCAAAGATGTGAATTTTTTCGCTTCTCAAGGTTTATCTGATGAGGAGAGGTGGTATGAGGAAAGTAAATATAATGATTACTTCAATTGTTCTGGTGCTTGTACTGATTCTGGCAGTATTGGGGTTTAAAAACTCTGATTACAGAACAAAAACCCTGGAGGAGACCCTTGATGTTAATCCTGAAAACATAACAAAAGTAATGTTAAGTAATCCCATTAACAAAGGCAGGTACAAAAGTACAAGGAACAAAGATAAAATTGAGATTTTTATCAATCATTTTGACCAGGTGAATTTCAGGAGACTCACGGGTGATCAGTCCACATACATGCCAATGCGTGCAAGTATGATTTATTTATATGAAGGTGACAAGGTGGACTTTATCGTACCATATGAAACAGAGGCTATGATCAGTCATAAGGTTTATGAAATAAAAAATGGTAGGGTTAGGAATACCTTTATTATAGATTTTTACAATTCAATAAAATAACAACAGCGAACAGTGCCTCTGCATTGTTCGCTGTTGTTTTATCCCTAATCCCCCATTTTCAATAACCACTCACGCAGTTTCGCTTTTGGAAAATATACTTTTCCATTTAACTTTACATGGGGCACATCGGGATGCTCACTTATTAATAGACTGGCATCTTCTTTGGAAGTACCCAGAAAGTGATGTACATCTTTTTCCTTAATTAACTCATGCTCATCGTCTTCATTGAATAAATTATTTATCAGGTCCTTACCATCCGCATTTTTAAAATTTTTGAGTCCCTCACCTATGAAATATCCCGCTGCTGCAATTCCAAATGCTATTGCAATGTAACCAATAGGAAAAACTTCCAATTTACTCCCCCCTAAATGCTTTTAAATAATAGTTTAAATTATTACACAAATTCACGCAATTAATTGTATTAAATACGCTAGACATTATATAATAAAGACAGCAGAAATATATCAAATGAGGTGTATATATGAAACTGGTAAGCTACAAATTAAGGAATAGCCCAGGAGATTACAGAATAGGCTGTATGTTTGAAGAAAAGGTTATTGATCTTCAGGACGCCTATCGTAAATTGTTACTATCAAAACAGGAAAAAGATTCTAACACAATTGATCACATTTTCCCAGCAAGTCCGGAATCATTTTATTCTATTGGTTCAAGTGTTATTGCTAAGGCAAGAGAAGCCTATGACTACATAAAGGAAAACAATGAGGAGGATGTTTTTTTAACTAAGGAAGAGATTATTTTAGATACACCAAACCCCAATCCTTCAAAAGTAATCTGTGTGGGCAAAAATTATGCTGATCATGTGGCAGAAATGGCTAGTGATATCCCGGAATTCCCGGTTCTATTTGCTAAATTTAACAATGCTATTATTGGTCCGGATGATGCTATTGAAAAATCCTCTTTTACGAAAAAACTGGATTATGAGGTTGAATTGGCTGTTGTAATTGGTAAGGAAGCTTCACATGTTAGTAAAGAGGATGCTTTAAATTATATTGCCGGTTACACAATTGGAAATGATATCTCGGCACGTGACCTGCAAAAACGTACACCACAATGGCTACAGGGGAAAACCTTGGACCGCAGTACACCAATCGGGCCATGGGTTGTTACGATAGATGAAATTGAAGATCCTGCCAGTCTATCCATTCGTTCCTATGTAAATGGGGAAGAACGGCAATCTTCGAATACGAGTCATTTAATTTTCGATATTCCTTATTTAATTGAATTCATTTCCAATCTAATTACATTGAAGCCAGGAGATATTATATTAACAGGAACCCCTGATGGCGTTGGTTTCGCTATGAAGCCACCACAGTTTTTGAAAGATGGGGATGTTGTAGCATTGGAAATTGAGAAGATTGGACGGATGGAGAATAGGGTGATTGAGGGGTAGGGATCTAATGCAGCAATACGTAATGAAATATAGAAGAGAAAAAATAAAAATGCAGGAGTAAGATTTCTCCTGCTAACTGCCCCAACTCCCTATTAGATGGGCTATCGACTAGTTAGCAGTACGACTACTAGTCACCTTATACATATTAGTTTCGCAATTTAAAAAGTCAAGAAAAGCCATGGTTAAAAGAAGGTAATATATGCTGATAACATAAATAAGATAAGGAAAATAACTAAATAGATGGTTTCTCTTTTTTTATTTACATTGTCAAATAAAAGTATTTTAAACCATAGGTAAATGATCACAAAAACTGAAGTAATCAACAATGACATTCCCGATGGATCGAATTTGTTTAGGTACTGAGAAAAAATGGTATATAGGATTAGGTATGATAATAAAAGAATCATTCCTTTAAAAGAAGAATTCAAATTAAAAAGTTTTTTAAGAATATCCATTTTGCTTACGTCATTACCTCCTATATTAAAAATATCAAAACCTAATAGGGGAAAAGACAATTCTACTACCACCTACAATTTCTATAATGTCTAGTAGTTGTCCCTGAAAAGCCAGTATAATCAGGGTATTTATAAATTAGTACACTATCTTTTAATTCACATGTGTCATCGACATTATAAAATGTTCTTGCATCAAACCAAACATCATGAATACCAGAACCAATCATATTTGCTGCTACATCTGCAACATAACCCACTACTACTCCAGATATTGCATTACCTAATCCTGCTGGTTCTACTACTAGTATAAATCTCAAGTTATTAAGAATCAACAAAAAATTAAAAAGAGGGTATTAATTTAGACTTATTTTAATATTTATCATATAGAATATTGAAAGAATAAAAATGAATCTACTTTTTTCCCAGACTATTGAATCGCTCTCAATTCGTGTCATTCCATCTCCATTTTGAATCAATGTATATCAGCACTTGACACAAACAATATACATGAGGGATTTTTTTATTTTGATCGGATATGATAAAATCATGTTGACATGTCGAAAGAATTTAATGAAAAAATGTTAAAAAAATGTCCATCTGATGCGAAGAATCCGAGAGATTCCCTTCCCAAGATCAAATGCCGCAAACAATTCAACAAAACGGCTAATAGAACCCCTTGTTATATGGACGAGTCACATTTTCTAAAAGAATATGTAATGTGTAAGTTTAGAATTTACTCAGATATTTAGTTATATTGTGATATGACAAAAACATAATACTAAATTATACTAGGGGTGATATTATGGGTTTAATTGAGTCTTCAGAAGAGCTTATGAAATACATTTCAGATATGAATCGTGATAATTCTGTTATTCAGTTTTCTATACTAGGGAAGGGCAAATTCACATTAGTGTTACAGGAAGAATCAGAACAGTCGATTAAAGCAGATATAGAAAGAAACCCACATCTTGGGCAAATGATTCGGGAAAGTCAGAGTGCGTATGAGGAAGGAAAAGGTATAACGACTTCGGAGTTGTTAAAATCTCTTTCTGAAAAGGATTTCGAATAATGGGCCGACTTGATGTCATTTGGCCCCCAGTTGTAAGAGAAAAACTTTCACAATTTAGGAGCGACCACTTTACATTTTTGATGGTTATGAAGAATACTGGTTTTTAACAGAAGTTGACGGGCATGTGTACGAAGTTACCTTTGATATCGCCTTTGAAGCTTTAGAGTATGATGAATTGCTTGACAGTTATTTAAATGTAATACCAACATTTGAGCTTACAGATGTAAAGGAATAGCAATTAAACTGACGGAATAAATAGTAATAACAAAAGGGGTGCTTTGATGGAAATAAGGTTTAAAAATATAACTATTACGGAAAAGCATATCTTTAACTTTATCTCAATAGCAGTGATTTTAACTTTAATATTTCAATTGTATTTGAAGTTTGTTGCTAAGATAGAGGTGAAATTTAAGCCATTAATTTTTACTACTTCTATGTTATTTTTATGGTTTTATTTGTCCAAAAAGGAGAAATCTGCTGAAGATAAGTAAATTTTCCATTTTTAAGTAACTACTGATGCAAAATTTCAAGAGGGGGAGCTCTTCCTATCGCTTGTTTCAGCATCTTCTTCAAATCAAAACGAAAGATGTACAGTGTTACATATTGAAATTTAAGATTAAAAAACCACCCTTAGTGGTTTTTTAATCTCGCATTGCACCTGCCTCTCGGGAAGTCATTGCACCTTGTCCTTCGCTTATATCTTTCTGAATTTCCTGTTTTACCTTCTTCGCCTCCGTCCCGGCGAATCCCGGCTTCATACTGGAACTCGAATTTTTTTTATCTTGTTTATCTTTTTGCATACAAATCCTCCTTCATTTCCTGTTTAACAATCTTATTATTTACAAGAAAGCATTTAATATAACCCGAATATTTAAGCGAATTAACTTCAAGGGTACTTTAACAGAAGAAGGAAGTTATCTTTTTCATGCAACAAGGAATTTTGATGGGTTGGGAAAAATAGGAAATTTTGTATTAAAATGTGAATCATGAAAGGGGGAGTTAATATGAAATATATAATCTTAATATTGGTAATAGCCTCATACCTGTTGGCGTTCTCAATAAATTTGATGCCTGCATTAAAATATCCTGACTCACATATGAATATTCTCAACTCGCTTGTAACGATATTATTTATGGGCTTGTTACTAATGTACACTAAAAAAGGAAGCAGGATATTGAAAATATTTTCAATGTTAGGGGTTATATCTGGTGTAATTGTATTTGTCATTACCACATTTGAACACGCTATGATTGGTAATGGTATTCTAGATGTAATTGCATCAATACAGTATCCCTTTTACCTAATCTTTATCACGCCTTTATTTGGCGGTAATATTTTATTTGACCTAAGTTATGGGTCATACTCATTGTTGATGTCGCTGTTTTACGGGGGTGTATTCGGACTAACTGCTTATTTTAGAAAGAACTAAGCAAAGTTTGATTAAGGGGTTGAAGGAGGCGAGCTAGTTGAAAAAAGTATTATTATTTCTTTTAATAGTTTTGATCATAAGTGCTTGCGGTCAACTACAACAGAACAAAAATGAAACTTCCTTAGAAAAACAAGAAGGTATTATTAATGGAGGGGTAAGATGTTAGGATTACCAAAGGGAGCGGTTTTTTTAATACCCTGGACAGAGGATTGGGAACGAGAGTTTATATTGGAGAAAGAGAGAATACAAAATAAAATAGGAAATTATACAGTCGCTGTTCACCACATTGGAAGTACATCAGTGAAACATTTGAGTGCAAAACCAATTATTGATATAGCCATTGAAATCAATGATTTTAATGGGGGAGAATTTTGTATATCACCATTAGAAGAAATAGGTTATTCATATAAAGGGACGGAAATTTTACCTGATAGACATTATTTTAGTAAAGGTGAACCAAGAACCCATCAAATCCACATGTACCAAAGTGGGAACAAATATTTACTCGAACAGCTGAAATTCAGAGATTATTTGAGAAAGTACGATAAAGCAAGGGTTGAATATGAACAACTTAAACTTAAATTATCAAAAACAAATAAAAATAATAAACACAGATATGCAGAAGAGAAAACTGATTTTGTAAAATCGATCTTGGAAAAATTATAGATGATAACAATTTCATTTCAGCAACTTCTATCGTCATTGTGAAAAAATGGCAGTTTGGGTTGCATTGCACCATACTTCGTAATTATTAAAGGAGGTAAAATAGTATGAAAATCATTGTTACCAGTATATACGTACAAGATCAAGAAAAGGCACTGGAGTTTTATTCAAAAACCCTGGGCTTTGTGAAAAAACATGATGTTCCCACTGGAGAATTCAGGTGGATAACGCTTGTTTCTCCTGAGGATCAAGAAGGTACCGAGCTTTTGCTTGAACCGGATGACCATCCAGTCGCAAAAGAGTATCAAAAAAAGTTATTTGCTGAAGGTATCCCAGTAACAATGTTTGGCGTTGTAGATGTTCGTAAAGAGTACGAAAGATTATTGAAACAAAGCGTGAAGTTTTTTATGGAGCCGACAGAAATGGGCGAGTCTACCCTGGCAGTCTTTGACGATACATGCGGCAACCTGATTCAGATCATACAGCAGTAACTTTAGGATGAAATAAAAGTAACTCAAAAGGCAATCAGAAGTTTTTGATTGTCTTTTCTTTTGCTAATAATTTTAGGAATATTATGTTAATATTAAATAAAAGGCTGTTGAGCTATCTGGCAGATACTTTAAGAAGAAATTATTCCTTTTATACATGGATTTAAGGGGGAGAAAAAGTGAGAATAGTGTAAGAATCACTACGGTTTATTTTTATATTTTTTATACTTTCAGCAATTTTAGGTGGAATTACTCACCTGATTCTTTCAAGTATTGGTGTTAATGCAGAAAAATATGGTTGGACTGCACTGGCTGGTGTATTTATCTTAATTTTTGTTCTATATAGGAATAGAGGGTGGGGTAAGGTATTTAACCAAAAAATTCTCTGGACTTCTGTTATTCTTATTGTTCTCTTATCATTATTATTTCCAGATGTGTCTCCTGCACATTTACACACGACTAAATATGCCTATTCGTATGGTTTTCCATTTACGTTTCTAACATTATATATTGAAAATGGGACCAAATTCGTTATTCCAAATCTATTCTCTGGAGGAATTACGGGTTGGAATGTCGGTATGGGCATATTTGCAAACTTTATATTGTTCTATTTTTCTTTACGTTTCATCTTTAAAAACCTAACAAATAAAAAAACGGATTTTGTAAATAGAATAATGTAGATTGAAAATAATCGATTCCTTTTTAACGTTTTGTCGAAAGAAGTCTCTCACTTCAAGCGCGTGAAGGGCATATCCCGACGGTAAGGGGAGATGAATTTCGGTTGGTGATAGCCAAATATGCCTCATCATGATATAATGGGAACATATATTCTGGCGGAAGCGAGATGATTTGATATGGCTAAACAAAATAAAGCATATAAGTTT
>NZ_NPOA01000001.1 GCF_002287375.1 Virgibacillus profundi | reverse complement strand
TTAAACTGTAACTGGGTCATTATTAATTCCTCCTACATTGTTTATCGTCGTTGAAAAACATTGTATCATAAGGAATTAATGTGACCCTTTTTGTTTATCCTTTTTACACAATTATATGGACTTAATCATCGTTCAGGATGCGAGTGACATTGGCATGTGTACGAAGATCCAGTTTCCCTGTTTCTTGTGCAACTGGAATAACAGTAACAACTGGGTCCGCCTTCGCACCATACTCACAGCCGAAGTTTTCACAATACGCACAATACTGACAAGCCATGCGCGAAATTCCATCCGGATTCTCATAGTTCTCCGAAAGATTGGCAGAAGGCAGGATATATGGATTATAGCCGAGTTTTTTTGTAGCCTTTTCAAATTCCTCCAAAACGGGTGTTTTTAACATTGGACCGGTTGGATATGGATTAGACCTATGTCCATAAAGGTCAACTGTTTCACCGGAAATCCCCGCCATTTTCTCAAAGGTATCGTAATAGGACTCCAATTCATCATACGTAATGCCCCAATCCTGGAGTGGTATTTCAGATTTGATTTTGCCTGCGCCATATCTTTCTTGAGTTAATGATTTAATTTCAAAATCATAGGGTAGGAAACGATAGGTTTGTCCGTTCCAGTGACTTCCGGCTCCACCAACACCATCACCGACAATAAATGTTCCATAATGGCGCATAGGCAGTGCGCGCATTTTTCGGTTATTACGGGAAGTAATCGTTTCTTTGGATAGATCCTGCATCATTTCTTCACGGTGCTGGAAACGGAGCTCGTCATGTACCATTAAATAATCGCTCATTTTTCTTTCTCTTCCACGTTCAAGGCCAACCACTTCAATTCCCGCTTTTGTTAATTCTGCAGAAATAATACTGCCGGCCCACCCCATACCGACAACAACTACAGGTACTTTAGGCAGTTTTTTAACCATGTTTATCATCCTTTCTATGAGTGTTTCATATGACTATGTAGGCTCTTAGGCTCCAACTTAATAAACTCTTTACTCTCAACTTCTTTGACATAATTCATACGTGTCCCAGGATATTTTCTCATTGCCCATCCTTCCATTTCATTATTACCGCCGTACATTGGATCAGCATAAACTCCCTCAAGGGTTAACGTTCGAAGTAATTTAAAAAATTCAGATGAAGGTACACCGGATAAGGCGTTTGCTTCACCATTTTCAAATGCAACCAATACTTCAACTTGTTGGTCAGATTCTAGGTCCACAAATGTATTATCGAATTTCTTTTTGCTGTAATTATCCAGCTGCTTTATGCCTAACCGGAACAAATCCTTTCTAAGTAGTCTAACCTGTCCACCTTGTGTTGGCTCTGGGTTATACCATGGCCCCATTCTATAGTCTTTTGCATTTACACCCCATTGGCTGGCAAGCTGATGATCGATATAAATGGCTACATTCAATCCCCTAGCACCAGGCCCTAAATCATCTTCCGGAAAGATGCGTTCCGCAGCAGCCATGGTTGTCTGATATTCATCAGGATAAAAAAACATCAAGGCTTCATTTGGATTAGCTGCTGGCGTTTGTTTCGTTTCCGTTTTTTCATCCGGATCCGTACTTGTTCTGCCAAGCAAGCCTCCAACTGCCCCACCTACAACAAGGCCCCCGACAGTTAAACTTGAACTTTTTATAAAGTCACGTCTCGTACTTTTTGTATCTTGTTTGTTTTCTGGATTCTCTTTATCTGACACAAAAAAACCTCCTAATTCTAATGAATATTATTGCAAAGCAGCAATTTTTGGATGATAAATTCAGATACCGGAAATTCCAATAACGTGGAAACTGTCTGATATAAACATTCAATCTCCAACAACAAATAATATATTTCAATAATAGAGTGCCCAATTTTTAACAATGTATAAATAAAATTTATCGTGGACATATTAAAAAAATAACTCATCCATTAAGAAGTCATGAAAGGTGTTGACAGAAGTTGTTATCAAGTATTGGCATTCCAGGATTGATCTTAATTTTAATTATTGCTTTAATTATTTTTGGACCAAGGAAACTTCCTGAGATTGGTTCTGCCATGGGAAAAACCCTAGCAGAGTTTAAACGGACGGCAAGTGATCTCATGGGTGATGATGAGACGAGTGAAAAACAAAAAGGTGAATAGTAGTTATAATTAAAAGCTTGGTAATCATAGTTAAAACCTATCATAACAATAAAAAATTGCTATTGGATTACTTACTATATCTGTCCTATCCTATATATATAGGACAAAATAGTAGGAGGAAAAAATAATGAAAAAAGCAGTTTTTTATCATGCAGGTTGTCCAGTATGTATGGATGCAGAGCAAATGATGTTAGGATATTTGGATAAATCAAAAACAGATCTGGAAATTGTCCACTTTGGTGAAGATGCTTCAAGAATAAGTGAAGCTGAATCGGTTGGGGTAAAATCAGTTCCGGCTCTTGTAATAGGTGAAGATGTCTATCATATTAATTTTGGGGCAAGCATGGAAGATGTGAAGAACGGATAATAAAAACATCAAAAGCAAGAGGCTCAATCACTGTGCCTCTTGCTTTATTTAATTCTATGGGCTACAAAGAGACACTTTTTTCACCCAATTGATCAATAAAGGACTTTGTAGTTGCACACATGAATTTGTCCTTTCTATAAATAAATCCAATGTCCCTTTGGGGTGTGGGATTAATTAATTTAACTTTAGCAATTTGGCTACTTTTTAAATAATCAATGTACGGTTCAGGCAAAATAGTTACACCAATACCTTCAGAAACCATTTGAATTAAAGATTCCATTGTAGTCATTTCCAGCGTTGACTTAAGCGTAATGCCAAGTTCCACACAATACTTATCAATCAGCTTTCTCAGCTGATAGTTTTCAGGTAATAATATTGTTGCTGTGTCCTCAAGTTTCTTCATCTCAATCTCTTTGAATTCTGCAAGGGGATGACCTAATGGAACAGCTAAAGAAAGTTCTTCCGTAAATAATGGAATGGACTCAATTTCCTCATCGTCCACTGGTAAAAACACAATCCCTAAGTCTAATTCATTTTCCAGCAGTCTCTTCTTTATATCTCCTGTCCGTAAACCTAAGATGGATAGTTCAATATTAGGATATAATCTTTTGAAATTTATAATGGTAGGTGGGAGAAGATAGCTTATACATGTTAAAAGCGACCCGATGGTAAGTTTTCCTCGTTGTAGTACGTTTAATTCTCTTATTTCGGCTTTAGATTGTTCAATTTCATGAAAAATTCGTTGGCTGTGAATTAGTAAAATACTTCCAGCTTCTGTTAAAGCTGTTTTTTTACCAATTCGATCAAATAGTGGTGTGCCTACTTCAGCTTCTAAATTTTTTATTTGTTGGCTTAAGGATGGCTGTGAAATATATAACTTCTCAGCAGCTCTGGAAAAGTGCAGTTCTTTGCTGACCGCCATAAAACATTCAAGTTGTCTTAGATCCATTCTGCCCCAACCCTTTCTAAATGATGGTTTATCTTCCTATTATTATACAGATTATTGGATAATACAATTTAAGCAGACTATGAACTGGATTCCATATTTTAAAATAAAAAGACATCCTGAATAATTAATATTTTTTACTATCTGCTTCATTTTGAAGTATAATCAATAAATATACTAATTTAGAGGTTGGAGTGTAATTATGCTGAAATCAATTGCGGTTGGGAAATTAGTGGCAGAGTTTTCATTGGAGGTACTGTCAGGGGAAGCATATCTGGAGCGCCCAATTACAAAATTGCAGACACATCGCCCCGGACTGGAATTTATCGGCTACTTTGATTTTTTCCCAATGGAGCGTGTACAAATCCTTGGTAAAAAGGAAATTACATACTTACATCAGTTAAGTCAGAAAGAACGGCAGAAGCGGATTGGCAATGTTGTAAACTACCATCCACCATGCTTTATTGTAACGGCAGAGCAGGAAGGACTTACATACTTAAAGCGCTATTGTACAAAAGAGAAAATTCCCTTGTTGCGTACAACTGAATCTACGACAGATTTTATTGCAAAAGCAGATGCCTATTTGACAAGAATATTGGCACCTGAAATTGCATTGCACGGGGTTTGTCTTAATGTTTTTGGAATAGGAATCCTGCTTCGTGGAGAGTCGGGTGTGGGAAAAAGCGAAACAGCGCACACGTTGATTGGCAGAGGACATCGGCTGGTGGCAGATGATATTGTCGTATTGAAAAAACTAAGCCATAAAACAATTCTTGGTACCCATAATGAGAAAAACAAGGCATTTCTTGCACTAAGAAGTATTGGTTTATTAAATGTTGTACGTATATATGGAAGAAAGGCCTTTCAGGATGAAACGAGGATTGCTTTAGATATAAACCTAACAAAGTGGGAGAAAAACTCCTTGAATAACGAGCTGGAGGTTGAGACAAAATTCAAGGAGTATATGGATGTTCCCATTCCTCATATTGAGATTCAGCTGCAACCAGGCCGGGACGTGGCCGGTCTAATTGAAGCGGCAGCAAATAACTGGTATTTGCAGCAGCAGGGCTATAGTGCTGCAGAGGAGTTTATTCAACGTATCGAATCAGATGAAGAAGACGGGAATAGCTGATATCCCGTCTGTTTTTTTACCAAACAATAAAAAAATCAGTAAAGCTTCTACAACTTTACTGATTGAAACCATTTCATTACCATCTTATTCTGTATAATTATCAAAATATCCTTGGATAAAGACGATGGGTGTTCCTTTATCCCCACTTCCTGAAGTCAGGTCAGATAGTGAACCAATCAGATCTGTCAGCTTTCTTGGTGTCGTACCCTGGGCTTCCATTGCATCTGAAAGATCGTCATCTTTATTATCAATGAACTTAGATATAGCCTGCTGCAATTCTTCTCCTCTTAAATCAGCAAAGTTATTATCAGCAAGATATTTTAATTTAACCTCATTAGGCGTACCAACAAGTCCTGACGTGTAAGCCGGGGATACAACAGGGTCAGCAAGCTCCCATATTTTACCTACTGGATCTTTAAAGGCACCATCTCCATAAATCATTACTTCTATATTTTTGCCTGTTTTTTCTTTAAGTTTTTGTTGAATGTTATCAACAATAGGCTGGCATTGACGTGGGAAAAGTTTAATGCCATCTTCCGTCGATTTGTTTGATCCAAGCAAACCATAGGATTCATTATAGCCGCTCCCGTCAACTGAAGCAGCCAGGATATCATCAAGGCCGTAAACTTTATCTCCGCCATTTTCCTTTAATATTTTCTTCGTTCTGGTTCTTGTATGTATGTCACAAGTTAGAACGTTTTTTGTGTAATCCAAAATGGTCTTTGCATTATTTGAGAAGATAACTTCACATTCTATGTTATATTCTTCAACCAGTGATTTATAGTACTCAATATAATCAACACCTGTAAATGTATGCTTAATATACCCAAAATGATTGCGGAATTGTTCTTCTGTCAGGACATCTGTCCATGGATTGACTCCCTTTTCATCAAGCGCATCTATATCTACTAAGTGATTGCCAACCTCATCTGAAGGAAAGCTGAGCATTAAAACGATTTTTTTGGCTCCCTTTGCAATCCCCCGAAGGCAGTTTGCAAATCGATTCCGGCTTAAAATTGGAAATATCACACCAACTGTATCATCTCCAAATTTGGTATGTACATCTTCAGCAATGTGATCAACTGTTGCATAATTACCTTGGGCACGGGCAACGATTGATTCAGTTAATGTAACGATATCCTTATCATTTATTTGAACTTTTTCCACTTCCGAGGCTTTTAAAACGCTGTCCACAACAATTTCCTCAATGTTATCCCCTTCATTAATGATCGGGCACCGAAGACCTCTAACAACTGTTCCGACTACTCTTTCCACTACAATCGCCTCCATAGGACTACTAAAATAAATTTATATGTGTCAACTTGTAATATACAACAATTTGGTCATATAAGTAAAATTAGATGTGCTTTAAAATATAAACAAGAAAGGGAATATACCAGGTTGGGAGAACATCGGCTCGAAAACAGAAACATCAGCCTGTGCGCGAAAGCATCAGCCCGAGAGCCAGAACATCATCCCGATAACAAAAACATTTTCCCAAAGCGAGAAAGCTAAAACGATTTTCACATCGTTTCAGCCAACTTTCTTTATTGCTTCAGAGCGAGTGCTTGTTCGTATTCCTTTTTAATTCGATGTAAAAGTTCAAAATCGGTTAATAGCTTATAGCCTGTTGAAGCAAGAGCTTTTGCCCCGGTAATAATTGCTTTATCTCCTAATTCTGATTTAGCTGCCTCCCGGAACTCGTCAGTGTGGGCAATTAGATCATCTGGACCAATTTTAATATGTCCGTGTGATGTTGGAACCTCATAGCTGATGTTTCCGGCATCTGTTGATCCTTTACCTTTACCCTTTTTAGTATGAACGACCTCACCGAGCGATTCGAGTTCCACTTGTAATGCTTCGTCCAGTACGGAATTCAGAACAAAATCCTTCACTTCATTTTGGAAACGTTCAACTTTAACGGTTGCACCTGTAGCAAGAGCGGCACCTTCAGCGATGGCGCGTACTTTAGCCGCTGTTTGCTCTGTTTTATTCCAGGATTCAGCCCGTATGTAAAAGCGGGAAGATGCATATTCGGGAATAATGTTTGGTGCATCCCCACCATGTGTAATTATACCATGAATACGTACATCGGATGGCAGCTGTTGACGAAGTGCGTTGATCCCATTGAATAATTGAATGACGGCATCAAGTGCATTGATACCTTGTTCAGGTGCCCCCGAGGCGTGAGCTGGTTTTCCATAAAATTTAAAATCAAGCGGATCTACGGCAAGTGATTCACCGGTTAAACTCGTTTTTCCAGATGGATGAAGCATTAGTGCTACATCCACATCTTTTAAATAGCCGTGTTTTACGAAACTGCCTTTAGCACTGCCATTCGGCCCGCCTTCTTCAGCAGGTGTTCCAAGAACAACAACACGACCGCCTGTTTCAGGTAGTGCTTCTGCAAGTGCGATACCTGCAGCAACACTTGTTGTACCAATAATATTATGCCCACAAGCATGGCCGATTCCAGGTAAAGCATCGTATTCAGCAAGATAGGCGATAGTTGGTCCTTCTACCCCACTGTCCTTTACCGCATAAAAAGATGTTTCATGCCCAGCCACCGCTGTTTTTACGTCAAAACCTGCATTTTGCAGTATGTCAACATGCTTGCCACTTGCATAAACTTCTTGGTTCCCTATTTCCGGGTTTGCGTGGATGTCTTGACTTGTTTTTATATACAGATCACGATTTTCGTCAATGGACTGAAGTAATACCTCTTTACGATTTTCTTGTACAATACTCATTTTATATTCCTCCCTGGTTTACTTTTTTAGTTGTTCAAAAGCCTTATCCAATTCTTCCTGTGTTAATTTGACAAGGAATGATCCGCCATTTGTGTCTTCTTTTATAGCCTGTTCGATATCTTTCTCCTGGTAAAGTTCAACAATGCGTTTATATGTTTCGTTATCTTTGTCTTCTGCTCGTGCTGCGATGATATTGACGTATGGATGTGTTGCCTCACCATTTGCATCTTCTATGAAAATTGGGTCTTCCCCAGGGGAAAATCCGGCCTGTCCTGCAACACCATTATTGATAACAGATGCAGTAACATCAGGTAATACACGTGGAGTCTGCTGTGCTGTCATTGGAATAATCTCCAGATTCAATGGATTTTCCGCAATTTTAGATGGATCCCCGAACATTCCAAAGTCGTCAGCCAGTGTAATCAGTTCAGCACTCTCCAGCAGTCTGAGTGAGCGTGCCTGGTTGGAAGGGTCATCAGGGATAGCGATTTTATCCCCTTCTTTAATCTCTGAAACATCCGTAATTTTTTCGGAATATATACCAATTGGTGCAAGCATTGTCGAACCAATCGGTACAAGGTCTTCACCGCTTTCCTTCACATATTGTCCAAGGAATGCAATATGCTGGAATGCATTGATATCAAGGTCTCCCTGAGCCAGAGCATTATTTGGTAGGGTATAATCTTGAAATTCAATGAGTTCAATTTCAATGCCTTCTTTTGCTGCTTTCTCCTTCAAAATCGGCCATTGAACACCATCTGAACCATTTACCCCAATTTTCACTTTAACAGTATCACCTTCACCGCTTTCACTGCTCGCACTACTGCAAGCGGAAAGTGCAACAACTGATAAGATAGCTAAACATAATATCCATAATTTTTTCATTTTAAAATTCCTCCCTTTATTCTGTGGTTAAGAGCCTGATACTTGGGTCTTTTAAAAAAATATTTTACATGCACCGTTTTAACGCCGCATAATTTTTTTCGAAAGTGTATTGCCGATCCATTGTGCGAGCTGTACCATAACGATTAGGATAATAACTGTGACAAGCATGACACTTCCATCAAATCGCTGATAGCCATAGGTCATGGCTATATGTCCGAGACCACCACCACCGACAGTTCCGGCGACTGCCGAGAAGTCGATAAGGCTGACAGAAACAAATGTAAGTCCTAAAATAAGCGGACCGAGCGCTTCAGGTATCAAAATAGTAAAGATGATGCGGAGTGGACTTGCTCCCATGGCTTGTGCTGCTTCTATTACGCCAGGGTCGATGCTGACCAGGTTATTTTCCACAACCCTTGCGATGGTAAAGCTTGCTACAATCGTCATTGGGAAAATTGCTGCAACGGTACCTATTGTTGTCCCGACAACCAATCTGGTTAGCTCTGATATAGCAACCATGAAAATAATGAACGGAATCGGTCGTATGATATTTATAAAAACGTTTAAGATTTGAAAGAGCAGTTTGTTTTCCAAAATATTATTTTCTCTTGTTACAAAGAGCAAAAGACCAAAACTGATTCCGATGATGGAACCAAAAATAAGTGTGGCAATAACCATTGTGAGTGTTTCACCAGTCGCTTCTACAATCCTTGGCCAAAATGTTGTCCAATCAACCTTCATTTTCAATGACCTCCTCAAGTTCTACAATTGTGTTAAGCTCATTCAGTACGTTTTGCACTGCTGATGCATCACCGGTAAACGAAACAATCAGATTTCCAAACAGTTTTTCCTGTAATTCTCTCACTGCACCGTAAACGATATTGAAATCAACATCATGTTTTTTGGTAATTGTTGAAAGGACCGGGTCATTCGTTGCATCCCCTTTAAATATGACACGATACAACTTCCCGCCCCCACTAGAGCGCCATTCCTTTAAAATTTGTTTGGATGGCAGGTCACTTTGTACAGAGTGGATGAATCGCTGTGTTGTTTCATGCTGTGGGTCAGTGAATGTTTCAAATACATTTCCGTCTTCAATGACTTCTCCATCTTCCATAACAGCTACTTTGTCACAAATGGATTGGATGACATGCATTTCGTGTGTGATTAATAATATCGTGATCCCTAAATCCCGATTTACTTTCTTCAGTAGTTTTAAAATATCAGCAGTTGTATCAGGGTCAAGCGCTGAAGTTGCTTCATCACAGATAAGAATATCCGGAGAAGTGGCAAGTGCCCGTGCAATTCCGACACGCTGCTTTTGTCCGCCTGATAATTGATCAGGGAAATCCTTTTCCTTATCTGCAAGTCCTACAAAGTTCAATAATTCCTTCACACGTTTATTAATTTCCCTTTTGGGCGTACCAGCCAATTTCAATGGATAGGCAATGTTTCCAGCAACAGTACGTGAGTTGAACAGGTTAAAGTTTTGAAAGATCATGCCGATATTGCGCCTTCTAGTCCGTAAATCTTTTGAAGACAGTTTACTAACATCAATATCCTGGATGAAGATGGTTCCGGAAGTCGGCCGCTCAAGCATGTTCACCAGGCGGAGCAGTGTGCTTTTTCCTGCACCACTGAAGCCAATGATCCCGAATATTTCTCCTTTACTGATGGATAAGGATACATTTTTAACTGCGTGAACATCTCGTTTTCCAAGGCTAAATGTCTTGGACACATCTTTAAATTCAATCATATGCTGACCTCCTGAAGTCTACTGAAATTCTGTTTAACACCATCAAATTTATTTCCTTAGAAAACTTGGCTTATCGCCAAGCCTTAATGGCGAAAGCCTTAGTTACACTTATACTGATTTCCTAAAAAAGTTATACTTTACTATCAGTGTAAATAAAAAAATCCCTCTTTTTCTTGGATATAAGAAAAAGAAGGATTCTATGTAAGAAGCCATCTCATTCTCATCTTTCAAATGCTACTTGCATTTGCAGGAATTAGCACAGTATTCCGATATAGAATCTGTTGCCGAGATGTCTTAGGGCCTGTCCCTCAATCTCTCTTGATAAGAAAATGATGTATTGCTATTCGATTTTTTTAAGATTAAATGTAAGTCTAGATTGAAAATGAAGAGAAGTCAATGATTTTTATAAAATAAAATAATTCTGACTATTAAGCTCGGAATTGTATCCGTTTTCAAAGTCAGGTTTTATTTAACATGTCTATTCTGTGATACAATCTAAATAATTACAGTTATTTAAGAAAGTAAACTGGAAAGTCAAAACTTCTAAACATAAAATCTATATTATTTCATTTTCTAAAAGAGTACATAATGAAATCCTCAGGAAGGAGCAGGACTTTTGAAAATTAAATTAAGTCACAAGAAAATTAAAGAAATGTGCGGTTCTGTCTCCTATAAAAGAGGCGAGTCTTTTTATCATTCCAATAAAGTAATCGTTGAAAAATATAGCCCCAATCGATGTGAAGCAACCGTAAAAGGGAAAGAGGATTTTCATGTCACGATTGATAAAGAGACAGATGGGAGCTTTAGCACGTCATGCAGCTGTCCGAAACTGGCGTCGTATAAAAATGATTGTCAGCATATTGCAGCCGTTTTATCACTGATTTACGATAAACAACGAAAACAGGAAGTATCAGGTGAAAATCCGAAACTGACTAAAGATCTGCTGACACTTTTTAATGATCAGTCTAAACGCTCAAGTGGTCATCAGCTTCACTTTGAAGATAGGGAAGTGCTGGATGTAGTGTTTACATGCAAACCATTCATGTTAGGAAAAGAGTTGCACATGCTGGGGCTGGAAATGGAAGTTAATTCTACTATTGTATGGGATGTCCGGGAGTTCCTGGAACAAGTTAAAGTGGGGAAACCAAGTGTACTTACTGATCGATTCACATATGATCCAAATCTTCATTGCTTTTCTAAAGAAACAAATGCCACCATTGGGCAGCTCATAAAAGTTGCGCACGATGAGAAAGTCTATATGGATGCATTACAGGATAAACCCAACTATATAAATGATCATAGCTTGTTCATTCCACCTTCTTCCTGGGAACAGCTCGCACCATTGCTTGAGCAAACTCCAATGGTGAAGCTGGAGTATGGTGGAAATACATTTGATGGTCTGATATTTTCAAACGAAACGCTCCCTTTACAGTTTTCCTTTGAAGCTGCAAACAACGGGCACGGGTATCAGTTGAAAGTCAAAGGTCTAAATCAGGTGGTTGTTTTAAATTCCTATCAATCTGTTCTCTCCGGCGGAAAAATACATGAGCTTGAAAATGAGGACTGTAAGCGTCTGTCAGATTTAAAGCAAATGTTAGAGGGTTCAAAAATAAATCAAGTACCAATTCCTAAGGAACAGCTGGATTATTTTTTGGATAATGTAGCAAAAGGCTTGAAAAAGTTAGGAGATGTTCAGCTGTCCGGGGAGATCTCCAAAAGTTTTATAAAAACCCCATTAATCGCTAAGCTATATTTGGATCGTGTGAACAATCGATTGCTTGCAGGACTCGAATTCCACTATGAAAATAGTCTGATAAATCCGTTGGAAAGTCAGGAATCCAAAGCGTATTCTAAGCTTATTAGAGATATGGAAAAGGAAGAAGAAATCCTTGAATTAATGGAGACTGGCTCTTTTGCTAAAACAGAGGGCGGGTACTTTTTGCATAATGAGGAGCTAGAGTATCAGTTTTTATATCATATCGTACCAAAGCTTCAGAAGCTTGTTCAAATCTATGCAACTACAGCAGTGAGGACCCGAATCCTGAAAAAAAGCATCTTTCCAAAGATACGTGTGAAAGTGAAAAAGGAACGAACCAATTGGCTGGAATTTAAATTTGAAATGGATGGTATTCCGGAAAAGCAGATCAAGGAAGTATTATTAGCTATTGAGGAAAAGCGCAAGTTTTACCGTTTGCAAAGTGGTTCGCTACTCTCCCTGGAGACAAGAGAATTTGAAGAGATCAGACGTTTCTTAAATGCTGTTCCAGCACAGGATGAGAATCTGGAAGAGGGATTGAATGTACCTATTGTAAGAGGGATCCGTCTGCTTGAAACAGTTAATGACCATAATTTACTCACGTTTGAGGAATCGTTTCGTCATTTTCTGGATAACATTCAACATCCGGATAAAATGGAGTTCGAAGTCCCCGGTAGTTTGGAGCACATACTGCGAGACTATCAAAAGCAGGGTTTTCAATGGATGAAAACACTTGCTGCTTATAAATTTGGCGGGATTTTAGCTGATGACATGGGACTTGGTAAGACACTGCAGAGTATTGCATTCATTCACTCAGAACTCAAAGATATCCGTAAAAGGAAGCTTCCCGTTCTCATCGTTTGTCCATCCTCATTGACATATAATTGGCTGAATGAAATCAAGAAATTCACACCGGATATACGAGCTGCCATAGTCGACGGAAATAAGACAGATCGGATTCATTTACAGAAGGAAGTAATGGGGATGGATGTTGTTATTACATCCTACCCATTACTGCGTAAAGATATAAAATGGTTTGAAAAGCAATATTTTCACACGGTATTTTTTGATGAGGCTCAAGTCTTCAAAAATCCCATTACACAAACAGCAAGGGCTGTGAAACGAATCGAAGCAGATTATCGGTTTGCGCTGACTGGAACCCCTGTTGAAAACGCACTTGAAGAGCTTTGGTCCATCTTCCACGTTGTTTTCCCTGAATTATTCCAGGGATTAAAGGAATATAGTAACCTGACACGGGATAAAATTGCAAGGAGAATTCGCCCATTTTTACTTCGGCGGTTAAAGAAGAATGTCCTTTCAGAGCTACCGGAAAAAATTGAGACTATGGAATCAGTAGAATTGCTTAAGGATCAAAAGGAGCTATATGCTGCCTATTTGGCAAAATTAAAATATGACACGTTAAAGCATTTGGATAAAGATACATTTCAGAAAAATAAAATCCGTATCCTTGCCGGGCTCACCCGATTACGGCAAATTTGCTGTCACCCGGCATTGTTTGTGGATGGCTATAAAGGAAGTTCAGCAAAATTTGAGCAGCTGCTGGAAATTATAGAAGAATCAAAGCTGTCCGGAAGAAGGGTGCTTATTTTCTCCCAGTTTACGGGAATGCTTGAAATTATCGGCAGAGAACTGACTATTCAAGGGGATAACTATTTTTATCTTGATGGACAAACTCCTTCAGAAGAGCGTGTGGAAATCTGTAATCGATTCAATGAAGGCGAACGTGATCTGTTTCTAATTTCCCTGAAGGCAGGTGGTACCGGACTTAATTTGACAGGCGCCGATACAGTTATTCTTTATGACCTCTGGTGGAATCCCGCGGTCGAGGAGCAAGCTGCTGATCGTGCACACCGTATTGGTCAGAAAAATGTTGTCCAGGTTATCAAACTTATCTCCCGTGGAACAATCGAAGGGAAAATAAATGAATTACAAGAGAAGAAGAGACATTTAATTGAAGAGATTATTGATCCGGCAGAGAAGGCAAATACTTCACTTAACGAAGAAGATATACGGGAAATATTAACGCTTGAATGAGGAAGTTATTCCAGGCAAAAATTAAACGGGCGTCCAAGCGGGGGTTTGCTGATAAAAAGCAGTTTTGGGCTGATAGAATCATCATTAGCGCTGATACAGTGACCGAAAGCGCTGATACACGGTGAGATCCCGCTGACCGCTGATACCATGAGCCAAACCGCTGATATACAGCCCAAACAACTTGCTTGAACGTAGTTTTTTCCGCTCAACGCTTTGACAGTATAAAATTTCCGCTGTATGAAGTATAATTAACGATAAGGCTTGAGTCATTAGTTCTTGGCAATAAGCCAAGCTTGTTTTTAAAAGGAAGGTAGTTATGTCAGAAGAAAATATTACTAGAATACATATGGATGGTAAGGAATTAATACTTATCGGGACGGCCCACGTTTCTAAACACAGTGCAGCACAGGTAAAGGAAGTTATTGAAGCAGAAAAGCCTGATTCAGTTTGCGTCGAATTGGATGAGCAAAGGTATCAATCCATCACGGAAGGCAGTAAGTGGAAGGATATGGATATCTTTAAGGTTATTAAAGAAAAGAAAGCTTCACTGCTTTTAATGAATCTTGCTATATCCTCTTTTCAAAAACGGATGGCGAAACAATTCAATATTAATCCAGGTCAGGAGATGATTCAGGGAATTGAATCTGCTAAAGAGGTTGATGCAGAGCTTGTCTTAGCTGACAGAAATATTCAAACCACCTTTTCCCGTATTTGGGGCGGGATTGGACTGAAGGGGAAAGCAATCCTTCTAATGCAGGTTATTGCGAGTATATTCAGTAAAGAAAGTATTTCTGAAGAAGAACTGGAAAAAATGAAATCACAGGACACGATTAACTCTATTCTAAATGAGTTCACAGAATCCTTTCCTAAATTAAAAGTTCCATTAATTGATGAACGTGATCAATATTTATCCCAGAAAATAAAAAAAGCTCCAGGGAATAAAGTGCTTGCTGTTTTAGGTGCAGCCCATGTTCCGGGAATTACTAAGGAGATAAAAAAAGATCATGATTTAAAGCGTTTATCTGAAATACCTCCTAAATCCAAGGTGCCGAAAATAATCGGCTGGTCTATCCCTGTCATCATTATTGCATTAATTGCATATACCTTTTATGCCAATCCATCTGCAGGACTCCAGCAGACAATCAGCTGGGTGATATGGAATGGATCAATGTCAGCAATTGGTGCAGCGATTGCCTTAGGGCATCCGCTAACTATACTGACGGCGTTTGTAGTTGCCCCAATAACCTCCTTAAATCCGCTGATAGCAGCTGGGTGGTTTGCCGGAATTACTCAAGCTTATATAAAACGGCCTAATGTAGGTGATTTTGAAAATCTTATGGAGGATGTTTTTAGTGTGAAGGGGTTTTGGAACAATAAAGTAACCCGCATCCTGCTTGTAGTTGTTTTGGCAAACTTAGGAAGCTCACTCGGAACATTTATTGGTGGAGCAGATGTCATTCGTTTGTTTATTGAAAATCTATAGTGAAGGAAATGAGGCCTCTCCTGCTGAGTGACAGTGGGCGGGGTTTTTTATTGCGAATAGTATGCCGAGAAGTTAGATGAGACTTGAGAGAAAATCGTAAATGTTGAGAGAAATCCGTATGAAGAAGTTGAGAGAAAGCTGCATGAAGTTGAGAGATAATTGTGCATTTCCTTGGTATCTCTCAACTTTGTCGTTGTGTGTCTCAACATTACTGCTTCATCTCTCAACTTTTTCGTTATATGTCTCAACTTTATGCCTGATCTCTCAACATTGCCATTACATCTCTCAACTATCCCCAAATTAAAAAGGCACGCTCTATTCCTACAAATTTTGCCTAAATAAAAAGAATCATCTTCCCATTTTCCGGAATTATGATTCTTATGTTTAACGCTGTATAATTGTTCTTTTTTCGTTTTTGTTTTCCGTGTTCTTAAATCAAACTGTGAGAAGGGACTACGACCAATTTCCGGATTCAGCTTTCCTTCCCGTACTAACTTTTCTCGTTGTTTTAGGGCTTTTGATTTCCCCATGAATATCACTCTCCATTTAATTGTTGGTTTCTATTATACACAGTTTCGGATAGATGTGAAGCAACCAGATGGCCATTTTCACAAAAGCAGAACTAAACTTCTAAAGTTATAGTTCTGTTATGGTACACTTTCCCCTTGGTAAAAACTTTCTCATATGAGAAATTTGCTAATCTTTTTCTATTCAGGATAGCTCGGAATATTACTAAAAAAACTATCCGGCATGATCAAGACTACTTCCGCATAACATGTATAAACCGCTACCTAGATGGAGGGAGTATTATGGATATACTAAACAAAGTGAGGAATTATAGAGAAGAAGAAAAACAGCTGACGTGGGAAGGTACTTTCTCGGATTATTTGGATGTTTTGAAACAGCGGCCCGAAGTTGCTCAAACTGCCCATTCCCGTATTTATAATATGATTAAAAGCTCTGGTTTAACAGAGAGAGATGGACAGAGGATGTATGATTTCTTTGGAGAAGAAATATTTGGGTTGGAGGATGCAATTGAAAGGCTTGTAGAGGAATACCTTCATCCAGCAGCCAAGCGACTGGATGTTCGTAAGCGGGTTTTACTATTAATGGGTCCTGTAAGTGGTGGGAAATCAACGATTGTAACCATGCTGAAACGTGGCCTCGAGAAATTTTCAAGAACGGATGATGGAGCAGTTTATGCGATTAAAGGCTGTCCAATGCATGAAGATCCGCTTCATCTCATTCCACAGCATTTACGTGAGGATTTTGCTGGAGAATATGGGATTCGGATTGAGGGAAGCTTGTCCCCACTTAATACAATGCGACTGGAGAAAGAATATGGGGGGCGTATTGAAGATGTTGAAGTTGAACGTATCTTTTTCTCGGAGGATAAACGTGTTGGAATTGGGACATTTACCCCTTCTGACCCAAAGTCACAGGATATTGCTGATTTGACGGGGAGTATAGACTTTTCAACCATTGCTGAATTCGGTTCGGAATCAGATCCTCGTGCATACCGGTTTGATGGAGAATTAAATAAAGCAAACCGCGGAATGATGGAATTTCAGGAAATGCTGAAATGTGATGAGAAGTTCCTTTGGCATCTGCTATCTTTGACACAGGAAGGGAATTTTAAGGCAGGAAGATTTGCGCTCATCAGTGCTGATGAGCTAATCGTGGCCCACACGAATGAAACAGAATACCGCTCTTTTATATCCAATAAAAAGAATGAAGCACTTCATTCAAGAATTATTGTTATGCCCATTCCTTATAATTTGCGAGTGAGTCAGGAAGAACGTATTTATGAAAAAATGATCAAGGAAAGTGATATGGCCCATGTTCATATTGCCCCACATGCACTTAGGGTTGCTGCTATATTTTCAATCCTGACAAGACTTGAGGATTCCAAAAAGCAAGGGATTGATAATGTTAAGAAGATGCGGCTTTACGATGGGGAAAGTGTCGAAGGCTATAACCAGATTGATGTGGATGAATTAAAGATGGAGTTTTCTGATGAAGGAATGCATGGAATTGATCCAAGGTATGTAATCAATCGAATTTCTTCGACTATTATTCGTAAAGAGGTTCCTGCCATTAATGCACTTGATGTACTAAGGTCATTAAAAGATGGGCTTGATCAGCATCCATCGATTTCACAGGAAGACAAGGAAAAGTATATGAATTATATTGCTGTTGCCAGAAGAGAATATGATGAAATTGCCAAGAAAGAAATACAAAAAGCATTTGTGTATTCCTATGAAGAATCCGCGAAAACGCTAATGGATAATTACCTTGATAATGTGGAGGCTTTTTGCAATAAAAATAAAATCAGGGATCCGCTTACTGGTGAAGAGATGAACCCGGATGAAAAGTTAATGCGTTCGATTGAGGAGCAAATAGGCATTTCGGAAAATGCAAAAAAAGCATTTAGAGAGGAAATCCTCATTCGTATATCTGCCTATGCTCGAAAAGGAAAACGCTTTGACTATAATTCGCATGAAAGATTAAGGGAAGCGATTCAAAAGAAACTTTTTGCAGATTTAAAAGATGTAGTTAAAATAACAACTTCGTCAAAAACACCAGATGAATCACAGCTTAAAAAGATTAATGAAGTGGTTGTAAGGCTGATTGATGAATATGGCTACAACTCTATTTCAGCAAACGAATTACTGCGTTATGTAGGAAGTTTACTCAACAGATAGATTTAAACTATAAAAAAACAAGACTGATCAGTACGTTAGTCTTGTTTTTTTTACCTAAAATTCAACATAATTGGCAATAACTTGTTTGTGGATGCATAAGATAAATAAAATAGAGGGTGTCAAATGTTAGGCATCTTCCAATAATAAATAGGTGGGGATGGAAATGCACGAAAAACAAGATAAAAGTTTTGTCGTCTCCAAGGAAAACTGGACCCTCCATCGTAAAGGTTATCAAGATCAGCAGCGCCATACTGACAAAGTAAAAGAAGCCATAAAAAATAACTTGCCGGATTTAATTAGTGAAGAAAATATAATCATGTCAAATGGGCGTGATATTATAAAAATACCAATCCGTTCTTTGGATGAATATAAAATCCGCTATAATCACAATAAGTCTAAACATGTGGGGCAAGGTGACGGAGATAGTGAAATAGGTGATGTTATCGCACGTGAACCAGGTCAGGGAAAGAAGGGACCTGGAAAAGGGGACCAGGCAGGTGATCAGCCTGGCGAAGATTATTATGAAGCAGATATCTCCATGGCTGAAATCGAGGAAATTCTATTTAAGGAGCTGGAGCTGCCGAACTTACAAAAAAAAGAGCAGGCTGAAATCACGACAGAAAAGGTTGAATTTAACGATGTCCGCAAAAAAGGGTTGATGGGCAATGTTGACAAGAAACGTACTATATTATCTGCATTAAAAAGAAATGCTACAAAAGGAAAACCGGGGATTACCCCGATTCATAATGATGATCTGCGTTTTAAGACATGGAATGATGTAGTAAAGCCTGAATCAAAAGCAGTTGTGCTGGCGATGATGGATACAAGTGGATCCATGGGAACTTTTGAAAAATATATGGCAAGAAGTTTCTTTTTCTGGATGACAAAGTTCCTCCGTACAAAATATGAAACGGTGGAAATTGCATTTATTGCCCACCACACAGAAGCCAAAGTTGTTACAGAGGACGACTTTTTCTATAAAGGAGAAAGTGGTGGAACAAGATGTTCGTCAGCCTATCTGAAAGCATTGGAGCTTGTTGATGAAAAATTCAATCCACATCGCTACAATATTTATCCGTTCCACTTTTCAGATGGGGAAAATATTTCATCAGATAATCAGAATTGTATTAAACTCGTCAATGAGCTAATGGATGTTTCCAGTATGTTTGGATATGGGGAAGTAAATGCATACAGCCGTTACTCCACATTAATGTCGGCATACAAAACGATAGACGATCCCAAGTTCAGACACTATATACTCAAAGAAAAACAGGATGTTTATCACGCAATGAAGAAGTTTTTTCAGAAAGAAGCGGCACTTGCCTAGTTTAAATAAGAGCGAAATCGCTATTTATGTTGATTTCGCTTTTTAGTTGTTGAATGTGGGTTGATGTTTCTGTTCTCGGGCTGATGCCTCATCTCCCCAACACAGTCCAATCACTTGCCATTTCTCAAGTAAGTTCAATTTTGTAAACTGCACGATCTGTGCTTACTATGAACCTTGTTCCATCAAATTCATAAAGTGAAGTATCCTCCAATGGAATTTCGTATAAGGCTGATGGTAGTGGCTCGAATTGATTGGCTGTTGTTTCTATTTTGCCATCCCCATTCAAATTCAGTGTGTGCATTGACTTGTAATCGTCAATAGTTCCCGCATCTGTGGAATAGGAAATTGTATTTAAATTGAGCAGTGTTTTATCAAGATCATCCATTTCATGTTTTGTAATTTTAACAGTTTGTCCATGCCATTGCTTTAGCTGCTCGTTAAATTCTTCTACGGATAAGAAATGTTGCTCCAAGATAATCCCTCCTACCATATAAACTTTCCTTGAGCGGTTGTAATCATACAGGGATTTGGCATGACACATAATGGGAATTTTTAATGGATAAGAGGTAACCGAATCATTCAGGCTAATTAATAAAAATTTTATCTCACTCCAAACTTGCCAAAGAAATCTTCTGTCTCACTTTTAACAACTTTGTATAAGAGTAGAAGGCCAATTAAGTTTGGAATCATCATTAAAGCATTTGCCATGTCAGCGAAAGCCCATACCGTGTTTAGACTCGCAATGGTACCAAGGAATGTTGCCCCGACGTAAATAATTCGATAAATACCAATGTATTTAAGGCCGAATAGATACTCAAAACATTTTACACCATATACATACCAACCCAGTATGGTTGAGAAACCGAAGAAAACCACCGAAATGGAAACAACATATTCACCAATAGCACCCAGGGATGCGCCAAACGCCGAGCTTGTTAAAGCACCTGCCTCCAGTGTTGCATCATGTGTAACACCGGAGAGTAGTCCACCAGTAGTATCCCAAAATCCAGTTACTATTAAAACAAGACCTGTCATCGTACAGACAATGATTGTTACAATAAATGTACCTGTCATTGCAACAAGTGCCTGTTTTACAGGGTGGTTGGTTTTTGCATTACCAGCGATTAATGCAATTGTACCAAGACCGGCTTCGTTTGAGAAAATCCCTTTTGATACCCCGTGGCGAATCGCTTCAGAAACAACAATACCCGAAAATCCTCCTACAGCAGAAATTGGATTAAAAGCATATTGAAAAATTAATGAAAAAGCTGGGATGATATTCTCATAATTAATCACAAGAATAACAAGAGAAGCACTAATATAAAGTATTGCCATAACTGGTACGAAAACACTGGCAACTGAACTTATCCGCTGCAGTCCACCAAAAATAATCAACGCCGTTAGAATAACCAGAATAATTCCTGTTACCAATCCGCTAATATTAAAGCTGTTTTCCATGACATCAGCTATCGTATTGGACTGTACGCTATTGCCAATACCAAGTGCAGCAAATGCAGCGAATCCCGCAAAAGCTACAGCGAGAAATTTCCATTTTGGGCCAATACCCCGTTCGATATAGTACATCGGCCCACTGGAATACTCACCGTCTTCATTTTTAACTCGGTATTTCATTGCAAGTAATGCCTCTGCATATTTCGTTGCCATTCCAAGCAACCCAACAATCCACATCCAAAAGATGGCACCAGGCCCGCCAAGTGTTACGGCTGTTGCAACACCAGCAATGTTACCGTTCCCAATCATTCCGGCAAGTGACGTCATTAATGCTTTAAAGTTACTTACATCACCCTCAGCATTTGGATCTTCGTCTTTGTCTTTAAAAAATGCTAATTTAAACGCATATGCCAATTTTTTAAATTGTAATCCTTTTAAAATAACTGTTAAAAATAGTCCTGTCCCAACTAATAATATTAACGTGGGTGTACCCCAAAGTAACTCGTTGATGTTTTCAAGAAACGTTAACATAATTTTTTTGTCCCCCTAAATTCCAATGTTTCAGGCATATATATCTATAAATATTACTGCAATGGACATCATTTACGATGCAACAGGAATATAAAAGAACGCTTACAATATCCGTATCAAATAAGGCATAAGAAATGAAAATATAACTCAACTATAGTTAATAATAATACTGAATCAGTTATTTGTACAGATAAATAACGTCAAATATCTGTTAATAGATGTTAAATGAATTGGATAAAAAAGATTATGGGGGGTGAATTAAATATAAATCAGGATTTTTTCACCTGATCAAATTCTCTGGTTCATCATTTTAAATCCTGACTCATACACTATAAAAAGTACATTTGGAGGGATCCTATTTGACGGAGACAAAAGCACTTTACCGTTCAATTGATGAAATTACGGAAATAGCTTCCGAGTTTGGTCTTGATTTTTATCCGATGCGTTATGAAATTTGCCCTGCTGATATTATTTATACATTTGGTGCATATGGTATGCCAACACGTTTTACTCATTGGAGCTTTGGAAAACAGTTTCATAAAATGAAGCTGCAATATGACTTGGGCCTGAGTCAAATTTATGAGCTTGTCATTAATTCTGATCCTTGTTATGCATTTCTGCTTGATACGAACAGCCTTATCCAGAATAAGCTAATCATTGCCCATGTACTTGCACATTGCGATTTTTTCAAAAATAATGTCCGCTTTTCAAATACAAGGCGTGATATGGTGGAAAGCATGACTGCAACAGCTGAGCGAATTGCTGACTATGAAACGATTCACGGCAAGGATGAGGTTGAAAGCTTTCTGGATGCTATCCTCTCGATCCAGGAACATATTGATCCATCTATTGTCAGACCTAAATTATCTTCATATGATTTAGAAGAAGAGGGTGAAGCGGACGACAAGCCTTCCATAAAAACACCTTATGATGATTTATGGAGTCTGGATGAAAAAAGGGTTGATAAGAGGTATAAGAAGAAAAGAAGAAAAAAGCTGCCACCAAAGCCTGAAAAAGATATTTTACTTTTCATTCAGGAATACAGTCGTGAGCTGGAGGACTGGCAACGTGATATTCTTACAATGATGCGGGAGGAAATGCTTTATTTCTGGCCACAGCTTGAGACGAAAATCATGAATGAAGGCTGGGCTTCATACTGGCATCAGCGAATATTAAGGGAAATGGATCTGACAACTGATGACACAATTGAATTCGCTAAATTGAATGCAGGTGTAGTACAACCATCTAAACAGCAGATCAATCCATATTATCTTGGGTTAAAGATTTTTGAAGACATTGAAGAACGATACAATAATCCCACTGAAGAAATGCAAAAATTCGGAGCTGAACCTGGATTAGGAAGAAAAAAGCTATTCGAAGTAAGAGAGATTGAATCAGATATTTCCTTTATCCGAAATTATTTAACCAAAGAACTGGTTCAGCAGGAAGATATGTACTTATTCGAAAAACAGGGAGAGTATTATCGCATTACGGATAAAGAATATGAAAACGTGAGAGATCAACTAATCTCCATGCGGGTTAATGGAGGATTTCCATATATAACTGTTGAAAATGGTGACTATTTGCGAAATGGGGAATTATATTTAGTCCATGGCTATGAAGGAACAGAGTTAGATATTAAGTACCTCGAAAGCGTTCTTCCATACATTTATCAATTGTGGGGCCGTACGGTGTATATGGAGACGGTTGTTGAGGAGAAGGATGTTATTTATTCATATGATGGAAAGAAGGTGCATCGCCGGAATTTATAACGGGGGACTGTTTAAGGTAAGTGGATTATTAATTGCCAAAAAGAGCTTGGAAAGTTTTAGTTAACTCTTCCAGGCTTTTTCCTATATCTTCTTAATTTCTGTGATAAATCATCAAATCAATGAGGAAAATGAGGAAGGTAAAATAAGTATTACAATTTTGTTAAAAATTTAAAAACTTATAGACATATCTCGTGATCGTGGTAAAATTTAAATAAGTAGATTAGAGGAGATAGTCTTATGAAACTTTGGATGAGAAAAATAACCGTTGTACTCGTTACAATTATGACATTGGGATTATATGTCCCGCCACTTTCATTAGATGTTGATGCAGATGAAAATAAAGATACGATTTCTTCAGATTCGGATAGCTATGAAGTTGCTTCTCCCCCTATTTCAGACATTAGGGAAGAAGAACTGGATTTTCCGCATGAGCTGGATGAAGACGACTATTTTATTCAAGTTATTACTGAAAAAGCAAAAGAACGGACGATTACAAAATTAGGGTCTAAAATTACTAACCAAATAGAAGATGATTTTCTTCATGATATTTTACTTAATATGGAGGAAGCTCTCCATACCATTTTAGCAGAATCCGGTAAAGTCCAATATTTCGGTATTACAGAACATCCATCCAAGGGATTGGGAGAAAAGATTTTTAATATTTATGATTACCGGACACATAAAGATGTTGCCAGATTCCATGTTCGACGAGATAATCGGCCGTTGGAAGGATACTGGTTTAATTTTCACTATCATTTGAGCAATGATAGCTTTGAAGAACATCATGAAATTGGCGAAATTTACTGGAATAAAAACATACCACCCAAATGGATGGCTTAAAATTATAGTAAACATCCACTGAAAATAAAAAATGCCAGCTTCCTATTTGGAGTGGCTGGCATTTTTTGCCTATTTCAATCCAGTGCTTTTTCATTTCCACCATGATCCCGAAATAGCACTACAACCTATTTATCCAGTTCCTCCAATAGCGCACCAATCTCTTTTTCATTAATAACTTGGTCCGCATAATAATCAAATTCTGTTTGCTCCATGTTTACAATAACTAATTTTGCTCCATTATCCTTTGCAATTAATGGAAACTGATTTGCAGGAGTAACACTTAAAGATGACCCCAAAACGATAAACAAATCTGCTTTTTCTGTCTCTGCAAGTGCAGATTGAAATGCGTCTCGAGGCAGTGTTTCACCAAATAAAATAATGGAAGGGCGCAAAATACCGCCACAGCTGCAATAATATTCCTGGTTTATATATTCCTCACTGCTGTATACTTTTCCACAAGACTGACAATGCAGTTTTTGTAATGTCCCGTGCAGCTCTGCAACTTGCTTGCTGCCAGCCTGCTGATGAAAACCATCCACATTTTGTGTAATGATCGATTGGATCTTCCCACGTTTCTCCCAATCTGCCAGTATATAATGTCCCTTATGTGGCTTATATTCTTTCACACCGAGTACCCGTTCACGATAAAAATCAATGAATTCACTTACATTATCATTCAATGCCTCGGTACTGGCAATTTTGCTTGGGTCTTTTTGTTTCCACAATCCCTTTGAGGATCGAAAATCAGGTAAACCGCTCTCCGTAGACATGCCTGCCCCAGTAAAAACCACTGTGTAATTAGATTCATTGAGCCATTTTTTAAGCAATTTTATCTCTCCCTTATTTTAAGTATACATGAATAGTTTCATTTCTATTAGCAATAATAAAACATTAGAAAACTTGGCTTATGACCAAGCCTTTTTAGTTACACTTATACTGATTTCCTAAAAAACACTTTCCTATCAGTTTGACATATTGTCACCGAATCCATTGACAAAGTGACATGTTGTCATTTATTATAAATATATAGGGAAATGACATCATGTCACTTCAGAGGAATATGGGGGAAAGAACTTGCCGAAACAGACTTTTTTTAATTTACCTGATGACAAAAGACAAACATTGATACTTGCTGCTGAGAAGGAGTTTTCCAGAGTACCTCTATTTGAAGCATCCATTTCGAATATCGTAAAAACAGCAGGGATCCCACGTGGAAGCTTCTATCAATACTTTGAAGATAAGGAAGATGCCTATCTATTTTTACTGAATCAGCAAGCAAAAGCAAGACAGGGAAACTTCATTGCACTTTTGTCAAAAAATGATGGCAATTTGTTTGATGCAATAACGGAAATGTATCGATTGATATTACTCGAAATACCCACACAGGAAAATCTCGAGTTTTTAAAAAATGCATTCTTAAATATGACTCACAAAATAGAAAACATATTTACAAAAATCTTCAGTGTGAATGAAAGCAGTGAAAAATTAAGGGAAATAAGCTCGATGATCAATAAAGAGAATTTGAATATTTCGGATGAAGATGATTTAACTCATGTAATACAAATTATTATGTCTGTTACCTTTCATAATCTGGTGGAGAAATTTGCCAAGGAATTAACCTATGAGCAGGCAATGAGCAATTTTAAAATCGAAATGAATCTTTTGAAAAACGGACTTTGCAAGCAAGGAATTTAGTGGTAAAAATTACTTAATGAAAATGGGGTATGATAAATGAAAGTAAAAGTTTATGGAGCACCATGTTCATCGACAAGGAAGGCCAAAGAGTGGTTATCGAAACATGGGATTTCCTATGTGGAAAGAAATATTTTAAAAGAACCGCTAACAGTAAATGAGCTTCAGCAAATTCTTCGGATGACATTGGAAGGAACAGATGAAATTATGTCAACAAGATCCAAAATTTATAAAGAGCTTGATTTGGATATAGATTCACTTCCATTGCAGGAACTGCTTGAATTATTTCATAAACATCCTGGATTACTGCGAAGTCCGATTATTATGGATGAAAAAAGAATTCAAGTTGGTTATCATGAAGATGATATCCGTCAATTTCTGCCAAGAAAAACACGTCAGCATCAATGGCTGGAGTGGAGATTGAATTATCTCAGATTGGCCGAAAGTTAGGAATTCATTTAAAAAAGGCAGATTCAACTGGAGGTTTTACATGTATTTGCTAGCGGAGCAGCCGTATATTAAAGTGCAACGGGAAGTAAATAGCATCGAACAGATAAACATTGAACATCAACGTATGATTTACTTGTATGATGAAAAAATTGTCACACAAAACCGTGAATTTCCTATTGAAGATGTAATGGATATATCTTATCGGTTCATTGGAGCTTCAGGAGGCCTTCTTTACCTGCACACAAGTAAAGGGGTTTTTTCCTATACTGTGAAAACCTCACCGGAGCAATTTGTAAAAGTATATAAGGATCATATGAAATGAAACCTCATTTAGTGGGGTTTTTTCTTTGTTTATGGAGTAGATCAATTTATTGATGAACCTGCATATTGGAAGAGGGGGATTGGAACGTTGCTTGGAATAACCCAAACATATGAAAAAAATGCAATTATGAAGACGCTAACATTTGTTGCATTTTGACTATTAAAGTGATATTCTAAGAGTAGAAATTTTATATCGATCACATGTTACTGACTAGATTAGGCATGATGGTAAAATGAAATGCTTACCCAAGCACTTCTTATACCGTCATGTCTTTTTTGTGTTGTATCATCTTTGATTGATATAAAGTAAATAGTTACAAATACTATCATGAAAAACAAACAAGGAGAGATAAATATGGCTTTAAATTTGTTTAAGAAAAAGAAACAACCTGCAAGCATTGAGATCGTTGCACCAGTTAATGGAGATATTATCCCACTAGAGGAAGTGCCTGATCCGGTTTTCAATCAAAAAATGATGGGAGAGGGTATCGCGATCACGCCTTCAGATGGTCATTTCCTGTCCCCGGTCAATGGGAAAATTATTCAGGTTCCTGATACAAAGCATGCAGTTGGTATCCTTGCCGAAGATGGCAGTGAGATTCTGATTCATATCGGACTGGAAACGGTAGCACTTAAAGGAGAGGGATTCGAAGCAAAAGTGAAGGAGGGGGATGAAGTTTCTGTTGGACAAGTGTTAATTGAGGCGGACCTGGAATATATCCGTGATCATGCAGACACTGTTACTCCGATCATTATCACGAATAGCCAAAACAATGGTAAGGAATATAGAATGACAGACGCGAAGATTGGTACTGCTGGAGAAACAGTGATTATAACTTCTACTGAAGCGTAGTTGAAGAAAAACTGAATGGATAGAAATACGGTAACAATAAGGAAGTGACTTCAGGTGAGAATAACAAAAATCCTGAACAACAATGCCGTTGTGGTCATGGATGGTGATGAGGAGAAAATTGCCATTGGGGCTGGTGTCGGCTACGAAAAAAAGAATAAGGATATCGTTAACAAAGTAAAAATAGAGAAGCTATTTGTATCAAAAGAGAGTGAAAAGCTGCAGCAGTTGCTTTTACGTATACCGGAAGAACATTTTATGATCACAGAGGAAATTATTGCTTATGCAGAGGAAAACCTTGGTACAAAGCTGAATGACCATATTCGTATTGCGTTAACAGATCATATTTCATTTGCAATTGATAGAGAAAAACAAGGTATTCATATAAAGAATAAATTACTTCCGGAAATAAAGGTACTTTATAAGAAGGAATTTGATATAGGTCTTTGGGCTATCCAGCATATAGAAAATAAATTTAATATGAGGATACCGATAGATGAAGCGGCTTTTATTGCTCTCCATGTTCACGCCATGAAAATTCAAGGTGGTGATCTCCATGAGATTGTAAGACAGACATCTGTTTTAAAAAATATGGTACAGACAATCAATCAAAAGCTATCAATCAAAGTCGAATCAGATGATATTGCTTATGAGCGTTTGATTCACCATTTGCGATTTGCCATGATCCGTTTAAAGGATAATGAACATCACACAATGGATGATGAAATGTTCCAAATGATTAAGCGGAAATTTCCGATTGCTTATGATTGTGCTGCAAGTGTAGCACAAGAGCTATCCGCTAAGCATGATATTCATTTGCCGGAAGATGAACTCGGATATATTACGCTTCATATTGAAAGATTAAGAAACAAGTAAAGTAGATCGATCACGTTTTGCTTTGCTAAGTATGATAACGATTTCAGGGTTAAAAAGAAACGGAGGAATTTTAGAGATGAAAATTTTTTTTCAAAGGTTGGGTCGATCTATCATGTTGCCGGTTGCAGTTCTACCTGCAGCGGCAATATTAGCTGGTATTGGAAACTGGATTCTTGGATTTTCTGAGGGGAATATTGCTGGTACGTTTTTATTAAATGCTGGTACATCCATACTTGATAACCTAGCCGTCTTATTTGCTGTAGGTATAGCAATTGGTTTGTCTAAAGATAAGCATGGTGCAGCGGCACTAAGTGGGTTAGTCGGATTTTTAGTTCTCACTTCTTTGATATCTGTTGGTTCAGTTGCTGGACTTAAAGGAATTGATCCATCAGAGGTCAATGCTGCCTTTGAAGGTATTGAGGGAAATGTGTTCATGGGGATTTTTGCCGGGGTCATTTCCTCGATAATGTACAATCGTTTCAGTAATGCCAAGTTGCCAGATGCTCTAGCATTCTTTAGTGGTAAACGACTTGCCCCAATTATGTCAGCAGCTGCAATGGTAGTTGGCGCTGCTGTAATGATATTCGTTTGGCCAATTGTTTATTCTTGGCTTGTTACGTTTGGTACATCAATCAGTGACTTGGGAGCAATTGGTGCAGGGTTATACGGTTTCTTCAACCGCCTTTTAATTCCAACTGGTTTGCACCACGCATTGAACTCGGTATTCTGGTTTGACACGATTGGAATAAATGATATAGGTAAATTCCTTGCAGGTAGTGCTGGGGATGGCATTAAGGGAATAACAGGCCGTTACCAAGCAGGGTTTTTCCCAATCATGATGTTTGGTTTACCTGCAGCAGCTTTAGCTATGTATCACACAGCTAAAACAAGTCGTAAAAAAACAGCTGCATCATTAATGTTAGCAGCCGCAGTTGCTTCTTTCCTAACTGGTGTAACAGAACCACTTGAATTTTCATTTATGTTTTTAGCGCCAGCATTGTATGTAGTGCATGCATTGCTTACCGGTTTATCATTGTTTATCGCAGCATTTTTCGAATGGACATCTGGTTTTGGCTTTAGTGCAGGGTTTGTCGATTACACATTGAGTTTCGTAAATCCACTTGCAAACCAACCATATATGCTTCTTGTGCAAGGACTTGTATTTGCTATTATTTACTACTTCTTGTTCCGCTTTCTAATTGTCAAATTTGACCTAAAAACACCAGGAAGAGAAGATAAACTTGAAGGTGTAAAAGAGGAAGAAGAAAACGAAAGTGAAAATAATAACCAAGAAGATAAATTTGCTGTCATGGGAGCTCAAATTTACGATGGACTTGGCGGGGATGAAAATGTCACAGCTGTTGATCATTGTACAACCCGACTTCGAGTAGAAGTTAAAGATATGGATAAAGTAGATCAGAACAAAATTAAGGCTACCAATGTTCCAGGAATCAATATCGTTGGAAAGCATAGTATCCAGGTTATTGTTGGAACAAGCGTTCAATTTGTTGCAGATGAAGTGAACAAACTACGAAAATAATGTGGCAAATATATTTGATGATTCAGAGGGGAGTATTCAAATGAAACGGATCTTAGATTGTACGGCTTCAGATTTTCAAAACATGAATGGACAGAAATTAAAACAATCCATTCGAGCGTCAGAAGGAAGGGTCATGTTATCAGAGGTGATGACCGCTGTCGCACCATTATATCCAAGTATCTCCAATGCCGAACTTGCAGCTGCATTTGGTGCCGATTTGTTGTTACTCAACCTATTCGATGTTTTCAATCCGATTGTTGAGGGATATGAATGTGATGAAGATCAATCGATTATACAAAAAGTAAAAGAACTGACGGGACGTCCTGTAGGTCTGAATTTGGAGCCGGTTGATATCCGCGCACAGGAAATTGAAAAACTGGATAAGGTTGCAAAGGGGCGCATGGCTACGGAAACATCGTTGAAAAGGGCAAAAGAATTAGGGTTTGATTTTGTCTGTTTAACGGGCAATCCCAAAACCGGTGTAACAAACGATGAAATTGTTACAGCGATAAAGCTGACTCGAAAAGTATTTGGCGAAGAAGGTCTGATTATTGCCGGTAAGATGCATGGCGCCGGTGTAGCAGATGAAACGGGTAGTAGTATTATTTCAGAATCTGCACTAACCAGCTTTATCAAAGCAGGTGCGGACATTATCCTCATGCCTGCCCCTGGTACGGTTCCAGGAATTACACTGGAAACAAGTGAAAAATATGTGCGCTTTGTACATTCGAAAGGTGCATTAGCCATGCTAACGATCGGCACCAGTCAAGAAGGTGCTGATGAAGCGACAATCAGGCAGATTGCACTGAACAGTAAAATGGCAGGTGCGGATATTTATCATATTGGTGATACAGGCTTTTATGGCATTGCCGTACCGGAGAATATCATGACCTATTCGATCGCAATAAGAGGAAGACGTCATACGTATGTAAGGATGGCATCATCGGTGAATCGATAAAGAAAGCATTTCAAATTTTTATTTGTGAATGAAGGCTATATAACCGAATAAAGAATGATAGTACAGACAGCCGAGAACAACGCATTGTTGCTCTCGGCTGTTTTTTCAATCACCTGATCTATCTCTACTACTATTTCCTAACTGCAATGCTGAGTTATTAATGATTTCACGAAAAATACCCTCTCTATACTTCTACTTAATAACATCTCCTATATCCTAAACTTAAACGACCACCTGGTAGCAGGTGGTCGTTTTAATAAATCTTTTATCTTTAATTCGCTTTTCTTAATTGTTCCTGTCGTTCTTTTCTTTTCGCTGATGGCATTCTAAATGGTGCAATGACCAGTGCCACAATCAGGAATATTCCGAGAAATCCGATGAGTGGATAGAAGAAAGCAACAAGATCTGTAAATCCAACAAAGCTTAAACTCAAAGCAATTACAATGGATGCGGTTGTGAAAAGCTTTTGTTTTTTTGTGCCAACTTCGGTGAAACGTGCACCGAATGAGTAGGACATGCTTACAGCTGTATTGAAAATCATACCAAACAAGATGATGGAATAGATGACTCCCAGGATTGGTGATATTTCATCCACAATTTTCAGCATTGGCATGTCAAAGCTTGCAACGACATCGACATTTGAGAATATGGCCAGATGGCTTAATACAATCAGTACTCCAATTCCCAGTCCACCAACAAGTCCGCCAAGTGAAGCAACTCTTTCGTCTTCCTCTGCACCACCCATTAGAAGGGCCATGGATGCCCCTAGAGCTATATTAAATGAAACATAGTTAATCGCCGATAGCACCCAGTTTGAAAGTGCAGGAGTTGACTCCTGAGCAACCGGGTTTAATACTGCGGAAGAATTATCCATAGCCAGGATACTGTAAATGGATACAAGGATAACTGCCAGTATCAGGAACGGTGTAATGCTTCCAATTACGGCCACGACCCGATCCACATTCAGCATCATTGTAACGATGACAAGGGCACTCATAAGAACAATTCCCACAACTGACGGAAGATCAAATTGCTGACTGAAAATTGAACCCGCACCTGCTATCATAACAACACCTGTACCAAATAAGGTAAAGACGATGATGGCATCAACGATAACCCCGAGATATTTCCCGTTGACTTTATAGATAGCTTCTTTATGCGAGGTTGCCCGCATGCGACTTCCAAGCTTTGTTAACATCATACCCAGATATGCAAATAAAACGGTAGAAATGATGGCTCCAATAGTTCCAATATATCCGAAGCTTGTAAAATACTACAGAATTTCCTGTCCGGAAGCAAAGCCTGCTCCCACGATAATTCCAATAAATGCGCTGCCCATTGTTAAGATTTTCTTCATGATGACCTCCATATTTGCTGTTTGTCTCCCAAGTTGTCCTTGCTTGCCGATGTTTAACGACTCTTGCCCGGATTATCCGTTAGAAACTAGAGTCTATACTCTTAGTTAAGTAAACGCTTTCAAATATTCATAATTTCATTAAATAAAACAATGTAGAAAAGTATACCATGTCGAATAAAGAATTACTTTGTCGAAATCTACAAACTGAAACAATTCATTTGTTAAAAGTCACAAATTATGGTGAAAAAGCGTGATGGATAAGAGAATGCACATATGAGAAAACTCAGAACTATTTAGTGTATATTGGCATCGTCAGAAGGTGTAGCCAACTGAACCTGCGGAAATACTGGACTGTTCTCTAACTATAGAAGATTTTAAACTACGGATTTATTATTTCCTATCTGCCAAGCACAAAAAGAGGCTATTCACCAATTGAATAACCTCTTTTTTCATGAATCTATCAAATTTTATACGATCATTTTTCAATTCGCTTTTCTAAGTTGCTCCTGTTCCTCTTTTTTTTTGGCTGATGACATTCTAAATGGTGCAATGACAAGTGCTAATATCAGGAATGTTCCAAGCCATCCGATGGTTGGGTAGAACCAGGCAACAAGATCTGTAAATCCAACAAAGCTTAATCCAAACGCAATTACAATGGTAACTGTTGTGAACAGCCTTTGTTTCATTGTGCCAACTTCCGTGAAGCGTGCACCGAATGAGTAAAACATACTTACAGCTGTATTGAAAATCATACCGAATAATATGAAGGAATAGATGAATCCGAGAACTGGTGAAATATCATCCACAATTTTCAGCATCGGCATGTCAAAGCTTGCAACAACATCAACATTTGAAAATACAGCCAGATTACTTAATACAATCAGTACTCCAATTCCCAGCCCACCAACGAGTCCGCCAAGTGAAGCAATTCTTTCATCTTCCTCTGCGCCACCCATTAGAAGCGCCATGGAAGCCCCAACAGCTATATTAAATGAAACATAGTTAATTGCGGAAAGCAGCCAGTGTGAAAGTGCTGAAGGTGATTCCTGAGCAACCGGGTTTAATGCAGCGAAAGAATTATCCATGGCTAGGATACTGTAAATGGATACAAGGATAACAGCCAGTATTAGAAATGGTGTAATGCTTCCAATTACGGCCACGACCCGGTCCACATTCAGCATCATTGTAACGATGACAAGAACACTCATAAAAATAATTCCTACAATAGATGATAGTCCAAATTGCTGACTAAAAATAGAACCTGCCCCTGCTATCATTACTACACCTACACCAAATAAGGTGAAAATAATGATGGCATCAACTATAATCCCGAGATACTTCCCGCTGACCTTATAGATAGCTTCTTTATGCGAGGTTGCCCGCATGCGACTTCCAAGCCTTGTTAACATCATACCAAGATAGGCAAATAATGCGGTGGAAACGATAGCTCCAATTATTCCAATATATCCGAAACTTGTAAAATACTGTAGAATTTCCTGTCCGGAAGCAAAGCCTGCTCCCACGATAATACCAATGAATGCACTACCTATTTTTAAGATTTTCTTCATGATGACCTCCATATTTATTGTTTGTCTTTTAAGTATTTACTGAAACGCTATTTGTAACCGATAATAGTTACCCCCACGTGAAAACATTTATCCCAACACTGAACTAATCCACAACCTAAAGTCATCAGTCCATACGTTGCTATATGAGCGCATGCGCCTTAGGCCTTGACGGCAAACGCTTTCAAATATTTTTCTAATTAAAATAATGAGACAATATAAAAGATTATATCACATCGAATAAAGTATTACTTTGTAAAAAATGCACAAATTAAACCATTCCATTTGTTAAAACCTACAAAATATGTGATAAAATAGTGATAGGAGAAGAACGGAGGATGCCCATATGCCCAGCACAAATTTATTTAAAAATACATTGGATTCTCCCGAGGGTTTAGCCGATCGGATTGCAGAAATTCTGGGTTGTCCTGTTACAATAGAAGATTCCAAACATCGGATCATTTCCTATTCCAAGCACGAAAATAATGTAGACAAAGCAAGAATGGCTACGATTATTCAAAGAAAGGTCCCGGAAGAAGTCATAAATAGTTTATGGAAAAATGGCATTATGGTAAAGTTGATTGAAAGTGATAAAGCAGTCGTCGTACCAGCTATTGAACATGTTGGTCTCGGAAACCGTGTTGCTGTATCTGTCAGGGAAAGAAATAAAATAATTGGATTCATCTGGGTACAAACCAATGAAAAAACACTTGATCAGGAACAGCTGAAATTGCTTGAAGAAGCTGCAGTCCATGTAAAAAGCCAGCTGATTCGACATCGTATAAAACGAAGAAAAGCAGATGTGAACTATAATGAATTTTTCTGGCAGATGCTGACAGGACATATTCTAAAAGAAGGGGAAATTGCCCGACAGGCTGAATATTTCGGACTGCAGATGAATGGCCAACTGACAATTGCCGTTATTGAATTTGAAGGAGAGGTATCTGAAAATATTGAAAAACATGCACATTATTTAACAGAATCATTACATCATGTTCATGTTGTTTGCCGTGTATTTGATGAAAACCAGCTGATCCTGCTGATTCGACTGGTAAATAAAATGGATAGCAAAGATAATATCAATCATTTTATTGCTGACTTTATTCATAAAATCAATGAACGGCTAGAAATTAAGGAGGTGAAAGGATCCTATGGTCTTCTCTATAACTCGCCTGCATCTATACATTACAGCTATAAACAGGCGTTGAAGGTATTGGAACTTCAAAGGAGAATTCCTGAAAAACTGAAGGGTATATTTAGCTATCAGGAGCTTGGTATTTATCAGTTTCTGACAGAATTAAATACACTCAGAAAAGAAGAACAATATCAAAATACCTCCATCGAAAAATTAAAGGACTATGACACAAGGAACAATTCCGATTTACTGGAAACGCTCCATGTTTTTCTGAATTGTGACAGCAATGTTGCAGGTGCAGCCAGTAAAATCCACGTCCATGTAAACACATTAAATTACCGATTGAAACGAATTACAGAAATTACAGGGATTGATCTAAAGGATCCAAATCAGAAAGTAACATTATATCTGGATTTGAAAATGGCAAGTTTACAGGATGGTTTGTGATTTTTAACAAACTATCCCGTATCTATTTTGTATTCTAAATGAAGAAAAATTCGATAACAAGTTATATACTGGAATTATAGAATTAGTAAATGAGGAGTGTTTTAGATGATTATAGGTGTTCCAAAGGAAATAAAAAATAATGAAAATCGTGTTGCTATGACACCAGCTGGCGTTGCCAATTTACTTGGTGCAGGGCATCAAGTGATTATTGAAGCAGATGCTGGCCTTGGCAGTAGTTTTACGAATGAAGAATATAGAGAAGCTGGTGCTGAAGTCCTTGAAAGCGCTTCAGACGTTTGGGGAAAAGCGGAAATGATTATGAAGGTGAAAGAACCGCTTTCATCCGAGTATGGCTATTTCCGTAAAGGGTTGATTTTATTTACTTATCTTCACCTGGCAAATGAACCTGAATTAACTCATGCTTTAGTCGAACATGAAGTTACAGCAATCGCTTATGAAACTATTACTGTAAATAACACATTACCTTTGCTTACACCAATGAGTGAGGTAGCTGGCCGTATGGCATCTCAAATCGGTGCACAATATCTTGAAAAGTCAAAAGGTGGAAAAGGTATCCTTTTAAGTGGTGTACCAGGAGTTCAGCGCGGGAAAGTTACCGTTATCGGTGGTGGTGTTGTTGGAACAAACGCAGCAAAAATTGCGCTTGGACTTGGTGCAGATGTAACAATTATCGATTTGAACCCGGCACGTTTACGTCAGCTTGAAGATATTTTCGGTACAAGTGTTCAAACATTGATGTCTAATCCGTACAATATTGCAGAAGCTGTAAAAGATTCTGATCTTGTTGTCGGTTCTGTATTAATTCCTGGTGCAAAAGCGCCTAAGCTTGTAACAGAGGACATGGTTAAATCAATGCAGCCAGGATCTGTTATTGTAGATGTTGCAATTGACCAAGGTGGTAACTTTGAAACTGTTGATCATGTAACAACACATGATGATCCAATCTATGAAAAACATGACGTCCTGCATTATGCTGTTGCTAATATTCCTGGTGCAGTGCCACGCACGGCTACAATTGCACTAACAAATGTAACCATACCTTATGCAACCCAAATTGCATCAAAAGGTGCTGTAAAAGCAATTAAAGAAAATGCAGCAATTCAAACAGGTGTTAACGTAGTAAACGGAAAAGTTACCTTTGAAGCAGTAGCAAAAGATCTTGGTTATGACTTTGCAACAGTTGATGAGGCAATTTCTGAATAACCCATTATAATAACATTAAATAGCATTATATAAAAATACCCTTCCAGCATAGCTTTGAAGGGTATTTTTAAAATTTTAGGAGAATAATTATGTTATTATTTTAACTACCAGGGGGAATGAAGTCATGAGTTATGGAAGTTACCGGGATACATGGGTAGAGGTTTCAATAAATGCGATCCAGCATAATGTGAGGACTTTTAAAGAATATATAGAACAGGACAGCAGGCTTATGGCTGTAGTAAAAGCAGATGCCTATGGTCATGGAGCAGTAGATGTAGCCAAAATGGCAATTGATGCAGGTGCTGATTATTTGGCAGTTGCATTTCTCGATGAGGCAATTCAGCTTCGCCAGGCGGGGATTGATTTCCCAGTTCTGGTTCTCGGGTATACAACACCGGATGCGGTGGAGGATGCAATTATGAATGATATTACATTAACTGTATTTACACAGGATGTAATCGATACAATCATAAAAATTGCAGATCAAAATAAAAAAACTGCTCGTATTCATGTGAAAATTGAGAGTGGAATGAACAGGATTGGAATAGCTGATGAAAAAGAAGCCTTAGAACTGATTCAATCGATTCATTCCCCATATGTACTGACAGAAGGGATTTACACACATTTTGCAGATGCGGATAATATAGATTCCACATACACTGTGAAGCAATTTGAGCATTTTACCAAAGTCACGGACTACCTGGAAAAACATAATCTTTCAATTCCGATAAAACATTGCTGTAATAGTGCAGGTACAATTGCATATCCAGAGATGCATTTGGACATGGTTCGGGTTGGGGTTAGTCTATATGGTTTATATCCGGATGAACATTTGCAAGATAAAATTCATCTGAAACAGGCGATGAGTTTTAAAACAAAACCGGTAATGATTAAAACAGTTCAGGCTGATCATCCAATTAGCTACGGCTGTACTTTTTCGCCTGAAAAGGACGCTCTGATTGCAACGATCCCAGTGGGGTATGCTGATGGGTTTTCCAGACTGTTGTCGAATAAAGGATATGTAACAGTTAAAGATAAAAAGGCTCCTATCGTTGGCAGAATATGTATGGATCAGTCGATGATTGATGTAACAGAAATGGAAGATATCAATGAATCTGATGTGATTACGATCTTCGGAGAACCGGATGAAGGATTTATTTCCTTGGGTGAAGTAGCATCACAAATGAACACAATACACTATGAGACAGCCTGTTTAATAAGTAAAAGAGTTCCGAGAGTATATATAAATGATGGAATGATTGTGAAGGAAATAGGGTTAATAAAGGAAAATATACATGCAATATAATGAAAAATTGTCGAAATAGCACGTTCCTCGCTCGAAAACATAAGGTGGTCGCTCGTTAAGGTGTGCTCCTTCCCAAATACCGGGCTGTTGTCCGATCGTTCCCGCTTAAGCTGTCTGTTGTTGGACGGCTTTTTCCTTTCCTATCGATATTTAATCATTTAAAATATAATTATAGTGAATACTAACCAATGAAAGATCAACAAGGAGGAACACGTTCGTGATCATAGCGATCATCGTTTTATTATTTGTTTCATTTTTCTTTTCAGGCAGTGAAACAGCTTTAACTGCTGCAAATAAAATGAAGCTTCAGACAAAGGCTACGAATAATGATAAAAAATCAGCAAAGTTATTAGAGTTGGTTTCCAAACCGGGACAATTCATAACAGCTATTTTGATTGGAAACAATATCTCAAATATAATGTTGCCAACACTAGTAACAATAATGGCTATTGATTATGGAATAAATACTGCAATCGCCTCAGCCGTTTTAACAATAGTGATTATAATTTTTTCCGAAGTCATTCCAAAATCTGTTGCAGCTACATTTCCGGATCGAATTGCATATTTTGTGTATCCGGTCATTAGGGCTGTCATGTTTATTTTTAAACCACTGACACTTTTGCTTAATGGTTTAACAGGATTTATCATAAGGCTTCTATCCAAAGGTCAGAAGGAAGAGACTTCCATATCAATAGCGGAACTAAGGGCAATGGTGGATATTGCAGGTTCTGAGGGAACATTTAAAGTGGATGAATCACATCGGATTAAAGGTGTTCTGGACTTTCATAATTTAAATGTAAAGGATGTACTGAAAACACCGAGGATAGATATGGTCGCTTTGTCTTATACGGCAAGCTTTGAAGAGGTAAGAGATGTAGCCATTCAAAATCCATATACAAGGTACCCGATTTATAAAGAAGATATTGATCAAATCATTGGTGTTTTTCATTCGAAATATTTGCTGTCATGGTCCATTGAACCTGAAAGATCCCTTGAATCATTTAGTGATATGGATCCAATGATTGTTTATGAATTTCATTCGATTGAGTGGATCTTTCGTAAAATGACACAGGAGAAAAAACATATGGCCATCGTGTTGGATGAATATGGTGGAACAGAAGGCATTTTAACACATGAAGATGTTATTGAGGCAATGATTGGATTGGAAATTGAAGATGAAATGGATCTTAAAAGTGAAATGCTGATAGAAAAGCATACCGAAACAGAGGTTATTTGTGATGGAAAAATCCCTCTGCATCGATTGAACTCTCTTTTTCAAACAGACATACCCGAAGAGGAAGACGTCCTGGCGGGTTACTTATTAAAGGAATTCACTCACTTCCCTGAAGTGGGGGATATTCTTGAAAGAAATAATCTAACCTTTAAGATACTGGAGATTGATGGAAGAACGCTGAAGCAGGTTCAGATCATAAAGTAGATCATCCACAACAGGGATAAATGTCCCCCTTTGCCTGAAAAAAGCATAGGATAATAAAGTAATGCTTTTAAGGGGTGTAATAGATGGGATTATTTATTAATCATGAAAACCATGAGGATATTTTTAAAAACAATGGTGTAATTAATGAACACAACCAAGGTTTTTTTATGAGAAACCATGTAGAAGAAATGATCGAGGAACAAAAAAAAGTAAATGATTCATTACATCGTTCCTTCCTTGGATTGGAAAAGCTGCATGCACAGCAGGAGAATAAACAATCAAGTCGTTGGAATGACATTAGTACCAGGTTAAATGAGCTCAAAGTAATGAATCACCAGCATGAAAAGCTGGAAAGTCATGTGGTTGATCAATTAAAGAAATTGGAAAGTGAGAATAAGAAGCTGCAAGTAATGATGGATGATGGACGATTATCAGAGCAGGAATTTAGCGATCAAATTAACGGTATTAGTCAATCCAATCAGGAAATTGTGGCTCAATTACATGCATATGGATTAGCTAATGAAGAGCTTTCCTTAAAAGTGGATAAACACTTTGAAATACAGCAGCAGATGGCAGAGCAAGTTACTAAGCAAGGGGTAAAGCAGGATGATGTCTTGGATCGACTTGAGAACCAGGAAGCGTTGACAGAGAAAGTGATTAGACAAATCGAACATTTCCGTTCCACTCTTTTCGAGAGAACCAGCTATCTGGCAGAAAAAATTGAAAATGGATACCAGCTCACTTCTTCATATGTTGCTAAATTTATGAATGGAGCAGATCAGCCTTTGAATAGTTACATGCTGAATCAAAAACAGAAGGAAGAACAGAAAAGCACAAAATAGTTGGGGAGCAGCGATTCTAAAAAAGTATCGCTGATTCGTTTGTCCTGTAAATTATTTCAACAGAATCAAATATTGAACAAATAGAGCCACCTGTCCTTCAGATCAACAGTTATGAAGACTGGTGGCTTTCTTTTAATTAAAAATTCCCTATTTTATTGGTTTTATGAATATCTTCCGTTCCGGCATCTAAAGCAGTTTTGTAATATGAACATTTATGCTCTATGAGTTCCATTGTTTTTTTTAGTTCTTCCATCTGTTCTTCAACACTAGTTTTTCGTTCCAAGAACATGTCATATCTTTCTTGCAACGTGGAATCCCCATCAGAGCACCAATCAATAAAATTTTTAATTTCCTTGATAGGCATCCCTGTAGATTTTAGACATTCAATAATTTTTAAGGCGTCTATATCGGATTCTTTAAAAACCCTAGTTCCGTTAGGTGTGCGTTCTACAAAAGGCATTAGGCCTTCCTTATCATAGTAACGTAAAGTATATGCTGTGAGATCTAATTTTTTTGCAACTTCGCTGATCGAATATTTCATCGTCATTTATCTCCCTTTTTATTTAGACTTCGAGTTAACTCTATGATTTAGCATAATTTAATCATACTAAATACTAAAAGTAAAGGCATAATTAAGTCCATTTATATTCTGATATTCTGCAGATAAACTTATATCTTGACCTAGAGTTAACTATAGGGCTTATTCTAGTTTGGCAAGAGAAAAACAAGTTAATTCTCTTTATTAAATTAAATTATTGGAGGTTTAAACAAATGATAACAGCTAAAGCACGGGCAGTAGACGGTCCAGACAAACCATTTCGAGCTGCTGAAATTAAAAGACGTGATCTTGATTCACATGATGTTCTGATTGAAATTAAATAATTAGGAGGATCTGGTATGAATAAACCTTATATTATTATACACACACATACGTCCATCGATGGTAATCTGGATATTATGAATTTGCGAGAATTTGAAGAAGCGAGTAGACAATATCAAGAACTTTCATTGGACTCTGAAAAACAACAGTTTGAAATACAAGGCTATCTGAACGGTAAAACTACAACAGAAGACAATATGACCCATTACAAGAAACCGGAGTTAGATGAAAAAGCAGCCCCTGTTCCTGAAGGGGATTATGTGGCGGACCCCGATGCTCCCATGTATTATTTATCCATCGATGCACGAGGAGAATTAGCCTTTGAAGAGAATACCTTTGGCTATGGCGGTGTCCCTTCTCACATTGTAGAAGTCCTAACGGAGCAAGCGTCAAACGCCTATAAAGATTTCCTTAGAAAGAAAAAGATCTCATATATCATTGCGGGTTTTGACCAAATTGATTATGAAGTGATGCTGGACAAGTTCTACAATCTCTTCCATATCAAGCGAATGATGGTTGGAGGTGGCGGAACGATCAACTGGTCTTTCATTCAAAATGGACTAGTTGATGAAGTCAGCGTCATCTTAGCCCCTATCGCAAATGGCGATCCAGACGGCCACCGATTCTTCGAGGCAAAAGAACCATATTCCAGCATGAAAGAAACAGCTTTTCAACTTAAATCCGTTGAAGAATTGGAACACGGTACATTATGGATTCGCTATTCTGTAAAAAAGAAGTAAAACAACAATAGAGAAAACATCTTTCCAAAAAGATCGCAGTCCCAATCTTTTAGAAAATAGCCTTATTTTAAAAGCAACCTCCTAAAATAAGAAGGTTGCTTTTATCTTATTTATTTTCATTATAATTCACAAGTGGTATTTCGTTTAAACCACTTAAGTCCACAATCTGCTCATTATCCATCTCATCAAGCGGAAATACCATTGCTGATTGATGATCTGTCTGTATTTCCTGAATATAAACTGGTATTCCATGGTAATTTACATTTATCATTTGTATTGATTCCATAATTTCCTGTGCACGTTGTCTATCCATGATGTTCTCCTTTACAATGGCTTAGGTTGTATTTTTTGCTGATTGCACACAGGATATTCAAAAGGTGTGAATCCATTTTTTTCTGTTATTATTAAGATGAGGAAAATAGGATCCAGGACGCGGTAAAAATAAGAGTTTAATTAGAAAAAGGTGTATGATGAAACCATTTACTGAAAATGTCATCAAAATTATAAAGCAAATACCTGAGGGAAAGGTTATGACTTATGGGCAAATAGCGAAGACTGCAGGAAGTCCGCGTGGGGCGAGACAGGTTGTGCGGATACTTCACTCTATGAGCAGAAAATATGACCTGCCCTGGCATCGTGTTATTAATGTAAAGGGCGAAATTGCTATAAAAGATGAGGAAGGCGCATGGAATCAGAAAATGATGCTTGAAGATGAAGGGATAGAGGTGAGCGAAACGGGAAAGTTAAATTTAGAGAAGTATCGATTTCACCTTGATCTAAATTTGGATGAAGAATTATAAAGCGAACAGTGTCACTGTTCGCTTTAAGAGGTTACGCATATTATATATTTTTTAAAGCATCAGAAATTGAGGTTTCACCTGACATAAGATCAAATGAACGATTATGGGTCTTTTCCTCATTTAAAGATTCTACAACTACTTTGGCAACATCCTCACGTGGAATAGATCCACTTTTTATATTCTCAGCTGCAGATATTTTTCCGGTACCTGCTTCATTTAAAAGGCCACCAGGGCGAATAATGGTATAGGTTAAATCACTTGCTTCAAGTGCCTTGTCCGCATAATGCTTCGCAACCATGTATGGTTTAATCGGATTATCAGCCCAGCTATACCGGTTATGTGCCTGAAAAGCACTAACGATGACAAAGCGGTTTGCTCCAGCCTTTTCAGCAGCTTCTATTGATTTAATTGCACCATCCAAATCGACTAATAATGTTTTATCAGCTCCGGTACTTCCACCTGAACCAGCTGTAAAAATAACTGCATCGCATCCAGATGCGGCTTCGGCAATCTCATCAACACTACCTTCCAGATTTGCTACAACAGCCTCCACACCCGATTTTTTAAGTGTCTCGGCTTGATCTTCTTTTCTTACCATTGCCCTTAATGTATGTTCCGTACTGTTTTGCAGTAGATCAACGACGTGCTTTCCAATTTGGCCATTAGCCCCTATTAGTAAAACTTTCACAAAGCATCTCTCCTCTACTATTTGCTATCTCTTTCATTATTTCAGATGCAGGTGGGGGAAGCAAAGGAACTGTTTAGTTAATTTAGCAGAAAGTATAAAACTTTCTTCTCCTGGGGCTCCGATTACTCGCCCCACCGTAAAGATTTGCATAAGTGCAACTAAGGCATACGCCTAACCTATAGCGTATGCCAAGTTTTCTAACAGTTGCATTGAAAATAGCAGGAGATGCAGGTTACTGATAGAAGAATAGGACTTTTTAATCATTATTCACAGATTATTTACAGTAGCTTAATATTGAGTTGTTATAATTTACCTTAATATGTGAGTATTAGGGGGTAAAACTTTGAATAAGAAGTCCGGTTTTAACAGAGATACAAAAAAGGGAAAATTTCAACATGTATTAAATAAACTCAGCTTGCAATCTCGTTTACTGATTACGTTTATTTTGTTATTAATTATCTCAATTGTTGCAGTTGGGAGTACATCGTACATAAAAGCTAAGGATATGACGGCAAATTCAATTGAAAATCGTCTTGAACGTGAAGCAGAATTAATGGGATACATCGCTGATAATTTGAAATTTTTATATGTAAGTGATGAGGATTATTTTATGCAGCAGCTTGAAATTAACATTCGTACACAGCAGAAAAAGTTAGAAGATGACGGAATTCCATCTGACTATTTTTACATTGAAGATGGAGAAACAATTCCATTTGAAGTTAGCAATGATGCGATTCCATCGATATCAGATTCATTAATCGATAAATTAACAGATACAAAAAGCGGTCTTCTCCAGGAAAATATTGAAGGAGAGAACTATACGTTAGCCTTCCAGGAAATGGATGAAATTAACGGTATTTATGTATTGCTCATTCCGACAGCATCCTATATGGGTCCTGTAAATCAAATGGCCTTTTTCACAATCGCTATTATTATTACAAGCATAGTAATTGCTGTGATTATCATTATCCTTTTTGTGAGAAGCATTACAAAACCACTTACTGTTTTACGTCAAACCATGAAGGAAGTTCGTGATGGAAACTTAAATCATTCTCCTGTGGTAAAGACAACGTTACCTGAGTTTATTTCATTGCATAAAAGCTATGATGCTATGATATATCAAATGAAAATGATGCTTAATGAAATACAGGAGACGACTGCAAATTTGGAACAGACTGGAGGGGAATTGCAGGGTTCATCAGAGGATACAATTGCATCCAGTCATCAGCTGATTGAAGCAATTCAAGTTGTAAAGCAAGGTGCTGATCAAACTGCCAGCAGCTCTGAAAGTAATGTTGAAAGTTTTAAAGCAATGAAGCAAAAGATTGAAGTAATGATTACAAATATGGATATTGTTTTTAATAGCTCAGAGGGAATGAACCACTCAGCAAAACGTGGTGATAAAAAAATGGCTGAATTAATTACCACGATTCTTACTTTCGAAAAAGATTTTGAACATCTGACAGGTACGATTAAACAGGTACAAAACTATTCTTTTTCCATTTCAAATCTGGTTGGATTAATTCAAGGAATAGCTGAGCAAACAAAGCTATTATCTTTAAATGCAGCGATTGAAGCGGCACGTGCAGGGGAAGCCGGGAAAGGGTTTGCGGTCGTAGCAAATGAAGTAGGGAAATTAGCTGAACAATCATCAAGTGCGGCTGAACAAATTACACAGTCAATATCCAATATGGAAGATGTAACGAATAGTGCCACTCAGGAATTTGAACAAATGCTGATGAAAACGAAAACAACTTTAAGTATGTCTAATGAGGCTAAGGTATCGTTCGATGAACTTATGGTGGAAATAATGCAAGTAAGTAATAAGCTGCAAGGAATGCAAGGAGAACTAAAAGATTTAGAGAGAACGCTCCCTGAATTAGAACAAACAGCGATTAGCTTTTCATCTGTATCACAGGAAACATTAGCAAGTGCTGAGCAGATGCTTGCTGGCAGCGAAAATCAAATACAGCAGCTGGAAAATACACATGAAATTGGATTGAAGCTTACAGATTTATCGAGATCATTATCTGAGAATGCTAAGCATTTTAGTGTAGAAGCAGGATAACATTGGGTGAGACACTATCGGAAACTCAGGGAGTACCGCGGGTAATTTACTGAATGAAGAGGAGAGAGAGGTAATACAAACAAATAAATGACAGACAGATTACGAAAAGGGACAGTCTCTGCCACATTTAAAACTTTCATGTGACGAGGACTGTCCCTTTTTCCCTTTTCTATCCAAATCGTCCGGAGATATAATCCTCTGTACGATTATCAGATGGGGTGGTAAAAATAGTATCTGTCTTATCATATTCAACTACTTCACCATTAAGGAAAAATGCAGTTTTATCTGATATGCGGGCAGCTTGCTGCATGTTATGGGTGACAATAATAATAGAGTACTCTTTTTTTAGCTCCTGAACTAACTCTTCAATGCGAAGGGTTGATTTAGGGTCAAGTGCAGATGTTGGTTCATCCATTAAGATAACTTCCGGCTCGATTGCGAGACAACGAGCGATACATAGACGCTGCTGCTGGCCACCGGAAAGCCCGTATGCATTTTCTTTGAGTCGATCTTTAACTTCATCCCAAATAGAAGCGCCGCGAAGACTTCGTTCCACTATTTCATCCAGAACCTTTTTGCTGCGGATGCCATGTATTTTTGGACCGTAAGTGATATTGTCGTAAATGGATTTAGGGAATGGATTAGGTTTTTGAAAGACCATCCCAACCTGGGTTCTTAAGTCCTCCACTTTAAACGTTTTATCCAGGATGCTTTTATCGTTATATGTGATTGTTCCGGAAGTACTAACAGTTGGAACAAGCTCAACCATCCGATTTAATGTTTTTATAAAAGTGGATTTCCCACATCCTGATGGCCCAATAATTGCTGTTACTTCTTTTTCATAGATGGATAGATTAATGTCTTTTAATGCATGTGTCTGTCCATACCATAGGTTTAAATCTTTCGTATCGTAAACAACTCTATTATTCGTTGATCCTGAATATGCGTGTTTATCTTCTGTTAAGGTAGTCATTATTTCACTCCTCGTATAGTATGAAATTTGGTATAGGCGCTTAAAAAACGGTACCTAAGCGCTCGAAAATACCGTACAAGTGCTTAGTATTGGCTTTCGTCCGGTGCATGTGCTACTGATTCCTAATACCGCTGCTGGAATTTATTTCGAATAATTACAGCAATGGCGTTTAGAATAAATAATAGTACAAGCAATACGATAATTGTTGCGGCAGCTAAATATGCATATTCATCGACTAGTGAAGCATCGAGTGTCCAATAGTAAATCTGCATGGGAAGTGCCGTAAATGTGTCAAATATACCTTCAGGAAATGGAAGTAAGAATGCTGGTATGCCAAGAACAGTTAATGGAGCAGTTTCTCCGATAGCACGTGACACGGCTAAGATAGCACCTGTTATTATCCCTGGTAATGCTGCAGGAAGTATGATTTTTTTAACTGTTTGCCATTTTGTTGCTCCCATACCATAGGATGCTTCACTTAAATGCCCGGGAACAGCACGTATTGCTTCTTGTGCAGCAACGATAACGATAGGCAAAACAAGCAGAGATAATGTTAAGCCACCAGCTAATACAACATTTCCAAAGTCCATGACCCTTACAAAGATAGTAAGCCCTAATAGACCGTAAACGATTGATGGGACACCAGCCAGGTTGGAAATATTTGTCGCAATGAAGGACTGTAGTTTACCTTTTTTTGCATATAGCTCCATATAAATTGCCGTCCCTACACCAATAATTAAGGTGACTGGAATGACAATGAGCATCAAATAGGAGGTTCCAAGAATGGCCCCCATAATTCCTGCCTTTTCGGGGAAAGTTGATAGTTTTCCAGTGAGGAAATTCCAATCAATCCAGGCAATACCTTGTGTAACAACCCGAAAAATTAAAATCGCCAGTACAGCAAGGCCAAACAAAGTTGCTATTAAAAATACTTGTTTTAAAATGTTGTTTTTTAATACACGGGAATTCATTCGTTTATGAACTAAAGTCTGATCAACATACTTCATATTAATATTCCTCCCTAAACTTACGAGAGACGTACCTTGCAAGTAAATTCATGATAAGTGTAAATACAAATAAAGTCAGAGCCACAGCGTAAAGACTATAATATATTGTCGATCCGGCAGGTGCTTCCCCACCGGAGACTTCAACAATGTATGCAGTCATTGTTTGCATAGATTGTGTAATGTCGAAAGTAAAGTTTTTGGAGCTTCCGCTTGCAATCGTTACAATCATCGTTTCACCAATTGCTCGGGAAATTCCAAGAACGAATGAGGAAATAATTCCGGATAATGCAGCTGGAATTACAACCTTGAATGTTGTTTCCAATTTTGTGGCCCCTAGTGCCAATGCGCCTTCTCGCATGGAGTTCGGGACAGACGTCATCGCATCCTCTGATAGGGATGCAATCATTGGGATAATCATAACTCCCATGACAAGACCGGGACTAAGAATATTAGTTGCTTCAACAGCTGGAAAAACAGCTCGAATTACAGGTGTTACAAACGTAAATGCGAAAAATCCGTATACAATAGTTGGAATACCGGCAAGTATTTCCAAAAGTGGTTTTAATGTTTTTCTTACTTTTTCTGATGCATATTCACTTAAATAAACTGCAGACATAATCCCAATAGGACCTGCTACAAGCATTGCTATGACAGACGATATAATCGTTCCATTTAAAAGTGGCAGTAGACCGAATTCAGGTTCTTGGCTTAATGGCTTCAGCACGGTTCCTGAAATGAATTCCCAAATAGGTATTCGCTTGAAAAATTCGAATGCTTCCGATAATAAAGTATAGATTATTCCTACTGTTGTCAGAATGGAAATGGATGCAATAATGAGAAGAAGTATTGGAATTATTTTTTCAGTTAGTGCAGAAAAATTCCTCTTTCGTTTCTTTTCGGCGATCATTTCTCTGACATTAACAGCGCTTTTTTTCTCGGAACCGCTGTTTGTCGTCATTTTCTGGTGCACCCCTTCCAGCGCATAAAAGTCATAATGAGATGAGAGTGCACAACTCTCATCTCATTACCTTAAAGTTATTTAATTTAGCTCTTTCTTATTCGATTCCTTCTATTTCCTCAAGTTGTGCTTGAGCTTCTTCGTCTGGGATTGGAGCAAATCCGGTTTCACCAGCGAATGTATTTGCTTCTTCAGCAACAAACTTAGCGTAATCCAGTACTTGTGCTTTCTCCTCTGCCATTCCTACGTTTAAGTAAGTGAATACTGGACGAGTAAAGTTAGCATAAGGTCCTTCTTCTCCGATTGTTTCAAGAGATGGAGTAACTGCACCTTCACCAAAGTCAATGCCTACAGCATTTACTTTGTCTTGGTTGTTATCATAATATCCAAAGCCGAAGAATCCAATTGCGTTTTTATCTTCTGCTACTAGAGTTACAAGCGTTGAATAATCTTGTTGAAGATTGATATCACTAACTAAATCTTGTTCTTCAAGAATGTTTTCATAGAAGAATTCATACGTACCATGGTTTTCATTCGGTCCATAAGTTTGAATTTTTTCTTCTGGCCAATCTGGGTTAATATCTGACCAATTTGTATATTCACCCATGAAGATGCCTTTAACTTGATCTTCAGTCAGCTCAGTAGCCCATTCATTTTCAGGGTTTGTTACAATTGTTAAACCATCCAATGCTACTTTAATTTCCATTATATCAATGCCAAGCTCTTCTGCTTTTGCTTTTTCTTCATCTTTAATTAATCGGGAAGCATCGTTAAAGTCTGTTCCATCTTCTGCTAGGAACCTTTCAAATCCAGCACTTGTTCCAGCACGGCTCACTTCAACAGAAACACCTTCTTGTTCATTAACCATATATTCTTCAGCAAGTCTTTGCATTAATGGGTAAACTGTTCCGGATCCGTCGATTACCACATTGCCTTCCAGTTCAGCTGATTCACTATCACCCTCGGCATTTGCACTTTCTGAAGATGCATCCTCTGAATCGTTATTTTCTTCCTCTGAATCTGATCCTCCGCAAGCTGCAAGTACAAATGCTAGTGCTGCAACTACTAGGAACAGTAGATACTTTTTGAATTTCATAAAAATTGTCCTCCCCTATATGTCTGGTTTATTTTTTGAAAGGTGATTTCCTCTCTCAATTGCTAGTATAGTAGGGGAATATTAAGTAAGTATGTTTATAATGTAAAGGTTTTGTAAATTTGAAGCTCCCTTCTTAAAATATTGATTAGTATCCAGTCTGTTATATGTGAACTTCGGTATTTTCCTAAACAATACTCAACTTCTGTTGAAACACATAGGTTTTTTGTTTTGTTCCTGTACATCAGCTGTGCTAAAATAATGATATCAATTTAATAGCTTTGGCAAATCGTCAAAGAGGAGTAGCGTTGGAATTACTAGAGAGAGTCAATTCCAAAATAAAAGTCGTCATTACATGATTCACGAATCATCGGCTTTATTGGCATGAAAATGCTTAGCGAGATCTTTGCCCATTGTGGCAGAAGTCTCGCTTTTTTATTTTGACTGTTTTTAAAAAGATTGGGACTGCACACTGCTCATCTTACCGAAAGGAATTATTATACGAAAAACAGCCTTTGTTTTAAAATTTCACTTTTAAGGATAATAAGATAGAAGGAAGGAGTTTTTACATGGAAGAATTTTACCGAAAAAGTAAAGAAGATGTTTTACATTCAATTAATTCCTCTAAGGAAGGGTTGAAGAAAACTGAGGCGAAAAAGCGCCTTGAGAAAGATGGCTACAATGAAATTGAAGATAAAGAAAAAGAACCGACATGGAAGCTGTTTCTGGAAACATTCAAGGATCCGATGGTTGTTGTCCTGCTGATAGCCGCAGGAGTGCAGTTAATACTTGGAGAAGTTGTTGAATCATTAATTATTTTCCTTGTATTAATCATTAACTCGATTATCAGTGTGGTACAGACAAAGAAAGCAGAAAGCTCACTTGATGCATTAAGGGATATGTCCGCTCCCGAAGCAAAAGTACTCCGTGATGGTGAAAAACAGACCATTCCTGCGAGAGAGCTCGTTCAAGGAGATATTGTTTTTCTGGAAGCGGGAGATTATGTTCCTGCAGATGGGCGAGTGCTTGAAAGTGGTTCACTCAAGATAAATGAAGGAATGCTTACAGGGGAATCCGAAGCTGTAGAGAAAGATACGGAAATGATTGCCGAAGAAGCGGCGCTTGGGGATCGCTTGAATATGGTATTCAGCAGTTCATTGATTGTTTACGGGCGTGGTACCATTGTCGTAACCGGTACTGCTGAAAAAACGGAAATTGGTAAAATTGCAGATATGCTTTCGACTGCGGAGGCAAAACAGACGCCACTGCAGCGTAAACTGGAATCTTTCAGCAAGAAACTTGGAATCGGAATCCTTCTTCTTTGTATCCTCATTTTTGCTGTACAAGTGGCACGTATTTGGTTTGGTGATGGCAATGTTGATACAACGACTGCCATTTTAAATGCATTGATGTTTTCCGTAGCGATTGCGGTAGCAGCTATTCCGGAAGCTTTATCTTCCATTGTAACCATTGTGCTTTCTGTTGGTACAAATAAAATGGCCAGACAGCATGCGATTATCCGAAAACTTCCCGCTGTGGAAACGCTCGGTTCAACAAGTGTTATATGTACAGATAAGACAGGCACATTGACTCAAAATAAAATGACAGTGACGGATTACTTTGTTCCGGGAGATGGGAACGAAAATCTTGCAGAAAACCCCGATGACTGGAGTAAACCGGAAGAACTGCTGGTCAATATTATGGCGCTTTGTAATGATTCTTATATAAATAAGGATGGCAATGAAATTGGTGATCCAACCGAAGTGGCGCTGATTAACTTTTCCAATAAAAATAACAAGGAATATGAAACGATCCGCAGTAATTTTGAACGTGAAGCAGAGCTGCCATTTGACTCGGATCGTAAATTGATGTCAACGGTTCACACAATTGATAATGACAGGCTAATGCTGACAAAAGGCGGACCTGATGTGATGTTCGATCGTGCCGGCTATGTTTTACGGTATGGAAAGGAAGAGCCGATTACCGAAGAATTGCGCGAGCTTTTTGAAAAAGAAAATGAGGACTTTTCCAATCAGGCATTAAGAGTTCTGGCATATGGTTATAAACGGTTGAAGGAAGGAAAAACGGACATCACCCATGATGATGAGTATGATCTTGTGTTAGTTGGCCTGACAGCAATGATCGACCCACCAAGAGAAGCTGTGTATGGGTCTATTGAAGAATCGAAAAAAGCAGGCATTCGAACAGTAATGATTACAGGAGACCATAAAACAACAGCTCAGGCTATTGGCCGGGATATTGGATTGATGGATGAGAATGACCTTGCATTAACAGGTCAGGAACTTGATGCGATGTCAGAAGAAGAACTTGAAGAAAAACTTGAGCAGATTTCTGTTTACGCACGGGTATCACCAGAAAATAAAATTCGAATTGTCCGTGCATGGCAGAAGAGAGACAGTATTACAGCGATGACTGGTGATGGTGTCAATGATGCACCTGCACTGAAACAGGCTGATATTGGAATTGCCATGGGAAGTGGAACCGATGTGGCTAAGGATTCTTCTGCGATGATTTTAACAGATGATAATTTTGTATCAATCGTCAATGCTGTTGGTGTCGGCCGAACGGTATTCGATAATATTAAAAAAGCGATCGGTTATCTATTTGCAGGGAATCTTGGTGCGATCATCGCCATTCTTTTTGCAGTAATTTTAAACTGGGCAAATCCATTTTCTGCACTGCAGCTCTTGTTCATTAACCTTGTCAATGATTCCCTTCCTGCCATTGCACTTGGTATGGAAAAGTCAGAACCTGAAGTGATGAAACGAAAACCGCGGAACGTAAATGAAGGAATTTTCTCCGGAGGAACAATGAAAGCAGTTGTTACTCGTGGTGTGTTAATCGGTATTGCCGTTATTATTTCACACTATATCGGACTGCAGCACTCAACAGAAATGGGTGTAGCCATGGCATTTACAACATTGATTCTGGCAAGAACACTGCAAACCTTTGCTGCACGTTCCAACACACAAACCGTATTTGGTGCAGGGTTCTTCAGCAATAAATATGTAATTGGTGCTGTAGCCTTGTGTTTCGTTCTATACGGAATCACGGTACTGCCATTTGCCCGTAGTGTATTCTCCATTCCAGCTTCATTTGGATTAGCTGACTGGGGCGTTGCAACAGGACTGGCTGTTGGAGCAGTTATTCTGATGGAGATTGTTAAAGTGATTCAGCATAAGATGGGGAAATAAGTATATAGCTTTATAGTTGAGAGACAGCCCGCTTAAGTTGAGAGAAAAGATATGAAAGTTGAGAGACAGCCCGCTTAAGTTGAGAGAAAAGATATGAAAGTTGAGAGACAGCGTGACGAAGTTGAGACATAACATATAGAAGTTGAGAGACAACCCTGATATATGGTGTTATCTCTCAACTAATCTGGATTATCTCTCAACTAAAGTTAATTATCTCTCAAGTTACAAGCCCATGTGGAGGAAATGTTAAATCACAGCAACATTAATACATTAAATAACATACAAAAACGCTTGGACCAAGCGTTTTTATTGTATAGTTTTTCTCTTTTTTACTTCATAGGAGTTATAAAACCAAAACGAATCATCTTCATTAGAGTACCCGCATTAATTTTATTATTAATTTCTTTAGCCCGCCCCATTTTCTTCAATTTCATACTCCTCACCCGCTTTTGCAAAATAATGATTGTAACGCTTTTTAAACAAGGAAAAGAGCTGTTCAATGATTGTACGAAGCACTGCATAGCCTGGTATCCCCAGAATGACGCCGAACACGCCAAATAGATGACCGGCAGTTAATAAAACAAAAATAATTGTAACTGGATGAACATGCAACGATTTGCCGAAGATTTGCGGTGAGATAAATTTACCTTCTGAAAGTTGAACAATTGTCCACACAATGACCAGCTTAATCACCATAAAAGGTGAGGTAACTATTGCGATAATAAGTGCCGGTGTTATGGCGATTGTCGGCCCAAGGTATGGAACAATACTAGTAACACTTGCAATTGCTGCCAAAATAAGTGCATAGTCCATACCAATAATTAAGAATCCTATATACATCATGATTCCGATACAAAAGCTAACCATAATTTGGCCTTGAATATATGATTTTAGCTGTAAATCTATTCGGTCAAACACCTTTTTTGTTTCAGTTCTCATTTTAGGAGGCAGTATTTTCAGCACTGCTTTTGGAAGTCGGTCTCCATCTTTAAGTAAATAAAAAAGGACAAATGGAAATGTGATAAGTGAAATAGTAACATTAGCAACAGTTGAAACGATGTTTGTTAAGTTATTAATGGTGTCGCTTAACAACTGTGAAGTGTCACTTACTAAAGAATCGAGAAATTCCCCGTTTTTATCCATTAAACTTTCATAATAGGGAGCCAAAAAGGAACCTTTCAGCCAGCCATCCATACCAGTAATGAACTGCTCTAAATAGTTAGGAAATGTATTAACAAAGCCTTTAGCCTGTTCAATAATAAAAGGAATGATTGACATAATTCCAAATGTAAGTCCCCCGGCAATAAGAATGAATAACAGTAAAATTGCCCATATCTTCTTTATACCAACTTTGTCCAGTAATTTAACTAAAGGACGCAATAAGTAATAAGCAATTATTGCAAGCAGTACTGGTAAAGCAATGGTACTGATGAGAATAATAACTGGTGTAAAGATAAAAGAAACGCTATTATAGAGTAGGATAATCAGCCCCGTGAGAAGTACAACTCCGAGAATGTAGAGTGTTTGACGCCCACCAAGAAATTGAATGATATTTGGTTTTTTCATTAGTACCTCCGCTTCTGTTGTAACCGTGATTTTTATAGTGTAAATTGGCCTGTCTTAGTATGTAAGGACTTTTAAATACTCAGGGTGCGTTTTGAACACCCACTACAATAATAACTCAGGTAATTGAATTAGTGTACATCTTAAATCATATTATAACAGGATATTCAATGGACTCTAACAGACTAACGACATAATCTTTACTAAGACTTCAGACATATAGACGGATATATTGGAGACCAACCGACCCTTTGGCAAAAAAGTTGCGGGTAATTCCGCTTGAAGTCAAATTAAAATAGCTCTAAATCCAAACTGTAGAGAACTATTTTAAAAATCATCTAAAATAATTCAAAAAAACACTTGCATTAATATACATAATAGTGCATAATAATTCATTAATAAGAATAAACATAAAGGAGAGCGATATATATGGCAAAAGAAAAGATTGTTTTAGCATACTCTGGAGGACTTGATACATCGGTTGCGGTTAAATGGTTACAGGATAAATATAATTATGATGTGATTGCAGTTGCACTTGATGTAGGGGAAGGCAAGGATCTTGAATTCGTAAAAAATAAAGCCATTGATGTTGGTGCAATAAAATCCTATGTGATTGATGCAAAATCTTTATATTCAAATGAATATGTACTGCCTGCATTAAAAGCCAATCTATTATATGAAGGAAAGTATCCATTAATCTCAGCATTATCACGTCCATTAATTTCTAAAATCCTTGTGGACATTGCAGAAAAAGAAGGAGCAGTTGCTGTTGCACATGGATGTACAGGGAAAGGAAATGACCAGGTAAGATTTGATGTTGCTTTTACAGCACTCAATCCTGAACTTAAAATTGTTGCACCTGTTCGTGAATGGGCAATGTCAAGAGAGGAAGAAATCGAATATGCGGAAGCTCACGACATTCCCGTACCGGTAGATGTGAATAATCCATTCAGTATTGATCAGAATTTATGGGGGCGCAGTAATGAATGTGGCGTGCTGGAGGATCCTTGGATAGAAGCACCTCCGGAAGCATATGATTTAACAGTTGATCCCGTGGATGCACCAAATGAACCACAGATTGTGCAAATTACATTTGATCAAGGCAAGCCAACTTCAATAGATGGTGAAGCACTTCCATTGGAAGAACTCATTTTAAAATTAAATGATGTCGCAGGAAAACACGGCGTTGGGCGTATCGATCACGTGGAAAATCGTTTGGTTGGAATAAAGTCTCGTGAAATTTACGAAGCACCGGCTGCACTTACATTGATTGCTGCACACCAGGAGCTAGAAGCACTAACATTAACTAGAGAGGTTGCCCAGTTTAAACCAATCATCGAGCAGAAATTTGCCCAATCGGTATATGACGGACTTTGGTTCTCACCGTTAACAGATGCATTAAAGGCATTTATTGAAAAAACGCAGGAACAGGTGTCAGGAACTGTAAAAGTTAAATTATACAAAGGGCATGCACAAGTGATTGGTCGTGAATCAGCACAGTCTTTATATGATTTTGACCTTGCCACGTATAACAAAGAGGATGCATTTGACCATGAAGCAGCGTTAGGCTTTATCAAGCTTTGGGGACTACCGACACAGGTTCACTCCTCTGTAAACAAAACACATGCAAAAAAAGATGTTTCGATTGAAAAGGCAACAGTAGATGTAAAGGAAGCTGTTAAACAATGAAGCTATGGGGCGGCCGTTTCACAAAACCTACCAATCAACTAGTGGATGAATATACAGCATCGATTTATTTTGATAAAAAACTAGCAGACTATGATATTCAAGGGAGCCTTGCCCATGTTGAGATGCTGAAGTCTTGCGGAATCATTCCGGCGCAGGATGCAAATACCATTGCTGAAGGATTAAAAAAGGTTGCTGAGAAAATTGCCAATGGTGAAGCGGAACTCAGTGAAGAACATGAAGATATTCATATGAATGTTGAAAAACTGCTGATTGAAGAAGTCGGTCCTGTCGGTGGAAAGCTGCACACAGGCAGAAGCCGAAATGATCAGGTGGCACTGGATATGCGCCTATACCTGAGGGATGCATTAATCGAAATCAGCCAGCTGCTTGTGGATGTACAGGAGTCACTGCAAAAACAGGCTACAGAGAATCTGGAAACTGTTTTGCCTGGCTATACACATTTGCAAAGAGCCCAGCCTGTTTTGTTTGCACATCACATGATGGCATATGTTTTCATGCTTCAACGTGACCTGGAAAGACTGATGGACAGCTTGAAGCGGGTAAATAAATCCCCCCTTGGAGCAGGTGCATTAGCTGGTACAACGTTTCCGATTGACAGGCAATTTGTTGCAGATCAGTTAGGATTTGATGGAATTTGCGAAAACAGTCTGGACGCAGTCAGTGACAGGGACTTTGTGGTGGAGTTTCTATCAAATTCCTCCATGATTTCCATGCATCTTTCCCGACTTTGTGAGGAGCTTGTGCAATGGTCCAGTGCTGAATTTAATTTCATTGAACTGGATGACGCATTTTCTACAGGAAGCAGTATGATGCCACAGAAGAAAAACCCGGATGTAGCGGAACTTGTAAGAGGAAAGACTGGCCGGGTGTATGGCCATTTAATTGGGATGCTGACAACATTAAAAGGACTGCCACTGGCATATAATAAAGACATGCAGGAAGATAAGGAAGGCATGTTTGATACGGTGGATACATTGAAGGGGGCACTGGCTTTATTTGCCCCAATGATTGAAACCATGACTGTGAAGAAAGAAAACATGTACGAAGCTGTAAGCAATGATTTTTCCAATGCAACGGATTTAGCGGATTACCTCGTTGGGAAAGGGATGCCATTCAGAGAATCCCATGCGGTTGTTGGGCAGATTGTGTTACATTGTATCCAGAACGATAAATATTTACTGAATTTGAGCCTTCAGGAATTTCAGTCGTTCTCCGAGTTGATTGAGGCTGATATTTTAGATGTACTTACACCGGAAGCTGTTGTCAATGCACGTAATGTAGCTGGCGGGACAGCGAAAAATCGGGTAGAGGAGCAGCTTGAAATCGCTCAAAGTTATCTTGCAGATTCAAAGGCTTGGATCGAGCAGCAGAAAAATAAACAGCCGTCAGCTGAATAACAATCATTAATGGAGAGTGGTTAACATGGAATTAAAAGCGGATGATATTAACCCCGAACCCAATCTTTCAGGACGTGACTTCCTAACACTTGCAGACTATGGTGAGGAAGAGTTGCTATATATATTGGAAACAGCTCATGAATTAAAAGCAAAACAGAAATCAGGAGTGCTTTATCAGCCATTAAAAGGCAAAACGCTTGGGATAATTTTTGAAAAAGCATCGACGAGAACAAGGGTATCTTTTGAAACTGGAATTTACCAGCTTGGCGGAATGGGATTATTTCTGAGCTCTGACGATATTCAAATGGGAAGAGGAGAACCGATTCCGGATACGGCAAAAGTGCTATCAGGCTATCTTGACGGAATCATGATTCGGACATTTTCTCAGGAAACTGTCGAAGAACTTGCCGAAAATGCCAGTATTCCGGTAATTAACGGGTTAACTGATCTGTACCATCCATGTCAGGTGTTGGCTGATTTTCAAACCATTCAGGAAGTAAAGGGCAATCTTAAAAATGTGAAGCTTGCCTATATTGGTGACGGAAATAATGTGGCACATTCTTTAATGCTGGGTGCAGCGATCATTGGAATGGACATCAGTATTGCTACACCTGCTGAATATCAGCCTGATTATGAAGTGATACAAAAAGCGAAGACAATCGCTGCTAAAAAAGGAAGCAAAGTAGAAGTCACCGAAGATCCAGTCCGTGCTGTTCGAAATGCGGATGCTCTTTATACAGATGTTTGGGCTAGTATGGGACAGGAACAGGAGCAAAAAATACGTGAACAGCAATTTGCAGAATTTCAGGTAAACGAGGAATTATTCTCCCATGCTGCGAAAGACGCCATCTTCATGCATTGTCTCCCTGCACATCGGGGAGAAGAGGTATCAGCTGAAGTAATTGACGGTAAACAATCCGTTGTTTTTCAGCAGGCAGAGAATAGACTTCATGCACAGAAGGCTTTGATGGTTGCATTGATGGCGTGATCTGGTCGCTTAAATATAAGCATTATTAATTTTGTTCGTCAGCGATATAGCGCTGACGATTTTTCTGCCGTATTGTGATTTATTTGAAATGTGTAGGAGAGGCGCTCTATGCTCCGGTCAATGCCGTTTTAGTGCATCCGTGCAGAGACGGAAGTTGAGAGAAACTAGGTAAAAGTTGAGAGAAGCAAGGCAAAAGTTGAGAGACAATGCATGAAAAGACAATTATCTCTCAACTATATGAAGTTTCCTCTCAACTATATTCAGTTATCTCTCAACTATATGAAGTTTCCTCTCAACTATATTCAGTTATCTCTCAACTATATGAAGTTTCCTCTCAACTATATTCAGTTATCTCTCAACTATATAAGAATTTCTCTCAACTTTGCTCCAGATATCCCTCAGTTTAAAGCTTTGCTGATTAAAATATTGACATACGGGCTTTCAAATCCTTCTAGCCAAAAAAGTAGGCTAAATGAAAGCCATTCTAAGGAAAAGTCCACCAAAAGAATGTATAATGAACGTAAGTATAAACAGTAAGGAGATAAACATGAAACTAATTGCAACAGACTTAGATGGAACACTTTTAAATAATAGCGGAGAAGTTAGTGCCCGAAATGTACAGGCAATTAAAAAGGCGATAGAGCACGGAATTGAATTTGTAGTTGCGACTGGCAGATCCTTTGATGCGGCAAATAAACCCCTTCAGGCTGTTGGATTAACAGCACCGGTTATTTCGCTGAATGGTGCAATGACTTATTCATTAGACGGCAAACTACTCAGAGATGTACCGTTGGATCAATCAATTGTCCGCAAAATTCAATTGGCTTGCCAGGAAGAGGATATATATTTTGAAGTATTTACAAATGATGGCGTCTACTCCACGAGCAGAGAAAACTTTATTGCTGTAATGGAGGATATTTTAAAATCAGCCAACCCAAATCTTTCTGAAGAGGAAATACGCGAGAATGCTGAGCTCAGGTTCCAGCATGAAAAAGTTCAATTCATTGAAAATTATGATGAGCTATTCCATATAGAAGGCCTTAAAATATTTAAAATATTGGCTTTTTCCCTGGAAAAGGAAAAATTAAATAAGGTGTATGTAGATTTGGAAAAAGATTCGGGAATAGCGATAACATCCTCAGGAGACATAAATCTTGAATTCAACCATCCAGACGCTCAAAAAGGGATAGCGCTTGAAGTGCTGGCTAAAAACATGGGAATTGAAATGAAGGATGTCATGAGCCTGGGTGATAATTTTAATGATGTAAGTATGCTGAAAATGGCTGGGCGCAGTGTTTCAATGGGCAATGCAGTAGACGAAATAAAAGCATTATGCTCCCATACTACAAAAATAAATGAGGAGCATGGTGTGGCTTTTGCCATAGAAGAAATGCTGAAGGAAGTTGCAGTAGAATAGAAGAAAAACATTAGCCGATATTGTTTGAACGTTGATATTACAAAAAGCTGATATCCCAAATTGATGGGAAATCAGCTTTTTTCGAGTATAAAGATTCTGGAATTGGGTTGAACGGAGCAAAAACCAATTTGGACAAATAATTAGTGAAACCATTAACTTGTTTTTTCGTAAGTAATAGTAAAAAGAATGAGGGAGTATAATTACATGTTCTTTTCACGCTGGACTTTATATCAAGCTGTTATAATTATTTTATTAGTTGTTCTTTCATTTATAGCAGATATATTTAAGGAAGAGATTGCAATACCATTTTCTTCAAGCATGGAAACAAATACACCAATGTTAATAACTTTTTTGTTTGTCGTTACAGTAATTGGGTTATTAAGCTTACTAATGTATTTTCAAACGAAGAAAAGTGATACCTTTTTAAAGCACCCATTGTGGGACAAAATGCATATCCTGATGCCTTTTCTGTTCGTTATATCATTAATTGTTATTTTTAGTTTTTTCCTGATAGAGCCATTAAGCGATTTGGTACAAAACAATCGCTGGATGATTTATGTATTATTTTACTATGTACTATTTCTGATAAACGCAACAGTTCTATCCATTATTCATAAGACAAATAGAAACAGGATCTCTAATGAAAATAAAGTTAAATTTTCTTTTGTTTGGACATCACTGGCGCTTTTTTTGATTATTTTTATTTTGTAACTAGGGTTCTCTTTACTTATGATAATAGCCGTATAAAATGCAGGATTATTAACACAAGAATATATTTAACCAAAAAGAAAGAATCAGTTTGAACATACCCAGGAATAAGGATGAAAGGAGGAGCTTATGGACGAGATATTACATGGAATAGCCAATTTAATTCGAACTAAAGAAAATCGTATAATCATTGGTATTTCTGGTCACGGTGCATCAGGAAAGACAACGTTTGCAAATAGCCTTCGAAAACTTCTGGGGCCATGTGGTGTGAATTATATCAATACTGACCCATATATTATTGGTTCTAATATAAGGAAGCATACAATGATTGATTATCAATTTAAAAATGAAAATCATCATTATAAAATGACTGCCTGTCATCCTGATGCTCACCATTTATCAGCATTAGAGAGAGATGTACATATGATAAAAGACGGTTTGTATTTTTATACAATCGGGACACATTATTCGAAAAGCACTCCAATTTCTTCACGAAACAAGGTGAACATTGTGGAAGGTATGAGTGTTGCATTTATAAATCCGAATCTGTTTGATCTAACAATTTACTTTTATACTGATGGAGAGACCGAGCTAATGAGGAGGGGCGTTCGCGATGTTTCTGAAAGAGGAACAGATATTAATTATCTCAGACAGTCACATGAAGAACGCAGAATTCAATATGATTTATTCATGCATCAATATCATCGTAATTTTGACTTTGTTATAAAAAATTCCAATGAGGATTTCTTTCTGGAAAAAGGTGTCTTAAAAAAATAATCTTTTTTGGTCGTCATCTTTTAATTATATTAAAGAGAAGGGGGTATGAACTGTGAAGCCGATTACCGTTACAGTAGAACAATACAGGAATACAGCCTATCAAACTGGTTTCTTACAAGGAAAGCAATTAAGTAATTCTCTTCTATCAAAACTTTCAATCCTGGAAAACAAGCATTTTACTATGAACGATGCTAATAAACTGTTTGAACACTTTGCTCCACATTTACTGGATGAAATCCAAGGCCTGGCAGACGCCCTGGAAATTTCCGTTACAAAAGCGGCATCGCTATTTAGTGGCTATGGGATTCCAGGATTCGAAGGTATGGGATGTTCTTCTGTAGTCAATCAAAGGTATGCTGTACGAAATTATGATTTTTCACCCGAGATATACGATCATAGACTGGTTTTTATTCAGTCTGAAGGAAGTTTTTCCAGTGTGGGTCATAGTCTCCATGTTATCGGCCGGCACGAAGGAGTAAACGAAAAAGGACTATACGCCGCATTTCACTTTGTAGAAAAGGAAAGACCCAAACTTGGCTTAACTGCATCTACGGTAATTCGAATAATACTTGATACCTGCGAGAGCACAGAGGATGCCGTTGATTTATTGAAACAGCTTCCGCACTCCTGGGGATACAATTTTTCCATTGGTGATCGGGATGGTAATACGGCCATAGTGGAAATAATGTCGGATGAAATTAGGGTGAGGAAAAGCGAAGGAATTCTTTTGTGTACCAATCATTATCAGCATCATGATCTTATAGATAAAAATAAAAATGATTATACCAACAGCTATAGAAGGATAGAAGATCTGGAGGAGAAAGGTGTAAACCGATTAACCGGAAAAGAGGCGTTTGATTGGTTCAAAACACCAGACTCAGCTATGTTTTATAAAGATTACAAGAATTTATTTGGAACGCTGCATACGTTTGCTTACCTGTTTGACAAGGAAATTATATTAACTGCTTTACCTTATGGTGAAACGCTGGAAATAGATTGGAAGGCTTGGGTTGATGGAAATAATATTAGAACCACTCGCATTAATGGAAAGATAATACAAGCACACTAGAGTTTGATAAATCATTTTGATAGTAAAAAAAGGAGCTAATTCATCAGTATTTTTACTGAGACATTAGCCCTTCGCTATTTAACAATTACTCCGCTTCATTGAAGATCTAATTAACAGGGTTTACCAAAAAATAGTTACCGCACAATAAATCAACAACAAACACATAATCAACCGAAATGTTTTGTCATATTTAGCGAATACCTTATTCGTTTAGTGAATCTGATGAAAAGGTGTCTTAAGAGAAATTAAGCAGTTAAAAGCCGATTGATTTTTTTATGAATTCAATCGGCTGTGTGGTTTTTTTTAAGAATACCCTATACAAATAAAAATACTTTTAGATTGAGTGTTAAACATTTACTGCTTTACTTGCCTGACTTTCATGTAATTTTTTCATTGCAAATCTTGCTATCGGCTGGGCAATCAACATTTCAACCCAAAATGCGATGAAAAAGTTACGTGGCCAAGCATAAAAGAATGTTTGAATCGGCTCCAGACTAATTTCTCTCATACCAATCCATGATCCGATAACTGTCAGTAAAATGGACAGGATGGTTACACTGAATAATATATTGAATAAAATTCTTGCGTTAAATCCGTCCGTTGGTTTAACGAACTTTGGTACTAGTTTACTAACGATTGGGTTTGCAACAAGCGTTACCAATAAAATAACACAAATCCAAACAAACGGAATTACTTGTAATGTGTTAACATAAGTTTCTTTTTTGAATCCAAATTCAAACCCCATAATAATTGGTGCAATAATATTTACTGAAAGTACCGAAATAATCGCTAAGAATAATATAAATTCTTTTCCATTTCGGGGTAATCTTGTTTCCTCATGCATATTCGTCATCTCCATTTATAATATTTCAGATGGCAGACGTATCATGAGACATATATTTTTGATCAAAAAGTAAGACCAATATCTCTACACACTGATTTAATAATATTATCACTTGTATTAAATGTATTTCAAGACTTTTTTTAATTATATTTTCATTATGTATTTTTGTTTCTGTTCAAAGAGTGCACTTTTCATTCCTCCGGATAAGTTTCCCTCAAAAACAGAACAGACTGGTTAATCAAAGCTTTCAATATATCCACATCAATATCTGCAATCTTATTAATGTAGACACATGCCTTTCCGGTCGTATGTTTTCCAAAATTCTTCAGCAATTCTTCACGCTTTTCATCCCCGGTAGCAAAATACAAACTGATTTTGGCTTTTCGGGGGGAGAACCCAACCAGCGCAGCATCACCTTCATGGCCGGATGCATATTTATAATGATAAGATCCGAATCCGATAATGCTTGGCCCCCACATCTTTGCAGGATACCCGGTAGTCTCAGTAAAAATATCCAATAGTTTGTAGGCATCTTCCCGCTTTTTTGAATTTCCTACGCTTTCAATAAACTCGATAGCACTGCTATCATTTTCTTTTGTTTTGTGTTCGTACATAAGCATGCTCTCTCCTTATTCAAAGAACCTTTTAATTTCCCTTTACATTCGCAGTTGATTAATTAAGCACCTTTTCAGCCATTTTAACATAATGAAAGTATTTTCCATATCCGAAAAAACTTTCGGTATCTTGCTTTTTAATTCAGAAAAAAGTATTCTGCTGCTTTTACGTTGTATAATATAAATAGAGGTGAGGTCAAAATGGCCGCAAAAATTATAGGTGAACAGTGGAAGGCTATCAGCGAAAATGATAAATCATATGATAATAAATTTTTCTATGCTGTTAAGACAACCAAAGTATTTTGCAGACCCTCATGTAAATCTAGGGTTCCAAATTTTGATAATGTAACGATTTTCTACAGCGCAGAGGGTGCAATGAAAGCTGGATACAGACCGTGCAAACGATGTAAATCAGGTGGGTATCGCTTGCCTGATGAAGAATGGGTATTACAGGCAGAAGCTTATATGAAAGAGAATTATTCTTCCTATATGACACTGGATTTTATTGCAGATGGATGCCATGGCAGTCCCTATCATCTGCATCGCGTTTTTAAAAGCATAAAGGGCATAACGCCTTTAGAATATTTACAGCGAATTCGAATGGAAAAAGCGATGGATTATTTGAAGCATAGTGATACCGCCGTCAGTGAGATTGGAAATTTAATCGGAATTCCAAATGCTGCACACTTTGCAACATTATTTAAGAAACGCAACAGCCTAACACCAAGGGAATTCCGGAAAAACTATAAAAAGGAGGTATTGCAAAATGAAGTTTAATGAAGAGCAGACAGCATATTACGGACAAATAAATGAGGATGGTTGGTCTTTTTATATTGCGGCAACAGATAAAGGATTATGCTTTGTTGGTTCACAGGAAGGTGCAATTGATGAAGTGAAAAAATGGTTTGGAAAAAATCGGCCTAAAGCGGAACTTGTGGAGGCTTGGGATAGTGTAGCCCTTTATGCAGATGAATTAGTGGAATATCTGAATGGAGAGCGCAAAGACTTTGATCTCCCTGCAGACTTAGCGGGAACCGAATTTCAAGAAGCAGTCTGGGCAGAATTAAGAAACATTCCGTTTGGGGAAATAAAAACATATACAGATATAGCAAAGAATATTGGCAGACCAAAATCGGTACGAGCTGTAGGATCAGCTATTGGAGCTAATCCGGTAATGATTGTTGTTCCATGTCATCGTGTCATTGCGAAAAGTGGTAAACTTGCAGGTTTTCGTGGCGGAATTCCGATGAAGGAAAGATTGCTTGAACTGGAAAAGAAATAGGTGGAGGAAAATACATGCAGCCGGACTATCAATTAATCTATGAAAAATTGTTTAATCATTATGGTCCGCAAAGCTGGTGGCCTGCAGATACTCCTTTTGAGATGATGATTGGGTCAATACTTGTTCAGAATACAAATTGGCGTAATGTTGAGAAGGCATTGGTGAAACTCAGACCTTATTTGGATCCTGAATCGATCGACTTTTTACCGATAGAGGAACTAGCACAACTGATCAGATCAAGTGGCTTTTTCAATATAAAGGCAAAGCGAATAAAAGCGTTTATTGCATGGTTTAAAAAATATAACTTCGACATCGATAGAATTAAAAGGAAAGAGAAGCGGGAATTACGCAACGAATTGTTGCTAATTAATGGTATCGGCATGGAAACTGCTGATGTAATGCTGCTATATGCATTTGATAAACCGGTATTTGTCGTGGATGCCTATGCCAGAAGAATATTTTATCGACTAGGGCACGATATGCCAGCGTCATATGACGGCTTTGGGAAGCTTGTTGAAAAGGAACTGCCTGGCGATCTGGTTATCTTTAATGAAAGCCACGCACTACTGGTTGAACATGCGAAGCAACTGTGCAGGGCAAAACCAATCTGCGTGGAATGTCCATTGCTGAGTATTTGTGATCAACGGATAGAGTGAGTGTGGTGGGAAGTAAATTGAAAAACTACAGCAGATATCAACATTGCGGTCGCGGAAGGTGAAGAAATTCCTTACTTAGGGTTACGTGAAGGCTAAGTCTTACTTTTGCTAATAGTTTTTCTTTGAATAACTATCAGAATAAAAATAGCTTGGATATTCCATCAAGCTATTTTTATTGATATTTACAAATCATTATAGCTTGTACTAATCCTACATCTGACTTCTGACCTCTGGAAAGATGCGTTAGTATTTTTCTTAAAAATTATAAGACACACGCCATAAATAAAACGTAGCATAGGCCTCCCAGCCTTTCCATGTTGAAGCTATTTCCAGAATCTCTTCTTTTGTTGGTTTCCGATTTATATTCTTCAGTGATTTTATTGCATTTTGGAGACCGACATCAGCAATTGGAAATGCTGTTAGGTATCGAAGACAGCGCATTAAAACATAATTGGCAGTCCAAGGGCCAATACCACGAATTTTGACAAGCTCCTTTTCGATCTTTTTAAAATCATCCAGTTCCAGTAACTTTTCTTTAGAAAGCTCTCCACTGGCCATTAATTTTGCAATTCCAATAATATATTCGCTTTTTCTAACTGTCATTTTTATCTCTGACATGTCCTCAATGGTGAGTTTTGCTATCTTTTCAAATGAGGGGAAAACCCAATAATTTTCCCCGTTATATTCGACTGCATCCCCAAATTTTTCAACAAATTGACGCTTCAATGTATAGGCAAACCCCAAATTAATTTGCTGACCTAACACACCCCAGCATAAAGCTTCAAATAAGTCAGGCAGGCCAACAAGCCTGAGACCGAAAAAGTCCTGAATAAGATGTTTAAGCAGTGGATCGGTTTGGGCTATTTCATAAAAAGGAGCAAGATTAGTGTCAAGATCGAACCAGTCTCGGATATAATTAACTACATTGGCTCTTGTTTTGACAGATTTAGGCCGCGTTCCTGCTAAAAATCGAACGTGCAGATTGTGATTGTTAGGGGCACTGATCTGTACAAGCATGCGTTTATCGTTAGCCGAGATTAGACGTGTAATTGCCTTGTCTTTTATTTTATACATGATTTCATTTTTATCTCTTAGCAGGTAATCAAGATTGGGTCTGAAATCGAACTCAGCAGGAACATCAATGATGATACTATCGTTTTCCTCTTTCCACTTGTTTTTAACCATTTGGAAACCCCTTCTGATTTTTATATTTTTCTTTTCATCTTTTTTGGAATGCTGATGCAGAGCTGAGGTATTCTTTATAAATCCAAAGCTCATTTCTGGTTACTTTGTTTTTAAAATTATCTTCCCTATGTTCCTGTTACCTTCCATATGCTCATGTGCATTTTGGACTTGATCAAAAGGAAATACTGTGTCAATGATAGGCTTTAGTTGATCATTTTTAAAAAGTTCCAGAGCATTGGAAGCAAAATCAGTACTTAGTTCAGCTTTGTATTGATCACTTCTAGGGGTGAGCAATGTTCCTGTCAGCTGGATGCGTTTTTTCATTACATCCATTAAATTAAACTTTTCAATTTCCGCTCCACCTAATAAACCTATTAATACCCAGCGTCCATCCACTTTAATGCTGTTTAGGTTTTTCTCCCAATAAGATGCGCCAATAAAGTCGAGAATTAAATCGACACCTTGACCTTCTGTTGCCTTTTTTACTTCTTCGTCAAAGTTCTGTTCTTTATAATTAATACATACATCTGCACCAAGAGACCGGGCGAAATCAAGCTTCTCTTTTGAGCCAGCCGTTGTAATAACTTTTGCATTTTTAAGCTGCTTTGCAAGCTGAATTGCTGCGGTTCCAACGCCGCTTCCGCCCGCATGGATCAGCACCGTTTCGTTTTCTTGCAATTTTCCAAGCCAAAATAAAGTTTGATATGCAGTCAAGAATACTTCAGGAATAGCCGCAGCTTCCTCGAATGTAAGATTATCAGGAATGATCATGGCGCGATCAGCAGGCATCACGGCATATTCAGCATAAGCACCACCATTCACAAGCCCCATCACCCGGGTTCCCGCTTCGATACCGGCTATTGATGTTTCCAGAATACCTGATACTTCAACTCCTAGAATCGGATTCTCCAAATATCCAACTCTCCCTTCACGGTTTAAAATGTCTGTTCTGTTGATGGCAGCAGCTTTTACTTTAATCAGTAATTCGCCTGGGTTTGGTACAGGTACCGGCTGCTCAGCCACCTCTAATTGCTCCGCACCGCCTGGCTGTTTCACAATAATGGCTTTCATTTCAGCTCCTCCTCTTCAATTATGTTCTCTTATATTAATGATAGCATGTTTTGGGAGGAGTTTTCAGATAGAGACACTCAATGTTGAGAGAAAGGCCATTAAAGTTGAGAGATGAAGCAGGGAAGTTGAGAGAGGTACCATCAAAGTTGAGAGAAAAACATTAAAAGTTGAGACATAAGCCAGCTAAAATCATATATGTCTCAACTTTATGCTAATATCTCTTAACTTCCTCTTAATATCTCTCAACTAAAAACATATAAAAGTAAGAAGGCCTTGATGCAACTATACATAGAGACTAAATATGGTGTTATTTATATTGGGTAGTTTGATGTTGAATATTAGTGGATATCCTGTGAAGATCATTGAAGAGAATACAAATTAAAAAATATAAAGCATTACTGCAACGAGACAGACACCAATTTTTGCTAGTAACCGCATAATGCACCCCCATGATTGTAAAGTCATTCTCAATTCCAGATTACTAAATGTTTATTAAGTTAGTGGTAAGTGTAAGTAAATTTTCTATATATTTTTTAAGTGCAGCAGGCGAGAAAAAATCAGTAGAACGTCTCTATCTAAGCCCGAACTAACCTGCATAAGTCCAAAGAAGAAACAAATCCCCCAACAGCTCTAAAGCCATTGGGGGATCAATCTAACTATTCAATCGTAACAATACTTTCTTCTTTCACATCAATTTTACCTTGTTTTTGCAAAACAATTTTCTCACCATCACCTAAATTCGTGAAGACTACTGGTGTGATAGTGGATTTAGCATGCTCGCCAATATAATCAAGGTCTGCCTTTAATAAAGGTTGTCCAACTTCTACATTGTCTCCTTCATTAATGAGTGTTTCAAATCCTTCACCCTTCAGATTAACTGTATCAATACCAACATGAATGAGTATTTCCCTGCCGCCTTCAGACTGAATTCCAAGTGCGTGTTTTGTTGGGAATACATTGATGATTTTCCCGTTAACAGGTGACGTAATTAATCCTTCTTCAGGGATAATCGCAAAACCGTCACCCATCATTTTACCGGCAAATACCTCGTCAGGGACTTCTGTAATTGGAACGAGCTTCCCTTTTATTGGTGAGAAGATTTTTTTATCAATTATTTCATTTTTTAATGCATCAGGATTTACTTCTTCAATTTGCTGCTGGATTTCCGCTTCCTGGTTTGTTTCAACCATACGTGGTTTTTTACCTGAGATGATATCCTGCATTTGACCTTTGATTGTTTCAGAACGTGGCCCGAAGATTGCCTGGATATTATTACCGACTTCAAGCACTCCGGCCGCACCTATTTTTTTCAGTCCATCCTTGTCTACATTCTTAATATCATTGACAGAAACACGCAGACGAGTAATACAAGCATCTAAATGAGCAATGTTTTCCTGTCCGCCCATTGCATGAAGCACATTATAGGCAAGATCTCCTGCTTCGACCTTTGATGACCCATCTTCATCCTCATCAGTTTCTTCACGGCCCGGTGTCATCAAATTGAATTTTTTAATAAAGAATCTAAAAATGACATAATAAATTACGGCAAACACAAGGCCTATCGGAATGGTAATCCACCATGGTTCTCTACCTGGCAGTATTCCAAATAAGAGAAAGTCAATGGCTCCACCTGAGAATGTATATCCGACGTTTACACTTAAAAAGGTCATTATTACAAATGAAAATCCATCTAAAACTGCATGGATAAAGAATAATACCGGTGAAATAAACATAAATGAAAACTCAAGCGGTTCGGTAATTCCTGTTAGGAAAGATGTTAATGCAGCTGACCCCAGTAAACCGGCAACCAGCTTCTTCCTTTCCGGTCTTGCTGCATGATACATAGCCAGTGCTGCCGCTGGAAGTCCAAACATCATGATTGGGAATTCCCCGGCCATAAAGTTACCTGCAGTAATTTCAACACCATCTTTTAATTGGGCAAAGAAGATTGTCATATCACCACGAACAAGTTCACCGGCGACTGATGTGTACGTACCGAACTCATACCAGAATGGAGCATGGAAAATATGATGCAGTCCAAATGGAATGAGTAATCGTTTAATAAAACCAAAGAAAAATACGGCAAAGTATGTTCCTTCTTCAATCAGCCAGTAGGATGCACTGTTCATTGCTTCCTGTACTGGAGGCCAAATAAATATCAAGATAAGTCCCATTATAAATGAAGCTGCAGCAGTTACGATTGGAACAAACCGTTTTCCTGCAAAGAATCCAAGGAATGAAGGCATTTCAATATCGTGATAACGGTTGTAACAAAACGCTGCGATTAAACCAACAATAAGTCCCCCAAATACGCCTGTCTGCAATGTTGGAATCCCCAAGACAGATGCAAATCCGGGATCTGATTCAAGTGTTTCGGGTGTAACGCCAATAAATGAACTCATCACCTGATTTAATACCAAATAACCTACGATTGCAGCAAGTCCTGCTGCGCCATCTCCAACAAGTCCTATTGCGACACCTATCGCAAAAAGGAGTGCAAGGTTATCAAATATGACGCCACCCGCATCTTCCATAACGGTTGCAGTCAGCTGGATCCAGTCTGCACTCAGAAAGGGAAGATACTCAAGCATGGTCGCTTGTTGAGCAGCGTTACCGAGCCCGAGCAAAAGCCCTGCTGCAGGCAATAATGCAACTGGAAGCATTAAGGCTTTACCAATTTTTTGCAGTGTACCAAAAGCTTTTTGAAACATGTCAAAACCTCCATTATTTAATTGAAACTTTCTATATAAGCAGCTATAAGCAGTATTTTTATGCAAACAAAAAAGGCATGAGCAAGAATAATAATGAATTCAGGTAAGAGACAGGGATATCTTTCCCCATCTTTACTTTTTCATCATCACTCTCAACTCATGCCTGATCGAATCAGTTACACGTAAAAATGATTATTCATATTTTGTCGTTAATCGCTGGAGATGCATCGTCAGATACACAGCTTCAGCGTCATATACCGGCTTTTTTAATGTTTGCTGCATTATTTTAATTAGTTTCCAAGAAAGATTATAGCATGTGGGATACTCATTTTTCAATAATGTAGCTATTTTTTCGGGTTCTTCTATTTTTTCTTCATTGATAACTCGTTCAATTGTGTAGCGGATATGACGGACAAGCCGTATATAGTCGATGCTGTTTCGGTCAATTGTCAACTTGAATTGATCTTCAATCATCTTGATTAACTTTGATACCAACTGGGAGTACTTATTTATATCTGAAACATCCTGATTGGTAATTGCCCCATGCACATGAAGTGCGATAAATCCTATTTCACCTTCAGGAAGGTTAATTCCAATAGATTGATTAATAAAATCTACCACCTCTGCCGCAATTTCATATTCAAAGGGATAAAGTACTTTGGTTTCCGCTAAAAAGGGATTCTTTATTGCCATCCCCTTCATGAGACGGTTAATTGCAAAAAGAATGTGATCGGTTAAAGCGACATGGACCTGTTCCGTTATCAGCACGTTTGATTTGTTGCCGATTATATTTAAAGAATCAATAATTGCATTTAATGTTTTCTCATCGATATTCGGTAGAAGGTTTTTATAATACTCCTGATCAGCCTCATTACGCAATACAAACATTTTTTCAATTGTGTTGTCATCAATTGGATCATTTTTCTTCTTATTAAAACCAATACCTTTACCAATTAAAATAACTTCTTGCTGATGCTGATCACCTGCAATTAAAACATTATTATTCAGTGCTTTTTTTACTATATATGAATTCATATCCAATCCCCTATATGTTTATCAGATAATTGGTGTCTGTTATTCTAAAACAACTTTTAACATCTGCTTGCTATATTTCATAATACCACTATAAAGATAGAATTAAAATATATGAAAACTTAATAAAAAGGTTATAAGAAAAAGTCGCATCAGTCCCACAAATTGTCGCTAAAATAACGCCGGAGTCTTGCAAATATAAACAATCACATCCTTATCAAAAGGTTTATCATATTCCTTTTCATATGTCACAAACATTTCACACTAAGTTCATAGATAGTTCGCTGATTATAGGTCATTCTAATGTTATACTATGTTTGAGATTGTTTAAATCAAACAATAATGTTTAAATAAGGGGCGTTAGTAAATGCTGCCAATTGAAAGACAGAATCGAATTAAAGATCGGATTCAAGAGAAACGTAATATTAAGATAGCTGAATTAAGTCAGGAGCTTGGTGTTTCTGAAATGACCATTCATAGAGATATAAAGCCGCTGATCAACGAGGGTTTTGTTGTGAAAACATTTGGTGGTATTACACTTGCCGGTGATTATCAGGATATAGCTTCTAATACAAAAGAATGTGTAATTTGCAATAAAGATACGGATGAAAGGTTAGCTTATCGGCTAATTTTACCTAATAACAGAATTGAAATGACCTGTTGTGCACATTGTGGACTTATCCGGCATCGGCAGCTTGGAGATGAAGTGATACAGGCAATTTGCCATGATTTTTTCAAGCAAACAACGATAAGCGCTTCCATAACCTGGTATGTCATGAATACATCTGTACATATGGGCTGCTGTCAACCACAAGCTTTAACGTTTGAATGGAAAGAACACGCAGAAAAATTCGTCAAAGGATTTGGAGGAGAAGTATATTCCTTCTATGAAGCAATGGAATACCTCTATAAAAAAATGAATGGCTCCGAGAAACACTGCAGCAAACATGAATAGGATTTAATATTTTAGCATCAGTAAATATAATGAAACAGATTCAAATTTAAGCGGATTAAATGTAAGTTTGAATATAAAATTTACCTGAAAAATGGAGGCAAACATAATGAAAAATAAAACGTGGGTGTTCTTATTAATAATAGCTTTAACTGCTGTACTCACAGCATGTGGGGGAGGAGAAAGTGAAAGTGCTGAAGAGTCTGAGGAAACAGATGAGCTGAAAATACTTGAAGTGGAATTTGAGGTTCCCGAAACTGCTGAGGTAAATGAGACAGTGGAATTGAAAGCAATTGTTACATATGGGGAGGAAGATGTAACAGATGCGGATGATGTAACATTTGAAATTTGGGAACAGGGAAATGAAGATGACAGTACGAAGATTGAAGCAACGAATAATAGTGATGGGACATATACAGCCGAAACGTCTTTTGAACAAGATGGTATATATGAAATGTATGCACATACTAATGCAAGAGAATTGCACACAATGCCGAAGAAATCCATTACTGTTGGCGAGGGAGCAAGTAGTGAAGCAGCAAGTGGGACAGATAAAGCAGAGAATCATGCAAATGAACAGGATGAAGAAGCTGAAGGATTCGGTATGAATTTCATGGAACCGGAAGATGTAATAATAGAAACAGATACAGAATTGACAGTCCATTTACAAAATGAAGGTATCCCATTGGAAAAAGCCCAAGTGCGATATGAAATTTGGAATGATGAAGTCTCGGATAAGCATGAATGGACAGATGCTGAGGAATCAGTACCTGGCGAGTATACGGCTGCACATCAATTTACAGAAGTCGGAACTTATACGGTGCAAATCCATGTAGAAAATGATGAAGGATTACATGAGCATGAGGAATATCCAGTGGAAGTAATGAAGTAAAATTCATATTTACGACAAACCCGATTTTCATGAAGAGAATCGGGTTTTTAATGCTTGTGGCTTCTGCTTTTTAAGAATTATTTCGACTTGACACTTACTAAATGTAACTTTATAATTAAAAAGAATTAAATATATTGCATATGCTTTTGAAAGATGCTATTATATTTATGTTGAGTTCAGAAATAATGAATTAAATATAAAAGAATTCAAGTTATATACATCTTAGGAGGAATTAATATGTTGAAAATAGGTATTGTTTTAGGAAGTGTACGTCAAGGTCGTAATGCAGAAGCAGTTGCTAATTGGACATTAGATTTTGCAAATAAGCGTAATGATGCTGATGTGGCATATGAACTAGTGGATCTTGCGGATTACAACCTGCCATTGTTAGGTGCAGCTGTACCGGAAGCAGGTCAAGCTGAAGCAGAAGCGGCTATCAAAGGATGGTCGGAAAAAATGGCTTCTTTTGATGGCTATATCTTCATAGCACCGGAATATAACCATTCAGTAGGCGGAGCACTTAAAAACGCACTGGATTACTTGAAACCAGAAGTAGCTAATAAAGCTGCAGGTATGGTCGGTTATGGTAGCCTTGGTGGTACACGTGCACATGAAAATCTACGTCTTATCTTTGGTGAGCTACAGGTTGCAGACGTACAAACTGCAGTTACATTCTCACTAATGACTGACTTTGTAAATATGAGCGAATTCAATCCTGCAGATTATCACGGAGCAAATGCCAACACAATGCTTGATCAGGTTATTGCTTGGAGCGGAGTTCTACAAACAGTAAGAGAAAAAAATCTGGTTAATGCGTAAACAACATATAATAGGCGGTGCAGGAAATGGGATTTTTAGATAAATTATTTGGTAGATCACCTAAGGAGGAAGAAACCGTGTCAGACTTAAAAATAGGTATTATTTTAGGAAGTGTACGTGAAGGTCGTAATGCAGAAGCTGTTACGAATTGGATATATGATTTTGCAACAAAACGAAATGATAATGTAAATTATGAAGTGGTGGATTTGGCTAATTATAATTTACCATTGCTAGGTGCAGCTGTACCGGAAGCAGGTCAAGCTGATGCAGAGGCAGCGATTAAAGGATGGTCAGAAAAAATGGCTTCATTTGACGGCTATATCTTCATAGCACCGGAATATAACCATTCAGTAGGTGGCGCACTAAAAAACGCACTGGATTATTTGAAACCGGAAGTAGCTAATAAAGCAGCTGGACTTGTTGGTTATGGCAGCTTAGGTGGAACAAGAGCACATGAAAACCTTCGCCTTATTTTTGGTGAACTTCAGGTTGCGGATGTACAAACTGCTGTTACATTTTCACTAATGACTGATTTTGTAAACATGAGTGAATTCAACCCTGCAGAATATCACGCAGCAAATGCTAACACCATGCTTAACCAGGTTGTTGCCTGGAGTGAAGGATTTAAAGCTTTAAGAAAAGAACTTGTAACTGCATAAATGATGAGACTGCCGGGAGATCGAACTAGATCTTCCGGCAGTTTTAATTTGGTTTAAGAAATTTTTTTTCAGGCAATGCTTAATGTCGTTTATTAGGCAGTTTTTTTGAAGGATCACCATGGCCCTGTCTATTCCTGTTTTTATTGTCCTTCTTCTTTGTATCTTTAAATTTTTTTACAAAATCGTTCGTGTTGCCCACCATATAAACCTCCTCGTTAAGAATTTACTATTAGAAAACTTGGCATTCGCCAGGACTTCGGCGATGCCTTAGTTGCGCTTATGCAGAAAGAAATATGGATATACTTTCTTTACTGCCAAGTTAGTTTAACCATTAAAGTTATTAATATTTACAGGGTCGCAGCAAGTAACTGATTGTCTCATGTTTTCCCAAAATAATTTTATAGATAAGTTTGAAAAAAATATGTAAAAACTATTGACATAGTTACTCGGTATATATATACTCAGTAACTAGATACTCAGTATATAAGGATTGGGGTAAATAATGTAATGATGGAATTGATATTAAAATTTCAATGGGAAATATTTATCACAGCTGAAGTGTTATCCGTTATATCACTACTTCTATTTGGGGCGGTGCGTTATTTCTTTGATAGGCGCAAATTCAGTTTGTTATTTTTGCTACTATTCCTCCTATTATTGGTACTCGAAGCGATAATGGCTTTAATGATTTATCAGGAAACAGGTGAAATATCTACTTTTCAGATCGTCATAACAATTTTTGTGATCTATGCATGTACGTTTGGGATTTTTGACTTTTTGAAATTGGATCGCTTGATGCGCAGGAAAATTGGTGGCTGGCGTGGTGTCGAGCTCCTTTCAGAAAAAGACATACAAATCATGAACAAACAGAAAGACCCGCGATATGTGGCGAGAAAATATCGCTTTAGTGCAATGGCACATCTGATTGTATTTGTAGTAGTTCAAGCAGGGATATGGATTTATACGTCAGGTAGTATGGGAGACTTTCTTAATTATCTAACGGATCTATCATGGTTCAGTATGGAGGGAACTGAAAACGTTGCTGAAACACCTTATCCCAATGAAATTATCTATGGTTTTTCGCAGCTATGGGGACTTGTTTTTATCATCGATTTTATTTATTCGTGGTCTTATACGATTTTTCCATCTAATTCGAAAGGGTGACGATTATGATTCAAACAATTGGTTTAAAAAAGGTGTTTAATACTGGAGGAGAAAAAACTTCTGTTCTTAAAGGCATTGATTTTTCTGTTCAGAAGGGTGAATTTGTAGCAATTATGGGGCCAAGTGGATCTGGAAAAAGTACGCTTCTCCAATTACTTGGTGGTCTTGATGTTCCTACAGAGGGAGCGATTAAGCTTGATGGGGTCGAATTGCAAAAGAAAACAGAGAAACAGCGGACAATTATCAGACGCAGAAAAATTGGTTTTGTTTTTCAAAGCTATCAGCTCCTGCCAACATTATCCGTTTATGAAAATATTGCTTTTCCATTACATGCAGACGGAAGGAAAGTTGATTCGGTAGCTATACATGAGCTTTTAAATGCAGTGGATCTGAAAGGCTATGACAAGCGTTTTCCATATGAATTGAGTGGTGGGCAGCAACAGCGTGTTGCGATAGCAAGAGCACTTATTCATCAACCGGATATTCTTCTGGCAGATGAGCCAACTGGTAATCTGGACAGGGAAAGATCCAGTGATATTCTGGATTTATTGTCTGCTTTTCATCAGGATAGGGGACAGACGATTGTGATGGTGACCCACGACTTGTTTGCAGCAGGCTATGCAGATCGAATTGTTTTATTTAAAGATGGGCTCATTGAAACGGAAGTACAACGGGAGGATGACGATTATGCTGAGTTCCTTTCTCGTTTCATGGCGTAATTTAACACGAAACAAAAAGCGATTTTTCTTTACACTTATTGCACTTATTATTGGTGTTGTTGTTATGGCAGGAATGCTTATCGCCAAGCAAACAACCTCAAGCACGCTGAATCACTATGAACAATTATATGCAGGCAATGCAGATTATTGGATTCAGAGTAATGGCTTTTCATTTCAGGAAAGTGAGCTGGACTGGTTGGTAGACCGGGAGGATTTTGACAAGGGAAACGCAGCATTATTAAAGCAGGGATTTGTTGAACTAGATGGCGTAAGTCCCGCTCAAGCTTCTGTAAGAATTACAGGTGTCGCAAGCTTTGATAATGGAATAAACGAACTTCCCGAAAAAGAAGGAGACGTTACAAAAGAAGGACTTATTATTACAGAGAATGCGGCAAATCTCTGGGGGAAAGAGATAGGCGATACAGTTATATTTAAAGATATGGGAAGTATGGAAGTAACTGCAATTGTCTATGAAGGGTCTATGTTAAAAAGCCCACAGACGATGGAAAAGGCAGCTTTTCAGCATTCACGTGTAATGATTCCACTTGATACTCTCCAAAATTGGACTGGGATGGAAGACGAAATTACCAATTACAGGTTTGCAACAAAGAATCACGAAAGAAGTGATGAGCTTCTTACCTCCTACCAGGCAGAGCTTTCATCCTCTGATCTATATATACAGCCAGTCGTGATCGATGGAAGACAAAATAATGATATGGAAGGACTATATTGGACGTTCAACATTATCGCAATATTATCTGTCTTTATAAGTGGCTTTATTGTGTTTAACATGATTTATGCAAGTATTATTGAACGAAGAAAAGAATTTGCTGTCATGAAGAGTTTAGGCTATACAAATGGAAACATTAACCGTCTTGTATTACAGGAAATTGGACTTCTTGCACTAATAGGAACCACTCTTGCTCTACCAATTGGTATATTGTTTGGTGGGTTTTTTCAGGAAATGCTAATGGCTGCTATTGCTACACAGAATATAACGTATGATTTGGAATTAACTGTTCCACTTATTATTTCTGCAGCTGTTGGAATTCTGTTTCCCTTTCTGGCTGCTGCTTTTCCTGTATACCAAGCAGGAAAAACACCAGTTATGGAAGCAATGGTTGATAAGGCAGCACAACAAAGAGCTAGTAAAGGTGGAAATACGATACGAATAGTAGCAGGTGTGATTTGTACGGGAATTGGATTAATCGATAACAATATTGCCTTTTTGTTCCTTTTTATTGGGCTCGTGCTTTTGTACCCGTTATTTATGCGGGGAATTCAATCAATGATCAGTCCATTATTCAAGTGGATCTTCAATTATTCTGGCAAACAAGCGATTAGATCTGTTAAACAATTTGAAAACCGCAATGTTAATACATCCGCGATGCTTGCGATTGGTGTTAGTTTAGCATTGTTTATGAGTGCGACACTTGAGTCACTACCTGATGGAATGGAATCAGAAGTTCGCTCAACATACGGTGGGGACATTCATGTGGTTAAAGAAAGCCCATGGCAGGACGGGGATCTGGAAACCGTTGAAGCGATGGAAGGTATTGCAAGTGCCTATCGATTTGCTGACATACCGAATGTTACGTGGGAAACTCAAAATGAAGAGGAACGGGAATTTTCGATCATGAGTTTTTCAGGAGAGGCTGAGGAAGCAGAGATTTTCCTTATCACAGCTGAAGCAAACGAAGCCACCGAACTTGCGACTCTCTATCTTGGGGAACGTGCATTAGCTGAGTGGGGAGGAGAAGTTGGGGATGTTTTTACAATGAATACCCCTTCTGGCAAAACCGATTTCTTTGTGAAAGGAAGTGTGCAGACATCTCACTACACGAACTATGTAGCGTTTGTAGAAGAGTCGACACTTAGAACAGTCCTTAATTGGACTGGGCAGTATAATTTAGCGATTACTGCCAATGACGAAGCAAGTATTCCCCTTGTTTATGATCAGGTCTGGGAGACTTATGGTGATGAGTTATCCAATGTTAATAGTGCATCCATGACGGTTGCACAGTCTACTAATGCATTAACTGGAATGAACGAGCTTATGCAGGGACTGCTTCTGCTCATTATTGTTTTATCAGCAATTGGAATCAGCAATACCTTATTTATGAATACACTCGAGCGGGTCAAGGAAATTGGTACAATGCGAGCAATCGGTTTTACAAAAGGGCAGGTCAGATTTATGATCATTGCAGAGGGTTTAATTATTGGTTTAGTGGGTGTAATCGTAGGGATCGGTTACGGAATTCTGGTTATCTATTTAAATTCACAATCTGACCAGGCGCAGGCACTATTAAGCTTTACGGTTCCATGGACCAGCTTAATTTTAGCGATTTCAGGCGGCTTACTATTCACATTTTTTGCATCATGGCTACCAAGCGTCATAGCATCAAGCGTACCAGTAAAGGAAGCGATATCTTATGAGTAAGCGGGGATCTTTATGTCTGTAAAACATTCACTACTTGCATTGCTATATGAAAAACCAAGACATGGCTATGAATTGAAAACAGGCTTCGATGAACTCGTTGAGAGCATGTGGCCGCTTAATGCTGGTCAGGTATACACAACACTCGACAGACTGGAAAGAGATAACCTTGTTGAATCACCTGGCCATGACCTGAAGGATCGAAAACAATACACAATTACCAAACAAGGAAAAGATGAGCTGTGGAACTGGCTGGAAAAACCTGTTGGACGTTCTTTACTCAAAGATGAATTTTATTTCAAATACCTTTGTGCGAGTTTTGTGGATTATAAAGATAAACAGAGGATGATCCAGGTTCAAAAGCAAACAATGATGAAAGATGTCTTGAATCTTACCCAATTGAGGAAGCAGATGAACCAATCGGGGAATAAAACGATGAAGATGCTTGTGGAGGGTGCTTTGCTTCATTTGGAAGCAGATATTAAGTGGCTTGATATGATTGCAAGGGATTAGTTACTGAAAAAATATATCTAAAAATGCTCAAGTTATTGTAGCTTTGAGCATTTTTTTAATTTCCCCATCCTGACTTTCATAGTATGATAGAAGTAATATTTTCCAAAAATTCATGAATCGGGTGATATAGTGAAACAGGTAAGGATTGTATTCGCAATTATTTCTATGCTTCTTGTGGTGGTGGGCTGTTCCAATGAGGAAAGTGCTGAACCGAGCGAGGATGAAAAGCAAGAAGAAGTTAAAGAAGTTGAAGCAGAGGATACAGAAGTAATAGAAAGTGCAGCCATTCAATTAAGTCCATATGCAGAAGAAATTGACTTTTCCCTTATATCACCTGAAAAAGAAGAAATCTCTGCTAATACGATCGTAGAACTTAAAGGGACGATTGGACAGGCTGATAATTTCAATGAAAACCTTATCTGGGTTGTTATCACAACTGATGAACCCATGAAGAAGATCGAAAAGAATGATTTTAATTATTATATCCCATTAGAAAACGGGGAATTTTCCAAGCAAATGAAGCTTCATCATGGAGAAGGTGAATATCAGGTAAGTGTACGGGTTCCAAGTAATAAAGCTGGAGAAGAGGACAAATACTATGAAGCTGCCTCCTTTGATGTAATCAATCAGGATCAGAATGTAGAGCGTGAAGTCGAGTATACAAAGTATGGAGTGAAAAATAATATTCAGCTAACGAGTCCAGCTTTTGGTATCAGTGATTCTGAAGCCGGTGTACATATCGAAGGGACTGTTCCGGAAGATCATACAGGGGAGATGGTGCTCGTTCAGGTAAACAAGGAAAATGAAAACAGACAAATCCTGTTTCCGGTTAAAGATAATAAGTTTTCAGGAGATGTGCCATTATACTTTGGAGAAGGAATCCATCACATTCGTATTCAGACATATAATGAAGCGGAGGATCTTTATTATGAATCAGCCTCCTTTTATGCAGATAATCAAACAGAAACTGTTTTTGCCGAGATGGAGAAATACAATGAATATATCACCCGTGGCGTATCACTTGACGAACCAACCTTTCATACAGAAGCTGTGCTCGACCAGCAGGCATACCAGGTTGCAGGGGAAATAGATCCTGAAGCTCCAGGTGCGGCGGATATTAACTATGTGATTGTTACAGTAAAACACCTGGATGAAAATTTGGAATCAGGCTACCTTATCCCGGTGGAAAACTATCAATTCGATGGAACGGCATACTTCAGGTTCGGGCCAGGAGATTATGAAGTGATAATTAATGTACCTGATCTCGAGCAGCATGATCAATCTATGTTTTATTTTCAAGGTGTGGTAAAAATAAATCATCAGGTAGAAGGTATAGTTGATGAACGTGATCTATTGCCATCCCGAGGCATTGAGTCAGATCACCCGGCAATCATTCAAAAAGCGGAAGAACTTACTGCCGGACTTGAAAGTGAACGGGAAAAGGCAAAAGCTATTTATCAGTTTGTTGCAGAGCATGTTGCTTATGATGTAGAAAAAGCAGAAAATGATATTTTCAATATTGGGGACAGTGCATTATCAACACTAGAATCCGGTATTGGTATTTGTCAGGACTATGCATTTCTTGCAACAGCGTTATTACGAGCGATTGGGATCAAATCACATTATGTGGAAGGCTATGCAGGTGAACGCCATGCATGGGTGGAAGTAAAAGTAGATGGAGAGTGGCTTGAAATGGATCCTACATGGGGCGCAGGCTATGTGCAGGATGGCCAATTCCATTTCCACTACAACGAAGACTATTTTGATCCGGATCCTAACTTTTTAGCTGAGACTCATACAAGGGAAGGGATTATGTATTGACATATAATTCCTTAAGAAAATGTTTAACAAGATGCAGATATGGTTAAACAAAGAGTAAGCATATTGAAAAGATGCCAGGCCTAGCTGCGTGCAGGTCTGGCATTTTAATTGCTACCATACAACCCGATTACTTCTTTTCACAATCGTTCCCAGACTATGTGCAATCAGAAATTGCGCTCCATAGTATGTCGACATAATAAGTTCTCCGGAGAAATTCACAGGTGCTACAAACATATTCCATGCCAATATACTATCAGAAATAACAAACAAAATACTTCCCATGATCACCCATTTATTCCCTGTCATCACTGCAGACCAAGCCATCAATGAAATAACTATAATATAAGCAAGCACTGGAATAATTAAAGTATCATTTCCCTCCTGCTTCAATGCATTCAACAGCTCACTTCCCATGAAAAACCCATATACAGCAATAGGAACGATCATCAAAAATCGAATCACAGAAAAATTCCATTTTGCAAAAAAACCTGTCATATAAAATAGATGTCCAATCAGAAAGGCAGATAAACCAACAACAAACCAGTGCAGTGTTCCATCACCTATCATGCTGAAGAATAATCCGATTAGGATCAGCCAATGTGTGAGCGACTTCTTTCCAGGAAGTTTTCTAATGGCATAAAAGATAATCATGGCCATTGGGATCAATTTGAATAGAAGTTTAATGCCTAAAGGTTCTTCCGGAATGATGAAAATATAAAGAATGCTCATAAGTAATATAAGTATGGGTAAACGATACATTATCAATCAGATCACGCCCTAAGCTCAGTTAATACATATTTCTACATAGGTGGGTTAAATCCCTCTAAAATAACTATAATTGTGATTTCTATCTTTTGCATTATATTCTGATGGATTTGGTTATACCGATTTACATGGGGATGTCCGAATTTTATCGAGATTTAAAGAATGGTTTAAATTAAAACACCTAAATGATACAATAATTCTGAACATATTAATTTTAAAAATAGAAGGAGAGAGATAGAAATGTTAAAGAAGTTAGCTTCAGATGCTTTAGGTTTATCTGATATTGGTAAAATTATCGGACCAGAGGATTATGATAAAACCGATGCTGATGATTATGTTAGACATGAAGATGATGAAAAAATTTACTTTCTGATTAAAACAAAAGCCGATGAATATTGCTTCACCAACTTAGCTTTAATCCATGTAGATGGTGAAAAGGCTTCTTCTTCCAAACGAACCTTGTACCGTTATCCTTACTCACAGAATAAAATAACAAACGTACTCCTGGAAACAGCCGGAAGAGTCGATTTGGATATAGAAATCAAATTAACCTTAGGCAACCAACCGATTACTATTGATGTTCATAAAGATGAAATTGACAATTTAAAAGATCTGTACAAAGCTCTGCTTCATATTTCCGAAACTACACATGAAAATGGTGTTATTTCAGAAATGGCTGGGCAAAGTCTGGATAAAGCTGTTACCGTTCTGCAAAATTCAAGAACAAATGAAACAAATCTGGCAGAACAATATAAAGAATTAACAGAGTATGGATTTTCCTGGTTAAAATCAGTGCGTGACCAGTATCATGAGAAAGACTTTGGGGATATCTTTGAGAAGTATATAAATAATTAAACGAATAAATCCAGCCCAAATCTAAAAACTAATCATTATATTATCCTTAGAAAAGGTGATTTTATGAAAGAGGCTGTGTTTTTAGACCGTGATGGTGTAATCAATGAGGTGCTTAGTCACCGGGTAAAATTTGTAAACAAGCCGGAGGATTTTTATCTGTTGGATAGGGTTGGGCAAGCAATTAAAATTTTTAATGAAGAAGGGTTTAAGGTTTTTGTTGTTACGAATCAAGGTGGAATTGGCCTTGGTTTCATGAAGGAGTCAGCTTTACATGCTGTCCATAAAAAGATGGAAGCTGACTTAGCAGCTTTTGGTGCAAATATTGATGATATTGCTTATTGTCCACATAAACCGAAAGCAGCATGTGCCTGTCGTAAGCCAAAGCCTCAAATGATTCTGAATTTAGCAAAGAAACATGATGTTGACGTTGCGAATAGCTACATGGTAGGTGATAGAGCCCCCGATATAGAAGCCGGAAGGGAAGCGGGAACACAAACCGTTTTAGTCGGGGATCGAAAGGAAGATCACACGAGTGCAGATATGTATTTTCCTGATCTATTTTCCTTTGCGAAGTGGGTAGCCTCTAGTTAACCATTAAAAGTCCGGCTACACCAAATGGTACAGCCGGAACAAGATTATTGATCATTCTTTTTATCTCTTGCTTCATCTATTTTTTCATTTCCTTCATCAATATAGTCTCCCTACTACCACTTTCGACACTGTTACTCCAGAGTTTGTTGCCAGAACTTGTTGAGTCAATTAATTTTTATACTAACCTACTATACTCCAGGATTTTCTATTCACTAATAATATATGCATCTGCTATACCTGCATTTTTTACTTCATTCAAACGTACGTCTGCATTCGTTCGGTTGGAAAATGCACCGGCTTGAACGCGGTACCACCGCTCTCCGGAAATAGATACCTGATCTACAAACGATTCAATGCCCTTTGTATTCAGGAAATCTTTTCGTTCATCTGCATTAGCTTTTGATTTGAAGGAGCCGGCGATGATTTTATAAATTGTTTTAGAGCCGTTCTCTTTTCTTTGAAGATTAAAAGCCCTTGCTAGTCCATTTACATGTCCTTGTGCAATTCTTTGGCGCCATGAAGATTTTTTCATCAAAGCTGCATCACTTGCATGATCGATAAAACCATTTTCTGTTAAAAGTGCTGACATAGTTGTTTCGCGTAATACATGGAAATTCGCCTTTTTCTGTCCACGGTTTCTAAGTTGATTCACTTTCGCAATCTCAGCATGCAAAATGTCCTGATATTTAGCGGTTTTCGAATTGTTGGATAAGCTGCTATGGATAAAGTCCTCATATCCTTGGGCTGTTCCATTGAAAGCATTACAATGAATGGATAAATAATAATCTGCTCCCCAGGAATTAGCCTCATTGGTTCGCTGCTGTAAACTCTTCGTACTATCACTTGTTCTGCTCATTTTTATCACAGCATTTTCATAATCATTCGTTAAAATTGTCCGTATTTTAATTGCGATATCCAAAACGATATCCTTTTCCTTTATCCCATTTCCACTGGCACCCGGGTCTGATCCACCATGTCCCGGATCTAAATAAAGCTTCATTAAAATGTCCCCCATTCTTAATTTTTTTAACACTAATAGCATATGGCAGGTTGCAAAACTAAGTTGGACAAACGTCATTATCTTATTAAAAATCCATGACTGTCACCAACTTTTGTGGGTAGTCATCCATTAGTGTACTGCTATAACTACTATCGAAGGAAAAATGAATTTGGGGGCACATGCAAGCGTTTATAAATCAAAAAGTAGTAATTTTTACATTTACGTGGATATCATATATACTGGAAATTAATTAAATAGATATTAAGAGTGATCGAGAGAATTGGCTCCGCGACGTCACAGCAACCTACAATAGATAAGGTGCTACTACCAACAAGGCAGCTGCTTTGAATGATAAAAATGGTGAGACTCCTTTTTGCAATCAAAGCAAAAGGTTTTTTTATTTTTAAAGGGATAAAGCTATTACAAAATAAATTAACATAATATTCAACGGATCATATATATTCGAAAAAATAAAAGGGGAGATATACGTTGCCAATAAATATACCGAAAAAATTGCCTGTACGGGAAGTTTTAAAACAGGAGAAGATTTTTGTGATGGATGAAGATAGAGCCAGAACTCAGGATATCCGTCCACTTAATATACTAATTTTAAATTTGATGCCGGAAAAAGAAAGAACAGAACTACAGCTTTTAAGACTTCTTGGGAATACTCCGCTCCAGGTCAATATTACTTTCCTGAGGATGGCGACACATCAATCCAAAAATGTTAGTGAATACCATTTGGATACATTTTACACGACATTTGAAAAGATTAATGACCGCCGATTTGATGGAATGATAATAACAGGAGCACCGATCGAGCATTTGGAATTTGAAAAAGTGAATTATTGGGAAGAGCTAACGGAAGTTATGGAATGGACAAAGCATAATGTGACCTCTGTACTGCATATTTGTTGGGGAGCCCAGGCTGCATTGCATTATCATTATGGGGTTGGCAAATATGAGCTGCCAAAGAAATCCTTTGGTATTTATAAGCATCATCTAACAGATCCAACGATTAAGCTCGTTCAGGGATTTGACGAAGTATTCAATGCACCACATTCACGGCATACGACCGTATTGGCAGAGGAAATTAAAAATAATGAATCGATCTCATTACTTTCTATATCAGAGGAAAATGCACCATTTATAATTATGTCTAATGATGCAAGAAACATTATGATTACCGGCCATTTAGAATATGATGCAACAACACTTGCTGAAGAATATGAACGTGATCTCAGTAAAGGATTGGATATTGGTGTACCAAAAAACTATTTTCCAAATGACAATCCCGGCGAGCAGCCACCAAATACATGGCGTTCACACACTCATTTGCTATTCTCCAACTGGCTTAATTATTATGTTTATCAGCAAACACCTTATGAGTGGAAGTAGCCGGATGAAGAAATAACAGAAAAATAGAGTAGATCCATTTTTTATGGCTTCCTCTTATACATAAGAAAAGAAACCGTTATTAGCATAAAACTGCTTATAACGGTTTTTTTATATCACAAAAAAATAAGCCAACTGTGTGCCATTTTTATTTGATTAATTCCCTCTTTTCTGATTGATTTTTAATATATTACATATTCCTTGAGCAAATAGTAACAATTAATTGTAATTATATGATAAGATTAAAATAATAAAATATTTAGACAATAGGTCTAATTTACAACTAGAGATGGAGTGGTTTTTATGTATAATATTGGAGACAGATTAAAAGAACTTCGTGAAGAGAAAGGTTTAACTGTAGAGGAATATGCAGATCAAATTAACTTTGTGAAAAGTATTATATGGAGCTACGAACTTGGGAAGAAAAAACCGAGTTTGAATCATATAGAGAGAATCGCAGAATTCTTTAATGTATCTGCAGAATATTTACTAACCGGTGATCAGAAGGTTTCTTAGTTGTGTCAGGATACAAATAATTTAGACACAAAAGATAAGTCATTTTAAAAAAGTGACTTATCTTTTGTGTTTTTAGAGGATATGTTTACTACTGTTTAAATTGAGGTTCCTCTGATTCAATATATTGCAGTCGTGCATTTAGATTGTCAACGATTGTTTGTTGCTGTTGAGCCATATTTTGAAACATTTGTTTTGCGTTTTGGTCATCTGTATCCAATGCGAATGTTTTTAGACTGGCTAATGAACTTTCACAGCCTGCGATTGCTTGCTGCATTTTTGTTCCTACTGTCATTTTACAATCACCTCCCTGTAAATATGTTTGCCATAATGGCTTTTTGTATAACAACCTTTATTTGGAAGCAATCCTTGCCTATAAAAAAGAATAAAAAAACAAGCCATCATCACGTATTGATGGCTTGTTTTTCATATAACACCGCTCTATTATGGAGCACTTAGTACGGAACAGGATATTTAGCGACTTCACAATCTAAGGTAATTTGTTCCTTTTTCCTTACAATGGTCAATGCAATTGTCCCGCCAATTTTACTGTTATTGATTATTCTTTCCAATGATTCATAGCTTTGTACAGGACGCCCATCTACTTCTGTAATTACATCTTTGGCTTTAATTCCTGCAGCATCAGCCGGGGATTCATTTGCAGCATGTACCACTTTACTGCCGTCAACAAGTGACTCTGCTCCTGCTGGATTGTTCGTTGTATGAATAAGGCCAATCCATGCCTTCCACATGTTTGAACGGATGTCCTGATTTTCTTCATAAACACTTTTTAAATTTTCAAGGAATTGGAAAGTGGCAAATGCCATATTTTCTTTTGCAGCTTCTCCTTCTTCCCCGATAAAAGGTGTTTCGTATTCAATGGTGACACGTACACCATCCTTCTCCTGATCCAATGTAGTAATCGTTTTAAAGTGTCCATCTTCGCTTTCAAGGACAATCTTTTTATGTTGAACTATATCTATAAAGGTACCGGATGTTTCTGCGCCCCAACCATGAACCATCTTACAATGCCCACCAACACGAAAGTCCAGCTTGGCTTCTTTGGTGTACCAGCGATTTAAATCTTCAGGTTTGGTTAAAGCGTCCCAAATTTTATCAATCGATGCATTCACAACAATATCTCTTTTTATGGACTCTTTAATTCCACTCATATTATTCCTCTTTTCTATATATAGCTTACTGATTATGATATAGTATTTCTAAATAAATTTAAAGAAATGCATAAGTTGATTTCTGTTTTACACACTCTAAAGCTCAATTTACACCTTCCAGTCAATCACTTTTCGAAATTCATTATCCCTTAATTTCTTTCGTACCTGTTTGCCCCAGCTTTTTACTGCCTCGAGTGTCTTATTTTCCTGGAATGCTATATCCTTTAGGGTCATTCCATCAATAATGTGGTAGTATACCCATTTCCATTGATTTTCTGTGAGCTGTGCTTTCAGTTGCTGCCACATTTCCTGATTCTCCAACACAGTATCTGAAACATTTGTGATTGATGTGCTTGAATCTGAGCTTCGAATGTAATTACCATCATTAAAATCTGCTATATTTTCAATAATAAAGGTTTCTTGTACTTCATTTCTTCGGTTATCTTTACGGATCATATCAATTAAGCGATTACGAATATTGTAATTGAAATAGGTAGCCATTGGCCCTTTGTCGGGCTTGTATGTCTCATATGCATTCCACAGTGCGAATATCCCTTCGCGGTAAAAGTCCTGATTCGAATCCTGGATATTCAGCCGATTTATATGAAAATGAATTCGCCTCTCATTTTGCTTAAAAATTTCTTCAAAGGTAAATTGATTTTTATTTTCGCCCATCTTTTTTCCCCCTAGGTATTTATTTTTGATAAAATAAATAGTATCTCTATAACAACTATCGTAGGAAAAACAGTTTTGGGGGTGCTATTTTTTTAAAAAAATTTCGGAAAAATTCGAGAAGAGTTCTTCCAAAACTGTTATTATGGTAATATCAAAATCTGAAAAGAGAGGAATGCTTCAGATGAAACAATTATTTTCAGGAAAAACAAAAGATGTATACGAGTTGAGTGACGGTAATTATTTGTTGGAATTTAAAGATGATGTAACAGGAAAAGACGGTGTATTTGATCCTGGGGCCAATACGGTTGGCCTTACGATAGAGGGTGCAGGTGCAGCAGGCTTGCGACTGACACAGCTTTTTTTTGAAAAACTAAAAGAAAAAAACATTCCAACACATTATATTGATGCCAATCCGGAGGAAGCGACTATGACAGTTGTTCCGGCAACGGTATTTGGTCAGGGGCTTGAAGTAATTTGCAGGTACCGGGCGGTTGGCAGTTTTTTAAGACGTTATGGGAAATATGTGGAAGAAGGTCAAAGCTTGGATGCATTTGTTGAGGTGACCCTGAAAGATGATGAGCGTCAGGATCCCCCAATTAGTGAAGATGCACTGGACATGCTTGGAATTTTAACCAAAGAGGAATACAGCATTTTAAAGGAACGCACGAAGGGAATTTCCCTTGTCGTGAAGGAAGAATTAGCGAAGAAGGATGTAGAGCTATATGACATCAAACTGGAGTTTGGCAGGGATAAGAATAATCAAATCATCCTTATCGATGAAATATCCGGTGGGAATATGAGAGCATATAAAGACGGGAAGTATATAGAACCATTGGATTTGGAAAAGTTAATCGTGTTATAATGCAAAACTTCAATCTGCGGAATGTTTTTCTCCGTGGATTGTTTTTGAATGCACTTTGTGCTTGTGTCTGGTTGATTTTGCCTTATAGAAGCTTTTCTATACGCCCGTCAGTACTAGTTTTGGCTTCGTTCGGTCGTATAGCAGCGTTCTATGCGCCCATTAGCACTGGTTTTGGCTTCGTTTGGTCGTATAGCAGCGTTCTATGTGCCCATTAGCACTAGTTACGGCTCCGTTTGGTCGTATAGAAGCCCTCTATTGAACAGTTTTTTTAGACAATCCGCTTCTTCTTTTAATGAAAGTATTCTTAAAAGGAAAATTCATAAGCATAGGTCTAAATACACCAGTTTTTTCTAGAATGGACAGCCCCGGTGTTGCTACTGTATAATAGCTTTTCGAATGTTTGTTAGAAGAGGAGTAAACAATATTGAAATCAAATTCACTACCATTTACTGTAACAAAAACCGAAAATTTCTTTGATCGTTTAGGAGATTATGTCGGTGATGTTTTTTATGATATTTTACCTGAAAAAGGATATGAATTACGTGATGAACAAATATATATGGCCTTTCAACTGGAACAGGCTTTTAAAAATAAGCATACAATATTCGCAGAGGCTGGAGTAGGAACGGGGAAAACGCTTGTTTATTTATTGTATGCCATCTGTTATGCAAGATATCGCGGGAAACCGGCAATTATTTCATGTGCGGATGAGACATTGATTGAACAGCTTGTGAAAAAAGGCGGGGACATTGAAAAACTGGAAGAAGCATTGGGTCTTACGGTTGATGTGAGACTGGCTAAAGCAAGAGAAAATTATGTCTGTATCAAAAAACTGGATCCACTTGCCAACCGGACAAATGATGAGGATATCTTACGCGTGCATGATGAGATACCTGATTTTGTTTTTGACACAGGTGCTTCCATGCAATCCTTTGAGCGTTATGGCGATCGAAAGGAATATCCCTGGGTACCAAATGAAACCTGGGACAAAATTGCCTGGGATCCGCTGCAGCAATGTTCGACCTGTGAATGGCGCCATCGGAGTGGACAAACGTTGAACAGGGATTACTATCGCCATGCATCAGATATCATTATTTGTTCCCATGATTTTTATATGGAGCATGTCTGGACGAAGGATTCACGTAAGCGTGAGGGGCAAATGCCATTGCTTCCGGAAGCAAGCTGTGTCGTTTTTGATGAAGGTCATTTACTGGAGTTTGCTGCCCAAAAGGGTTTAACATACCGCTATAACTTTGAAGCACTGACCAAAGTGCTGACAGGCTATATGGGTCAAGATGTTAGAGAGGAATCTCTCTATTTGGTTGAGGATATTTTAGCCTTAAATGATGAGTGGTTTGAAATGCTTGGAAACAATGCTTCTGTTGTGGAAGGATCCAATCGCCGGGAGATTCTCCTTTCTGAAGAAATAATTACCATGGGAAGAAGCTTAAATGATAAGGTTGACCAGTTACTGGAACAGCTAGTTTTTGATGCAGAGTTATTTACGATTGAAGATTATCACATCAAAATAATCGAGGAATATTTGGAGTTTTTCTCCTATGGACTATCTATTTTGCTGAAGGATGATGAAGGTATTTTTTGGTTGGAAGAAAATGATCATACTACAAGCTTGGTAATCATGCCACGTTTGGTTGAGGATGTTTTAAAAAAAGAAGTGTTTTCACAAGTTATTCCATTTGTTTTTTCATCAGCTACATTATCACAAAACGGAGACTTTTCCTATTTAGCCGGGAGTTTAGGAATTCGGAAGTATGACTCTTTTTCAGTGGAATCTCCTTTTGATTATGGGGAACAAATGAAGGTGAGCGGCCATATAGAAACAGAGAAATCTAATAAATGGATGGAAATTGGCGAACAATTGCTGGAAAATGGCGGGAAATCACTGGTTTTATTTTCAACTGTAGAAGAGATGAATCAATTTCGCCATTGGTCTGCTGAACAGAAATTCCCTTTCACTATTCTTTTTGAGGGTGATCGTGAAATTAGCGGGACGGTACAGAATTTCCAAATGGATGAATCATCTGTAATCTGTGCATATCATTTATGGGAAGGCCTGGATGTGCCTGGTGTAGCTTTAACTCAGGTGATTATATCATCACTCCCTTTTCCACCCAATGACCCAGTTTTTAAGGCGAAAAGAAAGCATACGAATAACCCGATTCAGGAAATTGATGCACCATATATGCTACTCCGATTAAGACAGGGAATTGGAAGGTTAATACGAACAAGTGGGGATTTTGGTCAGATTCATATTTGGATGAAAAAAAATGAACAGTCTATGTATCAGCAGGCAATTGAGGATGTTTTACCTGTTGCGATGGAATGGTAAAGTATAAAAAGGTAACTAATCTGAAATTAGTTACCTTTTTAATGCTTGAATTTTATCGAAGAAATAATCGACCAGTTCAGCTGTGTTATTTGCTATACTAAGTTCATTACCTGGAATATTGGAGTGTTAGATTGTGCTGAAATTTAGCAGGATTATTATTCATATTGCTTTTTTATATTGTATTTATTTAATTGGAAATTGGATTCAGGTTACACTCGATCTATTTGTGCCTGGTAGTGTTATTGGAATGATTATTTTGTTTGTTTTGCTTTCGACAAAGATGATCAAAATAACATGGGTGGAGGATGGTGCAAGGTTTATTGTCAATAATCTTGCCTTGTTTTTCGTTCCAGCAACTGTAGGTATTATTAATTATTTTGACCTTTTTGTAGGTAAGGGTATATTACTTGTTGTCATTGTCTTATTTAGTACCTTTCTCGTCATGGCTGGTTCAGGTCTTACCAGTCAATGGATGATGCGCAGAAAGGAATTGAACCATGATTAACTTTTTTATCGGAATGATAGTAATTGTCGGGACATATGTAATTTATTTGTTTGCAAAGATGATCCATAGAAAAATGGGGTATTCATTTACAGCACCTGTAATTACATCAACCATTATCATCATTGCTATTTTACTGAGCTTTCAGATCCCCTATGAAACTTACATGATCGGTGGGGAGTGGATAAATGAGTTGCTGGGGCCTGCAGTCGTAGCGCTTGCCTATCCACTCTATCAGCAACGTGACATATTAAAGAAACTTACAGCTCCAATCCTTGTTGGAACTTCTGTTGGAGCAATTGTGGGTGTATCTACAGGTATATTACTTGCGAAATCAGTTGGTTTTGAGGATGTTATTATATACTCACTTACCCCAAAATCTGTGACAACACCTGTTGCAATGGCTATCGCAGAAACAATAGGTGGTGTGACACCATTGGCAGCAGTTTTTGTCATGATTGCCGGAATAGGCGGCGTTCTCTTCAGCTCAATTGTTCATAAAATATTCAGGCTCAATAATTACATAGGTAGAGGTGTTGGAATAGGCAGCGCGTCACATGCCATCGGAACCTCCAAAGCATTGGAAAGTAGCTTGCTTGAAGGATCGATCAGCACAATTGCCATGGTTGTCAGTGCGGTAGTTGTTTCCGTGATAACACCTGGATTGGTAGCAATTTTATTGTAGTAGGACTGTCCCACCCGAGGAGATTTGAAATAAAATGGAAAAGACATTCAGTGCTATTTCCGGTTTTAGAAACAGATCAGTTCAGTATACTCTTAGCTGAAGAAGGAATATGCTGGGTTATAAATAAATTACAGTAGGATAATTTAAAGTCCTACTGTGCTTATTTTGATAATCCCAGGTACTCCATCATTATTCATCGCCCAACAGCTCAATAAAGTGAGTCAATATCTTCGCAGTCAGTCCCCAGATAACTCTACCTTCGTATTTATAAAAAATTTCCTCAATATGATGTGTCTGCCAGTTGTAGTTTTCCCCACCAATAATCAAATCAAATGGGAAATCAGCTTCAGGGATGACCTTGAAATTAACTTTATACTTTTCAGGAGTAGTTTTAAGGAAAAAAGATAGTGGTACAGTAAAAACCTCTTCCACCTCGGATTCATTCGGGACAATTTGTTCATAATCAGTGATTCTTCCGACAAATGGGTAAATGATTCTGCCTAAATCAGATGCCATAAAATCGAGGGGAATTACATCCTTAATGGCTGCTGCATTAATCCCAAGTTCTTCTGTAGTTTCCCGAATTGCCGCATGCTTCGGGCCCAGGTCCTCTTTATCTATTCTTCCACCTGGAAAACAAATATCTCCTGGTTGGCTGCGCATTTTTATTGATCTGACTTCGAACAAAATATGCAGTTCATCGTCTTTTTCTATAAGTGGCAGCAGTACTGCAGATTTGCGAAATTGTTCATGTCCAAGTATAGATGGCTTTCGATCCTTTAATTTTGTGATAATATTTGATAAATTCATTTGCGTTACCTCCATAGTAAAAACATATGCAAGTTATTATATATCTATTATACAAGTTCCTATTTATGGAAAACCAATAATTGAATCGTTGGTGGGAGTAGCCCAAATCCAAATACATGACATTTGTCATACTCTATCATTGACATTTATGACTTATAAATAAGATGATTTTTCCCTATTATATAGTTAGAAGATATTGTTCGCCGTAATAAACAGCGATAATCCAGTGTAGGAGGCAAATTATGAGTAGACAAAAACAAGCACAATTAAAAAAGAGTGTTTCCACTTTTGCTAATGCAGATATGAGAGCTAGTATCATACAGTTAATCAACACAATAATTCCGTTTTTCTTGCTTTGGTTTCTTGCATATCAAAGTATAGCTATTTCAATTTGGCTAAGTATTGCACTATCGATTGTAGCAGCAGGATTTGTTGTTCGCATCTTTATTATTTTCCATGACTGTACACATGGTTCTTTTTTCAAAAATAATAAAGCAAATAAGATAGTTGGAACGATTACAGGAATCATCACCCATTTTGCCTTTGCGAAATGGAAAAGGGATCATGCAATTCATCATGCGACAAGCAGTAATTTAGATAAACGCGGTACTGGTGATGTCTGGGTCATGACAGTTGAAGAATATGCTGCTGCATCCTTTTGGGGCAGATTAGCTTACCGGCTTTATCGTACTCCAATTGTTATGTTTGGACTCGGCCCCATCTATCTTTTCATAATATCTAACCGTTTTAACAGAAAAGGTGCCAAACGAAAAGAACGGATGAATACGTATTTGATCAATGCTTCTCTTGTTGGCATATATGCGTTATTGATATGGGCAATTGGTTGGCAGGCGCTTCTGATCGTACAGCTTCCTATTCTTTTTATTGCAGGCTCACTGGGGATTTGGTTGTTCTATGTACAGCATCAATTTGAAGATTCCTACTTTGAAAATGAAGAGGAGTGGGATTTCGTAAAAGCTGCTGTCGATGGAAGCTCTTATTATAAGCTACCAAAAATCATGCAATGGATGACAGGCAGTATTGGCTTCCACCATGTGCATCATTTAAGCCCAAGAGTACCGAACTATAATTTGGAAAAAGCACATGAATCCACACCACCATTACAGAAAGCAACAACAATAACATTGGCTTCGAGTTTAAAGTCGATTCGCTTCCGTTTGTTTGATGAGGCAAGCAAGTCATTTGTTACTTTTAAAGAAGTGAAAGAGCTTTTGAGAAAAAGAAAGCTTAATGTACAACTTACTCCAGGAAGGTCAAGCTTTCAGGAAAAATAATATAAATTAACAAAGACCCTCCAATATTGCATTGGGGGGTCCTATTTTTGCTATACTTGTATAAGAGAGTGTTTCATAATAAACATCCGTAGAAGAAAGCCCCATTTATCAGGTGGCAGTTTTACTGCTGGTCAGCATATAATCAGACAACAAAGGAGGGACAACTATGCAAAATTGGTTTCATATATTTCCAAGAAACACAGGGCTTAGTTTATATGCCTGGATTATTTTTTGTCTTCTTCCTTTTTATTTTATATTTAGATCCATTTCATTAATGGAAATTATTTTTGGAATTGTAATGATTATTTTATTTTTCACTACATATCGGTTGTCATTCATTAAAAAAGGCTGGACTGTTTATGTGTCAGTTGGTATACAAATAGCAATAAACGTTGGCATGACATTGTTTTATGGCTATGTTTATTTTTCCCTTTTCTTAGCATTTTTTATTGGGAACATTCAAAATAGAATTGGGTTTATTACGTTATATATTGTACATCTTGTCACAACTGTTGGTGCAGTTAGTGTTGGATTTTTCACCCAAAGCCAAATCTTTTTTACACAGTATCCATTTATTATTCTTAGTGTTATTGGCGTCATTCTTCTGCCGTTTAATATGTACAACAGAAATAAAAGGGAAAAACTGGAGAATCAATTAGAAAACGCAAACAAAAAGATTTCACAGTTGATGGTTTTTGAAGAACGTCAGCGGATTGCTCGGGATTTACATGATACATTGGGGCAAAAGCTTTCCTTAATTGGATTGAAAAGTGATTTGGCCGGAAAATTAATTGATGTAAAACCTGATTCAGCAAAAAATGAGCTAACAGATATAAATCAAACGGCGAGAACTGCTTTAAAAGAAGTACGTGAGCTGGTTTCAGATATGAAAGGGACTAAACTGAAAGATGAGATGTTACGTATTAGGCAAATGTTGAAAGCTGCCGAAATTGATTTTTATTTGGAAGGAAACCCTGAACTCATCAATACACCATTATTAGTCGAAAATGTATTGAGTATGTGTTTGAAGGAAGCTATTAATAATCTTGTTAAGCATAGTCAAGCAACTTCTTGTCATGTGAAAATACAGCAGTCAACGGACGAATGGCTTATAGAAGTACAGGATAATGGCATTGGTATACCTGAAAAAGTAGATTATTTAGAAGAGCATGGACTTCAGGGGATGCGTGAGCGTTTGGAATTTGTAAACGGAACCTTAACAATCAAATCATCCAATGGAACAACACTCACGATTCAAATACCTCATGTTATTCAGCAAACGTACAAGGGGGAATTGTCATGATTCGAATTGTAATTGCCGAAGATCAGCGCATGCTGCTTGGTGCTCTGGGATCTTTACTTGATTTGGAAGAAGATATGGAAGTTGTTGGCAAAGCGAGAAATGGAGAGGAAGCACTAACGCTTGTGAGGCAACACCAGCCTGATATTTGTATTATGGATATTGAAATGCCATTAAAAAGCGGGCTCGATGTTGCAGAAGAATTAGAAGATGACCAATGTAAAGTAATCGTTTTAACCACCTTCGCTCGAGCGGGCTATTTTGAACGGGCACGGAAATCGAAGGTCAGTGGCTATTTGTTAAAGGATAGCCCAAGTGAAGACTTGGCGAATTCAATTCGAACCATTATGAATGGCAGAAAAGTTTATGCCCCTGAACTGGTTGATTTGGCATTTGAAAATGAAAATCCACTTACAGAACGTGAAGAGCAGGTACTCCAACTAATTGCTGAAGGAAAAACGACAAAGCAAATTGCAAATGAACTTTATATTACGAATGGAACTGTTCGCAATTACGTTTCGGTAATCCTTGATAAGCTCGATGTAAGCAACCGGATTGAGGCTATTTCCCGGTTTAAGGAGCAGGGCTGGTTTAAGTGAGTGATAACTGAATGAATAAAAATGGGCGTATTACCAAAAACTAACCCCTAATCTTATTTAAGAAAGGGGCAGTAAAAATGGTTAATAAAGAAAAGGAATTTAATAATATGTTTAAAGAAAATGAAAATAGTGGAGAGCAGCGGAATGGACGCAAAAGCCAGTTTAAAAATCATAATTCAAAGCTTGGTGAAGCACCGAATGAGTATGTAAGTAAAAAGGATGAGTAGCCAATTCACCTTTGGTATAAGAGTCTAATTTCGTAGTGTATACGAGTTAGACTCTATTTTTATATCCATTTGTTGGTTTCCACAGAAAAGACTATTAAATTTATTCATTTATTTTCTCCAATTGGAAATACTATAGGGAGAAATACATATCACAACAGGAAGGATGTAAACAAAATGAACAAGGTTTTATTAATAGTATTTGCAATGGGGCTTTCCCTAGGTTTTTCCTGGCAGGCTTCCACCGTATCAGTATCAGCAGACACTGATTTTGAAGTATGGGAATCTGAGGAGGTGCATGGAAAAAAAGGCGGATATTATAAAAGTGAGGCATTATTAAAGCTGAAAGCAGAGGAACTCGGAATTGAAACGGAAGGAAAAGATGCGAAAACTTTAGCCAAAGAAGTCGCTGAAGCAAAGGTGCAACAGGCTGCAGAAGAACTGGGAATTGAGTTAGAGGGTAAGGATTTTGAGGAACTTGCAAAGGAAGTGCATCATCAAAAGGTGATGAAAAAAGCAACTGAACTCGGAATCGAAACAGATGGGAAAGACCCTAAAATGTTAGCCAAAGAAGTTCATGAAACTATGGTGAAACAAAAGGCAGAGGAATTAGGTATTCCCGTAGAAGATAAGGATATCAAAAAGCTTAAAAGGGAAGTTATGGAAACATACATCAAAAATGAAGCAGATATGTTAGGGATTGATACGGAAGGAAAAGGACCTGGTGAAATAACGAAGGAGATACATGAACAAAAGATTTATCAATCTGCAGTAACATTGGGAATCGATACGAAAGATAAAAATGCAGAACAGCTTTTGGATGAAATTATTGCTGAACATGCAGACGAAGCGAAGGAGCTTAAAATATTTCCATTTGAAGATAGGCATCATTAATAGTAAAGGCTGTCCTAATTATGTTTAGGATAGCCTTTGTATTTATTATTAATGACGTTTATTCAGCCACAGTACGCCAGATTTTGCGAGTCTTGGCAGGTATCCCGTAACCGCTCTTTCCATCATGTTGCCAAAGCCATCTGATTTACCAAGGGAGCCAAGTGTTCCTTTTAACTTTATTTCCTTAGGTCTCTTCGGTGTTCTTTCTTTTAAAACAGCCAGTAATACATCGGCAACTAGTTCTCCCTGTTGTCCAGCAAGCTGGGCACTTGGGGAATGGACGGATGAAGCACAGTCACCTACTACATAGACATTTGGGTGTGAGGGTACCTGGAAAAAGTCATTGACGATGATTTTTTCCTGTGTATCTTTTTCAAATGGTAACTCTCTGGCCAGAAAATTTGGCCTTACGCCTGCAGTCCAGATCGTGACATCATTAACAAAGCAAAGACCATTATTACATACGCCATCCTTCTCCACATATTCCACATTCGAGTTATGCAGAACATCGACATCATTTTTTATAAACCATTCATGTACATGTTCCTGAATCTTGGAATCAAATGCTTTTAATACAGAAGTACCTCTATCCAGTATTCTTATGTTCAGGTCAGATCTGCTTTCCCTAATCTCTGAAGCCACTTCGATTCCGCTCAGTCCGGCACCAACAATCGTTACTTTTCCATAGGCCTTCAAATTACCGACAGCTAATCCGGTATGCCTTGCCTTTGAAAAAGTTTGTACACTTTCTGTAAATTCCTCGGCTCCTTCTACATCATGATAATTGTCTTCACAGCCGAGTCCAATCACCATGTAATCGTATGGAACGTGATCAGTTTTTCCTTTTATTAAAATTTCCTGTTTTGTTGTGTCAATTTTTGTGATTTCACCATATTCATAGTGAACTCGTTTATCGTCCGGAAAATCCATACGTACATCTCTTTCTGCAACTGTTCCTGCCGCAATTGTAAAAAATTCGGTCTTTACCGAATGATATGGATTTCGATCAATAATTGTAATATGTACATCTTCCGGCAGATGATGTTCTAATAAGCCCAATACAGTTTTTAGCCCACCGTAGCCCCCGCCTAAAACGACTAATCTTTTCATGAAACTACCCCATCTCTTAATGATCTTTCTATATATGCGCTTACATACAACCCCTCACCCTAAAGAGTACCAAAAAAAAGTACCTTTCTCCAGCCGAATAATAAAATTTCACCAAATGGGGCAAGTTCCTGCTTATTTTGAGTCGAAAGAAGTCTTTTCGAGTGCTATACTAAACAAAAAAGGAGGAATGTGTGATGATTGGGAAAATTGTAAATGCAATCCAGGATGAATATGCAGATGATTACGCATGGTGTTATGGTTGTGGAAGATTAAATGAGGAAGGGCTTCATTTGCGCACAGGATGGGAGGGCGATAAAACAGTAACCGTTTATACACCTCGCCAGGAGCATACGGCAATCCCTGGGTTTGTGTATGGCGGATTAATCGGATCATTGGTGGATTGTCATGGGACAGGGTCTGCATCGCTTGCACTTCATCGTAAAAAGGGGCATGAGCCAGGCGAAGGCGTTGTGGAGCCACCTCGATTTGTAACTGCATCATTAACTGTCAATTTTATGAAACCAACTCCTCACGGTGTTCCGTTAAAAGCAGTAGGAACGATTGAAGAAATTCATCCAAAGAAATGGAAAGTACACACAGAAGTATTTGCAGGTGATGAGCTCTGTGCAAAAGGAGAAGTTGTTGCTGCAGTCATGCCGGATACATTTATGCAGAAATAAGTAATCACACTCCACAGAAAAAAACCTGGCGAAGCATAATCTCCGCCAGGCTTTATCTATATTACTTTACGTTCGGTGCTTCTTTCATTCTTCCTGTTACATTATCCTCTGTTATATGAACCTGACAGGTTTTGCCATCATTATTAACAAACTTAAATATCCCATTATTAAAGTCTGTTCCGATTTCTTTATAGAAAATACCTTCATAGAGGTTGTTTTTTGATCTCGCAAAGCTGAGTCGATATTCATCCTCATTCTTCTGCAGGAAGCCCCGTACACCCTTTTCATAGGATGTATCTTCAACACTTTTAAGTGTCCGGTCAATAGCAACAAGATGAATATCAATAAACGTCATGGCACGTAAAAGAACATTGACAAAAGAACCCTTGGTTATTTCTTCCCATCTGTTTTGCGGGCTTTGTCCGACAACTACCTGTGTAATATTATGGTTATGTGCTACTTCTGCAATCGCTCTGACTGATGACTTTTTCTCATTGTCACGCAAAATAAATTCGTCTACATCCAATTCATCGCATAGTTCCTTCCAACGTTCGATATATCCGGATTTCTCTGCATCAAATTCATCAAATGGCAGTGGATCTACAGTTAATACATACATAGGGCAATCAAGCATGTTAGCTAACTTGTGTCCGCGTCTTATTAAACGTTCTCCGTTAGGACCATAATAGACACATACAAGAATGCTTTCATCCATGCGGCCTTTTACCTTCTTCATGACGGTAATCACCTCTTCAATTTATCATATTATATGTTGCTTTTATGTTGATTTTCAAAACTAAATAAGTTTAACATAAGGGGGTATCTTATACAAGGTATCTTAAAAAGATTTATTCCTAAAGACGGTTTTCACATAGATTATTGTTATCACCCCTAATCAATGTAAATGCTATGTAAAATGATTGATGATGATATCATCAACCGCTACAGAAAAACACTACGCTTTCCGCGGGCGGCTGGTGAGCCTCCTCGTGCTACGCACTCGGGGGTCTCACCGAGGCCTTTCCTCCCGCAGGAGTCTTCGTGTTTTTCCTCCGCTAGTATAGTACTTTTAACTTCATTAAAGTGATTTATCAATTGGGTGGTTCAACCATCACTTTCCACTTTTATAATAGTTGAATGGAGCGTAGGGCAGTCGACTCCTGCGGGAAAAGCACGTGTCTGAAGACCCCGCAGCGGCGGTCTTCCGCGAGGAGGCTGAAGCCGTGCCCGCGGAAAGCGACTGCCCGGAGCGGAATTCAACAGAGCAGTTACGTCGCAGTTTACGAAGGTTAAAAAGCAACAAGGTTTACGAAAAGAGCCTACTTTGAAATAAACTTCTATTTATTTACCTATAGCATAAGCGAAATATATGAATAATACCAGGCTTAAACGTGAATTTAAAAGCCTTTTATTAAAAACTACCTATATACATTATATGTGCAGTGTATAGTTGTTTCGTGTATAATTAATTGTGGTAAATTAATTTAGTTCCCTGTACTTGTTACTATTCGTAATGTAACGAGTATAGTTCTGCAGTAAGTCAAGTAATTCTACTTTTTTTGAACCACTATATAGCACAAATGATGCAGGATACTTTCTCCATATTGCATGAAAAAGTGAAATACCTCACTATCAATTCCTTTTGGTACATTATTAAGCCATATACAGTTATTAAAATGAACAAATAAAGAATCGCGGAGTGTAACCAATAGGTCAGGTTACCCGCTTTTATTTAATATGCTGTATGTGCATTTTTATTATAAAAAGGGGATTATATGACTGAAGCGCAGTTTTTCTATTGATTGCCTGAACTTGATCGTTTGCGAATTGGAGGTTTGACTTTGTTAACAGTAAATATTGCAATCATTATCCCTTTTTTAGCTGCCATTTTTATTCCGTTTATAAATAAAAAATATCCAAATATACATATAGGCTGGTTTGCGCTATTTGTACCTGCAACTTTATTTGTTACCCTCGCACGTTATATCCCTACTATAGCTGGTGGAAAGACGTATGTCTATACGATTAATTGGATTCCATCTTATGGTATAAATTTTACGACATACCTTGATGGGCTTAGTATGATATTTGCCCTGCTGATCACAGGTATCGGCAGCCTTGTTGTTATTTATTCTATTTATTATTTATCCTCAAAAGAGTCGTTGAGTCATTTCTATGTTTATTTGCTGTTATTTATGGGAGCAATGCTTGGTGTAGTATTCTCGGATAATATCATGGTTCTATATGTATTTTGGGAATTAACCAGTATTTCATCCTTTCTGTTAATCGCTTTTTGGTATCATCGGAAAAAGTCGAGACAAGGTGCTAAGAAGTCATTACTTATTACTATAAGTGGTGGATTCGGGATGCTAATCGGTTTTATCATGCTTTCCGGTATTGCGGATACATTAAGTATTCGAGAGATAGTCTTAACAATTGGGGATAATACAGATCACCCATTATTTTTACCTGCGATGCTTTTAATTCTTCTTGGTGCATTTACAAAATCTGCCCAATTTCCGTTTCATATCTGGCTACCTGATGCGATGGAGGCACCTACGCCTGTCAGTGCTTATTTGCATTCTGCCACAATGGTTAAGGCAGGTATTTATTTAGTTGCGCGCTTTACCCCTGTTTTTGGAGGAGAACAAACTTGGTTCTGGCTTGTCTCAGGTGTAGGGCTGTTAACCTTGTTTTGGGGCTCCTTTAATGCTATTAGGCAAACAGATCTTAAAGCACTGCTTGCCTATTCCACGGTAAGTCAGCTGGGTATGATTATGAGTATGTTCGGAATGGGTTCTGCGGCACTTCATTTTGGTTATTCCACAGAGTCTGTCGTCTATACACAGGCAACATTTGCTGCGCTTTTCCATCTTATTAACCATTCCACGTTTAAAGGGGCACTCTTCATGGTTGTAGGAATTGTCGACCATGAAGTAGGTACACGTGATCTTCGGAGACTGGGTGGTTTGATAACAATCATGCCAGCTACTTTTACAATTGCTTTAATTGGTAGCTTTTCCATGGCTGGATTACCTCCTTTTAACGGGTTCTTGAGTAAGGAGATGTTTTTTACTGCCGCATTAAATATTAGTCAACTCGATATTTTTGCATTAGACACATGGGGAACTCTTCTTCCGGTTATAGCCTGGATAGGTAGTGTTTTTACTTTTGTTTATTCCATGATCATCGTTTTTCAAACATTTTTCGGTCCCTATCAGAAAGAAAAGCTGGATCTCCCGGCACATGGGGCTTCTAGGGGCATGTTAGTTTCTCCTATAATTCTCGCTGTATTTGTAGTAGGGATCTTCTTCTTCCCTAATCTGGTAGGAAAATATTTAATTAACCCAGCGATGACAACGATATTTCCAAGGCTGGCTGTTGAAGGAGATTTGGGGCAGACCATTACTATCTGGCATGGATTCCAGCCGGAATTGTACATGACAATTGGTGTAATAGCCGTAGGTACTTTTTTATATATTTTTCGTAACTATTGGAAAGGAATTTACAGCTTATTTCCTGAAAAGTGGACGTTCAATGAGCTGTATTACTTTTCTCTTACACAATTGGAAGATGGTTCTGCAGCGGTGACAAAATCCTATATGACTGGATTTCTGCGTGATTACTTATTGTATATTTATCTCTTCTTTATTGTGGCAATTGGTGGGATACTCTTCTATACTGGGGCGTTTTCCTTTGATTTAACCGGGGACGAGCCTGTCACCATGTTTGAGTGGTCTATTATTATTGTAATGATTATTGCAGGAATCACGATTCTTTTCGCAAAATCAAGATTGACTGCTGTTTTACTGAATGGTGTGCTTGGTTATTCCATTGCTGTGTTATTTGTTATATTTCGTGCGCCGGATTTGGCACTTACCCAGATTATTGTAGAAACAGTGACAACAGTGTTATTTCTGGTTTGTTATTATTACATGCCGGAATGGAAAAAAGAGAATAAACCTACACGAACAAAAAGGATCAATTTAATCATATCAATCGCTGTCGGTATTGTTTTTGTCCTTGTTGCACTTTCTGTTCAGAGTGGAAAACTGTTTGAATCGATTTCCGGTTATTTTGAAAATGCCTATGAACTTGCCGGTGGTAAAAATATAGTGAATGCCATTTTAGGCGATTTTCGTGCATTTGATACGATGCTTGAAGTTGTTGTACTCCTTATAGCCGGTATTGGTGTTTATACATTAATCAAACTGAAGGCTGGAAAGGAGGACGAGAACATTGAAGATCAATAATGTTATTCTGCAGGCAGTTACAAAAATTGCTGTATTTATTATATTGACATTGGCCGTGTATTTGTTTTTGTCAGGACATAATAGCCCCGGTGGCGGATTTATCGGTGGACTCGTCCTGGCAACAGCCTTTGTTCTGCTCTTCATTGTTTTTGATATAGAAACAGTTCAAAAAGCAATTCCATTTGATTTTAAAAGGGTTGCAGCATTGGGGGCTTTCCTTGCTGTTGGAACAGGGTTTGGTTCCCTTCTATTTGGTGAGCCATTTCTGAGCCAGTCATTTGGTTATTTCGATCTTCCTATTTTCGGGAAGACGGAACTTGCTACGGTTACTATTTTTGAAGCAGGTGTGGCGCTTGTTGTAGTAGGTGTAGTAGTGACGATCATTTTAAGTATTAGTGAGGATGTGTAATCTATGGAAACGTTAATAACCATCCTGTCAGGTGTTTTAGTATCTGTTGCTACTTATTTACTTCTATCCAGAAGTTTAATAAGAGTTGTTTTAGGGTCGGCAATTCTTTCCCATGCGGCCCATTTGCTGATTATGACAATGGGTGGATTAAAGCGTGGAAGTGCTCCGATTTTAGGAGAAGAGACAGAAAGCTATACAGATGCACTTCCTCAGGCACTTATTTTAACATCAATTGTTATCAGTTTTGCTGTTACAGCTTTATTCCTTGTATTGGCATTTCGTACGTACAGGGAAACAGGCACAGATAATCTTTATGCACTGAGAGGTTTTAAAGATGAATAATATTCTTGTATTACCAATGGTTATCCCTGTTCTGGCTGGTATTTTGCTTATTTTCCTGCGTCCATATATTAAGACGCAGCGGTGGATAAGTCTTGGTGTAATGATAGCGAATATAGGTATAAGCATTTATATTTTAAATCGAATTCAGTCAGAAGGTATATTGCGGCTTGATTTCGGTGGATGGGAGCCGCCATTTGGAATTTTGTTTGTGGCAGATTCCTTCTCCGCCATTCTTGTTCTGACTACAAGTATCGTAACTGCCGTTTGTTTGCTTTATTCTTTTTCTTCCATTGGAAAAGCGCATGAAAATATGTTTTTCTATTCATTTGTGAATTTCCTTGTAGCAGGTGTGAATGGTTCTTTTCTAACAGGGGATTTATTTAATCTTTATGTTTGTTTTGAAATCATGTTACTGGCATCCTATGTACTTATTGCGCTTGGTGGAAAAAAGATTCAATTAAAAGAGTCGGTGAAATATGTTGCGATTAATGTACTTTCTTCATGGTTCTTCCTTATAGGGATTGCCTATTTATATGGTACTGTAGGTACATTGAATATGGCGCATTTATCTGAACGTATAGCTGAATCCGGGCAGACACCGATACTCACGGTTATCAGTATTTTATTTCTGGTTGTTTTTAGTTTGAAGTCAGGTCTACTGCTTTATTATTGGCTTCCAGGCTCTTATAGTGCGCCGCCAACAGCAGTTGCAGCTTTATTTGGAGCGCTGTTGACAAAGGTTGGCATCTACGCAATGTTTCGTGTCTTTACACTTATCTTCTATCATGAACCAGGCATTACACATACGATTATCGGTGTGCTGGCCGGTTTAACATTAATCGGAGGAAGCATTGGAGCCATTGCTTATAAAGACTTACGTCAGATCGTTTCCTATAATGTTGTTATAGCAGTTGGATTCATTCTCGTGGGGCTTGCTGTATTAACACCTGAGGCGATCGAAGGATCTATTTATTATTTGATGCATGATATGCTTGTTAAAGGATTGTTGTTTTTAATTGCAGGTACCATGATTACATTAACCGGTATGACCAATATAGATTATATGAGTGGGCTGATTCGAAATTATCCGTTTCTCGGCTGGATGTTTTTTATTGTGATGCTGTCACTTACAGGCATTCCACCTTTTAGTGGATTTATTGGAAAAGTACTGGTTGGACAAGGTACAGTCGATGCCGGTGCATATATTCTGCTTGCACTTGCTTTTCTGTCCAGTATATTCGTATTGTATTCATTATTACGTGTTTTCCTAAACTGCTTCTGGGGTGAAACAATTATTAGTGAGGAAGATGAAATTCCAATGAAAAAAGGATGGTTGATACCATGTGTGCTGCTTACATTGGCGACAATTGGACTGGGATTAGGTGCTGAATCGGTAGCTATCTATGTCAGTGATGCAGCAAACACGTTGTTAAATCCTAATATTTATATTGATGCAGTATTACATGATTGATTCCAAACAATGGAGGGGGTGAATGTAGATGCCAGCCCAATTTTTAATAAACTTATTTATTGCTTTCCTATGGATGCTTTTTAATGATGAAAATGAATTAAAATTTACAACATTTTTCACGGGTTACATTGTAGGTGCTGTGATTGTATTTTTAATGCATCGTTTCTTCGGTGAGCGCTTTTATTTAATGCGGTTCTACGCATTAATTAAATTAATCTTCATTTTTAATTCTGAGCTCTTGCAGGCTGGGGTTATTGTTTTAAAGCAAATACTCAGTCCGAAAATCAATTTTAAACCAGGTATTTTTAAATATGAAACAGTTCTAAGAGGGGAATGGGAAGTTCCGGCACTTGCATTACTTTTGACGTTAACACCGGGATCTGTCGTGATGGAAGTAACCCCTGAGGGTAATGTATTCTACATTCATGCAATGGACGTGGAACAGTCGAAGGAAACACTGCTTAGGTCCCTGGCTAAATTCGAAAAGGCTATTATGGAGGTGACACGTTAATGATTGAAATAATGCTGATGACTTCTATTGCGTTGTTTGGTGTGGCCATAGCGATTGCGCTTTTTCGTATTGTCTTCGGTCCCAGTCTGCCGGATCGTGTTATCGCACTTGATATGATAGGTGTTAATCTTGTTTCAGGAATAGCTATTATATCCGTAATGCTCCGTACAAAAGCATTTCTTGAAGTTATTCTTATTTTGGCGGTTTTAACGTTTATTAGTACGATTGCCTTCTCAAAATATATCGAGAGGGGTGTTATCATTGAACGAAAGAGAGATTCTTGAGTTTATTGCAGTATTATTAATATTGTTAGGGAGTATTCTAAGCGTGATTAGTGCCTATGGAATTGTTCGCTTTCCTGATGTATATACCCGTTCACATGCAGCAACAAAAAGCTCGACTTTATCTGTGTTACTGACACTTTCAGGAGCGTTTTTTTACTTCTGGATAAGTGAATCATTTTTTAGTGTGCGTATTTTATTAGGAATTTTATTTGTGTTTATAACAGCTCCTGTTGCCGGTCACCTTATCATTCGGGCTGCTTACCGATCCAAAGTAAAGCTATCTGAAATCACGATTGAAGATGAACTGCATGAAGTTTTGCATGAAGAAGATAAGGAATTCATTCATAAAGATGTTTTGGAGAAAGAAGACAGGGAGAAAATACTCCGCAATGAAGATAAGCAGAAGTAAAGAGGCTTCTCGGGGGAGAGAAGCCTCTTTACTTAAGTATTTATCTTTAAACTAATCTCCTAATCCGGTCATCTATATCCGGATGTGTTGAAAAGATACTTGATTTCTTTTTACCATTTATTTTTAATGTGGAAATAGAAGTTTGCTCATTCCCGCGGGTACGATTTGAATATGCTTTTAGCATTTCCAGAGCATGTTTCATTTTATCCTTACCAGCTAGATCCGCTCCACCCCGGTCTGCATGAAATTCACGATGCCTAGAATATGCAAAGACTACCAGACTTCCTAAAATCGAGAATACAATTTGGAATACAATGATTGCAAGGAAATGAACAATTGGCGCCATTTCTTCTTTTACAAAGCGAGAAGCTATAAATGCTGCAATACGAGCAAGGAAAACGACAAATGTATTTACAACACCTTGCAGAAGAGTCATAGTTACCATATCGCCATTTGCCACGTGGGCAATCTCGTGGGCAATAACGCCTTCAATTGAGTCATCATCCATTTCATTTAATAATCCCGATGAAACAGCGACTAAGGAACGCTTTTTGGTAGGTCCAGTTGCAAAAGCATTTACTTCCGGAGAATCGTAAATACCAACCTCTGGCATGTGCGCTAGACCAGCAGCTCTTGAAAGGCGATGTACTTTTTCAACAACTTCTCTTTCATAGGAAGACATTGAATCATCCGGGTTGATGACGCGTACATTCATCATTTTCTTTGCCATCCAGCGTGACATGCCTAATGAAATAAATGCCCCAGTGAAACCGATAATGGCACTAAAAATTAAAAGCGTACCAAAAGCTATAGTACCATCTGAATTAATATAATTCATTCCACCTGGTATTAGCGAGAAAATTATACTAATAGTTACTAAAACTAAAACGTTCGTCAATAGAAAATAGAATATTCGCTTTCCCACATTCTCACCCTTTTATATTTATAATATAATGTGAATATTTCACATATACACATTATATAACGCGAATCTAATGTTTACAATAGATTCACGATGGAAAAATAATGTATACTGGATTTTACGCAGGAATTTTAGGAGGCAACGCATGTTACTTGAATATGCATTAGTTTTTATCGGAGCTGCGATACCCTGGATGGAAATTGCCTTAGTTATTCCGGTGGGGATAGTATGGGGACTTTCTCCGTTTTTGGTTATGCTGCTGGCGTTTGTTGGTAATTTAATTACAGTCGTTCCTTTAATTATCGGGTTTGAAAAAGTGAAAAGCTGGTTTGCCAAACGTCGAAGGAAAAAAGAAAAGCAACCTTCCAAACGAACAGATCGAGGAAAGAAAATCTGGAACAAATATGGACTTCCTGGTCTTGCACTTCTTGGACCAATTTTGACAGGTACCCATATTGCTGCATTTATCGGCATGTCATTAGGAGCCAAAAAACAGTGGGTTATGCTTTGGATGACTGTTAGCATTGGGCTATGGACCATTATCATTGGTGTAGCCACTGTAATGGGACTGGATATTTTTGTGCAAAAATAAAAAGGTACCTTCCACTCGCCTGAAGAAGGTACCTGATCTTATTTAAATTCATCTTTTAATCTGCTGTTTAATGCATGGTTGATTCCGATCGTTTGATCTACTTCCATTACAAATGCTATTCCTTTTCCAGCAGTTTTTAAGTTAGCATCTTCCTCAATGGCACTAAGAACATTTTTAGTTTTGTCTTTGTTGATCAGTGTCAGAACAACTTCTTTTTCAGGTTCAATTAAAATGTTGAACAGCTTTGCTTGTTCGTGAATACCAGTTCCGCGCCCGTTTAATATGGTGCCGCCTTCTGCACCGGCATTTCTTGTGGCATCCACCACTTTTTCGGAATCACCTTTATTTACAATAGTAACGATCAGGTCATACATGACTTTTTCTTCCATTTTGAGATCCACATCCTCTTCATCGGTCTCTTCATCTTCATCATCCAGCCCTAATAAATGATGGATTCCGGTAACCTTCCTCGTATCTATAACAAAACCAATACCTTGTCTGGGTCGGTCTAATTTTACAGAATGGATGATGGCATTCATTACTTCAGGATAAATGTCATCCGGAACAAGTGTTAAGATAACTTCTCTTTCTCGTTCCAATGGGATCCCCAGAAATCTGCTCTTTTCATTCAGTCTGATTCCTCTTCCGAAAAAAGTGGTGCCGCCACGTGCACCGGCCTCTTTAGAAGCTTTCACAACTTTTTTTGCTTTTTCCTTTTTAACGATCGTGACTATTAATTTTTGTCCCAGCTTTGTTCCTGGCATCTTGACCCTTCTCCTTCCTACTGTATAAAATACCGAGTGTTAATACAGATAATATGGGAGCTAATGCTACGAGTGCAACCATACCAAATCCGTCAAGAAGCGGATCACGCCCTTCTGTTACGGAGGCAATTCCAACAAACAATGCCAGAAGGAATGTAGCAGTCATTGGCCCTGTTGCCACCCCGCCTGAATCAAAAGCGATGGATGTAAATGTTTTCGATGAATATTTTACCATGATTAGAGCTATTATATAACCCGGTAAGATGAAATACCAGAGGGAAAATCCATAAATTATCCGAACCATGGAAAGTGCGATGGAAATTCCGACTCCAATTGATAGTGTATACAATAATATCTTTTGCGGAATGTAGCCACCTGAAACCTTTTCCACCTGATGGATCAAGACACTTACAGCTGGTTCAGCATAAATAGCGAAAAAGCCAAGAATAAAGCCAATCGGCAACAAAATCCATTTATAAGAAATGGTACCCAGACTTTGCCCCATTAGCTCACCTATCGGAAGAAAGCCTATGTGTACACCTTGAAGGAAAAAAGATAAGCCTAAAAAGGTCAGTAAAAATCCTACACCAATATCTTTCAACTTTTTGGCAGGTAATTTTAAGAAGATGAATTGGAAAAATAAAAACAGGATAAATAATGGTAATAATGCAATGGCAACTTCTAAAATAATTGCTCCAAAGCCTTCAAATATTTGTATGCTCATCCGTAAATCACCCCTAAAATAAGCACAGATAAAATAGGTCCAATAGAAGCAAGTGCAACAAGACCAAAGCTGTCACTTGAAGCTGATTTCCCCCTTAAAACAGTGGCTACACCCAGTCCTAAAGCCAATATAAACGGTACTGTCAATGGGCCTGTCGTAACGCCACCTGAATCAAAGGAAATTGGAACATAGCTTGCCGGAGTAAACGCTGCCAATAAAAAAATAATTCCGTAACCGATTGCCAATATATATACAATACTAAAATTGAATATGATCCGAATCATAGCCAGTGCAACAAAAGTACCAACACCTAGCGCAACTGCCAAAATTAAAATGCTCTTTGGAATAGCACCACCGGATACTTGATCAACCTGTGTGGAAAGTACTCGGACATCAGGCTCTGCTACAGTTACAACAATTCCTAATAAAAAGCCGAAAAATATAATAAGCCAAAGTTTATTTGTTTTGGATAATGCAGATCCAATCATCTCCCCAACGGGCAGTAACCCAACATTAACACCTAATAAGAAAAGTATCAGACCAACTCCTACCATGAGGACCCCTATTAAAAATTGTATAAATGTTTCAATTGGCAACCCAATTATCGTAAACTGCAAAACCGTAATAACGATTGTAATAGGTAAAATTGAATAAATGACCTCGAGTACAGTCTCTTTTATGTTATCCATCTAAAACCTCCTTTACTTTTGATAACGTAATAAAAAATGAGTAGCTTCAACTATAAGTATATGAATTATTTTGTCGAACTTAAGTAGATTAAGAAAAAAGTTTACTAGATAGGGCGATGAAATGTTTTCTATTAGGGGGTTCAGGAACAGACTTATACATAAATTATATCACTATATTTAAATATTCTAAAATATATTGAAGCTTTGTTGTTAAAAAATTTACTTTAAATGACCCTGTAATAACCAAAAAGGAGCGTTTACAAACCCAGAATAATTTTATCAAAACAAGGTAAAATTAATAGATATAGGTTTGTTGTAAAACATATGAACAATGAAAATCACAGCCGGAACTGGCTGAATACATCACGAAATTTTTTGCGTTGATTAGGTTTAAGCGTGCAATCGCTAAATATGTATCACGGATTTAAAATCACGGAAGAAACAGACCGCTAATTGTTTGATCTCCCTGGATCTAGGGAAAATCAACCGGGAGTTTAAGTTGTTAAAAGGAGCTGGAACAAAATGACCTCAACTAATCAAATTCCTCGAGATGAAGGCTTGGACCTGAGTCTTTCATTATTGTCAGAAGGCTATCAATTCATTCCGAATAGGGTACGCAGATTTAATTCCGATATTTTCCAAACTAGATTGATGGGTCAGAAAGTGATCTGTATAAGTGGTAAGGAAGCGGGAGAGGTTTTTTATGATCCAGAACGATTTCAAAGAAAGGGTGCAGCTCCAAACAGAATTCGTGAATCATTGTTTGGAGAGGCTGGTGTACAGGGACTGGATGGAAGTGCACATCAACATCGCAAGGATCTATTCATGTCACTCATGACACCACAGAGCCTGAGCGTATTAAATGATTTGACCATTGAACAATGGGAGATGGCTATTGATAAGTGGGAAAAGATGGACAAGGTCATCCTTTTTGAAGAAGCGGAATTGATCATGTGCCAGGTAGCCTGTCACTTTGCAGGAGTTCCATTATGGGCGAAGGAGTTAACACGGCGTACAAAGGACTTTTCGGCGATGATTGATGCATTTGGAGCAGCTGGTCCGAGACACTGGCAAGGAAGACTTGCACGTAACCGATCCGAAAGATGGATTGAATATGTCATTACAAAGTTTCGAACAGGGAAAATGTCTGCAGATGAAAATACAGCTTTATACAAAATTGCATGGCATGAGGATTTAAACGGAAAATTACTGAGTGTTAAAACTGCTGCTGTTGAGCTTCTTAATATATTGCGGCCGATAGTAGCAATTGGCAGGTATATAACATTTGGAGCTCTTGCTTTGCATCAACATCCTGAAACACATGGAAAGCTGCAGCCAGATGCTGATAATTATGTTCAAATGTTTGTTCAGGAGGTTCGCCGATTTTATCCATTTGGGCCATTTTTGGGTGCAAGGGTACGTCGGAATTTTACATGGAAAGAGCATAATTTTAAAAAAGGAACACTGGTGCTGCTTGATATTTACGGAACAAATCATAGCCCGAAGTTATGGGAAAACCCAGATTCATTTTGGCCTGAGCGGTTTCATGATTGGAAAGGGAGTCCATTTGATTTTATTCCACAGGGTGGTGGCGATTACCATAAAGGACATCGCTGTGCGGGTGAGTGGATAACTATTGAAGCGATGAAAACAAGCCTTGAATATTTAACAAAACATATGGAATATGAAGTACCTGAACAGAATTTGAGTTATAGCATGGTAAGAATGCCATCCATACCGAAAAGCAGGTTTGTTATAAAAAATGTACGGAGGAAATAATGAAATCCACGATCAAAATTGATTGTGGATTTTTTGGCAGTTAGGAAAGTATATAATACTTCCCTACTGCATAAGTGCAACTAAGGCATTTGCCCAAAGGCTTGGCAAACGCCAAGTTTTCTAAACTTCATCTAAGCTTGTCGTCGAATACTGTAAAATATGAGAAAAAAACGTAAGTGACAGTCACCCAAAAAACAAGTAAAATAATAAGGGAGGAGGATAACATAATTTATGAACAGTTTTAGAAAGAAATGTGCCATAATTTCGGAACATCCATTATTTATGAATGTGATTATCGGTTTAATAATAATTAATGCGATTTTAGTAGGGTTAGAAACCTATTCTTTTTTTGCTGAAAATTTCTCCAAGTGGATCTACATAGCTGATCAGGTTTTGCTTTGGATATTTACAGTAGAGATTATTATTAGATTATTAGGAAGCAAATCAATAGGAGCCTTTTTCAAAGATCCTTGGAGTATATTTGATTTTATTATCGTTGCAAGCGGTCATCTATTAGTAGGGTCTTATTATGTGACTGTCCTGAGGATTCTCAGAGTTCTCCGTGTGCTACGTGCGATTTCTATTATTCCATCACTAAAGAAAATAGTGAATGCCCTATTATTAACGATCCCATCGATGGGAACCATTCTATTATTACTTGGATTGTTCTTTTATGTGTATGGTGTAATAGGAACTATGATGTTCCAATCAATTGCTCCTGAATATTTTGGAACCCTGCATGATTCGTTACTATCTCTTTTTCAAGTAATAACTTTGGAGTCATGGGCCAGTGGTGTAATGAGACCGATTTTAGCAGAGGCTCCTTCCTCCTGGTGGTATTTTGTTACCTTCATTCTAATAGGCTCATTTGTTATTGTTAACTTATTTGTTGGTGTCATCGTTAACAATGTGGAAGAGGCAAACCGTGAAGAAACACCATCTCCAACCGATATTAAGTTAGCCGAAGTGCAGCAGGAATTGCAGGCTATTAAAAAAATATTGGAAAATAAAGCAGAATAAAAACTGCCTCAGGAAGCTAAATTCCTTTTGAGGCAGTTTTTCTGTGAAATTGGCATTACAAATATATCTGCCCAACTTCATAAACTTCTTTAATCCATTAACTCCGAAATAATTTCAAATGACCTTAACCGGGCTTTCTGATCAAAGATCTGTGCACTAATTATCATTTCATCAGCTTGAGTTTCCTCTTGGAACTTTTCAAGTCCTCGTTTAACCGTATCAGGGCTTCCGATAATCGTTGTACGTGGATCGAGTGTATCTTTAAGTGCATCAAGCTCTGGTGGTGACCATAGATCACTGAGGTTATCTACAGGTGGCTGAAGCTTTATTGCATTTCCCCTGCGTATGTTCAAAAACTGTTGTTTTAAAGATGTAGCTAAATATTGTGCCTGTTCATCAGTATCAGCTGCTATTACATTGATTCCAACCATGGCATAGGGCTTTTCAAGTTCCTTTGAAGCTTTAAAATTATCCCTGTAAAGTTTTAATGCCGGGACGGTGTATGCAGGTGCAAAATGACTGGCAAAAGAGAAAGACAATCCCTTCTGTGCTGCAAGTCTTGCACTGAAGTCACTTGATCCAAGCAGCCAAATTGGGATATCAAGTCCCTGTCCGGGAACTGCTTTCACACGTGATACTGGTTCATCTGAAAAATAATCCTGCAGTTCATTTACCTGATTTGGAAAATCTTCTACACTCATATTTAATGTTCTGCGCAAGGCGTAAGCCGTCGCCTGATCACTTCCTGGTGCCCTACCCAAACCAAGATCTATTCTACCAGGGAAGAGGGATTCCAGTGTGCCAAATTGCTCGGCAATTACAAGTGTTGCGTGGTTTGGCAGCATAACCCCACCTGCACCAATTCGCATATGGTTTGTCTTACTTGCAATATGTCCCATAATAACCGAAGTTGCAGAACTGGCAATGCCAGGCATATTATGATGTTCGGCCAGCCAATACCGGTGAAATCCTAATCTTTCAACATGCTGAGCAAGCTCTACACTATCTTTAAATGACTCACTCGGATTGCTTCCTTCATTTATAGGGGCAAGATCCAGTACAGATAATGGAATATTATTGAACTTTTTTTCTTTATGGGATGTCAAAATGCTTCACTCCTCGGAAATATTTGCTTAGTAAGAAATGATACGGTTTTTAGATAGGCTCGTCCAATGATTAGCTTGGGAGAGTAAGAAAGGCTTTTAAAAAATAAACACAGAATTTTAAAAATAAGCTTGATAAAACATGAGTGTTGAGGTACTATATAAATATGTTCTCAATAAGGAACAACCATTTCTTAAAAGAAACAAATATTTTATCTGTCTGCTGCATATCTTTTGCCTAGGGCTCTTTTCGTATCATTTGGGACTGCACTTCGTTCGCGCCCCCGGCTTCAGCCTCTGGCAAACTGGATTAAGTATGACTATGAAATTGGGAGGTTATATCTAATGTATGAGGTTGTCCAAACAAAACGCCAGCAAAAACAGTTCGAAAATACATGGGAGTACTTTTGTGAAATATATAGATGGGAAAATGATCCATATGCAGAGATGGGATAAGATATAATCTGCTATTACATAGAAAAGGCTTTTATAAAAGGAAAAAAGTAATTGGAACCATTGAATTTATACCATATAATTCGAAAAACCCCAACAGTACTGTAGAGGGGAGATTTCAATTCTCTAGGTACAATGAAATTCGCTTACATCAAAAGCAAATTTGGGAAATAGATAAAGTGTGTATTCATAAGGATTATCAGCGCCAGGGATATTTCCAAATCTTTTCACATATTTTATATGATCATATAAATAAAAATGGGTCTAAATATTACGTTGCATTGATTGAAAAGAAATTTTACCGAATGCTCCGTTTCATGCTCGGTTCTGGGGTGGAACAAAAAGGGAAAGCACTGATTGGGCCAACGACTGCACTTATTCCAACTATATTAAATATTAATAAAATAATGGAAGATGAAGTAAAAGTAAAAAGATTATTGCAGAATATTTAAATTATCTATTGACATGTTCTTTATAAAGAACTAAACTGTATAATAACAAAGTAATTTCCGATACAAATTAATAGAAAATGAGTAAAGGATTTTTTTTGCCTTAATTGTTCTTTATAAAGAATAAATTCATGAAGTCTGAATACAGATAATTAAATACTTAAATAAAGGTGGTCCTTATGGGTAAAGATAACCAGCAGCAATTTTTTGAAAAAAATCATGTAAAAGAAATTAATTTAAAAGATTTTTTTGATGTCATTAAAAGACGTTTTTGGATCATAATTGTTGTTACAATCTTTGCAATGGTTGGTGCACATTATTATAGCGGCCTTAATAATACAACACCACTTTATCAGACTTCAACGAGAATTGTTGTAGGCTCAGAAGGGGAGTCCATGAGTACTCTGATGGTTATGATTAAAGATCCAATAATTTTGAATCGGGTCATCGAAGAATTGCAGTTATCAAAATCAGCGAGTGGGATTGCAGGTCAAATAGAAGTTCAGAGGCTGGAAGAATCCCAAGTGATAATGATCTCAGTAACGGATAGTGATCCAGCGCTGGCAGCTGCAATTGCCAATACAACTGCCAGCGTCTATAAAACGGAGATTGCAAACATATTAGATTTTAAGGAAGTTCAATTACTGTCAGCGGCTGTGGAAAATCCATATCCAATCAATGGGGGTAATCAAAATAAACTGCTGCTTATTGGAGGGGTTTTTGGACTTATCACCGGAATTGGTCTTGTCTTCCTGTTGGACTCTTTGGATGGAAAGATTAGAAAAGAGAGTGAATTGGAAGAGATTTTAGGTGTTCCGGTTCTCGGGGTAGTTTCAAACATGAATAGGAAAAAGTTAGCGGTTAAAAAAAGTAAACAAAAAGATGTTGAGTTAAGGGGTGAAACTGTTGACCTTAAATAAAAAAAGTCATGGGCATGCCTTGAAAAAAAGACATCTTGTCACCTATTCCAATCCCGATTCCATCATTTCTGATCAATTTCGAACAATACGAACGAATATTACATTTTTAACTGCGGAGAATCAAAATAAAGTTATCCTAGTAACTTCACCAGGCAAAAGGGAAGGAAAATCAACGACCACTGCCAATTTAGCAGTATCGATGGCTGGACAAAAGGAAAGAGTATTGTTAATTGACGCCAGCATAAGGGAACCGGCGATTCACCGTATATTTAAAGTGCAAAATGAAACAGGTTTAACAGATGTACTCACATATAAAGCGACACTTGAAGAAGTGATTTGCAAACCGGGAATTGGAAAATTGGATATTTTACCTAGTGGTTCAACATCATCGCATAATCCTGCAGAGCTTTTAGGCAGTGATACGATGGAAAATCTGTTAACTGAAGTGACGAAAGAATATGACATTGTCCTCATTGATTCGCCGACTGTATTGAAATCCACGGAAACACGGGTACTGGCAAATCAATGTGATGGAGTAGTTTTAGTTGTAAGCCGTGGAAAAACAAGCATAGAAAAAGCAGTGGAAGCAAGAAAAATACTGGCGCTCTCCAAATCAAAACTAGTTGGAACAATTATGAATGAAAAGTAAGAAAAAATTTTAGCTTAAATGTTCGTTATTAAGAATTTAATAATTTTGGTGATGCCTACTTGCCGTTATCGATGCAGGCACTCGGTCATGCTGTGGGTTCTAATTAAACCTTAGACGCTTGTCGTCGATAGTGTGGTGTGAGGATGGGTTGGATGCCCATGTAATTTACATAATAATGCAATCTACAATAAATTTACCCTTCAGGAAAGGAGGAAGTAAATGACCTATAAACAAAGACTGTCCCTGTTTTTTATCGTTGATTCTTCTATTGTTCTAACTGCTATTTTCATCAGCAGTTTTCTCGTTCATGCGACAATTTATGTTTTCAATTTGCCGCTACTGTTAAGCTCCATAACCATTCTGCTATGTCACCATCTTTTTGCAGTCAGATATAAGTTATATAAAAAAGCATGGGAATATGCAAGCGTTAGCGAACTTTTAATAATTTTTAAAGTGGTATCATTCTCTATTCTTTGTGCAGCAGTTCTCCAGTTGCTGGCATTAAATGAAATACAATATCGATTGCTTGCTGTGACCGGGATGCTTCATATGTTTTTAATAGGGGGTTCACGATTTGTTTGGAGGATGTACCGTGATTCCATCATGAATAATTCCAAAAATAAAATACGAACATTAATTGTCGGTGCTGGGTCGGCAGGAGCAATGGTTGCAAGGCAAACATTAAAAAATAATGAAGGAAATCTTTTACCCGTTGCCTTTATCGATGATGATGTGAAAAAACACCAGCTCGATATTTTAGGACTCCCTGTACAGGGTGGGGTAAAGGATATTGAAAAGGTAGTGAAGGAGTTTAACATAGATAATATTATTATTTCCATTCCCTCCCTAAGTAAAAAGGAATTAAACACGATATTTCAGGAATGTGCAAAGACAAAGGCCGAGACAAAAATACTGCCATTATTGGAGGATTTAATAACAGGGAAAATTTCAGTGAGTCAATTTCGTGATGTTCAGGTTGAAGATCTCCTTGGCAGAGACCCAATTGATATGGATATAGAAAGCATCGCAGATTATATTAGCCGAAAAACAGTACTTGTAACAGGGGCAGGCGGCTCTATAGGTTCTGAAATATCACGGCAAATCTCCCAATTTAATCCGAGGCAGCTAATTCTACTAGGACATGGTGAGAACAGTATCTATACGATTGAAATGGAATTGAAAGAAAGATTCAGTCATAGACCAATCGAATTGATTACAGAAATAGCTGATGTCAAGGATGAAAAGAAAATGATGATAATCATGAATAAATATAATCCCGATGTTGTTTATCATGCAGCAGCACATAAACATGTGCCATTAATGGAAAAGAATCCGGAAGAAGCAGTCAAAAATAATATTATTGGAACAATGAATGTCGCAAAAGCTGCCAGCTGGAACAATGTGAAAACATTTGTCATGGTTTCAACTGATAAAGCCGTTAATCCAACAAGTGTGATGGGGGCATCAAAAAGGCTTGCAGAAATGGTTGTTCAGGATATGAATAACCATAGTAATACAAAGTTTGTTGCCGTTCGATTTGGTAATGTGTTAGGAAGTCGTGGCAGTGTGATTCCATTATTTAAAAAACAAATTGAAAAGGGTGGACCTGTTACGGTAACCCATCCGGATATGGTTCGCTATTTCATGACCATACCGGAAGCTTCGAGGCTGGTGATTCAAGCAGGTGCATTAGCAAATGGTGGGGAAATTTTTGTTCTGGACATGGGTGATCCAGTAAAAATTGTAGATCTTGCAAAAAACCTAATAAAACTATCCGGCTATTCTCTTGACGAAATTGAACTGGAATTTACCGGAATCAGACCAGGAGAAAAGCTTTTTGAAGAATTACTAAAGGAAAATGAAATTCATGAAAAGCAGGTTTACCCGAAAATATATGTTGGAAAAACAACAGCAAATCTATATTTAGAGGACATTAATAGGATTATAGCCAGCTATAACAATTATGACAGAGAATTACTCAGACAGGAATTACTAAACCTGGCTAACTATGATCCGGTCAGAGAAGCCGAATCAGTTATATCCATTTAAATAAAAACTATTTTCGCATAGATTGGGACTGCACACTTCTCTTCCCACCAAAAGATTTGTTGTTATTCGGCATCATAGATGTAAAAGCCGACGTATGCGCTTGATTATTTTCCGCTGCGGACCGTTGCTTTCCGCGGGCACGGCTTCAGCCTCCTCGAGAAACCCACTCTGCGGGGTCTTCAGACACGTGCTGGGACTGCGATTACTCGCCCCACCGAAAACCTTTGTTCCCGCAGGAGTCAACGGTCCTCCGCTCCAAACAACCATCATAAAAGTAGATGCAATTGTTGATTTAATCAAGTGTTAAATCACTTTTGAAGTTGACAAGCACAATACCAGCGGAAGAAATATACGAAGACTCCTGCGGGAGGAAAGGCATCGGTGAGACCCCGGAGTGCGTAGCACGAGGAGGCTCACCAGCCGCCCGCGGAAAGCGAAGTATATTTCTGGAGCGATGATTACGCACCTTTCATCATCTCTAGTTACGTCGCACTTTATAGAAACTATGGCAGTTAAAAAAACAATAGTATTTTGTGGGGTGAACGAAGTGCAGTCCCAAAGTTTACAAAAAGAATCTAAAGAAAAGAGGCGTATATAAATGAAGGTCAGAAAGGCGATTATTCCGGCTGCTGGTTTAGGAACAAGATTTCTTCCAGCCACAAAGGCAATGCCAAAAGAGATGCTGCCAATTGTTGATAAGCCAACAATTCAATACATTGTTGAAGAAGCAATTGAATCAGGCATAGAGGATATTATTATTGTAACAGGCAAAGGAAAAAGAGCGATTGAAGATCATTTTGATCATTCCTTTGAATTGGAAAAAAATCTGCTTGATAAAGGGAAATTCGATCTGCTAAGTGAAGTTCAAAAGTCCTCCAAAATGGTGGATATTCACTATATCCGGCAAAAAGAACCAAAAGGGTTAGGTCATGCAATTTGGTGTGCTCGTAAATTTATCGGTGATGAGCCTTTTGCAGTGTTGCTCGGGGACGATGTTGTTCAAGCAGAAACTCCATGTCTAAAGCAAATGATCAATCAATATGACCGCTATAAAGCTTCTATCCTTGGGGTGCAGGCCGTAAAGGAAGAAGATGTATCACGCTATGGCATTGTGGGCTGCAGCGAGATAGAAAACCGCCTTCACAATGTCCAGTATTTAATCGAAAAGCCAAAACAGGAGGAAGCTCCTTCCAATTTGGCTATTCTGGGAAGATATATTTTAAGTCCGAAAATATTTGATATTTTGAGCACATTAAAGCCAGGTGCCGGTGACGAAATACAATTAACAGATGCGATCGCTGAATTAAACAAACTTGAAGCTGTTTATGCATATGATTTTGAAGGCAAGCGCTATGATGTTGGGGAAAAGATGGGGTTTATTCAGACTATCATTGAATTTGCAATCCAACGAGAGGATTTAAGAAGAGATTTATTGGATTATCTATCATCTGTAGTAGAAGCGGAATTAACGAAAACGGAGGGGGGATAGAATGTCTGGGAGAATATTGTACTGTGCAACTGTTGATTATCACTTTAAGGCTTTCCATCTACCCTATATGAAATGGTTTAAAGAGCAGGGATGGATTGTTGATGTTGCAGCATCAGGCGAAATTGATTTGCCCTATACAGATAATAAATACAATATTCCCATTCAGCGCTCTCCTTTTCATAGCTCTAACCTTAAGGCTTATAAACAATTAAAAGCGATAATTGATCAAAATGATTATTCTATTATCCACTGCCACACACCACTCGGAGGAGTTCTGGCAAGACTTGCTGCAAGAGAGGCAAGGAAAAATGAAACAAAGGTTCTTTATACAGCACATGGATTTCATTTTTGTAAAGGAGCACCACTTAAGAACTGGTGCATTTATTATCCAATTGAAAAATACTTATCACGACATACAGACAGTTTAATTACGATTAATAAAGAAGATTATAAATTGGTTGTAAATCACAGATTTAAAGCAGGGCGAATTGAACAGGTTCATGGTGTCGGGGTTGATACAGAACGATTTAAAGTAATCGAACCAACTAAAAAACTGGAACTGAAAAAGTCATTTGGCTATAAAGCTGATGACTTTTTATTATTTTATGCAGCTGAATTTAATAAAAATAAGAATCAGCAGTTCCTTATACAGTCATTGGCACTGATAAAAGATGAAGTACCACATGCAAAGCTGCTGCTTGCTGGTGAAGGTATTTTATTGGAAGACTGCAAAGATCTTGCTGAACGTCTTGGAATTAGTCATAGGATTGAATTTATGGGATTTCGAAAAGACATAGATCAAATCCTGCCAATGTGTGACATAGCCGTAGCATCAAGCTTTAGAGAAGGCTTGCCTGTTAATATCATGGAAGCAATGGCATGTGAACTTCCGGTTTTGGCAGTAGATAACAGGGGGCATCGGGAGCTCATTTCCAATAATAAAAATGGCTGGCTATTGAATGAGTGGGATACGGGTGATTTTTCCAAAAAGATAAAAGTTCTTTCTGAATCAGGGGCACTAAGAAAACAATTTGGCTTAAAAGGAAGAGAAATGATTCTGGATAAATTCAGTATAAACAAAGTGATGGCTGCAAAAAGCCGTATATACAAATCCCATATGGAAGGAAGAGGTGAGAAAATTTGGGCAGTCCATTAAGGGTTTTGCATGTTGTTGTCAATATGAATCGTGGTGGTGCTGAAACCCTCATTATGAATCTTTATCGAAATATGGACAGAACAAAAGTCCAATTTGACTTCCTGACATATAAAGAGGGAGCTTTTGATGCAGAAATAAAAGCACTAGGTGGGAAGGTTCATCGGATCCCATATATAACAGAAGCTGGCCATAGAGGATTTATACGAGGATTGAGAAACTTCCTTAGGTCAAATCCGGATTATAAAATCATTCATTCCCATATGGATAAGATGAGCGGATTTGTTCTCAGGGCAGCGAGGAAAGAAAATGTCCCGATAAGAATTGCTCATAGTCATAACACAGAAAGTGAGGGTAACTTTCTTGCAAGAACCTATAAATGGTATGCAGGCAGTCAAGTTCAAGCATATGCGACACATTATTATGCCTGTTCAAAGGCTGCAGCCAATTGGTTATTTAAAAACAAGGCCCGGAAAGCATTCATTCTAAAAAATGGAATTGAGACAAATCTATTTCAATATTGCCAGGAAACCCGCAAGTCGATAAGAAGTGAATTGAAAATTAATGAGGATACATTGGTTTTAGGTCATGTTGGCAGATTCTCACCTCAAAAAAATCATTTATTTTTATTGGATATTTTTGCAGAAGTAAATAAGAAACTACCAGATTCCGTTTTAGTATTAGCAGGAGATGGTCCTTTAAAAACAGAGCTTAAGGAAAAGGTCACAGCATTAAAATTGGATAAAAAGGTAAGATTCCTTGGGATTCGGGAGGATATTCATAAATTGCTTCAAGCTTTCGATTTATTTGTTTTCCCTTCTTTCCATGAAGGGCTGCCAGTCACCTTAATTGAAGCACAGGGTTCAGGTCTTTCCTGTTTCATTTCCGATACGATTACTAATGAAGTTGATATGAAAGTGGGATTGATTAAGCATCTTCCTCTAGCAAATAAAGAAAAATGGATTAAACAAATAACTGATTTTAATAAAAATAAACAAACCAGGAAAATTAATCAACAAGCATTAAACAACCAAGGCTATGATATTAGAAAAACGGCAGAGCTGACACAAACATCCTATTTATCATTAGGAGAGAAGGCTGTATGAAAAAGCTGACGATATTCACGCCGACTTATAATAGGGCATATTGTCTCCATCATTGCTATGAGAGTCTGAAACGGCAAACAAGTAAAGACTTTATTTGGCTAATCATTGACGATGGATCAACGGACGAAACGGAAGAATTGGTTAAAAAGTGGATGGATGAAAATAGTATCCTTATAAACTATCATTGGCAAAAAAACCAGGGAATGCATGGTGCTCATAATACGGCATATGAGCAAATCGATACAGAATTAAATATTTGTATTGATTCCGATGATTATATGCCTGATAATTCAGTGGAAAAGATTCTTTCATTTTGGGAGAAATATGGAAGTGATCAAGTCAGTGGCATCATTGGGCTTGATGCTGATAGTGATAATCAAATAATCGGAACGTTCCTGCCAGCAAAATTAAAATACTCTACCCTGTTTGACCTTTATAATAAACATGGTGTAACAGGCGATAAAAAATTAGTGTACCGAACAGAATTAACGAAGAAATACCCATATCCACTATTTGAGAATGAAAGATATGTTGGGCTGGCTTATAAATATTACATGCTCGATAAGGATTATGAAATGCTGTTGATGAATGAGGTTTTATGCTGTGTGGAATATCTTCCTGATGGGTCTTCACTCAACATGCTAAATCAATATCGGAAAAATCCAAGAGGGTTCTCATTCTATCGTAAGGAACTGATGAAACTACCGTTTACAAGCGCCTCATTTAAATTTAGGCAAGCCATACACTATGTTTCAAGTAGTTTACTCAGCAAAAATCGAACTTTTTTACAGGAAACACCAAATAAAGGTCTTACGATTCCAGCTTTACCATTAGGTTTTCTATTGTATCTATACGTTAGGTCTAAAACAAGGGAAGTTAGACTTTAACTTTCATAGAGCCTGAAAGGATATATAATATGACTTTACTATGGATGAATCTTGCCATCGTTTTTAGTTTTGCAATTTTTGCAAGGTATTTTACACCAACACTGGCGTCGGGAATACCCTTTTCCATAAGACCCCATAAGCTATTGATATTTGGATCTCTACTCGTCCTGGTACTTATCTCAGGACTTCGATCAAATATTGGGGACACGTTTAACTATATTAATATTTTTGAAGAAAATGACTTTACTTGGGAGTATGTTTTATCCGAGAAAGATATTGGCTTTGGTATCCTGCAAATGTTTTTAAAAAATTATATTTCTCAGGATCCGCAAGTCATGATCTTTACTACAGCCTTGATCACGAATTTAATTATTATTTTAGTGTTGTATAACTATTCCAGATTGATTGAGCTTAGTTTGTATGTATATATCACAGGTGGTTTATTTTTAGTATCGATGAATGGAATCAGACAGGTGCTTGCAGCTGCAATTACCTTTGCAGCAATTAAATATTTAATAAATGGTAGTTTTATAAAATACGCAATCATCATTGTTTTAGCATCTTTCTTTCACCAAAGTGCGCTTATATTACTTCCTATATATTTTTTGGTAAGGTTTAAAGCCTGGTCAAAGGCAACTGTCGCATTAGTAATGCTATCCGTCGTGGCTGTCATTGGATATGAACAATTTTCTTCTCTTTTATTTACGGCATTGGAAGACACGCAATATGCTGCCTATGATAGTTTTGCCGAGGGCGGAGCGAATATTCTAAGGGTAGCGGTTGAAGGAGCACCGATTATCTTTGCGTACTTAGGAAGAGAGAAGTTGAAACAGATATTTCCAAATAGTGATTTTATTGTAAACATGGCTTTAATTGGATTTGTTTTCATGGTAATTGCAACACAACAATGGATCTTTGCAAGGATATCCATCTATTTCCAATTATATCAATTAATTCTTATAGCATGGATTCCTAAGCTATTTAGAGAAAAGGATCAGAAGTTGATATATTTTGGAATCTTAATTTGTTATTTTGCTTATTACTATTACGAAAGTGTTATTAGCTTGAACATCGTATATCGAAGTGATTTCTTAATTTGGTAACGGAAGGAGGAAAACATCATGGCTGTTCTTGTAACAGGTGGGGCTGGGTATATTGGGAGTCATACCTGTATAGAGCTCTTAAATGAAGGTTATAAGGTTATTGTTTTGGATAACTTTTCAAATAGTAATCCAGAGTCGTTAAATAGGGTGGCTGGGATTACGGGAAAACAGTTGAAGATATATGATGCTGATCTGCTGGATAAGAAAAAGGTTACGGAAATTTTTGCTGAAAATAAGATTGAAGCAGTAATTCATCTGGCAGGACTAAAGGCAGTTGGTGAATCTGTTTCACTCCCACTAAAGTATTTTCAAAACAACATTGCCGGTACGATTATTCTATGTGAGGTGATGCAGCAATATGGAGTGAAGAATCTCGTATTTAGTTCTTCTGCAACTGTGTACGGAACGACAGAGAAAGTACCTATCGATGAGGAAGCGATTCTCGGGGCAGTTAATCCATATGGTCGCACAAAGCTGGTAATTGAAGAAATACTTAGGGATGTTTCTTTTTCTGATCAAACCTGGAGTATTGCTTTATTGCGATACTTTAATCCAATTGGTGCACATCAAAGCGGCTATATTGGTGAAGATCCAAATGGTATACCTAACAACCTCATGCCCTATATTTCACAGGTGGCGGTTGGAAAAAGAGATCAGCTTACAATATTTGGAGATGACTATCTGACGGAGGATGGAACAGGAGTAAGGGATTATATTCATGTTGTCGATTTGGCTTTAGGTCATTTGAAAGCATTGGAAAGGGTTCTATCCACAAAGGGTGTTGATGCCTACAACCTGGGAACCGGCAAAGGCTATAGTGTGCTGGAAATGGTAAGGGCATTTGAAAAAGCCTCCGGTAAAACAGTTCCATACACGGTTGCGAGCAGGCGTTTAGGAGATGCTGGTATATGTTATGCAAATCCCCAGAAAGCAAAGGAGAAACTTGGCTGGCAGGCCAAAAGAGGGATCGACGTAATGTGTGAAGACGCGTGGCGTTGGCAACGAAATAATCCGAATGGATATGAGAGGATTTCCAGAATAATAGCGTTAAACAATCAACCGGTGCATGATGCAGCGGTTTTTTTGACCGATAGGAAAGCATAACTTTTAGACAATCAGTATAAGCGAACTTTTCTAAAATTCCTTAGGGAGTGATAAACAGATGAAACGAGTCATGGATCTTTTCATTTCTTTGATTTTAATTATGTTATTTTCTCCATTGATTGTTTATGTTGCGGTAATGATCAGATTGAAAATGGGAACTCCCATTTTATTTAAACAGCAACGTCCGGGTCTTGATAGTAAGCCATTTCACCTTTATAAATTTCGAACGATGACGAATAAAACGGATAAAGGAGGAAATATATTATCTGATGAAGTCCGTCTAACCCCCTTAGGAGCATTTCTTAGAAAATACAGCATGGATGAATTTCCGCAGCTGATCAATGTTTTAAAAGGTGAAATGAGTCTGGTTGGCCCGAGACCATTACTAATGGAATATTTGCCGCTTTATAACAAGGAACAGCGCCAGCGTCAAAATGTAAAACCGGGTATTACAGGATGGGCACAGGTGAATGGAAGAAATGCAATCACCTGGCAGGAGAAGTTCAAATTGGATACATGGTATGTGAAAAATCAGCGTATTCGATTAGATTGCAAGATCCTGTTCATGACTGTTTTGAAAGTCCTGAAAAAAGAAGGAATCAGCCACAAGGGTACTGTAACGATGGAAAAATTTAATGGCAATCAAAGGGCGCTGTAGGATGAGTGTAGTTATTTTAGGAGATGGCGGCCATAGCAGGGTCATACAGGAAATGATTTTTTGTGGTGGATTATATGAGGTAACTGCTGTATTGGATGATAAATATGATCATCGATTTCAGGAAAAAGGGATGATTCATGCCCCAATTTCCTACCTGGTAAAGCTCTTTCGCCATGATACCAAAGTGGTTGTGGCAATAGGCAGTAATGAAATCAGAAGAAAGATTGTTCAAAGCTTAAATTTACTGCCAAAACATTATTTAACTGTTGTTCATCCGACAGCCGTTGTGAGTAGATCAGCGAAGATAGGAAATGGAACGGTGATTATGCCCAATGCTGTAATCAACGCCAATGCCAATGTTGGGAATCATTGTATTATCAACACGGGTGGTGTGGTAGAACACGATAATAGAGTTGGTGATTATTCTCATATTTCTCCAAATGGCACGTTGGCAGGGAATGTAACCACAGGAGAAGGCGTACATGTTGGGTCTTCCGCCACAGTTATTCCCGGAAAGCATCTGGGTAGCTGGTCGGTAATCGGAGCAGGCTCCACAGTTATTGAGCATATACCGGCATACAGCAAAGCAGTAGGAAGTCCAACAAGAATAATCGAAAGAATCCTAGTGAAAAAAGAATAGAAATATGTGTTCAATGTGTTCAAATCCCATTAAGAAGGCGGTGTTTTTTTGACAAAACCTAGAATCAACCTATCCCTGGCCCATATGACCGGAAAAGAGAACCAGTATATCAATGAAGCATTTGAAACAAATTGGGTTGCTCCTGTAGGGCCAAATGTGGATGCATTCGAAGAGGAATTTGCCAAGGCGGTAGGTGTAAAAGCTGCTGTGGCTGTCAGCTCAGGAACAGCGGCAATTCATTTGGCTCTTTCCTTATTGGATATATCAAAAGGAGATAAGGTGTTTTGTTCGACGCTTACATTTGTTGCAAGTGCCAATCCGGTTTTGTACCAGGGAGCAGAACCTGTTTTTATTGATTCAGAGCCGGATTCGTGGAATATGTCACCAGCGGCATTAAAAAGAGCCATGCAGGAAGCTGCTATAAAGGAGAAACTGCCAAAAGCGGTTATCGTTGTTAATCTATATGGCCAAAGCTCGAAAATGGATGAAATATTAAAAATCTGTGACCTTTATGGTGTACCAATTATAGAGGATGCAGCTGAATCTCTTGGAACAACTTACAAAGGAAAGGCAAGTGGTACATTAGGCAGGTTTGGTATTTACTCCTTTAATGGGAATAAAATCATCACAACATCCGGTGGTGGAATGCTTGTATCTGATGATGTTGAGGCAATCAATCAAGCGCGCTTTCTGGCAAGTCAGGCACGTGACCCGTCCCCACATTATCAGCATAGTGTCACAGGCTATAATTACCGGCTAAGCAATCTTTTGGCAGGGGTTGGCAGAACACAATTACAGGTGCTTGATGACCGGGTTAGGACCAAAAGAAGATTATTCGATCTCTATACCCATGCATTATCAGACATTCCAGGTGTTAATTTTATGCCGGAATTAAAGGATACAAGGTCAAATCGCTGGCTTACGACATTAACTGTTGATGAGACAAAAACAGGAGTATCTGTAAAACAATTGCTGGAAGCATTTCAAAAAGAAAATATAGAAGCACGTCATGTGTGGAAACCCCTTCATATGCAGCCGCTTTTCCGTGGAGCAAGCTACTATCCACACAGGGAAAATGAACATGTTGCAAAGCAGTTATTTGCTGAAGGGATATGTCTCCCTTCAGGATCAGGCTTAACTGGAGAAGAACAGCTGCGTGTAATTAAATGTTTAAGGGATGCGCTAAATAGAACCATCAGTAATAGGAGTTATTTGATATTAGGAAAACAAGAGGTATAAAAAATGATAGGAAAAAATATCCAGACTATCCGAAAAAGAAAAGGTCTTACTTTATCTGAATGTGCTGAACGGGCAAATATATCCAAATCTTATTTAAGTAATATAGAACGAAGCAAAAACCAAAATCCCTCGATCCAAATCATAGAAAAGATAGCAAATGTGCTGGAAGTGGATCTTCGCTCAATTGTTGGTATTAAGCCCGGTGGCCAGCAAATGCTGGAAAGTGAATGGATGGATTTTGTGAAAGATTTAAAAAAATCAGGAGTTGAAAAAGGTCAGCTTCAGGAATATAAAACAGTTATTGAATTTGCAAGATGGCAAAAGGAGAAGAATGATTCCAGTTAGATATAACAAGGAGGAGAAAATGGAGAATTTTAAGCCAATCAAGGTTCTTCATGTTGTTGGGGCAATGAACAGAGCAGGAACAGAGACAATGCTAATGAATATTTATAGAAATATTGATCATGAAAAGATACAGTTTGATTTTATTTCCTATGGTAAGGAAGAAGCTGATTATGATCAGGAAATAAAAAAAATGGGCGGTAAGGTTATCAAGCTACCGAAAACGACATCACTTAGAGCACTGTATCGTGTCATGAAAGAATATGGCCCATATCATGCGGTTCATTCCCACACCTTATTTCATTCAGGAATTGCAAATACCGCGGCTCTTCTTGCTGGAGTGAAAATCAGAATTGCACATGCGCACACTACTTTAGACAATAGCGACAGTTTTACCAGAAAAGCTTATATCAGATTCATGCGACTGATCATCAATAGCTTTTCAACCGATTTATTAGCATGCAGTAATGGGGCAGGCAGCTATCTATTTGGAGAAAAAGCATTAAATCGAATAAATTACTCCTATTTCCCAAATGCAATTGATTATGAACAATTCCTACAAACTCCGGGAACAGATGTAAAGAGTTTTAAAGTTGAAGAGGGGCTTGGAAATAATATTGTTATTGGTCATGTCGGCAGGTTTATCGAAGCGAAAAATCATTCATTTCTATTGGAAATCATGAAAAGCATGATCAAAAAAGACGCTTCAGTTAAATTGTTGCTGGTAGGTGATGGAGATCTAAGAAAACAAATCGAGGAAAAGGCAAAAAATGAAGGAATTCATGAAAATATCAGGTTTACTGGGATAAGAAGTAATATAGCCACAGCAATGCAAAGTATGGATGTATTTGTTTTCCCGTCTTTGTATGAGGGGCTTGGGCTGGTTTTACTGGAGGCTCAAGCAAGTGGCGTACCGTGTGTCGTATCTGAAGCGATACAGCCTGAAGCGGATATAAATATCGGTTTAGTGACGAAGCTTTCATTGGCTGATGGGGCCGATATTTGGGCAGATAAAATATTGGAAGTGGCTGCTAAAAGGGAAAGAAATATTACTAAAATTATTGATGGCTTTGAACAGAGCGGATACTCGCTGAGAAGCGGAATTTTAGCTTTAATGAATATCTATCAAACCAACACGGGAGGGACATATGAAAGAACTACTAATCGCCTCCTATGATATGGAAATTGGAGGAGTGGAAAGAAGCTTAATCAGCATGCTTGACCATTTTGATTATAAAAATTACAAGGTTGATTTAATGCTATATAAGCATCAGGGAGAGTTCATGAACCTGCTTCCAAACAAAATTACTTTATTGGAAGAAGTCGACCAGTATACGACATTTAGAAAGTCAATCAGAGAAATAATCAAGGATAAACATTATTCCATCGCTTTATCGAGAATCCTATCCAAAGTAAACGCTGATATGAAAGGCAGAATAAAAGGAGTGGAGGAGCCAGGGTATTATCAGCTGCAATTGATGTGGAAGTATGCCCTGCCATTTCTCCCTAAGCTGGAAAAAAAATATGACACAGCGGTCAGTTATTTATGGCCACATTATTTTGTAGCAGAAAAGGTGAATGCAAGGAAGAAAATAGCCTGGATCCATACAGATTATTCAACAGTGGATACAGACATAAATATGGATTTGAAAATGTGGAGGAAATTCGATGATATTATCGCTGTATCAGATGCATGCAGACAGTCCTTTCTAAACAAGTATAGTGAACTGGAGAACAAAGTAAGGGTCATTGAAAATATTTCCTCACCGAATTTTATAATAAAACTGGCTGATGAAGAAGTGAATAATCCAATGAACCATGATCAGCGGTTCAAATTGATTACTGTGGCCAGATTATCACATGCAAAAGGCATTGATTATGCTGTGAAGGCGTTAAAGCTGTTAAAAAATAAAGGCTATAAAAATATTTCCTGGTATGTGGTTGGGTATGGCGGAGAGGAAGAAAAGCTCAGAAGATTAATAGCTGAAAACGATCTGACAGAGAGTTTTATCCTACTTGGCAAAAAAACGAACCCTTATCCATTTATGAAAGCAGCGGATCTTTATGTTCAGCCATCAAGATATGAAGGAAAAGCTGTGACAGTTGGAGAAGCACAGATTCTTTCCAAGCCTGTTTTGATTACCAATTACCCTACTGCCCAGAGTCAGGTGAAAGATGGTTTTGATGGTGCTATCTGTGACCTTTCCATTGCTGGTATTGCGAGTGGTATAGAAAAACTGTTCAAGGATTCTGAGGGTAGAAAGCAATTGGCAGAAAACTGCAGAAACACAGACTATCAAAATCAGCAGGAACTTAAGAAGTTATATCAATTGGCTTAGGAAGGGGGGACACTATATGTTTCAAAAGGGAAAAGTCAGCGTTGTTGTTCCTATTTACAAAGTAGAGAAATATATTCATAGATGTGTAGACAGTATTTTAAATCAAACCTATAAAAATATCGAAGTTATTCTAGTGGACGATGGTTCACCGGATCATTGTGGGAAAATTGCCGACCAGTACCGGGATAAAGACGATCGGATAAAGGTGATCCATAAAGAAAACGGCGGACTTTCTGATGCGAGAAATCATGGCATGAAGCAGGTTACAGGAGAATATACGATGTTTGCAGACAGTGATGACTGGCTGAAGGAAAATGCGATTGAATTAATGCTTCATTATAGTTTAAGATACCAAGCTGATGTTGTTCAATCAGCTTTTTATTATGCTTATGAAGATAAGCTTCTGATTGACAACAGATATATTGATGCAAATGATGAACCACTCGAGCTGGATAATCAAATATTGATGTATGAATTGGTTAAAAATGAAAAAGTGAAGAACTTCGCCTGGGGGAAACTATATAAGACAGAATTGATCAAAGAAATTCCATTTAAAAAAGGAGTATTATTTGAAGATGTATTCTGGGCACATCAGGTGATGCACAATGTAAAAAACTTTTTATTGATGCATCAGCCACTGTACTACTATTTCCAAAGGGATGACAGTATTGTTGCGACTTATTCTCCGAGAAACCTGGATATAATCAAGGGACTTAAGGTAAGACATCAATTCATCGAGAAAAACTATGAAAGACTTATAGATGCGTCATATATAGCTATTTTAAAAATGTGCCTGATTCATTATAACCTATTGTTTATGAACAGAAAGAAAGATAAAAACGGGATATATCGAAAGGAAATACAGTCATACATACAAACTAATTACACAAAGCTTAAAAATGCGGTTAAGTATGATAAACAGTTAAACACGCAATTATACTTATTTTCTTTACACCCTTATTTTAATATTGCCTTCCTGGGCTTGAGAAGAGGGTTAAGGTCAATCAGGGTTTTGTCCCACCCACCTGGGCTTGAGCAAGTAGAAGTGAATTTGAAAAAGGAGGTGTTAGCGGAGTGAAGATCGATCGTATGAAGCAGCTGATCGCCTTAGCTATTATTTATTTTTGCAGGTGCCTTCCAATTAAGAAAAACAAATTATTCATGTTCAGCTATTATGGCAGTAACTATGGATGCAATCCGAAATATATCACTGAATATTTGGTGACTCATTATCCCAAAGGCCGATTTGACGTGGTGTGGGCTTTCAATGATCCTAATTCCAAACATCTCCCCACACCTATCAGAAAAGTAAAGACAATGTCCTTTAGATACTTCTATGAGCTATGTACAGCCAAAGTCGTTATTACAAATTATCGAACAACCGAATTGTTTGTTAAACGGAAAAACCAGTATTACATCCAGACCTGGCACAGCTCACTACGTCTAAAACAAATCGAGAAGGATGCCGAGGATGTACTGCCTGATTCTTATGTGCAAATGGCCAGGAAAGATTCTATGAAGTGTGATCTATTACTTTCCGGATGTAAATACAGTACCAACATATTCAAAAGATCTTTTTGGTTTGATGGTGAAATTTTTGAGCAAGGTATTCCCAGGAATGATATGTTAATCCAGCATAAATCAGACGATATGGGAGAGATCAAGAGGAAACTTAATATCCCTAAAGACAAAAAAATTTTATTATATGCTCCAACATTTAGAAAGCATAATAATTTGGAAGTTTATGATTTAGATTGGACACAGCTATTAAATAGACTGAAAAATAAATTTGGCAGTGAATGGGTCATTTTGGTTAAGTTGCACCCACATCTGATTTCGAAATCCAGTCAGCTAATAAATGGAAATCAACATGTTAAAGACGTTACTTCCTATGAGGATATCCAGGAATTGCTGTTCACTGCAGATGTTTTAATATCTGATTATTCATCCCTGATGTTTGATTTTTCAATAACCAAGCGTCCATGCTTCCTGTATGTTCCTGACATTCATGAATATACAAAGCAAGACAGAAAGCTTTATTTCGATATCACAGATCTTCCTTTCATTAGTGCAACAAGTAACAGCGATTTGTTCGATAAAATAGGCAATTTTCATAATAGAAATTATCAGGATAATCTGGCGAAATTCCTAAACAGAGTTGGTTCCTATGAAGAGGGAAGAGCGAGTGAACACTTACTGAAACGAATTGAAGCTGTTTGCTTTAATGACAAAAGGAGTGAAATGTATGAAGCAGTATAAAGTAGGCTATACAACTGGGGTTTTTGATTTATTCCATGTTGGTCACTTGAACATTTTAAAAAAGGCAAAAGAACAATGTGATTACCTCATTGTAGGGGTCAGCACAGATGAATTGGTAATGAAATATAAACAGAAAAGACCGGTCATTCCATACGAAGAACGAAAAGCCATTGTAGAAGGAATAAAATATGTAGACCAGGCAGTACCCCAAATAAATCGAGAAAAATTTGTTGCATGGGAGCATTTGCTTTTTAACGTCATGTTTGTTGGTGACGATTGGAAAGGAAATGCTCTTTTTGATGAACTGGAAATCAAGTTTAATCATGTAGGTGTTGATATTGTTTATTTTCCGTATACAAAAGGAGTGTCGTCGACGATTGTGAAAGATAAAGTGGGAAATTTACTAGATGAGTTTTCAGTGGAGGAAGTGAGATGATCAATACTGGTCTGATATCAATTATCGTTCCTGTTTATAACGTGGAAATGTATTTAGAGAAATGTTTGTTAAGTATCTGTAATCAAACTAAAAAAGAATTGGAAATTCTATTGATTAATGACGGTTCAACCGATAATAGTCCTTCAATTTGTGAGGAATTTGCAAAAAAAGATCCACGAATAGTCGTTATTCATCAATCCTCACAAGGAGTTAGTGCAGCTAGAAATACAGGAATTAAAAATGCCACCGGAGAATTGGTAGGATTTGTAGATAGTGATGACTGGATTCTTCCGGATATGTTTGAGAACTTAGAGAATATTTTAGAGGAGAATAACTGTGATATCTCAATTTGCGGGTATGCTCGTCAGTTTGGAGATGAAGTAACAGACATAAGAGAAAATAACCATTTCCTTACACTCCCACAAGAGGAATCGCTACGAGAGTTATTTCGTGGAAAAATATACAGATTTGCATTATGGAATAAACTTTACCGTCGCCATTGCTTTGACAATATCACTTTTCCACTAGGTAGAATCCATGAAGATTTAGCTGTATCGTATAAGTTGTTCTTAAAAGCGAATCGCATCGTTAATACTTCAAAAACAGGATATATTTATCGGACACGTGAAGAAAGCATTCTTACAACAAAGTTTCATAAAGGGAGGATTGACAGTTACAAAGCATGGGACGAAATTATTAGTACTATTAGCAAGGTATATCCTCAATTAATGGATGAAGTTTGGTTGCGGTTTGTCTGGTGGTCTTTAGATAATGTTCAAACAATCTTAAATCAAATATCAGATAAGGAAGAAGCAAATGAACAATTTGCTTGGATTAGCCGAGAAGTGAGGAAGCACTTTCATAAAATCCCAAAACTAAAACAGCTGTCTTGGAAAGTGAAGTTGCAGTTGCTGATGATAAATTATCAATATTACATTTCGGCAAAGAACAAAAAAATATTGAAGGGACAGCCCACTTAATAATTGGAGGTACACTATGCCAAAAGTAAGTATTATCGCATTAATTTATAATTTAGAAGCTTACATGCCGCTGTGTATCAATTCTGTGTTAGAACAGACATTTAAAGATTTTGAACTAATACTTGTTAACGATGGATCTACTGATAATAGTGGTCGTATTTGTGAGGAATATGCAAAAAAAGATAAAAGAATATCGGTTGTACATAAAAGCAATGCTGGTATAGCAGCTGCACGTAATACAGGCATTTCTTATGCTTCTGGCAAATATATTACTTTTATCGATTGTGATGATTACTTTCATGAACAAATGGTAGAAATTCTTTATAAAGAAATTGTTTCTGCTGAGGCAGACATTGCGATGTGTGACTTTTCTCCGACAGATGAAGGTAAAGAGATTCAAAGGAAAAATGCGCTTCCAGACTATTCAGTGACTAGCTATACACAGAAGCGGGGTTTACATGGATTGTATGAAAAAAACCTTACGTATGTTGTACCTTGGAATAAAATATACAGAAAAAAACTTTTTGCGGACATCGAATATCCAAGTGGATACTTATATGATGATGAATTTACAGCCCACAAATTGCTTTATGAAGCGAATAAAATTGTATACGTTCAAGTTCCACTCTATTTTTATATCATTCGTAATGGAAGTACTACCCATTCCCCAATGACAGAAAAAAAGTTTGATAAGGTACTAGCATTGCATGATAGGGCAAAGTTTTTTAGGGAAAAGAAACTGCGAGAGCTGGAAAATAAAGCGTTATTGGATTTTACAGAGTATTTCTTCTGGTATTATTTACAGTCAAAAATTGAGCTACCGGAAGCAGATGACAGACGCACTGAAATAAAAAACAAATATAATCAGTTGTTTTTTAGAATAATTAAAAACCCTGAGACTAATAAAAAGAAAAAAGTTGTTTTCAGTGTATTTCGTTTTAGTCCTTTTATTCACAAACTACTAATAACAGGTTGGAAGAATAAAAAGCAGCCTGTTGAATATTGATGATCAGTATTATCTCAAAGCGGAGGAATTCTATGGCGAAAATAAGTGTAATTATACCGATATATAATCAGGAATTCAATATGCAACTTTGTATCGAATCTGTATTAACACAGACTTTTCCAGATTTCGAACTCATTTTAGTTAATGATGGATCTACTGACAAAAGCGGAGTTCTATGTGATGAATACTTAAAGAAAGATAAACGAATTTCGGTTATCCATAAAGAACATCATGATATTGGTGCTGCACGTAATGCTGGTATCTCGCGCTCATCTGGAGAATACATTACTTTTGTCGATTGTGATGATTTTCTTCACGAGGAAATGTTAAAAGTACTTTACCACCAAATCGTTTTTACTGAGGCAGATATAGCACTTTGTGATTTTCAGCCGATAGAAGAGAGAGAAGAGAAAAATGAGAATAGAAGGAAAGATCCACTCCAAAACTACTCTGTAACAACTTCATCGGGAATAAAGGCATTACATGGTTTGTACGATACAGACCGATTATTTTCCGTCCCATGGAGTAAGATGTTTCGAAAAGAGCTTTTTAATCATATTAAATACCCAGTGGGCTACGTAGATGATGATGAATTTGTTGCTCACAGGCTACTTTATCAAGCAGATAAAGTTGTATATATTCATGAACCACTTTATTATTATGTGGTTTGTGTGGGGCGTAAAGGAAGCGAAACTCCCATACCAATGACTGTAAAAAAATTTGATAAAGTGCTGGCGCTGTATGAACGTGCTGTATTCTTTAGAGAAAGGAATTTAAGAGACGTAGAAGAAAGAGCACTCCTGCATTTTTCGGAACATTTTTTCTGGTATTACTTACAATCTCAAAAAGAGCTTCCTAATGCAGCTGAAAGGCGTAAGGAAATTAAAAAGTTATATAATCGGTTATTTTTTAGAATGATAAATAATCCGCAAGTAAGTAAAAAGAAAAGAGTTGTCTATGGTGCCTTCCGCCTAAGCCCATCCATTCACAAACTGCTGATTTCACGCCTTGATGCCAAAAGATTGGTGAAGCAGCCATGAAGAAAAAGAAACTGTTGTTTGTTATTGATTCACTTGCATGTGCAGGGGCTGAAAAGAGTTTAGTTACCCTCTTAAATTTAATAGATTTTGATTCATATGATGTAGACCTTCAGCTGTTTTTGTATGGAGGAGAACTAGAAACCCTTGTTCCAAAAGAGGTAAAGATATTACCCCCACTTAAATACACCAATTTTGCATCGAAGCCTTTTTGGAAAACAGTCTTTATATATCCTCCTCGATATGTGTCAGCGAGGATTTCTTATTCATCTAAGTTGAGGAGAGGAAAACCAAATAATATTACAAAAGCTCGATTATTTTGGGAAAGTACTGGTTCGGTTATTCCATCTAATAAAGAGCGCTATGATGTAGCAATTGCTTATGCTCAAGGTGTTCCAACGTTTTATGTGTCAGAAAAGGTGTCTGCAGCTAAAAAATATGCTTGGGTTAACGTCAGCTATTACTTAGAGGGAATAGAGAGAACATTTCAGATGAAGCATTATAATAACATGGATAAAATCATAACTGTCTCCGAGAAGACAAAAGAGATTTTTTCACAAAACCAACTACCCTCAGAGTATAAAATGGAAGTTATTTACGATATTAACAATCCGGAATTGATAAATAAAATGGCTGAAAGTGGAAATGGATATGATGATAACTTTAATGGAATTAGGATATTAACGATTGGTAGAATCGCAAGACAGAAGGGCTATGATATAGCTTTAGAAGCATGTGCAAAACTAAAGAAAAATGGAATATCGTTTCGCTGGTATGTACTCGGCAAAGGTCCTCTGGAAAAGGAAATACGAGAGCAGATTCAGGCACTTGGGCTGGAAAAAGAAATGATATTGTTGGGAGTTAAATCCAACCCTTATCCTTATATTAAAGAAGCAGACCTTTATGTTCAAACGTCCAGATTTGAAGGTTATGGAATAGCTCTTGCGGAAGCAAGAATGCTGAACACCCCAATAGTAACCACCCGTTTTGATGCCGTGTACAGTCAAATGGTAGATGGCCAAAACGGAATTGTCGTAGATATGCAACCAGAAGCAGTGGCTGAGGGTATTCAACGGCTGCTTAATCAACATGAATTAAAAGAGCAAATTATTGCTTGCCAAAAGCAAGAGAAAAAGGGGAATATTGAAGAAATCCAGAAGTTTTATGACCTTGTCGGTGTATAAGGAAAAGAGGTGAAAAGTAAAATATGAGAAAAAGAGTCCTGTTTATGCTAATCAGTATGAACGTTGGAGGAACAGAACGGGCATTTTTGAATATGCTTCATGAACTACCCGAAGAAGACTATGATATTACAGTATTGCTGTTAGAAAAAAAGGGTGGTCTTTATCAAGAGCTCCCACAGCATGTGATCGTTCAGGAAATGAAGGATTTCCCTCATATTGGACGGCAACTATCCTACAATCCTAAAGAAAAAATAAAAGCTCATTTATCTAAGCGTCGGTATAAACAGTCGCTTTTTCTTTTTGTGCTCCACAGCTACATGAAAGTAACCAAAGACAGGAGGATATTATTTAAAAATGTTTTCAAAAAAGTCCCTATCTTGGAAGAAAAGTATGATGTTGCAGTTGCCTATGCGGGACCGATGGATATAATCACTTACTATATTGCTAATCGAGTAAAGGCAAAGGAAAAATATCAATGGATACATTTTGATGTAAAGGAAATAGGATTTGACCATAGATTTGCACGAAGAATGTATAGATTATTTAATCGTATATTCGTGGTTTCAAATACTGCTGCAAATCACTTAAAAGAAAAACTACCTACATTAAGTCACAAAATAGATACTCAAACAAATGATATCCCAGCTTTGACAATTACTCAACTTGCAGAAAAAGAAGACGTGTTTCCTGCTTCTTCAATTATTAGAATTGTGACGGTTGCGAGGATTATGAATGAGAAGGGCCCTGATATAGCAGTTAAAACATTGTATGAATTAAGAAAGCTTGGGTATAACATACAGTGGCATTGGGTTGGGGAAGGTCAGTGGATTTCTCATATCAAAGAAATGATACAAGAATTCGAATTAGAAGACTCATTTATACTAGAAGGGTCAAAAAGTAACCCTTATCCTTATATACGTCAAAGCGATATTTATGTCCAGCCATCCAGGCATGAAGGTTACTGTTTAACTATTGCAGAGGCACGTGCGCTGAAAAAGCCTATTGTGTCAACGGCTACTGCAGGTGCAAAAGAACAGATAAAACATGGTGAAACGGGATTGATTTCGGAGATAAATGAACCAGAGTTACTTAGAAATATCATAAAGTTAATAAAAAATCCAGACTTAAGAACTAAAATAAGTGAAGCTTTACAAGAGGAAAACAATAAAAATTCAATCCCTTTTCATTCTAAAGAATGGAGTGCACATTATTATAGCAGCTCTAAAAAAGAGGCACTATTTAACAAAATGGAAAAAGAAAAGCAGTGTAATAAAGGGAGTATTTATTCATAAGTGAGAAGTAAATTTAAAGAACTACGGGTAAAGGAGAAATCAGGATGGGAGTTCCTTCTATTAGTGTTTCTATTACTGTATATAACTTAGAGAAATATGTTGAGAAATGTATCGTCTCTATACTAAATCAGGAGTTTACAGACTTTGAGTTAATAATTATTGATGACGGATCAACAGATCAAAGCAGTAATATTTGTAAATATTATGAAAAGTTAGATGAGAGAATAACATATATTTATCAACCAAATCAAGGAGTTTCAGCAGCACGTAATCGGGCGCTTGAAGCTTCCACTGGAAAATATATTCTTATGGCTGATGGAGATGATCAGCTTGAAATAACTATGCTTGCTAAGTTATTTATTCTTTGCGAATCAAACAATGCAGACATAAGCACATGTATGAATTATTTAGTAGATGAGAAAAACCAGATATTAGGTACTCCTATTATTGGTAAGAAGGTTTATTCAATGAATAACGAAGAAGCACTATTTAAAATGTACAGTGGTAAACTTACTGGATTTGGCTTATGTAATAAGCTTTATAGAAGAGAATTACTTAAGGAAGTTAGATTTCCTATTGGGAGAAAATTTGAAGATGCTGCCATACAGTACCGCCTTATGCAACAAGCTAATAAAGTAGTATTTACGGAAGAACGACTGTACCTTTATGTGATTCATTCGGAAAGTATGACTAGAAAGAAGTTAGCAAAGTACAGCGAAAAAAGGTTAGATATTATTAAAAACTTTGAAGAGGCTATTGAGTTTTTAAAACAGAACAACACTTCTGAATATGTTTTGGATATAATCACTGCAGACTATTATAAATCTCTTAGATGGCTGGCTATTGATATTATGAAGGAAAATAAAGATGTGCAGAAAAAGTCATTGGAGATTGTGACGCAGCAAATCATTTCATGGAAAAACTTATTTTTAAATAACCCTTATATTTCAAAAAAGGAAACCTATTTAATTTACTTTTGGTCTCGATTACCCAGGATAACGCTGGCAGTTTATCATATTAGAAATCAATTTGTATTAAATAGTTAAAATCAAAATTAACTGGAAAGAAGCAGATTAGACTCTTTGTTTTAAGAAGGGGGAATTTTCTAGCATGAAGCCATTAATTACTGTCATTGTCCCTGTTTATAATGGGGAAGCATTCATCGAGAAGTGTTTTAATAGTATTTTGAATCAAACTTATAAAAACCTTGAAATCATTATAATAAACGATGGTTCTACAGATGGCAGTCAAGAAATATGTGATAAATTTGCTGAATTGGATGAGAGAATCATAGTGGTTCATCAATCTAATATAGGTTTGTCCTCTGTAAGAAATAAAGGCCTAGACATGGCCAGTGGGGAACTAATTGGATTTGTGGACTCTGATGATAGTATTCATCCAAGAATGTATGAGATCTTGCAGAAACACCTGCATGATAATGACGCTGACATAGCTATGTGTGAGATATCTAAAGTTTACGATACAAACATAAATGAGCATATAAGAGAAAGTAATATAACGGTAAACAAACAGGAAATTCATTTTTTAGAACAAGAAGAAGCCTTTAAAAATTTATTTAATGAAAAAAATTTAGTTACAGTTGTACCTTGGAACAAACTTTACAAAAAAGAGGTTTTTAAACATGTTCGCTATCCAGATGGAAAAGTACATGATGATGAATTTGTGATTCACCATATCATTCAGGCAACAAAAAAAATTGTTTTTACTGATGCAGTTTTATATTACTACTTTCATAACGAAAACAGTTTTACAAATGAAAAATATACTTTAAAGAGACTGGATGCAATAGAAGCAATTAAAGATCGTGTCTTGCTTTTTGAATTACAAAAATATAATGAATTGCTTCAAAAGGGGTCTAATACTTATTTACACTTAATCATCATACATTATTATTCTGTGCAGAGACATTTTCCAATTGAAAAAGAAGTTATGGAACAATTGAAAAAGGAATTCGAAATTGGATTTAAAAATTATAAAAACATCATAAATTATAAAAACAGGATGGAACTTAAATTTTTCTCGATTCATCCTTCTGTTTACAGCAGATTTGTCAAGGTTAGAAAAAGGTTATCTAATCTTCTATTTTAAAAGAAAAATGAACAATTTCAAAAGTTAATGCAATTTTTTAAAGGAGATCCTATAAAATGCCAAAAGTTAGTTTAATTGTATCTGCCTACAATATTGAAAAGTACATAAAAAAATGTTTACAGTCTCTCATTTACCAGACCTTCCAGGATTTGGAAATAATAGTGATTAATGATGGTTCTACTGATAATACATTAACAAAAATTCAACAAATGGAAGAGATTGATACCAGAATAAATGTTATTGATCAAAGTAATGAAGGAGTCATGAGAGCAAGAGAGAAGGGTTTTGAAAAGGCAAAGGGTGAGTACTTACTATTTGTAGATGGTGATGATTGGCTGGCTGAAGATGCCATTGACGTTTTATATAAAAAGGCAAAACAAAATGATTATGATATTGTATGTTATAAATTTTATTTTGTAGAAGGGGATGAAATAAGAAAAAGTTCAACTAAAAATATCAGTTATCAAATGTTGGTTGGAGATGATTTTCTAAAAATGATTATGACAAGTAAAATAAATCCATCCCTATGGAGTAAGTTAATGAAAAAAAAGTTTATCAAAAATAACAATATAGTTTTTCCTAATGATATTGCCAAAGGAGAGGATTTAGCATTTTCATGTTCTTTAGCTATCCATTGTCCAAGAGTCTGTCTTGTTGATGAGTTTTTGTATTATTATTTAATTTCCAGAAGTCAATCAGTAACTAATTCCGCTTCATCTATATTATTAGAAGTGGAGAAGGCAACTAGCTTTATTCAACAGGATTTAAAATATAACAATATGTACAAAGAAAATAAAGAGGAATTTGAATTTTTAGCCTTCATTCACAACTTCTGGGTTAACAGAGATATTATTTACAACAAGAAAAATGAGTTGAGTAAGTCTTTATATAAAAAATGGAAGAGAACAGGGATAAACATTAGAAAAAATAAGTATTTCAAGGAGTTAATGCTGAAAGAACAACTCAAGGTGAGAATAATCTCCAAAATGCTAGTTAGTAGTTATTTATTAGGAAGTTTGTTTTACAAGTTTTATAATTTATATATTTTAGTAGCAAAGAAATCAAGCGCTGTTTAATTAAGGGGAATTTTAAATTACGTTCATAGGTAAAGTTGGATATATAAAATTGGGATTATTCAATTCGGGAAACAAGCTTTATAAATGTCATATTGAGGTGAAGATAATGGGTAAAAAAAGAATATTAGTGGATGCATTTGGAAATATAAAAGAAAGAAGGTGTGTTTGAATTGCAAAAAGCAATCAAACGATTAATGCTGCTTTTTAATAAAAGAGAAAAGAAAAAATTTCTAATTTTATTCTTTATGATGATAGTAGCTGCTTTTTTCGAAACAATAGGCATAGGATTAATTGTTCCGTTTGTTGGAATTGTAACCAACCCTGATATTATTCAGGAACAGGCTATTTTAGCATATCTTTTCGACTTATTTAACTTTCAATCAACAACATCATTTATTATATTTTCTGTTGTATTGTTACTATCAGTTTTTGTTTTTAAAAATCTATACTTACTTCTTTTCAACTATGCACAATTCAGAGTTATCTTAAATCAACAAGTTAAGCTATCGAGTAACTTGTTTAAAGAATATTTAACAAAACCTTATACTTTCCATTTACAACGAAACACTGCAGAATTACTTCGGAATATAAATGGAGAAGTATCTAAAGTGTTTCAGGGCATAATTATGGCGGGTTTTCAATTGTTGACTGAGTTTCTTGTTATTGCTTGTATTTTTGTATTATTGTTAGTGACTGCTCCAACTGCGACTATAGTAGCTTCTATCCTATTAGGTGGAAGTGTTTTTTTGTTTTTCGCATTTCTCCGTAAGAAGATAAGCCTTCTGGGAAAAGAGCAACAAAAGGTAAGCGGAATGATGATTAAATGGGTAAATCAAGGTTTAGGAGCAAGTAAAGAAGTTAAAGTATCAGGAAAAGAGAGTTTTTTTATTAACTCTTACACTGCTCAAAGCCAGATCAAGGCAAACAATAGCAGGTATATGAAGATGTTGGAACTAGTGCCTAGATTATTTATTGAAACCCTATTGGTGTCTGTTATTCTCATAACAATGCTAATTATAGTTTTGCAGGGAACAAGTATGACGCAGCTTATTTCAACAATGGCACTATTTGCTATGGCTTCTTTTCGATTGATGCCTTCTATTACTCGTGTAACGGCACTGATTACTAGTATTCGGTATAATCAACCTGCATTATCTGTTGTATATAATGATTTATTTATGAATAAAGATGAAAATACAAAGATAAAAAGTAATAAAGATTTGATAGTAGTTAATAGTGGAGAAAAAACATTTGTAGATTCAATAATATTAAAAGAAGTATCTTTTCGTTATCCAAATCAAAAAGACTATTCGTTAAAAGATATTTCGTTGACTATACCGATTGGACAGTCAGTTGCATTTATTGGCGAGTCAGGCGCTGGTAAAACAACGCTTGTTGATATTATTTTAGGTTTGTTTCGTCCAGAAAAAGGTGTTGTATTGATAGATGGAGAAAGTCTTCATGATCAAAAAGCATTATGGCAACAAAAAATAGGCTATATCCCACAATCTATATTTCTATCAGATGATACTATTCGTAGCAACGTTGCTTTTGGAATAAATAAGAAAGACATTGATGATGATGAAGTATGGAGGGCTTTAGAACAAGCGCAATTAAAAGAGTTTGTTAAAGAACTTCCAGACAAATTAGAAACTTCAGTGGGAGAACGCGGAGTAAGAATTTCTGGGGGTCAACGTCAACGAATCGGTATTGCTCGCGCTTTATATCATAACCCGGAAATATTATTCATGGATGAAGCAACTTCAGCACTGGATAATGAAACCGAAAAGGAAATCATGGAGGCTATTGATGGACTTAAGGGTGAGAAGACCTTGATTATTATTGCGCATAGACTTAGTACAATAGAAAATTGTGATATTGCTTTCAGGATAAATAAGGGTAGATTAGCGGAAATTAATTATATGGAAGAAAGGTCAATAATATAGGAAAGATGGGGAGAGTTTTAAAGGAGTTCATTTGTAATTTCAATAATTGAAGTATATTACTAAAAGGCGGATTATGTATGGGGTTTTACCTCATATATAAAAATTACACATTTCATAGGTGGCGATATTTTTCAGGTTAATCCATATGATCTTAATATGTTATTTTATGGTAGCTCAATAATATTTTGAATTATATATATCAGAATTAAAACGTTAATGATTATCAATGGAGGATGAGAAATGAAGAATGTGTTGTATTTAGATAATAAATATTAAAAAGGGGAAAAACATGAGAGGTTTAAAAAGGTTATTTCAAATAATATTGGAGGAGGGTTTTTACGGTGTTTATTTCAAGTTAATAGGTAAAGTAAAGAGTCGAATACTCTCTAAACTTATGAAAGAAGGGAAATGGGAAAAGGCTATAAGGACTGGTGAAACTTTGTTATCTATTTTTCCTGATAATATGTACTATCCATTAAAAGTCGCGGAATGTTATCAAAATATAAATAAAGATGGCCAGGCATACAAAATTATACAGAATTATTTTGATTTGAATTTTAATCTTAATGATGTATTTGAAATTTCAGAGAAACAATTTAGTGATCAAAATCTAATTAAATCCAAGTATTTATATTTAGGTGGAAGTAATAATGAAGGATTAATTGAACATAGACTAATAAATAACAAATATTTAACAAAAATAACTCAATCTGAACATAAAGAAGTGGAAAAATTATTTTATTCGAAGATTTACAAACTCTATCCAGAAATTAAAAAAGTCACCCCTAAATTTATGGGAATAACCCAAATAAAAGAACATAATCTCAGTTTGATAACCATGCAAAAAGTTGAGGGAATGGGACTTAAATTAAATGATAAAGTAATTCATGAAGTGGGTAAAATCAGCAAAATAATTAGTTCAATTACCTATGGGGAAATTTATAAATGGTTTCCTTCAAATATTGTTAAAAGTGGTAGTGAGATCCATAAATTGCTATGGTCATTTGACTCAATTCATAGGGAACATAAAAACAAGGAACTATTTATGACTCTATATAATAAAATGGAACAATTAAATTATTTAAGTGAATCTATCTTATTAATTGAACGAGTTGAAACTATAATAATGGAGAAAAAAATGTATGAAAAGCTTCAGCCAATGAAACATTATTCTGTACAGCATGGTGACTTTTTTTACAAGAATCTACTATCTGAAGATAATAAAATATATGTTGTTGATTGGGGTTGTATGAAGATAGGCCCATCGTGGTGTGATATGGCTGGATTTCTAGGAGAAATAAGGCAGCCATTTAATAAAATTCATTCAAACTTCCTATTAAATGAAAAAGTAACTGGCCATTTTGAGCCAATTGAAAAGCTGTTTTTTATATATACATTAATTACAGTTTGGATTTCTGAGTTTAGTAAAAAAGAATTCAATAATAGTCTCGAATTGTACCTTCGTCCAGCGGTTGAACTTATAGAAGAAATTGCAAAAGAAATAGAAATTGATAAACATAAAAGCAATGTAAAAAGACAATTGAATACTATGTAAAGCAGCATCTCAACTTTAACTAGAGGTGTTTTTTTTATGCATTTTATAATTTTACGAGGAGGGTTACCATGAAAGGAATCATACTTGCAGGCGGAAATGGGACACGGCTATATCCATTAACAAAGTCCATTTCAAAACAATTACTTCCAGTTTACGACAAACCTATGATTTATTACCCGATTTCAGTATTAATGTTAGCAGGTATTAAGGATATCCTTATCATTTCAACGCCAGAGGATACACCACGTTTCGAACAGTTATTAGGAGACGGTTCGGAGTTGGGAATTAATTTATCCTATACCATTCAGGAAAATCCTAATGGGCTGGCTGAAGCATTTATCATTGGCGAAGACTTTATTGGCAAGGACGATATTTCGTTAATTTTAGGTGATAACATTTTCTATGGGCATGACTTCATTTCTCACCTTGAGAGAGTGAAACGGCAATTAAATGGGGCGACTATCTTTGGATACAATGTCGATGACCCACAAAGATTTGGTGTTGTTGAATTTGATAACAATCATAAGGTTCTGTCTATAGAAGAAAAACCGGAAATACCTAAATCTAATTTTGCCATTACCGGTTTATATTTCTTTGATAATCAGGTCGTTGATATTGCTAAAAACGTAGAGCCATCTGATAGAGGTGAACTGGAAATCACCGATATCCTTAAAGAATACGTTGTACGAGATCAATTAAAAGTCGAATTGTTTGGACGTGGATTTGCATGGCTAGATACGGGCACACATGAATCATTGCTTGAGGCATCGCAATTTATTGAAATAATGGAAAAGCGAACCCTTCTAAAAGTTGCATGTTTAGAAGAAATCTCATATAGCAAAGGATATATTTCAGAATCCCAATTATTAAAACTAGCAGAACCATTGAAAAAGAGTGCTTATGGGAAATATTTACTTCGAGTTGTAGAGATGAACAGAGGTAAAGGTCGGGAAACATTACGATTGGTAAATTGACAGATTAGCTGCTTTAAACTTATCAAATGGGAGGAAAAAAATGAAAATAATAGATACAAAGCTTGAAGACATAAAAATCATTGAGCCAAAGGTTTTTAAAGATCATCGTGGTTTTTTCATGGAAAGTTTTAACCACCAAAAGTTTGCAGAACTTGGGTTGGAATTTGATTTTCTCCAGGATAATCATTCGCTCTCAGTTGATAAGGATGTTATTCGCGGTCTTCATTATCAGCTGAATCCGAAAGCGCAAACGAAGCTGGTTAGAGTTATTACCGGAGCAATCTACGACGTGGCAGTGGATATTCGTAAAGATTCACCGACATTTGGCAACTGGGTTGGTGTTACGTTAAGTCAGGAAAACCATCGTATGTTTCTAGTTCCTAAAGGCTTTGCCCATGGTTTTTGTACATTAACCAAAGATACACATGTTCAGTATAAGGTTGATGCGTATTATTCGGCAGAGAACGATAAAGGGATATTGTGGAATGACCCGGCACTCGCAATTAACTGGCCAGCTTGCAACCCAATTTTATCTGAAAAAGATGCAAAACAACCATTGTTAAATAAAGCCGAAATTAATTTTCAGTATCCAGCTAAAGAGGATGTTGGTCATGAAGTCCTATGACTACCTGATTGTGGGTGGTGGAATAATTGGCTTGTCCATCGCAAGGGAGCTTATAAATAGATTCCCGAAAGCCTCGATCTGTATTTTGGAAAAAGAATCCGATGTTGCTCACCACTCAAGCGGAAGAAACAGCGGTGTTCTGCATGCTGGATTCTACTATACGGCTAATAGTTTAAAAGCTAGGTTTACAAGGGAAGGCAATCAGGAAATGACGAGTTACTGTGATGAAAACGGCTTGAAGATCAATAAGTGTGGGAAGCTTGTTGTAGCAACAGATGAGACAGAGTTAGAGGGGTTAAATGAGTTGAAAAAGAGGGCAGAAAAAAATGGTGTTGAACTCCATTGGATTAATGAGCCAGAGGTACATTTGATTGATCCTAATGTAAAGACTTTTAAAAAGGCTCTTTATTCTCCAACCACTGCATCTGTTAATCCGGTAGAGGTATGTCAAACCATTAAGGCCGAAGTATTAAGCAAAGGTGTGGATCTTATATGTAATACCCAGTATAAGGGGAGATCACAGAATGAAATCCTCACAAATAACGGAATATTCACATGTAACTATTTTATAAATGCAGCAGGGTTATATGCAGATAAAGTTGCAAGGGATTTTGATTTTGGAGATAAATATACAATCATCCCCTTTAAAGGAATCTACCTGAAGTATGCCAAAAATAAATCTGATGTCACGACAAATATTTATCCGGTACCTAATTTGAAAAATCCCTTTTTAGGCGTTCATTTTACGAAGACAGTGGATGAATCTATTAAAATTGGACCTACCGCCATTCCTGCTTTCTGGAGGGAAAACTACAGCGGATTGAAAAACTTCAAGTTAAATGAGTTTTTCAGCATTTTACTCTATGAGGCGAAATTGTTTATGAAAAACTCCTTTAATTTCCGTTCACTAGCATTTGAAGAAATGAAGAAATATAAGAAATCAAATTTTATTAAACTATCTTTAGCTATGGTTAAAAATATAGATAAAAATGGATTTGGCCAATTCATGAAACCAGGAATCCGTGCTCAATTGTTAAACAAGGAAACATTAGAGCTTGTACAGGATTTTGTTGATGAAGGAGATAACCATTCTTTTCACATTTTAAATGCAGTTTCTCCAGGTTTTACATGTGCTTTCCCTTTTTCGAGATATGTAGTGGATAAAATCCAAGAGAAACAGGGTAAAAAATTAAGGGAAATAAAAGAAAACATTTCATAGGGGGCAAAAGATGAAGACTATACTGGTAACAGGTGCGGGTGGATATATTGGTAGTGTTTTAGTACCGAAATTACTGGAAAAAGGATATACCGTTAGTGCGGTTGATCGTTTCTTTTTTGGGGTTGATAAATTACAGCCACATCCGAATTTAACAATTATTCATGAGGATTGCCGCCGATTAGAAGCAGATCAATTTGCTGGTGTTGATGCAGTTATTGATTTAGTAGCTATTTCAAATGATCCTAGTGGTGAAGAATTCAAAGAGGTTACGTATGAAGTGAATCACCTGGCCAGGGTGAATACAGCAATGCTTGCAAAATTGATGGGCGTGAAACGATATATTTTACCATCTTCCTGCAGCATTTATGGATTTCAGGATGCAATTGCAGATGAGAATTCAGAAACAAATCCATTAACAGTCTATGCTAAAGCGAATGAAAAAGCAGAACAAGGAGTGCTTCCATTAGCTGATGATAATTTTACTGTAACTGTGATGAGGCAAGCAACTGTTTATGGATATTCGCCAAGAATGAGATTTGATTTAGCAGTAAATGGAATGACTTATGGTGCATGGGAAAATGGCGTGATTCCTCTAATGAGAGATGGTTCACAATGGAGGCCGATGATACATGTGGAAGATACAACGGATGTGATGTGCCTGTTGCTTGAAGCTGAAGCGAATAGTATTAATGGTGAGATTTTCAATATAGGCTCCAATCGAAATAATTATCAACTGGGCCCACTTGCTGAAGAAATTGCAGCTGCACTGCCAATCGATGTAAAAATTGAATGGTATGGAGATCCGGATCATCGTTCCTATCGCGTCAATTTTAAAAAGATCGAAACTGCTCTGAATTGGAAGGCTAAATACACGGCGGCTGATGGTGCGCTTCAAATATACCAAAGGCTGGAAAAAGGAAGTCTTCAAAAAACGGAACAAACGATAACATTAGATTGGTATAAGGAATTAATTAAATGGCAGAGCATAATTAACCAGGTTGATAAGTATGGTGGAATTTTAGAACTGGAGAAGAGTGAAATACAAATAAATTAAAATTTTTTAATCCAAATGTTCTTTATATAGAATCAATCTATTTAGGAGGAAAATGAAATGCATAATATTACGAGAGTTGGTATTGCGGGTACGGGTTTAATTGGTAAGGGGATAGCAATTGAGGTTGAGAAACAAGCTGAATTGAAACTATCAAAGGTTCTGACCCGTCGTAATATCAATACAATGAATGACTACCCATTCTCCGAAACACTTACAAATTCTGTTGACGCATTTATTGAGAGCTGTGACTTAATTATAGAATGCAGTGGAGATGTTATTTATGGTACGGAAGTAATTGATAAGGCCATCAAGGCATCCATACCTGTTATAACGATGAATGCTGAGCTGCAGGTAACAACAGGTTCTTATTTTGCCAAAAGAGGCTTTATTACAGAAGCAGAGGGAGATCAGCCAGGATGTCTAGCTTCATTACATGAGAATGTGATCCAGATGGGTTTCAAGCCGTTAGTATATGGAAACATTAAAGGATTTCTTAAGCTGGACCCGAACATTGAAGATATGAAATACTTTTCCAAAAAAAATGGTGTACGTATTGACATGACAACTTCCTTTACAGACGGGACAAAAGTTCAGGTGGAACAGGCACTGGTTGCAAATGGACTTGGTGCCGGGATTGCTGTTGATGGACTACTAGCTCCTAGCTCAGATGATCTGAACAAAACCGGAGAAGAATTAGCTGAAGAAGCAAAACGTTTGGGTTATCCTATTAGTGAATTTGTGCTGGCACCAAAAGCTCCCCCGGGTGTCTTCATAACTGCAGAGCATGATAGCCGTCAAAAGGATGCACTTAGATATTTTAAGATGGGAGAAGGCCCTTATTATACGATTCTTCAAAACTACCACCTCTGCCATTTAGAAGTTGTAAAAACGATTAAGAGGGTTATAAGTGGTGGCGGTGTTTTATTAAACAATGGTGAAAACCCCAGAGTGAGTGTGGCAGCTATTGCAAAAAGGAAACTTCAACCTGGCGAGGAAATTGAAAAAGGGATTGGCAGTTTTCAAGTAAGAGGAGAAGCGGTTGAGATGACTACAAATAAGGACCATGTTCCAATTGGTATACTAGTAAATGCAGTTATGAAAAGGGAAGTGGCAGAAGAGGAAATGATCACCTTTGATGATGTTGAGTTACCTGAAAGTCTGGCATTGACGGCGTGGCTTGAGATTGCTGGAAGAGCGCCGATAAATATATAATATGATGACTCCATTCAATTTTTATTGGGATAGTTAATCAAGAAAGCGCCAACTATCCCTTTTCAATTTTTGTACATATAGTTATACCATCGATTAAATAGGGTAAGAAATAATAAATATGCTTATTACAAATAAGGACAGGTGATTAATATGAGAATAACTTTTATTTCAGATATTCATGGCAATGCTACTGCGCTGGAAGCAGTATTAGAGGATATTAAACAAAGAGACATCCAAAAAACTTTTGTCTTAGGAGATTTATGTTACAAGGGACTGGATCCTAAATGTTCACTCGAAATGGTAAGGTCGTTAAATGCGGATGTTATAAAAGGCAATGCAGATGAATGGGTAGTGCGTGGTGTACGACAGGGAGAGGTTCCAGAACAAGCATTATCAATGATGAACAAAGAACGTGACTGGACCTATTCAAAATTAAGTGAAGAAGAAATAGAATATCTTAAAAATCTCCCTGAAGAACTGAATTTAGAATATGGAGATGTTAAAATCCATGCATTTCATGCCACTCCTAATAGTTTGTTTGAAATGGTGCAGCCTTTTGAAAGTGATGAAGTTCTTAGTGAAAAATTAATGGGTACAAACGCTGATATTTATATTTATGCACATATTCACAAGCCTTATATAAGGTATATTGATGGAAAATGTGTTGTGAATACGGGGAGTGTGGGATTACCTTTTGATGGGGTGAAAAAAGCATCATATGTGATTTTGAATATTAACGAAAACAGTTTTAATACTTCGATTGTTAGGGTTGAATATGATGTTGACAAGGTTATAACAGAGATTAGAGAGTCTGATTACCCCAATAAGGAAATAGCTAATATCTTGGAATAAAGTTTAAAAAATTAAGTAGCGGTCAATTATAAATATAGTTTTATTTTATCGGAAAATAATTATTTTAGTGATTGACACTATGGTTAAATGATGGTAATTTAGTATTAGGTTATTCTTTATAAAGAACGAAGACGTTTGCGGATGACTTTATTGAGTACAACATATATTTTTTTGATTCCAATGTTCTTTATAGTGAACATTGGATGCAGTTTAAAATACATACTAAATATCATCATTAGGAGGAAATTATGAGCGCTATTACTGGTATTCATCATGCAAATAATGAACCTGTATCAATTGATCAAGGGATTGAAATGATGAAGGTTTTACAAAAGTATCCTTCTGATGATATTCAGATATGGCAACAGAAAAATATTTTTCTGGGATGCCATTCACAGTGGATTACACCGGAATCGGTCGGGGAACAACTGCCCTTTTATGATTATGAAAGACAACTGGCAATTACATCAGACGCGATGATTGATAATCGTGATGAATTATTTGATAAATTGGGGATTCATCATGAAGAAAGAAAAGGAATGCCTGATAGTCAATTGATCCTCCTTTCTTACTCAAAATGGGAAGATGGAGTTCCTAACCATTTGATAGGTGATTTTGCTTTTATGATTTGGGATGAAAGAAAGCAAAAGCTGTTTGGGGCGAGGGATTTTTCGGGGACGAGATCTCTTTATTATAACAGTAGTGATCAGAGGTTTGCATTTTGCACAGTTATAGAGCCGCTCCTGCAGTTGCCTTATATAAAAAAACAACTAAATGAAGAATGGCTGGCTGAGTATTTGGCAATTCCAAACATGATTGATGCAGTAGATGTAACAAAAACGGCCATTAGGGATATCCAACAACTCCCGCCTTCCCATACGATTTCTGTCATAAATGGCAAGATTAAGCTTTCTAAATACCAAGTACTATCACTGAACGAAAAAATTAGATTTAAAAAAGATGAAGAATATATTGAGGCTTTCCGTGATATTTTCCAGAAAGCAGTTGACTCAAGTTTACGTACATTTAAAGACGTTGGTTCACAATTGAGCGGTGGTCTTGACTCAGGGTCGGTTGTAAGCTTTGCAGTAAAAACCTTACAAAAACAAAATAAAAAGTTACATACCTATAGCTCTATTCCTGTGAAAGATTTTGAAGATTATACATCCGACCACTACTTTCCAGACGAACGTCCCTTTATTCGCGCAACTGTTGATTATGTTGGGAGTATAGAAGAACATTATTTAAGTTTAGATGATAAAAATTCATACACAGATATTGATGATTGGTTGGATATTATTGAAACTCCATATAAGGCATTTGAAAATTCATTCTGGATAAAGGGTATTTTTGAAGAAGCTAGTAAAGAAGGTATAGGAATATTATTAAGTGGGGCTAGAGGTAATTTTACGATATCCTGGGGACCAGCATATGATTATTATGCCCATTTATTAAAGAGTATGAGATGGATTCGCTTTGCTCAAGAACTGAAAAGTTATAGCAGAAATATTGGAGTAGGAAGAAAAAATCTACTTGATCCTATAAGTAAAAGGGCATTTCCACGCCTGTTTAAAGAAGAAAACTATCAATTTCCAATGCTTATAAATCCTGATTTCGCTGCTAAAATGAATGTATTTGAAAAGCTACAAAATTACGGAATTGAAGCAAATGGATTTACGAAGCGGACCATTCATGGTCAAAAAAATTACTTGATTGATAATGGATTTATTTGGAATACAAGCGGAACAACTTTCACAAAGCTTTCTTTGCAATATGGATTATTATTGCGAGATCCAACAAATGATATCCGTGTCGTTAATTATTGTAAGTCAGTACCTTTAGAACAATTTATAAATAACGGGATGGACCGGGCTCTCATAAGAAAAGCAACTGAAGGCTATTTACCGGATAAAGTGCGATTAAATCAGATATACAAAGGTGTTCAAGGAATGGATTGGGTTCATCGTATGTCATCTAATTGGCTGGAATTAATCAAGGAGACACAAGAGCTATTAAAAAATAAGGATGTGACTCAATATTTAAATAAGGAATCGATAAGCGATGCCCTTTCTAAGGTATTGGAAGATCGAAAAGGAGACATGGCTCTTAATCCACAGCTAAGGGGTCTGATGCGAAGTATTATTGTCTATCGGTTCTTACAAACATTTGAAGGAGGTGATAAATATGAAGAAGGTATGGGAAGAACCAAAATTGGAAGTATTGGATATTAGAGAGACAATGGGTGGTGATCGTTATTTTGGCTTTGATAACATATTTGATTTTGATTTTACTAAGCCGCCTAAAGATCCTGGGCAAGGAGATCCACCACCAGAGATTAGTTAATAAATCAAATACAGTTTATTCTAACTAAGCTAACTTTACTTAATGAAAATTTGGTATTTGTATGAAACTATAGTGAATGCCAAGTAAACCTTAAGACTCTTTTCACTTGTGAAAAATATATTTGATTATTAGCTGGTGGAGGGTATTCCCTTCAATAGTCGGAAACCACTAATTTTATTGACCCTTATACCTGAAAATTTGTATAAGGGTTATCTTTTTATTAATTCAAGAAAAAGTGCAGGTGAGTAATCAGTGAATAGAACTTCAAAAAATGCAATATACAGTGCATTTGGGTTAATCATTTCCAGTGACTTTCATTTACCTGAATTAATACATATTGACTATGAAAATGATGACGCCGATTTAATAATTAAGCATGAAGATTTATCTAACTTGTGGCTTAAAAATGTTAAAACAGATTCCTATTACTTTATTAAAGAAAATCTATGTCTGGTTAGAGTTCCAGATGTCGCCATTTTCAAAATTGAGTATGGGAGAGCTATTTCGTATTCCCCTATCGGAAAATCAAACGATGACCAAATCCGACTTTATTTACTTGGAACATGTTTGGGTGTAGCACTCATGCAAAAGAAAGTATTACCCATCCATGGAAGTTGTATTGCTATAGATGGGAAAGCCTATGCATTTGTTGGAGATTCAGGTGCAGGTAAATCAACACTTGCATCAGCATTTATCAATCGTGGTTTTCAATTTCTTACGGATGATGTTATTGCAGTGACACTATTCAATGATAATATTCCGTTCGTTATACCTTCTTATCCACAGCAGAAGTTATGGCAAGAAAGCTTGACTGAGTTTGGTGTTGAATCTGAACATTTTAAACCAATTTATAGTCGGGAAACAAAGTTTGCAATTCCTATAAATGACCATTTCCATGATCAACCCATGCCTTTAGCTGGGGTATTTGTACTAAGCAAAGCAAATCAAGATGATATTGAGATCTATCCCATCGGAAAATTAGAACGGCTTCCTATCCTTTATCATAATACTTACCGAAATTTTATGATTAGTCGTTTAGGACTAATGGAATGGCATTTTTATTTTTCAGCCAACATGGTAAATAAACTTGATTTTCACCAAATCATTCGCCCAAATTCACATTTCACAGCCAATGAATTAGTGGATGAAATTCTAGATATAATTAATAACAGTGATAAATTGGGTGGTAAAAAAATAAATACAATCCATCATAAAGGGGAAAAAGTGATATGAATAAAATAATTTCTACAAATGATGTCGTAAGTCAAGTAGAGAGCAATATTGTTAGTGATATGGATGGAGAAAAGGTCATGCTGAGTATTGAAAATGGAAAGTACTACAATCTCGGTGATACTGGCGGTGAAATTTGGGAGTGTATGAAAGAGCCGATCTCTATACAGGACTTAATCAATACGTTAGTGATGAAATATGATGTGGGGGAACAGATTTGTCGTGATCAGGTTATCGGATTTATCGATAGTTTGAGAGTACAAGGTTTAGTAAAGATTGAGTCTACTTAAGAAGGAGACAGATAGCGATGAGAAAGATAAAATTACTTCTATCCTTACACCCGAAAATGATACTACTCCTATTGGAAGCATATATTTATCTTGCATGGGCCAGGGTTTTAAAAGGCAAGTCTTTTTCAAAAATCGCCTCTTCGTTGGGAGACAAAATGAAGGAAACCTCGAAAGATCTAATACCTGAACAAAGAAGGAAACAGGCAGAAGTATCCCAAGCTATCCGTATTATGAGTAAGTATACATTTTGGGAAAGTGAATGTCTTGTAAAAGCGATTGCAGCACTAAAAATGCTGGAAAAAAGAAACATAGAAAGCACCCTATATTTAGGAACTGCAAAAGATGGGGCTGGGAAATTAATTGCACATGCATGGCTACGGAGCGGTCCATTTTATATTACTGGTGCTGAAGTAAAAGAACGATTTACGGTAGTCAGTAAGTTTGCGAAAATGATGTGAAGATAAGGAGAAGACATGAAACCATTCAAACTTAATATTTCACAGATACCGATAGAGTTAAAATTTATATTAGATTTGTTAAAAGAAGATTTCCAGTATGAAAGTAATCGGGCTTCATATGAAGAAATCAATTGGGATACTTTTATTAAGTTATCCCTTCACCATCGTTTATATCCAGTCATTTATTTAAAATTAAAACAGCTAAAAGAAGGTATTGTACCTTCATTTGTGATGAATTATCTCTCTATTCAATATAAAAGAAATACATTAAAAATGCTTAAATTCAGTGCAATTACAGAACAAATTAGCAGATTGCTTACAGACAATCAAATCCCGGTCATTTTATTAAAAGGACCTGCCCTTGCACATCAGCTTTATGGAGATATATCTCATAGAACTTCAGGTGACTTAGATTTCCTTGTACCAATAGAAAAATTAGAAGAAACTGAGAAACTACTTGTTGGGCAGGGATATGTAAAAGATGAATATATACAAACGGTACTTAATGATTGGAAGTGGAGACATCATCATTTCACATATATACACCCCCAGCAAAATATTAAAGTCGAAATCCATTGGCGACTAAATCCAGGACCTGGGAAAGAGCCAAAATTTAATGAACTGTGGAAGCGAAAATCGAGAAGTAAGTTGACTCATTTCCCAGTTTATTTATTGGGGAAAGAAGACCTGCTTTTATTTCTAATCTCACACGGCGCGCGTCACGGTTGGTCACGTTTACGGTGGCTCGTAGACATTAAGTACCTACTAGTAGAGAAGCATTTAGATTTGAAAAGAACCCTTCTGATGGCAAGAATATATCATTATCATCGTTCTGCAGGACAAGGAATCTATCTGGCTAAGTCTCTATTTAACTTGGAATTGGTCCCTGAGATGGAACGGTTAACGAAAGCACCTTCAGCAAAAAAATTAGCTCAGCAAGCAGTATTTTATTTTGAAAACAGGATTAATCTTCATTCAGATCCAGTTCCTGAAGATGTAGCAAACTATCATAAATCCCATTTATTCGCTTTAAGGAGTATGCAGCAAAAGATTATCTTTATTATAAGCTTCTTATATCCATATCCTGAGGATAAACAACTATTACCATTACCAAAAGCATTTCATTTCCTCTATTTTCCATTACGTCCATTTCTCTGGGTATGGAGGAAAACAAGGAAACATGCATTATCTTAGGGGGACATACGAATGAAACCAATTATATATTTTTTGAAACAAATCCATAATTACTCCGGGAAGATTGTCTATATTAATTTATTTGCGATGGCTGGTATAGGCTTATTGGATGGTGTAGCAATTTTATTACTTGTCCCGTTGATTAGTATGAGTGGAATTGTTGATATGGGAGTAGAAGGTGTGCCGATTTTAAGTATGTTTGATTTTATGGAAGATATTCCAGCAAATATTGGGCTACCTATTATATTAGCTATTTTTGTCATGATTGTGATTGGGCAAAATATTGTAAAAAATAAGCTAAACTTGAAAAATACTATGATACAGCTTGGCTTCTTGCACTCTATGCGTCTTGAAACTTATAAATTATTATTATATGCTGACTGGCAATTTTTCGTTAGAAATAGAAAGTCAGATTTTATAAATATTTTATCATCAGAAATTGGACGTTCCAGTGTTGGTGCATATTCGGTCTTACAATTTATCTCATCTCTTACAATTACCATTATACAAATAGGGTTAGCATTTGTTATCTCTTCTACTGTTACTACATTTGTACTACTGTGTGGATTAGTTCTCATCTTTTTTAATCGAAAATTTTTAAAAAGATCATTAGCTTTAGGGAACAGAAACTTCGAATTGGGTAAAGAATATATTAGCGGAATTACCGATCATATGAATGGAATAAAAGATATTAAAAGTAATACATTGGAAAAATCAAGATTAGACTGGTATGTATGGATTACGAAGGGAATAGAAAAAGAACAAGTAGATTATACGAGGTTAAAATTAACTTCGCAATTATACTATAAAGTAGCATCTGCTGTTTTAATCGCCATCTTTATCTATTTTGCAGTAATGATGTTTAATGCACAGGCTGCTCAACTCATGTTAATTATTGTAGTTTTCTCACGGTTATGGCCACGCGTTGCAGGGCTTCAAAGCTCGATGGAACAAATAGCAACAACGATTCCATCCTTTAGAGCGGTGATAGCAATGCAGGAAGAGTGTAGAAATTCCCAAGAATTTGACGCAGAAGCAAATACTGATATTACCCCACTTACAATTAACCAAGGTATTCAATGTACACAAGTCTATTTTCGCTATAACCAAACTGCCAGCTACGCCTTGAAAAATATTAATGTCACGATCCCAACGAATCAAATGACAGCTTTTGTTGGGAGATCCGGTGCTGGAAAAAGTACATTAATCGATATTTTGATGGGATTAAATAAAGCCGAAAAAGGTCAGGTTTTAATCGATGGGGTAGCATTATCCAGCGATAATTTAGTAGCCTTAAGAAGGTCGATTAGCTACGTTCCACAAGAACCATTTCTTTTCAATACTTCTATCAGAGATAATCTATCAATCGTAAAAGCCGATGCAACAGAAGAAGAGATGTGGGAAGCCTTAGACTTTTCATCAGCAGCCGAATTTGTAAACAAACTCACCGACGGACTCGATACTATCATTGGTGATCGCGGGATCAAGCTTTCTGGTGGGGAACGGCAGCGGCTCGTTTTAGCCCGTGCTATTTTAAGAAAACCATCTATTCTTGTTTTAGATGAAGCAACAAGTTCACTTGATACAGAAAATGAGGCAAAAATTCAGCAGGCATTGGAACGATTAAAAGGAAAGATGACAATCATTGTTATTGCTCACCGCTTATCGACGATTCGAAATGCAGACCAGGTTGTTGTACTTGAAGATGGGGAAATCATTCAGAAGGGCGGATTTACGCAGCTTTCCAAGGAAAAGAAAAGTGTGTTTAGTAACTTACTGCATAACCAATTGGAGGCTATTAAGTAAGAAAGGAATTGGAGTGCGATTAGTCGTGAGAAAAGTAGTTGGAAGAATTATAGTGGGTATTTTAATCGTTGTTATTGTGTTTGTTATTTATACACTCTGGGACAACAACCGCATAACTATAGCTGAACAAGAAATAAATATAGATAACCTCCCTTATCAGCTTGAAGATTTTCGAATCCTGCAAATTACCGATTTACATGAAAAACAATTCGGTAAAAACCAAAAGAGATTGATAGATACCATTAATTCTATTGAATATGATGCAATCGTGTTTACAGGTGACATGCTGGATGGTGTACAAAGCACAAACTATCAGCCTTTTTATTCCTTGTTAGAAGGAATTGATAAAAAGGAAAACGCCTGGTATGTGCCGGGAAATGCAGACCCGGATAGTTACCAGGTTGAACCAACATTTGGAAAAAGCGAATTTATCATAGGTATGGAAGAGAGAGGTGTTCAGCTTTTAGAATCTATTGACACGGTAGAGGTTGAGGGTGTTAGCATTCATTTTACCAATTTTGAGCTATCTATCATAGAAAATCCTGAAAGTATTGGAGGAATCAATGGAGTCGTTTACCCATCTTATACCTTAGATGAACAGTATCTTACACATCAAAAAAAGCTGTGGAGAGATATGCAAAACCTCGTTATAGAGGAGTCAGATATAATGGTTGCACTTAACCATTACCCTGTTCCTGATCTAAGAATAGACTATATTGAAAAAGATGCCAATACTATATGGAGAGACTTTGATTTGATAATAGCTGGGCATTACCATGGGGGACAAATTCGGATCCCCTTTTATGGAGCGATATTCATACCTGATCCTTGGTATGAGCCTAACAGTTTTTTTCCGCCACAGAATCGAGTAAAAGGGCTATGGGAGTATAAAGAAACGAAACAGTATGTCAGTACTGGATTGGGAAGCAGTGACGCCATTTCCTTTTTAAAGTTCCGGTTGTTCAACCCGCCGGAGATTAATCTTTCGACGCTAAAAGGGGATTAATTGGTCTTATTAATGTTTAGAACTGAGATTTGCTGTGCCATCGAAAATGTTGCTATCTTTAATTTGCTGATAGAAACTCTAAAACCGCTGATAGAATAAGGATATGCGCTGATAAATGCCCCAAGTCCGCTGATGAGCCACAATTTTATATTGCAATTTACTCTACGAATCCCTAATTTCCCTTGCTTCATTGATAATTATGTAATAATATAGTATGATGATTTATTGCAATGATATATAATTAATTTATCTTGAAAAATTATGAAGAAGACTGTTTTTTTGCAACTAAGACTTGGCGGCAAGCTAAGTTTTCTAAGAAATGAGGGTAATATAATGACTAAAAAATCTATTTATGGACTGACATATGATCAATTAACTGACTGGCTGATGGAGCGTGGGCAACAGCGTTTTCGTGTCGATCAGGTATGGAATTGGCTTTATAAAAAGCGGGTTAAGACTTTTGCAGATATGAAAAATGTAAATAAAGATACGATCGCTTTATTGGAAGAAAGTTTTGTCCTGCATACGTTGGATGAGGAGATCAAACAGGAATCCAAGGATGGTACGATCAAATTTCTATTTAAATTAGATGATGGAAACTTAATAGAGACTGTGCTGATGCGCTTTAATTATGGATTATCGGTTTGTGTTACCACACAGGTTGGCTGTAATATTGGCTGTACATTTTGTGCGAGTGGCTTATTAAGAAAGAGCCGTGATCTAAGTAGTGGTGAAATCGTTGAGCAAATCATGAATGTACAAAAACATCTTGATGCACAAGGAAAAGATGAGCGTGTGAGCCATATTGTTGTCATGGGAATTGGTGAACCATTCGATAATTTCACAAATCTAATGGACTTCTTATATGTTGTAAATGATGATAAAGGTCTAAATATCGGAGCAAGACATATTACGGTTTCAACAAGTGGTCTTGCACATAAAATTTATGAGTTTGCTGATACGGGTATTCAGGTGAATTTGGCAATTTCCATTCATGCGCCAAACAATGAGCTGCGTACAAGGATTATGAAAATAAATAAAGCATTTCCAATTGAGAAGCTGATGAAAGCTGTGGACTACTATTTGGAAAAAACAAACCGGCGAATTACGTATGAATATATTATGCTGCGGGATGTCAATGATCATAAGGAAGAGGCAATTCAGCTTGCAAAACTGTTGAAAGATCATCGTCATCTTGCCTATGTGAATTTAATTCCATACAATTCTGTTGATGAACATAATCAATATCAGCGCAGTGAAACTGGATCAATCCAGACGTTCTTTGAAACCTTAAAAGAGCAAGGTATTCATTGTGGGGTACGCTGGGAGAATGGTGCGGATATTGATGCAGCATGCGGTCAACTCAGAAGTAAACAAATAAAGAAGAAAAATGCAGTTTAAAATAAATGCAGGATCCCTCACTACACATGGCGAGGGGTCCTGTTTTTATATACTAATTATAACGTAAAGAAAGTGGCATATCTGTCAATCCGTTCTTCACTGATACCCTGTTTTTACCCAGTTCCTTTGAATCAAGCAGCAGATGATCTGCATATACATATGCTTTTTTTATCTCCAGGTGGTTGCTGGTTTTATAATAATACAAGCCAAAGGAAGCTGTATAAGGGATAGAAATATTTTCAGCTTTAAATTCTGCCATAGCAGGGGTAGTTTCCACACCGCTTTTCATCTTCTCCGCTAATTCTATACATTCCTGATAATCCCTGTTTCTCAGAAATATCGTAAACTCCTCACCACCACTGCGAAATAGATAATCACCATCATCCAAATAACTTTGTAATGTAGCGGCATAATGCTGGATCACCCGGTCGCCGACAGCATGATTATATGTATCATTAATATTTTTGAATGTATCAATATCCGATACAATAATTCCAATATTTTCACCAGAGTTATTGTATTCATCCATTTTTTTATCCATAAAAGCTCTATTGTATACCTCTGTTAAGAAGTCCGTATAGGCCATTTGTTTAAATTTATCCCGTTCAATTTTATGCTGCATGCTCTGTGATTTTGCAACATATGAGCGACTGACAAGATAATTAAGTATAAACAAAGCAATCAGCATTTCCCAATTTTGCTGTTGAATAAAAAGAAGTAAGAGACCATTTGAGAATATGATTTTACCCATATCCAGTAGACTTCTGCTTTTAACGAAATCTATTGCATCGTTCCGTGATTTAATATCTCCTGTGATGGATAGTATGATAATCAGGTAGGTGTCTGACAAAAATGAGACCATGATAACCAGTAAAATTATTAGGATCCAAAAACCAAAAGGAATGCTTTGAAAGAATGGGTGTAAGGTAATAAACATGTAATAAGCAATGGAATGATTAAGCGCAAAAGCACCTATATTATAAAATGTATGTAAAAACTCATCCGGATCAGCTGTTTTAGACCATTTCCTGCTTAAGTACACTGTGAATCGATAGATCGTTTCAAATATGAATAGTCCAAGCGGTCCTGCAAACAAGCCAAGTGAAAGGCCGTAGTATATACCATAATCCATACTTACATTGCCTTTTCTAACGACAATACTTAGATGTGAATAAAGGAATGAGAACACCCAAAATAATAATAGGGTCTTCACATATAATGATGTTTCTATAAGTATTGGCCCAGAAGTAACAGCGACAATTAGTGAGGCCAGAAATATTGAAATGATAAAGACCTTTAGTCGAAGCATGATTAATCTCCTTTGGCATTTATATAGGTAAAAATTACTAGTTATTTAATAATACCATAAAATACTTTTTTCGGTGTAATAATATCTTTTAATTCCCAACTTTGGTCATATTATAACAATGAAATGATTAATCTATATAAAGAATGGTGTAGTTTCATAGTTGGTATATTAGTGGTATGGAGTTGTTTGAATGCGTAGGTTATTCAGTACTATTGCTGTGATAGGTGTTATTTTGATTCTATTTTTTGCAATTAATTATTTTACAAAAAAACCATTAGAAGGGGAGGAGACATTTTCAGCAAAATCTATTGCTAACATTGATTTAAATAGTGATGTAGCAACAATTAGTATACTGCCCACCAATTCAAACGATATTAAGGTTATTTGGGAAGGGAAATCCAAAATGTTTGGTAAAACAGAGGTGGATATCGAACAGGATTCTGAGACGCTCCATATCGATATTGGAAGGATAAAGATATTTAATTTCCTACAATTTGGTTTTAATTTCAATTCATTGGATGTAGATGTGTTTTTACCGGAAAAACTGTATGATTCTATTAATTTAAGGAATAATGTAGGTTCCACACTCATTTCGGGAATTAAAACTGATGAACTAACAGTACATACAGATGTCTCTGATATGACAATAGAAGGTGTACATGCGAATGATATAAAGGCTGAATCAGCTGTTGGTGATATTGTTTTGAAGAATTCACATGGAATAGTTGACGTTAAAAATGATGTTGGGGATATTACGATTGTAACGGAGGCCATAACAGATGATATGGAGCTTATAACGAATGTCGGAGGGGTAAGTATCGTACTTGAAGAAATTCCTTCTGATACCTCCTTTAATGCGAATACAGAGGTTGGTACTGTAACTGTATTTGGTGAAAGGGGCAGTTATGTTCTAAAACAGTCAGATTATCTGGTGACAATAAACACTGATGTTGGCGATATAAATGTGGAAGTGAATTAAATAATTCAATTTCATAGATAGTTTTCTAACTAAAATAGACTCGAAACAGAGACAGAAATGGATAATTCTGTCTCTGTTTTATTTATATACAAATTAGTACACTTGTAAACAAATTGTGTACACAATGATTACAAAAGAGTTTGCAAGTATACAAACAAGCACACATACTGGCGTGAAGCAGTTTGCATATTGTGTACAAGTGTACGTTAAAGAATACGTAATTAGTCTGATTGATTATTTCGCTGGAAACTATTATTCTATTAGTGATACATATTTTATAGAAGGGAGTTTTTTCAAGTTATGACAAAATCAAGAATCGCAGCAGTTGATGTTGGAAATGATGCCTTAAAAGCAAACTTTGGAAGAATGGAAAATGAGTTATATATACCGAATGTAATTGCGCAGGACATGGAGGACCGTCCGGTTATTGGAATAGAAGAGCTGGATGAAAAAGAGGTATTGGATAATATACACATTCGAGTACACTCCCCTGCTCTCGAAGAAAATAATTCGGTGTATCGTGTTGGTAACCTAGCAACAAAAACGAATAATTCCACAGAGCTTGACCCAGGTAGCAGCAAATCAGAGGAAGATCAGACACTAGTTATGCTATTTGCATCATTAGCATTGGATGCCGTAAGCAATGGGGTATTTAAAGCATCAAAGGATGACGTTATTGATGCGAACTATACACTAGGTACAGGCCTGCCGTTAAGAGAGGTAAAAGAAGGAAAGGATGTAGGGTACAGATCCCAGTTATTAGGCTCTGTACACCAGGTAGAATTTCTGGTAACGCCACAGCATCAGGGCAAGAAAGTAAATATTAAATTTGATGAAGTAAAAGTTTATCCGGAAGGCTTTGCAGCATATGTAAATCTAATTATGGATAACGATTTAAAAGTAATTAATAAGGAATTAATTGACAAGCAAATATTAATTCAGGATATTGGCGGATTGTCTACAGATATAGCTGTGATTCGTAATCGCAATGTTGATGATGATAAAGCGCAAGGATTTAATCTTGGTGTATCTGAATCGCTGGAGGAAATTCGTGAAGAAATCCGTTCAAAACATGGGGTTGAACTGGATAGCCGTCGTGATGTGGTTGATATTATTACAAGGAAAAATGATCGCCACCATATCATGGTAAAAGGTAGCAGAACGAATGTCCATGATATAACAGATCATATTCTGCTTGAGCTTGCAAAGAAAGAATACCGATTCCTGAGAAATGTATGGGCGAAAAATTCACAATCTGAGATATGCTATTTCGTTGGTGGTGGTTCAGCAGTATTAAAGGATTATATCAAAGCCTTGAATAATAAGCTGGATGGCTACAACATTGAATTCTTTGAGGATGAGAATGAAAGTATCTGGATGATGGCAAATGCCTATTATAAATTAGTTACGGATTTTGTCAGAAAATCAGGAGTAAATGATGAAAGTAAGGAAGAAGATAAAAAGACCGCAAAAGCAAAATAGGGTGAGACTATGTCTAAGAAAAATATAGAAAGAGGGCAATCGATAACATTTCGAGTTCCTTCAGATACACCAGATTATCTTTTGAAACAATTGACGAAACTGAAAGAAACAGAACGAAGAAACTTTTCCAGTGAGATTGCAGGTTTTGTATTAAAAGGAGTAAATGAAACGTATGCAAAAGATAGGGAAACGATCACAGTACCGCTCCCTAAACAGCTTACGAAAGAACAGAAGAGCTGGTTAAAACACGAGCATTCCGAGGCACTTATTGGAACGATTTTGTATCAATTATTAAATGATCCGATGCGTGCGACAACATTGCTGGCAGCATTAAACAGTAATACAAGTAATATTGATGAAGCACTGTACCTTCAGGAAGCAGCAGTTTCTAAGGAAAGCGATTATAAACCCGAGGTAAGTGAGCAGGACCTGGATGATGTGAATATTCAGGGGCTGGAAATTAATCATGAGGCTGAGGAAGAACCAGAAGAGGATGAGGATCCATTAGGTGATTTTCTCTCCAGTATGAACAAATAAAGCCGATCCAGATGGTGCTATACCATTTGGGTCAGCTTTTTTTATAAAAGTTAGATGAAAAGTCTATAATGAGCGGCTCTATAACCGGAATCCGGGTAAAGTAACTAGTAATATCTACATGACCTCTATCTACAGCTAAACGAATAACTTACTCCCCATTAACTTCAATAATCCGGTGAGGATGTGTATAAATATTCAACTTATTTCCCCTTGCAAAACCGATAGTAGTTATTCCTAAGTCATTAGCTAATTTAAGTGCAAGATCAGTAGGGGCTGATTTGGAAACAAGTATACCAACACCGATTTTCGATATTTTTAGTAAAACTTCCGATGAAATACGTCCACTGAAAACAATTAATTTGTCAGATAAAGGAATTTTGTCCTCTAAAATTTTACCGTAAATTTTATCCAATGCATTGTGCCTTCCAATGTCTGTTCGAATACAAAGGGTTTCGTCAGGTGTGCATAATGCCGCATTATGCACACCGCCCGTTCTCAGGAATTGATCAGACCTGGCTTGCAGATCTTTCATAAGCATCACACATTGGTTTACAGAAACCGACAATCGGCTGGTGATTGTTTTTGCAGTTTTTACATCACTCTTAAAATAAAACTGTCTGCTTTTTCCGCAGCATGACCCAATAAATCGTTTTGAATGATCATGTTGGATTGTGTCAAGCGCTTTATCTATTTCGACATAAGCAAAGCCACGATCCTCATCGATTGATAGTTTCGTAATTTCATTATAAAAACGAATAATGCCCTCTGAAGCCAGGAATCCGACCAGAAGCTCATGCAGGTTGGATGGTGAACAGACCATTGTCGCGAATTCCTCTCCATTTAACATGACAGTCAGAGGAAATTCGGTAGCAACCTCTTCCTCATCAAAGGATAAAGAGGTGCCATCAAATCGAATAACCTCCCATTCATTTTGCTTCATTTCGATCATTATTTTCACCCTCTAATTAGCTTCCATTTCCAATTCTTCCACACGCTTCTCTACATATTTCGTATCTTTATGGGCGTAATAAGTTTCTGCTTTCTCTACAATAACGGCTGTGTTATACTCCGGGATCCCTGCATGTTCCTCGTAAACACCTTTTGGAATAAGCGGATTTCCCTCAGGCCAATGTACTTCAATATTCCCTTCTTTTAAAGGAACAAACTTTGCACGTCCATTAAATGTGCCGTACTGATTGAAAACGACGATAGCATCACCTTCAACGATTTCATGCACTTTCCCATCGGATTCATTCATTAAAACATCATGGCGATCAGCATCATTAAATGGATCTTTTTCACCATAGATCATTGAGTTGAATTGCTTTCCACGGCGTGTTGTCACATAGAAATGTCCTTCAGGTTTGCGGAGTTCAGGTAATTCTACAGTAATAAGGTTTCCCTTCCCGTCGGGTGTTGGGCATATCCCATCTTCACAAAGCCATGCACCGCCCCATTGAAATAGATCCCCTCTGTTCTTAAGATGTTGAATCCCCTCATAATTAGGTGCAGTTTTTGCAATTTCTTCACGTATTTCAGAGGCATCCTTGAAATCAATCAGCTGTTTCTCTTCAGGCTTCACCCGCTTAGCCAGGTCAATGTAAATTTCCCATTCTGAACGGGCTTCTTCAATTCTGGGTCCTTTAATCTCCGGAGAGAAATAAACCATTCTCTCTGTGGATGTAGATGTACCTCCCCCAGGCTGTTCATATCTGGTCATTGCCGGTAAAACAATAACGGCTTCACGGGCATCAAGAAATGTAGATGTATTAAAAATAATATCCTGATGTACACGAATATCCACATTCTCCAGGGCTTCTTTTACAAAATCGGGATCGGGCATTGTTTCCAGAAAATTACCACCAGACATGTAATATAAATTCAGTTTTCGTTCATGATCTTCAGACAGTAAGGCATTTTCTATGGAGACCCCAACAATGTCTCCATGCCAACTTGGAATATCAAATCCCCATATTTTTTCTACTCGTTCTCTGTTCGAATCATTCATGCCACCACCTGGCAGGACGAAGGGGTCTGCACCCATTTCTCCGGATCCCTGAACACCGGAGTGGCCACGGATCGGCATGAGACCACAATGTTCCCGTCCTAAGAAACCACGTAATAATGCAAGGTTTGCAACCTGTGATATATTATCCGTTCCGAACCGATGCTGTGTAAGTCCCATTGACCAAACAAACACGGCTGATTTGGATTTAGCCAGCAGTTCTGCCAGTTCAATCATTTGTTCTTTCGAAATGCCGGATGATTTCACAAGCTGCTCCCAATCATAGGAGGTGGATTTTGCTTTTAATTCTTCCAATCCATTTACATGTGCTTTCACAAATTCATGATCGATAGCTGATCCAAGTTCATGTGCTTCCATATCAAACCAATGCTTCATTATTCCGTGCATGAAGGCAATGTCCCCACCAATATTCACCTGGTACACATCGTCCGCTATTTTAGTACCGAATAATGCGGATTCTGCTATGGATGGTACCCAATAATTATCCATAGCGGGTTCGTGGTATGGATTGATGATAATAATTTTTGTGCCTTTCTTCTTGGCTGCATACATATATTTTGTGGAAACAGGCTGGTTGTTTGCTGCGACAGATCCCCAAAAGACAAGGACATCTGTGCCAATCCAATCCTTGTAATTACAGCTGGATGCTCCAATTCCAACAGATCGGTTCAAAGCAGTTTTGGATGGAGAGTGGCAAATCCGTGATGCATTATCAATATTATTTGTTCCAAGAAAGCGTGCTACTTTACCAAGTGTGTAATAAACTTCATTGGTGATTCCCCGTGATGTAGAATAAAAAGCGGATTGTTTCGGATTAAGCGTTTTCATTTTATTAGCTATTTTATCTAACGCATCGTCCCATGAGATACGACTGAATTTTCGTTCTCCAGGTTTGCGGATTAATGGGTAAGGAATTCTTCCCAGCTTCCGAAGTTCTGTACTGCTCATTTTTCTCAAATCTTCAATATCTGCATGTAAAATATCTTCTTTTACCTGAGACATTGTGTTTAAACGAAGAACATTTAAACGTGTCGTACAAATATGAGGACCTGCCAATGTTTGATCCTTTAATCCAGAAACTCCTAATGCACAGCCGTCACAGACACCTTGTGTTAAAATACGGGTGGCATATGGGAGATTGTCTTTATTATCCCAAACTACCTTCATTGTATCTCGAATGTGATGTGGTTTTATTTTTCCCAAACCAAAAGGAACTTTACTTACCCATAAGTCAGGGCTTGGCTTTTTTGACAATTTAACTGGACCAGTATGCTTTGTCTTCCCCAACGGTTATCCCCCCAAATTGATTATATAATGATGTATATGTATCTATGGCTTGATATAATCTATATACATTATACACTAAATTGGTGTCTTAATTAATGAATTATGCGAATTATATAAAAAGATAATGAGTTGAGACGCAAGCCATAAAAAGACGAGCTCATACGAAAGGTCTAAGGCGAACTAATGCTAGTTAGTTCATGCTAAATATGGTATAATTTATTGGTTTACAATATACAAAACAATTACAAATGACTATCATTAAATGTAGCATTGGTTTCACTTTCAAGGAGCGATTACATGAATAATAAAGCCGTAATTTTAGGGAATAATTATTATATAGGATTAAGTACGATTAGATGTCTTGGCATGTACGGAATACATACAGTTGCTGCCGACTATTCTGAAGAGGAAAGATATGGGGCAAAGTCAAAATATTGCTCGGAAAAGATAATTGTTCCACATTATAAAAAAGACTCTGAAAACTTTATCGATGCATTAATAGATTATGCAAAAAAACAGGACGCAAAGCCTGTGCTGATCCCATGTCATGATTCATATGTTGAAGTACTGGATACTCAGTTAGACAGGATTCGGGAATATTATCTCATTCCTCAAACGGAGCAGGGGTTATATACAAAGGTAATGAATAAGGAAACGCTGGAAGCTTTAGCAGTCGAAAAAGGTATTAAAGTACCTGAAACGATACGCGTGGACGAAGATGATTTTGCTGAAAAAATAGAAACTATCATTAAATTTCCTTGTCTTGTTAAACCAACGGATTCACCAAGCTTTGTAGAGAAATTCAGAAGGAAGTTATTTAAAGTTCATTCAATGGATGAATTGAATGATGCTTTGAAACAGGCTAAGGATGCGGATGAGGAAGTAATTGTACAACGGATTATTCCAGGATTTGATGACCATATGCATACATTTGACGCCTATCTAAACCAGGACGGGAAAGTTACGCATTGGGTTACATGTCAAAAACTCCGTCAATATCCGATTAATTTCGGTGCATCAGTATACACTGTACAAAAATATATCCCTGAGCTTGTGGAGCAGGCCTCTGATTTCCTGGAAGCTATTAAATTCAAAGGTTTTGCCGAAATAGAATTCAAAAAAGATGCAGAGACTGGCGATTTTTATCTGATTGAAATTAATGCAAGAATAACGAATTTAAATGATTTATTAGCTAAGGTAGGCATGAATATCCCTTATATAACTTATATGGAATTGACTGGTGCTCCGCTTGCCCCAACAGCTTTAAAAGAAACAACAAACCGAGCTTTCTGGTATGGGTATGAGGATATGCTGGCAATTCGGGATTATATAAAAACAGGTCAGCTTTCTGTCATGAATGTTATTAAGTCTCTGATTAGGCCAAAAGCCTATGCTATTTGGGATTGGAAAGACCCGAAACCGGCATTTGCTTATACAGGAATTATTTTGAGTAAAGTCTTTAAAAGAATTGGAAAACGCTAATCAAAATAGTGTTTGTTGAGGAGCTGAAACAATGTTATTAACCTCAGTAGTACAGGATATGGAGTTTAATAAAATTAAAGGAAATATGGAGATGGACATCACTGGAATCGCATATGACTCCAGAGAAGTAGTCGAAGGTAGTTTATTTGTTGCGATATCAGGCTTCAGTGTAGATGGACACCGTTTTATTAATAAAGCGATTGAACAGGGTGCAGCTGCCATTATTCTGGAAAAAGAAATAGAAATAACTGAAGGTATTGCTGTTTTACAGGTTCCCAATTCCAGAAATGCCCTTGCACGGATTTCAGCAAACTTCTATAATAATCCAACTGATCAATTGAATGTCATTGGTTTAACGGGCACGAATGGCAAGACTTCAACAACCTATTTTATAAAATCTATTTTTGAACAGGCGAATCAATCTGTCGGATCAATTGGTACGATTGGAACAATGATTAATAATAAGCTGATCCAAAATAAAAACACAACACCGGAGTCACTGAATCTGCAGCAATTTTTCACCAAAATGAATGATACAAAGGTGGACAGCTGTATTATGGAAGTATCATCACATGCCTTGAATCTGGACCGTGTGGCATACAGTAAATTCAATATAGGTATATTCACGAATTTATCACCAGATCACCTGGAACTGCACAAAAACATGGAAGAATATTTTTTTGCAAAAGCAAAGTTATTTGAGCTGACAAGTGATTTTAATGTGATTAATGTGGATGATGAATATGGCCAAAAACTGATTAATATCGTTAAAGTTCGTCAAGCAAAACTGATCACATATGGAATCGAAAACAGTGCTGATATTTTCCCAACTGATATCGAATATACATTTGAAGGCACTACATATACTGTCAATACACCGGCGGGGAGTATTCGCATGAAAGTGAATCTGCCTGGTGCTATTTATGTCTATAATAGTCTTGCAGCAATTGCTTGTGCGTATTGTAATGATATTCCACTTTCGGTTATTCAAAAGGGAATCCAGGAAGTTGGGGGAATTGATGGTCGGATGGAAGTAGTATATCGACAAAAAGACTATAAAATCATGGTCGATTTCTCACATACAGAAGATGCTTTGGAGAAAGCTTTAACAACGATCAAGCCATATGTAAAAGGCAGAATAATATTAGTGTTTGGTGTTTATGCAGATACAAGTGAAAGTGGAAGAGATAAACGGTATGGGATGGCGCGCGTGGCATCAGAATATGCTGATCTATCCATTGTCACTTCCGACAATCCGAAGCAGCATGACCCTAATGTAATCATCGAGGAAATAGCCGGCGCAATGGATGAGCATCAGGGGGATTATAAGACCTTTCTGGATCGAAAAGAAGCGATCGAGTATGCTGTTGAAGTAAGTAATGAAAATGATACTATATTTATAGCAGGAAAAGGGCATGAAAGAACGCAGATTATTGGTGACCAAGAGATCCCATTTAATGAATCAGAAATTATATTTGAAGCATTAAAAAGCAAGAAGTATTTTGTGAAAAGTAAGTAGGTGGGCTAAAAATGGAAGGTAAAAAACTAGGGGTGCTTGGTGGCATGGGGCCGATGGCAACCTCTCTTTTCTTTGAGAAGGTAATTGAGAATACAGCTGCAAAAAAAGACCAGGACCATATTGATATGATCATTCTTAACCATTCCACAATCCCTGACCGGACAGAAGCTATTTTGGAACAAAAGGAAAATGCATTCCTGAAAGCAGTAAAAAAGGATTTTCAAATTCTTGAATATGCAGGTGTTTCCAATATAGCAATTCCCTGTAATACATCACATTATTTTATAAAAGAAATGCAGGAAATGACGGATGTAAATATCATTAATATGATTGATGAAACGGTAAAATATATTCATGATAAATATGGGGGAAATGCAAAAGTTGGTATATTAGCTACTGATGGTACAATTAATAGCGAAATCTATCAAAATGGCTGTTCAGAGTATAATCTCAAACCTGTTATTCCTATGGGTTTGGAGCAGGAACAAGTGATGAACAATATTTATAATTTTAAAGAGGACAAGCCTGTAAACATTACGGAAGTAGAAACGATTATCGACAATTTGATAAATGAGGAAGACTGCTCCTGCGTCATATTGGGCTGTACGGAATTATCCTGTTTGGAATTAAATGAAGAAGTGTCTCTGCATTGTGTCGATGCTATGCAGGCGCTTGTTGATCAGTCGATCTTATTATCAGGTAAGCTTGTGAAGGATTAGATAAAAGGAAGGTACTGATCACTTTGTATAGTGACCAGTGCCTTTTTTCTAGCTTGTGTTTTGGCTGGAAGGGTTTTAAAGCGCTGTAGATCAATGTTTTACCTTTACAACCTCTCTACGCCCGAACTGTTTGAAAACAGGTGCGAACGGTCGCATAGAACGCTTCTCAAGGACAAGAAACTACCCAAAACCATTCTAAAGCTGTCCAATAGTAGTCTACTCCACGCCTAAACTAACAAAAATCTAACTAGCTTTTACTCCATATTCTGCGGTTCAGTCGGAATTCTTCAACGATGTCAAAGTATGTCCGGAAATCTGTATAAATTTGTTTTAATGTTTCCTCATCATTATTTTCGAACAGTTTACCTTCAAAATGATTTTTGCGTGACTTGTGCATGATAAACATCTTTGAATTTTTAAAGGATAATTCGACCTCATCCTTTGATTGATTCTCAAATTCCATAATTCTTTCCATTAGATTGGATGAAAGAACATATCGGGCTTCGATATCATCTGTTGTCATGGTCCGGAAGGCTTTATTAAAGGCTATATCCTCCATTTCAATTTCAAATGCTCCCTGGAATTTTAAAAGAAATCTTTCACTATCAAAAAACTTCTTATCAATTAGGTATGTTTCACCATCGAAATCTTTATGAAAATCAGCTATAAACATAATACCTTTAAAAACCCGCTTTTCAACTTTCTTTCGATTGCCATTATTATCTTTTTTATAATCGATATCAATAAGCTCAATCTCAGAGAACTCAAACGTTGTTGCTCCAAGTCTTCCGCTTATATAATCTTCCCCTTTTATTTTATCAAAACGAGGGGCAATTCCACTTGTGCTGACCCTACTAGCCCCTATTCGTTTATTTGGGATGAATTTTACAGATGCCTCGTATTCGGGTTCATTCTCGGGGGCTTCGATATTTTCAAACATTGCTGTAACCAAAGCTCCAACTATTTTATGGGAATATGTAGAGCGGAACTCTTTCGCAGCACGTACAGATAAACCAATAAATAAAAATGTACTGAGGAAAGCGATGAAGATCAATGTTCCCCCGATGCTCGAGTTTTGAGTGATAAACATTACCCCTACAGAAACAGCCCACATGATTAGGATGATCATAATATTACGGGTGATTTTCCTTTTTGCTTCTGCGCGAGCTTCCTGAGCTACTTCGAGTACAGGTCCGAGATTGGGATAAATACTTTCAAAAGAGGGAAACATTTACATTCCTCTCAATCTTGCCCGGAGGTCGATATCTTCTCTTTTTTCCTCTGTTGCTCTAAACATTTCAGCCTTCTTAAAATTCATCATCTTCCCAAATATGTTCGTAGGAAATGAATCCAGCATCGTATTAAATTTGTATGCATTTGCATTATAGCTGCGTCTGCTGGCAGATAACTTCTCCTCAATATCAGTAGTTGTTTTCATCATATTCAAATACAACCCATCTGCCTTCAGCTCCGGATAGTTCTCAACCTGTACATTGAGCCGTGCCTTTAAATCTTCAGCCTCGTTGGATGCTGCCACTTTTTCATCATCTGTCATATTTTTGTAGTTTGAGCGAATTGCAGCGAGCTCCGTATATGTCGAACGTTCATGCTCATTATGAGAAGCTACAGCATCTGCTAATTTCGTCAATGCATCAAAACGCTGCTCCAAATATGTATCAATAGACCTAAAAGCTTGCCTGGTTCGGTTGCGTAAAGCCACAAAGCGGTTGTAAATTGTCATAAATATAATAATGATGATAACAATACCTGCCAGAATTAATCCAGTTGGTGTTAATAAAAAAGCTAAAAAACTGTCTATTTTAAACACGCTCCTTCTCCCTAGAATAGGGGATAGTTAAAATATCTGTAGTTATTGTATCAAATTCCGCACCTCAGAAATACTAAAAATTTGAAAAAGATACTTTAGGCCTATCTCCAGCGAAATGTGATTTTGGGAGTTGGAAGGGGAGAGTTTGCAGCTATTGACATTCTTGCTTATGTACGGACATTACCTAATCTTCTAAGGATGCGCCCCGTACTTCGCATAGAATAAGATCTCCCTTATTCGTTAAACTAAGGCTCAGAAGTTATTTTAGAAAAGAGGTGTGTTGCATGGAGTTAGATTTGATTTGGAAGGCTATTCTCATTGTAGTTGCCGGAACTCTTTTACTGCGAATTGCTGGAAGAAAGTCAATTTCCCAAATGACTTTGGCTCAAACGGTTATTATGATTGGTATCGGTTCATTACTTATTCAGCCTGTAGCGGGTGAAAATATTTGGATGACACTGGCTGTCGGGGGGGTTTTAATACTAACACTAATTGTAATAGAATATGCGCAAATCAAGGGGGATTTTTTTGAGACGCTAATTACAGGTAAATCAAAGGTTGTTATTGAAAATGGTATATTGCAGGAAAAGAATCTAAAAAAACTGAGACTCACTGTTGATCAACTGGAAATGAATTTACGGCAGCAAAATGTTATGAAAGTCAGTGATGTTCAGTGGGCAACTCTGGAGCCAAACGGGCAAATAGGCTATGTATTAAAACAAGATGCACAACCTGTAACAAAAAAAGAATTCCAGCAGCTTGCAGATAATATTCAGCAAACACTAAACCAGCTAAATTCAGTAATGGAATTAACTCAATTGAAGGAACAACTAAATCTGTTAAACAATCAGCTAAGCGAAAGTAGCAATCATGAGGATTTATTTGCAGAAGTGAAACAACAAAGACATGATACAAATCCACCAAAGCATTTGCAGTAGTAATACGTGGTAACATATCTAAATTATTTTTAGGAAAAGATAAGGTTGGAGGTGATTAGAGTGAAAAAAAGAAAAGTTAATCCAGTAACTGATGGTTTGAGTTCCCCTGAGGTAGAAGGGCAAGGGACGACAAGAAGGGAAACAGGAAGTAAAAAGGCTGATTCTTCTAGAAAGAAACAAAAGCGTTCTTAATATGTAGTGCCTTTTTTAATTGTAGAACTATTCTTCAACAAAATACGTATCAAATTAATCAGGGGTTAAGCGGGGCTAAAATATAAATGCCTGTCTCCCAATGTGAAGAAGTTATGGGAGACAGGCATTTTAATTCTTTATTAAACAACACCTTGTGCCAGCATTGCATCAGCAACTCTTTTAAATCCGGCAATGTTCGCACCAACGATTAAATTACCTTTTTTATCAAATTCTTCAGCAGCATCTACACAGTTTTGATAAATGGTCTTCATAATTTCCTGTAATTTAGCATCAACTTCTTCAAAACTCCAGGACATCCGCATGCTATTTTGTGCCATTTCCAAAGATGAGACTGCGACACCGCCTGCATTTACAGCTTTTGCAGGTCCAAATAAAATATTATTTTGAATAAACACTTCAATTGCCTCTGTAGTGGAAGGCATGTTTGCTCCTTCTGCGACAGCTTTTACACCGTTGGCAACAAGCTGTTCTGCGGCCTGAACGTCAATTTCGTTTTGTGTTGCACAAGGTAGTGCAATGTCGCAAGGAACGGACCATATACCTGTACACTCTTCAACATATTCAGCTGTTGGATGTATATTCACATATTCACAAATTCGGGCGTTATCTACTTCTTTTAGTTGTTTAACAGTATCAAGATTAATACCACTTTCATCATAAATATAGCCATTTGAATCACTGCATGCAACAACTGTAGCCCCTAATTTAATGGCCTTTTCCATTGCATAAATAGATACATTTCCTGAGCCGGAAACAATGACAGTGCTTTCGTTAATGGACAACTCATGATCCTTTAACATTTCCTGTACGAAATAAACGGTACCATACCCTGTAGCTTCTTTACGTGCCAGGCTGCCGCCATAGCCAAGTCCTTTTCCTGTTAGAACTCCTGCTTCAAAGCTTCCGCGTATTTTTTTATATTGGCCAAACATATATCCAATTTCCTTAGCCCCTACTCCGATATCCCCTGCTGGAATATCTACATCTGGGCCAATATGTTTTGCAAGCTCTGTCATAAAACTCTGGCAAAAACGCATGATTTCATTATCTGACTTGCCCTTTGGATCGAAATCAGCGCCACCTTTTGCCCCGCCAATCGGCTGACCTGTCAGTGAATTCTTAAAAATCTGCTGTAATCCAAGAAATTTCACGATACTTAAATTAACAGATGGATGGAAGCGAAGCCCACCTTTAAATGGCCCAAGTGCATTATTGAATTGGACACGGAATCCCCTGTTAACCTGAACTTTCCCTTCATCATCCACCCATGGTACGCGAAAGATGATCACCCGTTCAGGCTCGAGCAGCTGTTCCAGTATACCATTTTCCATATATGTGGGGTTTTTCACATAAATTGGGATGAGTGATTGAAGAATTAATTTAACTGCCTGGTGAAATTCTGTTTCGTAGGGGTTTCGTTCTACTACCGTTTTATATATATTTTGTATATAGTCTAGTACGATTTCGTTATCCTTTATGCTTTTATTCTCTTTAGTCAAATTCATTAATGAACCTCCTGCTTTAAAATTGAAAATCTATCGCAGATAAAAGACAACATGCTGTTCATCTGCGATAGATTCCTATGTGTATTCTGAAATTAAGTCGATTATATTATGGTATATTTTAATTTTACAAAAATTAATCAATCTTAACAATATAAATAATAGATATAATTGATATCAATATGCGATAATGGGTAATGAGGTGGTTGAAAATGGAACTGAGACAGATAAAATACTTTATTGAAGTTGCAAACCGAGAACATGTAACAGAAGCCGCTATCGCCTTGCATGTAGCCCAATCCGCAGTCAGCAGACAAATTTTTAATTTGGAGTCAGAATTAGGTGTGGATCTATTTATACGTGAGGGACGTAATGTTCGCCTTACACCGATTGGACGGATCTTTTTAGAACATATGGAACAGGCAATTCATGTTATTGATGATGCGAAACAGGTAATTGATGAATATACAGACCCTGAAAAAGGGACCATCCATATTGGTTTTCCAAGCAGTTTGGCTACATACATCTTGCCTACTGCCATTTCTGCTTTCCGCGAAGAATACCCGGATGTAAAATTTCAATTAAATCAGGGATCTTATCATGAATTAAAGACTGCAGTTATAAAAGGGGAAATTAATATGGCTTTGCTCGGGCCGCTTCCGATGAATGAAAAAAAGTTAAAAGGGGCCATTTTGTTTACCGAAAATATTGTAGGATTATTACCGGCAACCCATCCACTTGCTAACAGCTCATCACTGAAGCTGAATCAGCTGCGGGAAGAATCATTTGTACTTTTCCCCAAGGAATATGTGCTTCGTGATCTTATTACAAATGCTTGTCAACAAATTGGGTTTAAGCCAAATGTCTCTTTCGAAGGACAGGATATCGATTCGATAAAAGGACTGGTATCAGCAGGTTTAGGTGTATCACTTGTGCCGGAGATTACCTTAGTGGATAATTTGCCACGGGCTACCGTAAAAGTGACAAATATTGATCCAAATATTACCCGTACGGTAGGGGTTGTTATTCCAAAAGACCGTAAGTTACTCCCAACAGAAAAATTATTTTATGAATTTCTGCTGGACTTCTTTACACGACTGGAAAAGTTCCAGAATTAATGCTGCCGAAGAATTGGAAATTTAAAATGATGGCTGTTGCATTCTATAAATGAATATGCTAGTCTAAAAATACAATATATTGTTATTGTTTCTGAAAGTTAATACTATATGTAGTGATATAAGTTAAGGTGACATGTAAATGTCTGAAAAGGGAATTCGGTAAAAATCCGAAACTGCCCCCGCAACTGTATGTGTGAGCGAACGGGAATTCCACTGTATCGATAGCTGATGAGGCAACGTTATGGGAAGGACTCAAGTAGGTTGGAGCACAAGTCAGGAGACCTGCCATAACTTATAGTTTCATTTCCCCGGGGTGAGGGAAGCTGGAGCGATAGAGATGCAAATACATAAATTTCTGTCGTTTTATAGCCGTTCATCCTTTGGGTGAACGGCTATTTAAGTTTTGTGGGGTATGAATAAAGTTGAGTGACATAGTGCGAAGTCGTGCACTACAGCGCCAAAGCTGTGCATCGTAGCATCAAAGTTGTGCACCAACCTTAAATAACCAAACAGTTCAGCAGAAAAGAGCCCAATACATATCTATATAAAAGGAGAATTTATTATGATCACGAAAATGACGACCAACCAGGAAGAAATCATTCAAATTATCGACAGAGCTTCCAAAGAGCTATCACTGAACACCGCAAATTTCAAAGAGAAATCATTAAAAGCAATTTCACCCAATCTATCTATATCAAAGGCTACAGAAATTCTGGTGAAAAATGCGCTGGAAAACATTGATGAGACAAACCCTAACTGGACTTACCTGGCTAGCAGAATTTATTTAGAAGAGCTTTATCGTGAAGCTGGTGATAACCGGAATTATGATGCTAACATTCGCTATGGAAACTTTTATGATTTAATCAAAACACTTACCGACAGAGGTGTTTATGCAACAAATATAATTTCCAAATATTCGAAAGTGGACATAGATTTTCTTGCAGAGCAAATCGATCCAAAGCGGGATTTGCTGTTTGATTATCTGGGGCTGTATACAATAGCAACACGCTACCTGGCAACAGATCATGATAAAAATATCTATGAGCTTCCTCAGGAAAGATGGATGGTAATTGCCATGTATTTGATGCAGGATGAGGATCCACAGCAGCGTATCCAACTCGCAATTGAGGCCTACTGGGCATTAAGCAACTTGTATATGACTGTTGCAACACCTACACTCACAAATGCCGGCAAATCGCATGGTCAATTGTCAAGCTGCTTTATAGATACGGTTGATGACAGCCTGCAATCCATTTATGACAGTAACACGGATATTGCAAAGCTATCCAAAAATGGTGGTGGAATCGGTGTGTACATGGGAAAAATCCGGAGCCGCGGAAGTGCGATTAAAGGATATAAAGGGATGTCCAGTGGCGTGGTGCCCTGGATTAAACAGCTCAATAATACAGCGGTGAATGTAGATCAATTGGGAACAAGAAAAGGTGCCATCGCAATATATTTGGATGTATGGCATTTGGATATTGAATCATTTCTGGATTTAAAATTAAATAATGGGGATGACCGGATGCGTGCCCATGATATCTTCACAGGAGTTAGCCTGCCGGACTTGTTTATGGAGCAGGTCGATGCAAGAGGAGACTGGTATTTATTTGATCCACATGAAGTGAGACAGGTGATGGGCTACTCCTTGGAAGACTTTTATGATGAAGAAAAAGGAAGCGGCCAGTGGCGAAGGAGGTATGACGAATGCGTGCAATCAGATCAACTTACCAAAAGAAGAGTGCTGGCAATAGATATTATGAAAAGAATTATGAAATCGCAGCTTGAATCAGGTACACCATTTATGTTTTACCGTGATGAAGTGAATAGAATGAACAGCAACAAACATAATGGAATCATTTACTGTTCCAATCTGTGTACCGAAATAACGCAAAATCAATCTCCAACCGAATTTATCGAGGAGTATATTGAAAATGATAATACGATTGTAAAGAAGTATAAGACGGGCGACTATGTCGTTTGTAACTTAAGCTCCATTAACTTAGGTAAGGCGATACCGGATAATATACTTGAAAGACTAATTAAAATTCAGGTTCGTATGCTGGATAATGTAATCGACATTAATACATTGCCAATCAAACAAACACAGTTAACCAATCAAAAATATCGAGCGATCGGACTCGGAACATTTGGCTGGCATCACCTATTAGCACTTGAAAATATTAAATGGGAATCCGATAATGCAGTACAGTTTGCTGATGATCTTTATGAAAAAATTGCCTATTTAACCATAAAAAATAGCATGGAATTAAGTAAGGAAAAAGGAAGCTATCCGGCATTTGAAGGAAGTAGCTGGAGTACAGGTGAATATTTTGCAGTGAAAGGCTATAACGATGAAAGATGGTCCACACTGCAAAAACAGGTGGAAGCAAATGGAATGCGTAATGGCTATTTAATGGCTGTTGCTCCTAATTCAACTACTTCAATGATTGCTGGTTCGACAGCAAGTATTGATCCTGTTTTCAAGCCTTTTTACAATGAGGAAAAGAAGGACTTTAAAATTCCAACAACGGCACCTGACTTAACGCATAAAACATATGATATTTATCGCAGATCTGCATATATTGTCGACCAGCGATGGTCTGTTAGACAAAATGCGGCAAGACAAAAGCATATTGACCAAAGTATATCATTTAATTTTTATGTACCAAATACAATTAGAGCATCCGTACTGCTTGATCTTCATTTGCAGGCATGGAAAGAGGGATTGAAGACAACGTATTATGTTCGATCAACTTCCAATGATGTCGAAGAATGTGAGTGGTGTGAGAGTTGAATATTTTAATAGCATATTTATCGTATAGCGGAAACACCGAAGAGGTTGCTGAAATCATATCCAGCCACTTATCCAATGAGTCTATTCAGGTGGAAATGCACCGTATTGGGATTGATCTACCAATTAATGCTTCTTTATATGATTACATTTTTATTGGAACATTCACATGGGATATGGGGAATACACCGGATGAGATAAAGGACTTTGTTTTGGAAATTGGGTATAAGCCGGAAGATATCGCTGTTTTTGGGACAGGAGACACCCAATTTGGTGGGGATGCTCTATTCTGTAAAGCTGTGGATAAGTTGGTGAAGTTTTATGAGAGTAAATGGAGTGGGTTGAAAATAGAACAATCTCCCCGGGGAAGCCAGGAACAAATCGTAGTAGAATGGGTCGAAGGAGTGTTAGAGGATGCCAAAATTACTGCTTGAAAAAGCGAAGACATTGGAACCGCGTAATCCAAATAAATCAACAGCTCTATTTGGTGGGAAATCGAGCGGGATTTTAAATTGGAATGATATAGCTTATCCACATTGGTATAAAATGTACAAACGGCTTGTGGGTAACTACTGGCAGGCTGATGAAGTTAATATGGCAGGGGATGTGAAACAGTTTTCCACATTAACGGAATCTGAGCGTGAAGCCTATTTAAAAATAATTGGATTGTTATCCACATTGGATGCACCGCAAACAAGAACAGCACTGCTTTTATCATTATATGCAACAGATGCGTCTGTACAATCGATCATGGCGGTCATTGCACAGCAGGAAGCGGTTCATAATGAAAGCTACTCCTATGTATTATCATCAGTTGTTTCACTGGATGAACAAAATGAATCCTTCCAGCTAGGCAGAAAAGATCCGATTCTGCTTAAACGAAATGAAAATATTACTCAGCAATATAATAATTTTGTGGAAGAGCCGACAATTGAAAATATCCTAAAAACGCTGGTGTACACTTCACTGCTTGAAGGAATGTTTTTCTATTCAGGGTTTGCGTTCTTCTATAATCTGGCCAGGCATAATAAAATGGTTGGCACATCAACAATGATTAGCTATATCAACCGTGATGAGCTGGAGCATGGACGATTTATTTCCGAACTATTTCGTGCAACATTGGCAGAAAACCCGGAATATAATACGAGTGAATTTATAGATTGGGTATATGCGCATTTTAAAGAATCCGTAGAGCTTGAAAATGAGTGGTCCCGCTATGTACTGGGTGATGTTGAAGGAATTGATTTAGATGAAATGACAGGCTATATAAAATACCGTGCTAATAAAATGCTCCGAATGATGGGGTTAAATGAGATATACACAGAGCATGTGGATAACCCGATGAAATGGATCCGTGCATATGTGGATAATTTTGATGGAACAAAAACAGATTTCTTTGAACAAAAATCAAGACAATATACAAAAACAAGTGATTTGAATGGGTTTGATGATTTATGATTTAAGGCTTTTATCGTAAATTTTGGGACTTCAGATGAGAGCAGCGCAAAAGTTGAGAGAAGTAGCATCGAAGTTGAGAGAAAACCGTGGAAAGTTGAGAGAACTAACATGGAAGTTGAGACATAACCGAAGAAAGTTGAGACATAATCGGTGATTCATGGGTTATCTCTCAACTAATTACCGTGATCTCTCAACTTTCTGTATTATCTCTCAAGTTTGTCCTTGTTCGGGCATAGGGAGACGTTTTATTCGACCGTTTGTACCAGTTTTCAATCCCTAAGGCTTTAGTGAATTTCTGGAGCGGTAATTACGTCGCACTATATCTTTTATGTCAAAAACAAATGGCTTCGGTGGGACGAGCAGTGCGCAGTCCCAATCTTTTAGAAAACACCATGATCAAAAAAGAGAATCGGCTCAGGTGCCGATTCTCCACTTATAATTCATCCAGCAAAATAACTTCAGCCGTAACTGCATCCACACCATATTCACAATCTATTTTCCCGCATAGAATATAGCTTTCCTGTTCCTTGTCATATACATATACTGGAGTAACATCAATATGACCACGCAGCTTTTCGAAGGCAGTATCCTTAGAAATAGCAGGTTCATCGGCACTTTCGAAATGCCCAAACATATCAAGGATGACGCTATTGTCGAAATAGTTTATGGCTGTGTAATTTTCCTCATCAATCACAACCTTAATTTTACGTTCAATCACACGCTGGTCTGGTGCAGCTGGTTTTAATTCAGCGAAAATATACCCATGTTCACGGTGCAATTGTGTTAATTTCCACTTCTCACTGTCATTTGGATATTCACGTTGCATAAATTGTTTTGTTTCTGTGATAGCCTTATCTTCTTCTGCCTTTGTTAAGGGCTGATTGTCTGTGTTTGTCTCATTTGCCAATGCTTGTTCAATCGTAACTTCTAGTGAAATGTCGATTGATTCTTTCGTAAATTCCTCATGAATTTGAGATTCCCATTCCAACATAACATCTTTTTTCACATAGGAGCCTTGATTTTCCACTTCCTCAAATGAAATAAAACGTTTCCCATCATTTGTTACAAAAACAGCTGGAGCCCCGTATACAGCTTTCCACTTTTCTTCGTCCTCCAGTGGAATCTCAAGTAATTTGAATTGCTCCTCTGCAATTGGATCAGTTGTTTCAGGTGTGAGTGAAAATGGTTCCCAATTTAATTGTGACTCATTTGGGAAATTGCCATGGATTGAAAACAAGACGAGCTGACCCTCCTGATTAAATTTCACATCAATGGAACCTGCAGGATAAACGGCAACATTATCAACTGCAGCCCGGAAGCTAAGTTTACGCTCCTCATCGCCAATGAGCCTGAATTGACGGCCAAATTCCAAACCGGTTTCCTCTTCAACCCATTCAATTATATTTTCTTTCTCAGATGCAGACGGGAAATTGGAATGAGCATAAGAGACACCTTGAACAAATATAATACTACGCACTAATTTTGTATGAATATCCACATCAATACTGGCTGTTCCAGCGGGATTATGGTCATCATCTGTATGCTTTACTTTACTTGGAAACCATTCCATGTTCAAAACAAAGGATTCCTCATTTAAACCGTTCTTTTCCTGGTAAATATGATGTCTTTTTAAATAGTAGTTGTCTAGTTTAAACTTTTCGGCAGTATAATCAACGATTTCCTTAATTTTATGATGCATTTGAAAAACCTCGCTTATTGAATGATTGCATTTAGTATATCATTCTTATTTTTAGATTGAAAAAATGAATGATATTTTTCTCTTTACCTTTCCGTTACGTTAACGTTTATAGTATAACTTGAGGAGAGGATAGCATGCATATAAATGAAGTAGCAAAGCAATTAAACACAACTTCAAGATCAATCAGATTTTATGAAGAAAAAGGATTAATTTCACCGGAAAAAGATGAAGAAAATAATTACCGGTATTTTACCGAAAAGGATATTCTCCGGTTAAGCACAATTTTGGCGTTACGTGAAATAGGTATTAGCGTCATGGATATAAAGAAAATACTGGAAGATCCAAAAATGAGCATGGAAGACTATTTAAATGTGCAGCGCTCAGCGTTATTTGATAAATGGATTGAAATAAAGGATATGATTCATGCAATAGATCAAATGGTAGAGAAGACAGAGGATGATCATTATTCAATGGATAATATCCTTTCATTGGCAAATCACTTGAAGAACTTGAAAAATATTCGTAAAAACTGGCAGGATAAATGGAACTTTGATAGCTGGGCAGATGACTTTGATAAAAACATTAAAAGAATTGGTCACACCTTTAATGTTCATCAGGACTATGATGAAGCACTGGCTATGATAGTTGATACGGTTCAATTAAAGCAAGGAGAAACTTGCCTGGATATTGGAATTGGAACAGGAAATCTGGGTTCGAAATTTTTAACTGAAGGAATAAAAGTCATAGGTGTGGATCAATCTGAAAAAATGCTCGAGATGTGTAAAGAAAAACATCCATTGATCGAAGTACGAAAAGGAAATTTTCTTGCCATTCCTTTGATGGATAATCATGTTGACGCAGTAGTTTCAAGCTATGCATTGCACCATTTGACAGATGATGAAAAATTACTCGCACTGGAAGAGATGCGCCGAGTATTAAAGCCAAATGGGCAAATTTGTATTGCAGATTTGATGTTTCTTAATGAAGACGATCGTGAACAGGTGATGGGGGATTTTAGGAAGTCAGGTAATACGGAAGCAATTGTAGCAATAGAAGATGAATATTATGCTGATCAATTATTACTCTTAAACTGGTTATCTGAAAAAGGCTTCGAGGTCAAAACACACCAATTTAATGATATTTTGGGCATGATATATGCAAAAAAAGCAAAGAAAGATGGGTAGTGTTATACTTGAAGTACTAGTTTGAATGGGAGGCAGGTAATATGAACGCCAAAGAAGAGGTTATTAAATTGATTAAAGACCTACCCGATAATGTTACAATGGAGGATATTATCCAGGAGCTTTATATCCATATTAAATTTCAGCAAGGTGTACGGGAATTAAATGATGGAAAACCACTGTCGCCTAAGACTGCGAAGATAAAATCCGGTAAATGGCTGCATTAAGCCGTATGTTTTTAAATGTAAAATAGCTGTCCTCCTCGGGACAGCTATTTTTGCAAATTAATGAAAGTAATTTATTAATCCATTCGTAACAGCCTGGGCTACTTTACTTTGATAATCTGCTGTTTGAACGATAGAAAGATCATTCGGATTTGTAATAAATCCAAGCTCCATTAAAATAGATGGTGCATTACTGTAGCGTAATACTCGGTAATCTGCTTGCATAACTCCTCTATCATACATATTGACTGTTGAAGCTAGAGAAGCTTGGACATCTCGCGCCAGATTCTGGTCCGATTCACTGGAATAATAAGTGCTTACCCCATTTACAGCGATAATCGGATATGCATTGTAATGCAGGCTCACAAATGCATGTGTATTATATACATTATTAATGCGTACTCTTTCATTCAGTGAAACGAAATAATCACCTGATCTTGTTACAATTACAGTTGCGCCAGCATTTCGCAGTTGCTCGGCTACTTTACCGGTTGTGGAAGTGATGACGTCTTTTTCATATATCCCACCTAATCCAATCGCGCCTGGATCCTTTCCTCCGTGTCCTGGGTCAAGAACAATGTTATAGCCTGCCAGTGATTTATCAGTCGTTTGTTTTGTTGGCACATTCACCACATTGTCCGAATTCGTATTCGAAGGTACTTCTTCTGTATCAGACGAGTTCGTTAGCCATCCAGCAATCCATCCAGTAGATCCATTGGCTAAAGAAACCTTATGCCACTCCCCTGATGATTCTACCAAGTTGTATGTATCCCCGGAATAAGTTGACCCAATAATAGAGTAGTCTGTACCAGGCCCAGATCTAACATTAACACTTCTGGCACTTACAGTGATTTTTCCTGATGCAGCCTGTGAAACCGAGTGTGAGCTTTTTTCAGTAATACTAACAGGAACTAAATGATGTTTGGCAATCCAAGCCTCTTCACCACCATAATACGTTTGTACCCATCCGTATTTCTCCTGGAATACAACGACCTGATCCCCCTCGCTAAGCAACCCGATTATACTAGAGTTATTAGCAGGTTCTGCTCTTACATTTAGTATCGATGTACCAACTTCGTAGGTGTCCTTGCTTTCTGCATGACTAGCAGAAGGAATAAATAAGAATAAAAATAGTAGAAATCCAATAAAAATAGAAAAATGTCGAATCTTTCGCATGTGAGCCTCCTTTGTTGTGGGAAAAATTATGACTATTAAATTAATAATAGTACTTAGCTCTAGCCAAAACAAGTAGAGTTTAAACTTATTTAGCAAAAAATCGATCAGATGAACTAGATGAAAAGTATTTTTACCTAGTAAAAAAGGGTAATCGGATTTTCTAATGTCGTAAAGCTATATAATCCGGCAATATTGTTATATACAGTAATAGTTTAAAATTTTTAACAGTAAAATAATGTAGGTTTAGAATAAAGTTTAATTAAAAATATCTCGCAAACAACAAACAGAATCCATTTTGAAAGAAAGTTTGCTCAAAATGGATTCTGTTCCTGTAGTTTTAAGTTTATTTTTTATGAAAAAGTTTAATGTTTTCTGCTTGTGTTATTCCATTAAAGCGCCCGTTTGCGGTAACTAGATTAACCTTCGATGGTACTGTTTATACAAATGCAAAGGATATAGAATGGGTCAATGAAGAAGAACTCACCTTAGGCGAAAAAGTTGGTGAAATTCAAAATCAAACAGACAACAGTAAAGAATTTGAGAATTTTACTGCTTCAAAATTACCTACTGGAACAGAGATATATGAGCTTGAAGAAAAAAAGGGTCCGATTTTCATTGTTAAATTAGATGGTGATAAAATTCCATATTTAGGTTTGGTGGCATAAATTAACATAGCAATTAGCAACTTGTTTATTAAGTGATCGGGTTAGATTGTGGAATAAAGGGCAGAGTTTATTCGAAGTAAGATCGAAATTAATTAAGGCATTACTGTTTAGCTTTCTTGATATAACTTCACCGACAAGGGGCTGGAAGATTACAAGTGGTTAAACGTGGCAATTAAAAACTATACCAGTAAAATTCAGATATAGTTATAGCGTTTTATATTATTTTGGACATGAAGTAAATGAAACTTATTGTAGAGTATTTCCGTATATTAGAAAGGGAATGTGTATGCCATTGTAGCAATATATCATCTTTGAATTAGAGAGGAGGCATCTTTTTGAGTCGATTAATTGTGCTATTTATTGCTGGTTTTATTGGACTATCGCTTCGTTATATCATTATAGGAGAATTTGAACTTAATCAACTACTATTACTACTTCTGTTCCCTATTGCTTCTGTGCTGCTTTTATTTATTATGAAATGGCAATATAACAAAGATCGTGATTTTTACCCCAACCAGGCTGAAAAGAATATGGTTACTCGGCTAGGGGATAGGGTGTCAACTACAACAAAACAAATGTATAAAGATACAACACAATTGGGCTCGTATCATCGGTTTTATCATAGGTGGTGGAAGCGCATTGTTGCAGATGTGATGGATAACTCTGGTCAATGGTACCTTAATCTATCGTTTTCACTATTAAATAATGATCAAGTGATTTTTAAACAAAAAAATGAAAATAAAATTCACGGAAATAAAGAATGGATTATTTATCATAACGATAAAGAAGTAGGAACCATCCATTCTGATTATTCAATAAAAAACGCAGCGAAACTAAAAGAAAGTCTATATCTTGAATATGGACAAAATACTTATCATTTTAAGTCATTTGGAATTGGTGCAAAAACCGAAATTTACAACAATGATAATACTGTTGCAACGGGAAATAGAATAAGTGATTCCGTTTATCAATTAATTATGAATCCTAATAATAAACACAATCCAGAAATGCTGTTTATGGTTTATACTTTGTTCAACTATGAATTCGGTCAATAACCTATATTTAATCTATTGCAATGATACATATTCTTGAAATTTTAATGATCACTTTATGCAAAAAAAGTTATGAGATTTGATCTTTTAGGGGAGATGGCAATGAAGATTAGACAATTAATTGCACAAGATGCTCACCAATATCTTAATATGAGACTTGAGGCATTACAGAATAATCCAGAGGCATTTGCATCAAGTTATCAAGAAGAAAAAAACCAATCAGTGGATAAATACATAAATAGATTCAAATCACCACAAGACTCATTTACCTTTGGTGCTTTCTATGGTTATGAACTTATTGGAGTAGTTACATTAGTAAAAGAAAAAAGAGTTAAATTATGGCACAAAACAAGTATTGTGGCTATGTATGTTACTAAAGAAAAACGTGGATATGGAATAGGGAAGGCATTACTGGTGGAAGCAATTCAAAAGGCCAGAGATTTAAGAGTAATTGAGCAAGTTTATTTAACAGTTGTTACAACTAACTCATCAGCTAAACGATTGTACTCATCATTTGGTTTTAAAGTATTTGGAACTGAAAAAAATGCTTTGAAATATAATGATACATATTTTGATGAATACCATATGGTTTTATTTCTTTAAATAATTTTTCTTGTGCTAACATTGCAGGTTAGCTAAAGTGTGCGGTCTGATTATCTTTTCAACAAATTTGTAGGGGTTATCCTTTTTGTTAAGGAATTCTTTTTTCCTGATATAAACTCTTTTATATCAATAATTATTGGTGCATTAGCAGCCTTAATCGGTTACTTGATAGGAGTTAAGTTACTTCTGAAAGATGAAATAAAGTAAAAACTAATGTTCATCGATAGGGGGTTATTGTTTAATGAAAGCCTCTTTTTCATCTTCAACTCTATGGCAATTGTCGAAGAAGGGAATTGCCATTATGCTAATCAAGTAGGTTTAGCGTCTGAATCTAATGACAGTAGGAAGGAGACTTAAAGTGATACCTATTCTCATCATTTTGATTGCTATTCTTATTTTAGATCAATTTATCAATCGAAGACTAATAAAAAAATGGGATATGCAAATACCTGAATTAGAAGGGAAATACGTAAACAAACTACATAAATATGGGGAGCGAATACTCTACTGGATTAGTTTTATCGTAATGATTATTGCAATAAATGAATTTCCTCATCTCAGAATACTAATTTTTCTTGGTATGGCCATTATGTTCGCTTTTCGTACCATAATGAAATGGAATTTTACGAGAGAAAACAAAACATATCTCCTAAGTGCTGTGACTTGTGGATTATTTATTATGGGCTCGGTTGTTTATGGCTTAATATAATACAGTCAATACTTTGATACTCTCAAAGAGAACAAATATAATATTAAGTAATTAAAATGCTATTAAGCTAACTGACAGTTAGTTGAAGAAGTACAGTAAGATACAACGTCAAAAATAGCTCAGATTAAATTCTGAGCTATTTCACGTGCTTTTTATGTTGCTAATACGCTATTGGAAGATGTGCTAATCGGTGTGTTATTAGCATTTTTCTCTCCCAATACTGAACCTGTTATTTATAATTAGAAGTCTTCCATAATTCAAGGCTGTCATCCTATAACTCTTTGATTAATGTCGACGCAGCCTGCAATGCCCTTACATCATTTCGGATATCTCCAGGTTTGCTGGCTTTGCCAATAACATACCCTTCAAAGGACATGCCATAAAAATCACAAAGATACTTAAATTGTTGTACGAGTGGGAGGCCTTTAATATGTGGATTGTCCCCACCCACTGCGATCAGGTATGCTTTCTTCTTTCCCAGTTCTTCCCGGAAATGGGTGTAGTTCGGATCTCTCATAATTTGTGACCAGCGATCAATGAAAGTTTTCATTGCACCAGACATACTGTACCAATAAATTGGTGTGGAGAAAACAAGAATATCATGCTTCAGCATTATATCAATAAGCTCCTGATGATCGTCATCAACTTCCTGGAAGCCTTTTTCTTCATGCCGTTCATCGATAATTGGCTGAATATGATAGTCCCGCAAATAAATATGGGTTGCTTTTCCCTTTGGTACAGCTTGATATGTTAAATACTCTGTATTCCCATTTATTCGAGTTGACCCGTGGATAACTGCTAATTTCATATTATCCCCCTTTTTTGGTAGATAGGAAAGTATAAAACGTTTCCTATCTGCATAAGTGTAACTAAGCCATTCACCTTAGGGCTTGCACCCCAAAGTATAAGGGGTCCTAAGAAAGCAAAATACGCTTTCAAGAATCCCTTTAATGAATGTCAGATTTTCTAAGATAATTATAGTATAAGGTAAAATTAAGAATCATTACAGGTTTATGATTTTTATTGATTTATATGTTAGGGGCAGGAATTTTAGAAGTTAGTGAGGAAGTTATGAATAATACAATTTTTAAAAATGGCAGAGTAAATGTAATATTTTATGATATATGCTAACATATTATATAATAAAATTAAGAATTTAGAGAAAAGGTGATTACATTGGCTATCAGTAAAAAGGAACTTTATAACATGATTGACCGTCTGAACAAAGAGGATAAAAAATCAGTTTACGATTTCATGCAATTCCTGAATGAACGTTCAGGAAAAACACCAGCTTCTTGGAAAGAGATAGATGAATTAGAATCTGATGATCAGCCTTTAAGCAATGAAGAATTAGAACAATTAGAAAGTGAGGAAGGATTTATAACTGGTAAGGATGCAAAACATGAATTCAAATTACTAGCTGATTTACCATAGATCTATAAATACTAAACGGGGTGAATCAATGGAAAAAAAGAAAAAGAAGGATAAAGATCACTGGCTTCTCGATATACTGTTAACTATCCCGGAACTCATCTTTCTTGCCCTAAGAGGAATTGTAAGGGGTATCATCAATTTGGTTAAATTCTGGAATTAAAAAGTGGAGCACATCATCAAGCGCTCCACTTTGACTAAGACTATTACTTACGCACGAATCCACTTCCAAATCTCGCCTGGTGTAGCATTTTTCCCATACATTAAAATTCCCACTTTGAAAATTTTCCCTGCCAGTTTCATAAAGATCCAGACACTTACGATTAAAATAGCTAATGAAATTACTATTTCCATCCACGGCCATTCATCTAACATGGATAGGCGAAGGAGTAAGACCCCTGGAGATGTAAATGGAATATAGGTGCCGATTTGTGCCATTAATCCACTTGGATCACTTGCAACAGGTCCAATAAAGATAAATGGTAAGAATGGCAGCATCATAACCATACCCTGGAAGTTCCCGGCTGTAGAGATATCCGCCATGGTTGCTCCAATTCCAACAAAAATGGATGCAAATAGCAAAAAGCCCAGAATGGCGATACCGATTAATAATGCAAGCTCAGGTACTAATAAATATTCCATGATCGGGATATCTATCCTCCATATAAGGACAGGCAATACTAGCCCGATAGAGACTACAGATTGGATAATTCCTAGTACGAAATATCCGACGATCTTTCCTTGCATTAATTCTGCTGGTGTTAGTGATGATAAAATGATTTCAGCAATTTTATCTTTCTTTTCCTGGGAAGCACTTTGGAATATTGCCATACCCGTAAAAACGATTGAAAGCATGATAAACCCGGCAAATGCGCCTGGTACAATACGTTCCATCGGATCTGCACCGAGCGCTTCCTCTGTATCAGCTTCTTCTGTTACTGCAACATTTTCATTGGCTGCCTCTTCAAAGGAAATCCCACTTGAGGCGATTGCCAGCTCCGCATCGGATAATCCAAGTTGTTTCATTTGTAATGCTTTAAGCGGCGTTTCCAATACTTGAACTTGATTGATAAAAAATTGATCTATCTCTTCACTCGTATATACGGGTACACTTCCCTCAGTCATAGCACGATCGTCTATAAATAAGTAAGCCGTATTTTCGGTGCCATCCAACTCACTTTTCACCTTGGACTCTTCCAGTTCCGTTTGATGCATTTGCCAGTTAAATCCAGCTTGATCGGCGGTTGCTTGAAGCTCAGAGAAAACATCTAATTGATCATTTACAATTACCTTTGTAGTTTCCGCTTCTTCACTATCTGAATCATTAAACAAATACCCTATAAGTATAAAACCAATGATCAGTACAGGTGTTAAAAACATCCCAATAAGAAATGTTTTATTTTTCATGTTTCGTTTAATTTCCCATTTAGCTACTTTCATTGTGTTACGCATTCACTTCACCTGCTTCCTGAAACAAATTCTTATCTGTGGCAATATCGATGAAGATTTCATGAAGCGAAACCCGGTCGATAGCCAGTTCCTGGATGACGATATCCTCAGGCAGATTTCTCAACCAAATAGTTGGCTGAACATCTTTGGATAAATAAAGAATAGATGTGTTGTCATTTTGTTCCACACGCTGAACTTCCGGTATACGTTCTAAATCATAAAGATCGTTTTTTCCGTGAATTGTACACTTAAAGTTCGCATATTGTGTTTTTACATCTTCCATCGTCCCGTAGATCACCTTCTGCCCGCGATGAATCATGAATAACCTGTCAGCCATTTCCTCCACCAGGTTCATTTGATGGGAGGATAGGAGGATTGCTGTTCCATTATCCGCTAAATTACGAATTTCATCTTTGAATAATTCCTGGCTGACAGGATCGAGTCCGGAAAAGGGCTCATCTAAAATAAGTAGCTCTGGTTCATGAATAATCGAAGCAATAAATTGTACTTTTTGTCCCATTCCTTTCGACAACTCTTCAACGGAGACTTTTTCTTTTCCTTCCAAATCGAATTTTTTCAAATAAGCAAGCGCACGTTCCTTCGCTTTGTCCAGTGGATAATCCTTGAGTTCCGCTAAATAAAGCAGAATATCCATTACTTTTACATTTTTATAAAGTCCTCGTTCTTCTGGCAAATATCCAATGATATGACGGGGAATATCTTTTCCATTACTATTTTGAAAAACAATCGATCCTTCATCCGGATACATGATCCCCATAATATTTCGGATTGTTGTTGACTTCCCAGCACCATTCGGACCAAGAATAGCCATGATTTCCCCTTTTTGAACCTCAAAGGAGATGTTTGAAATTACTTGTTTGTCTTTAAATGATTTACCGAGACTTTCTACAGATAACATTGTTTCCATGTGGTGTTATTCTTCCTTTCCCTCTAATAATTTCTACCGGACTTGGACGTAGTGCGTCTGTCCATTCCAACATACTTTCATCCAATAGCGCCGGTATCCTCCAATTAATTCTTCCTTTTCAAATGTACCAATCAACTTTCCATTCTGTAATACGGATAAATAGTCCGCAAGATTCAGCTTTTTCTTTTCTAACCTCTCTTCCCCCCGATTTTATGATAAAGGGACATGATGAGCCAAATAGCAGTTGGAAGTGCAATCCCTCCAATCATCATAGATGTTAAGATGTCAACTGTAGCGCCTGTACCAACGCCAAATAACAAAATAATAACAGCTATTAATAAGAATAGGAATGGTATAGTTTTCCCTAGATTGCCCAATCCTCTTCTTCCTTCTACCTTCCATTTGTTACTGTATGCTGTGATTACAGTCCAAACTGTTGGTACGACAATTGCACTGAGAATTACAGCTGCTACAAGAAGTATTGATTTTAAGGTGCCAGAGACTATCATTGCTACAACCCATACGAGTGCTGTTATTAAAACTAACGGAATTGCAAATTTTAACATGCCCACAGTTGAGTTTTCATACTTTTCAACCGTTGTTTCACGGTCAGTATAAATCGGCTTTGTACCAGGGTGCGCCCTAAATAAATGAATATTTCCTTCTGAGGTAACATGTGACCATCCAGCAGATGAAAAAAACTCAAAGTATTCCTCTTCATCATCATCATTTAACCAACGATAATCTAGACTGTAGATATAATCTGAGCTTACTCCTTTTTCAAGCGTATATCCCATAAATGTAAATTTACTGACATGCCATCCCTTGAATGAATAGCTGCGTAATTTTTCCATGTCCTTCTTCTCAGAGAAAGCTAACCCACCTGACGTAATATACTTTGTTTGTCTCATTCTTAGGCCTCCTCGAGTCCAGTCTCCGCTAATTGAATCATTAATTTTCTTACCTTCAAATCTTCTCCTAATACCTCTCTGCCCTTTTCAGTAAGCAGATATGTTTTACGTCTTGAATTCGACTCGTCATACAAATAAATCCATTCTTGCTTTAATAACTTTTTAATAATCGTGTACATGGAAGCAGGACCTATAGTAATTGCCCCTTTTGTTGTTTCTTCAATTAAGTTCATAATGGCGTAACCATGCCTTGGTTTAGTTAAAGCAGCCATAATATAAGACATTGAATCTGTTAATTGCTCAGTTTTCTTCAATCAATCACCTTCATTATATTTATGACATATCAGAAAACGATATATATCTAAAAACAATATATCATGATGTGATATATATGTCTAGAGTTATATCATAATTTGATACATTAACAGTATGATATTTTTTCTTACAGAACAAAAAGGAATCCTACAATTGGCTCTTCGTTATTTCTAAATGTGTGGGATGTTCTTCCTGGGCTCGTGTTGGGACTGCTTGTTGGAGTATTTCTAGTGGAATGTGGCGTGTTAAAACCACTAAAACCGCTGATATGTGGAATAAAGAATTCTAGTCGTTCACATTTTTGCCATAACTTTGTTGCAACATTGTGAAATTGTGCACAAACTTATTTCCATATTATAAAATCATGTTATTATATAAGTGTACCAAGGAAATACATTTACAATATATTGTGAAATAGTGAACAAGGAAATAATAAATTATTAAAAGGAGATGGAAGTAATGATGAATTTTATTCGTAATAATAAAATAGTTGCAGGGATTTTAACTTTTCTAAGGATCTATATCGGATATCAATGGCTGACTGGTGGATTTGGAAAAATAACCGGTGGAGGATTTGACGCAAGTGGATTTATTCAGGGAGCTATTGCAGGTGCGGGTGGAGAAAATCCAGCAATTCAAGGCTGGTGGGCAACATTTCTGGAAGCAGTAGCTTTGCCAAACGCTGAATTGTTTAGCTTTATGGTAATGTGGGGAGAGTTTTTAGTAGGTATTGCACTTATTCTAGGTATTTTTACTAACTTTGCAGCACTTATGGGAATTACTATGAACTTCGCATTTCTTTTCAGTGGAACAGTAAGCACAAACGCACAGATGGTATTGATTACAGTATTCCTAATCGTTGCAGGCTATAATGCTGGAAGATTTGGACTGGACAGATGGATTCTTCCTTTCTTGAAAGGTCATACTCCAACTGCCAAGAATAAAAAGCGGAAAGAAGAAGTTGCAGTTGCATAATAATTAACTAACAAAAACAGATCCTGTCTAAATGACGGGATCTGTTTTTGCGTGAGAAGAGCTTTGATGGCTTTTTCTGCAAAAGTTCCTAAGAAAACTTCTCACTCAATCTGACTTTCAATTAACAAACATATGATGCTAGAACACTCTGAACATGATAAATATTAAGCTGTTTGTTGAATGTTTTTTGGATTGGGACGCTATTGCCTGATACCCAGATTTTTAGTTCGGCTTCCAGATCAAACGTCTCCGCTGTTTCTACGGAAAAATGTGTAATACTTTTGTAGGGAATCGAATGATACTCCATTTTCTTTCCTGTTACGCCTTGCTTGTCAACCAGTATGAGTCGTTTGTTGGTGAAGACGAATAAATCACGAATTAATTTGTAGGCATGTTCTACTTTTTCTGAAGAAGTAAGTAATTCGGTAAGTTCCTTCTCCGCATCACCTGCTGAAATCTCTGATGCATTTCCCATCATTCCATCAAAAATACCCATGTAAGTAACCTCCTCAGGTAGTATCTTTCCTTAAGTATAGGTTTTTCACGGGAAACTTACTAGCAATAGGGATAAGGAACGAGATTATAGTAAATATGTTTAAATTACTTCCTGTTTGTGGAAAATGTATATAACTATCTTGGAGGGAGCTAAATACTAATATGAAACGTTGGATCTTATTTCTATTCACTGCAGTGATTGCTATTATGCTATCAGCTTGTGGTGGGACTGAAGAGGAACAGCAGGATAATGCGGATCAGGACAAGCAGAGTCAGGAAGAACAGGAAAATAATAACGGATCTGGTGAATCGGGTGAGGAACAAACTGACAATGCAACAGAAGAGGAAGAGGTATTGGTTTCCTTGAATGATGCAGAAGGGAATGTAGTTGCAATAGCAACACTTATGAAAGGCGATACAGGAGTTGATATCACACTCGAAGGAACTGATCTTCCAGCAGGGACACATGGTTTTCATATCCACGAAACCGGTAATTGTGAAGTCCCTGATTTTAAATCAGCCGGTGGACATTTCAACCCAACTGATGCCAACCACGGTTTTGATGACCCCGAAGGACCACATGCCGGAGATCTTCCGAATATTGATGTTGCTGAAGATGGAACGGCAAATGTGGATGTAACTGCAGAAATGGTTACATTGGAGAAAGATCAGGATAATTCATTGTATAAGGAAGGCGGAACAGCGCTCATGATTCACTCCAAGGCAGATGATAATAAATCACAGCCCTCTGGTGATGCGGGAGACAGGATTGCATGTGGAGTGATTGGTGAATAGGTTTTAAAAAAATGGCCCGGGATTCATTCCCCGGCCATTCTTCGTTGTGTTACTATTAATGTTATTACTTTTAAATTGTGGGTGTTTTAATTGGACTCTTTTATTTTATTTAGTTGTATTATTTTGCTTGCTTCCATACTGCAAACCAGTACCGGTTTTGGTTTCTCGATTATGGCGACCCCATTTTTATTAATTATGTTTGAACCAAGGGAAGCCATACAAATTAACCTAATATTATCGCTGGTTATTTCCTGTGCATTGATTATGAAAATCAGACATGATGTCGATAAAGGGATAATGAAAAAGTTTATAATTGGCAGCATTGTTGGACTGCCGGTAGGGATCACTGTATTTTCTTTAATCGACACGACTTTTCTTAAACTCGGAGTCAGTATTTTAATTTTAGTTCTGACAACACTGCTAATACTTAATTTCCGCATTTCTCGTACAACAAATCGGGATTTTGCTGTTGGGGGACTGTCCGGAGCATTTACGACAAGTATCGGCATGCCGGGACCGCCAATTTTATTGTACTTTTCCGGTACTGATACAACAAAGGAACAATTACGTGCAACAACATTGGCGTTTTATTTATTTATTTATTTTGTAAGCTTAATCATCCAGGTAATATTTGCAGGGACATCAAAAGAGATTTGGATTTCCGGCTTGAAGGGGCTACCGCTTGTAATTATTGGATTAATTGTTGGACAGATATTATTTAAGTGGATTAATCAGAAATTATTTCGTCTGTTGACATATGGTCTTTTGTTTTTCACCGGGGTCTATTTGTTGCTTCAACAATTCTGAAAAAAGAACATATGTTCTATATATGTGTGGTATACTAACAATGGATAATGTTTTTTTATGGGCGGTCGGCTAACCCTTTTAAAAAGGGGGTGATGCTTATGAGTATGTATGAGGTCTTGATGGTACTAGGAAGTTTTGGTACCTTGCTGATTGCACTACTCGCTTTGGTCATTACGTTGATCAAAAATAAATAGACCTCCCTATTAGCCCTGAAAAGTTATTAGGAGAGGTCTATACTGTAATACAGTAGCCGATCCCTTTGGGGGAACCGCTTATCCAAAAGCCCAGTTACAGCTGGGCTCTTTTTAATATATTAAGTTTCTAATTATATTATACCATGTTCAGCTGAAAATAAAATAATTATACGTCAGTTGCTGTAATGATTACATACTAATTAAAACATCACTGTTGGAATAGTACCTTTTCGGTTAAAATCTGCATCTGTAACTACTATAATATAACCATTCCAATTCATATAACACTCCTGTATAATATGTTTCGAGTATCGAAGAAAGGAAGACATTTATGGGGTCGCAATCGAATACACAAACAATGACAAAACCAGACAAAATATGGACACGCGATTTCGTGCTTGTATGTCTGGCTAATTTTTTTATTTTTCTAGGGTTTCAAATGACATTACCGACACTTCCCTTGTTCGTAAAGGAGCTAGGAGGAAGTGACCAAATTGTTGGAATTATTGTCGGAATATTTACATTTTCAGCCTTAATCATGCGTCCATACGCTGGCCATTCACTGGAATCAAAGGGGAGACGCTTTGTTTATATGTTTGGACTGGCTGTTTTTGTGCTGTCAGTTGGTGCATTTTCAATGGTTACAGGTATCGCACTGCTTTTAATGATTAGAGTTGTGCAAGGGGTAGGCTGGGGATTTTCCACAACTGCGACAGGGACGATTGCCACTGACTTGATTCCTCCGAAGCGCCGTGGAGAGGGAATGGGTTACTTTGGTTTATCAGGTAATATTGCCCTAGCATTTGGCCCTTCGCTTGGATTGACATTAGTTGGTGTTATTTCATTTCCACAGTTATTTTTAATCTGTGCCTCCTGTGGATTGGTCGCCTTTCTTCTATCAACCAAAATACGCTATAAAAAAGTGGAGGAATCTGCTCATAAAACAGCTACAGTGAAATTTGATATCTTTGAAAAAAGTGCAATTCAGCCATCTTTGCTATTATTTTTTATTACTTTTACTTTCGGAGGAATTGCAACGTTTTTGCCGCTGCATGCAGCAAATCAAAATGTTGATGGAATTGAGCTGTATTTTCTGGTATATGCTATTTTTCTAATGATATCACGTACATTTGCAGGGAAAATTTATGATAAAAAAGGGCATTTATATGTATTTTTGCCAGGAACTTTCTTTATATTTATTGCGATGCTTTTATTATCATGGCTGCCTGACATGACAACGATGTTAATCGCTGCGGGAATATATGGTTTGGGGTTTGGTTCTGTTCAGCCGGCATTGCAGGCCTGGGCGGTTGATCAGGCACCGGGAAATCGCAAAGGGATGGCAAATGCAACATTCTTCTCCTTTTTTGACTTAGGAATTGGAATTGGAGCAATTGTATTTGGGCAGCTTGCATTTATGTATGGGTATGGTGTGATATACGCTACATCAGCAGGTTCCGTGCTGCTTTCGATGGTCCTGTACATTTATCTTTATAAGAAAGCGAGTAAGCCAGCATAATATTATTTATGAAAGTATGTGGTTAAATGGCATTGTTTTTTACATATGTTATAGCGGGGCTTGCTATTGCAATGCCAGTGGGAACAATTACAGTAGAAATGATAAAACAGGGTCTTAAGAATGGATTCATGCATGGTTGGGTTGTTGGATTAGGCGGGATGACTATAGACTTTGTTTTAATCACAGCTCTTTATTTTGGACTTGCTTCCATTCTGCAACTATCCTTCATTCAAATACCAATGTGGTTAGTTGGTGCAATATTTTTGTTTCTAATCGGCTATGATTCAATTAAAAATGCAGATCGTGACATAACATTAGCAGGTGAGAAACCTGTCAAATCATTAAGGTCTACTTATCGTAACGGGTTCCTTGTTGCGCTATCTCCAGGTAATATTGTTTTTTGGTTAAGTGTATTTGGAGCAGTACTTACAAGTTCATATAACGCAGCTGAACCAGCCCATTTTTTAATTATTGCAGCAGGTATTTTAACTGGAATTTTATTGCATGACATAGGGTTACTAACAATTGTGGCTACAACCAGAAAAGTAATGAGTCTTTCAATGATCAAAAGGTTTTCCATCATTGCAGGAGTAATATTAATTGGTTTCTCCGGATATTTTGCTTATCAATTTATTATTGCGATACCTGAAGTGCTTTAAATTTATCATTTTGTATATAAAAAACAAGCAACCTTTGTGGCTGCTTGTTTGTTTTATTAGATTTCTTTTGGTAATACAATCCGTTTATACATTTGAACGGTAATCCAATAATAAATTCCATAGATTAACAGGAATATGCTTATAGGAATCCATATTTTCGCATACGGTTCGATTATAATGAATGAAAACATCTGCATCCCAACAAGTACATGAACCAATCCGACTAGGGCTGGGAAAAGGAAGAGCAGAAACAGTTCCCTGTAAATAGATTTTACGAGTAAACCTTTCCGAACACCGATTTTGCGCAGCATGTTGTACCTGCTGACATCAGAACCCGCACTTGATAATAATTTAAACATTAATACACTCGCCATCATCATAAGGAAGGCTATTCCTAAAAATAATCCCATAAAGATTGTTCCGCTAGCTATTGCCTGAAAAGCAATATAATTGCTGTACTTTCCTCCGACTACTTCTACATTTTCTCCACGATATGATTCGGCAAGCTGAAGTTGCCCTTCATTGAGTTTTTCCAGGTGTGGTAAATAATTTGTGAAATCATCTACCTTGCCTAAAGTAACCTGAAGCTCGTCTGTTGGTATTTTATCATATGCTGTAGTGGAATAAATAAATATATCCTTATCGCCAAACATTTGATAACTGGCATTTAATTCGGTAGAGAGTGCTTGTTGCCAGTCCTCAGGCAGTCCACTGGCGTTTTCGCTTTCATATAAGGAGTATTTTTCATCAGGCAATGCCTTATCTACCCTTACTGTTTTTGGCAGTTCAAATTGGTCTGTGAATTTTTTTATTCCTGGAGGATTGTTTAGTAAATCCTCTTTTAGAAAGTAAACCGACTTGCCGTCTGCTTTGTAGTGATAAACATTTTCTTCTGTGAAATCGATTGCCTCAAGTATTTCCTTGTCTTCATTATCAGGCTGGTGTACGACAACATCGTTTGCATGGAACATAGATGATTGTATTTCGATGTTATGGTAAAAAGAAATACCTGCTGTCATTGCACCAAGTCCAAGGGCGATGAGCATGGCAACTGTTCCAAGTACTTTTGTTAAATTTAACATTCTAAAGCGCAGCTGTCCCAATGTAAACGAATTGATCCCTTTTTCATTTAATGATCGGTTCTGCTTCAGTTTTTTTATGAAATAGGGAAGCAGCGAAATAAATATTAAATAGGTTCCGGGAATAATCGTAACTGTTGCTAAAATTACTCCAAATTGTTTGAACTCTGCCATGTTCATCATTGCATAGTAACCTACACCGATTAAGATAAGGGCAAAGAATACACCGAAAAATGTTTTTAGTCCGTTTGTTTTTATTTGATCCTGCTTCTGATCGGCACGTAGCAGGTTTAAGACACTTTTCCTGCCAATCTGCCATGCATTAACAATGGAAGTGAGAACAAATAATGCGATATAAAAAATAACGGTAGTAGTCAGTGAAGAAATATAAAACGCCTCGAACCCTTCTCCACTAAAATTCAATTGCCACATGAAAAGTTCTGCAACACCCATGGCAAGGCCAATACCAATTACAATACCGATAACTAATGAAATAATTCCGATGAAAAAGGTTTCAAAAAACATGAGCTGGGTGATTTTGCCCTTCTTGGCCCCAAGTGTCATATACATACCCATTTCTTTTTGCCGTAATGTCAGCATAAAAGAAGTGGCATAAAAAATATAGAAGACAGTGATGGCGCCCAAGATAAATGACCCAACATGGAAAATAAACACTATTTGGCTTATCATAGCGTTGGACTCAATAAAGGCTTTGTTTTGTGCCAATGTCTGGAACATATAAAAAATAGCAATAGAAATCGTGAGTCCAAATAAAAGAACTAAGTAATCTTTGAATGATTTCCTCATACTGGAAAATGATAATTTTAATAACATGTGCTGCCTTCCTTTCTACTCAGCAAATTCAGCAAGAACATCAAGGATTTCCTGATGAAATGCAGTACGTGAGTTTTTTCGGTGAATCTCTTTGAACAGCTTTCCGTCTTGAATAAACAGGATACGCTGACAGTAGCTCGCACTAAGCGGATCATGTGTCACAAGCATAATCGATGTATCAAGATTTTCATTTAAATGCACCAATGTTTCCATTAAGCTTTTAGCATTTTTAGAATCCAGCGCACCAGTTGGTTCATCTGCTAAAATCATTGCAGGCTCATGAACCAGAGCACGGGCTGCTGCTGCACGCTGCTTTTGACCACCTGAAATTGTCACAGGGTATTTTTCCAGAATAGCTTCAATTCCAAGTTTTCCAGCAACTTTGTGTACACTTGGTTTAATTTTTTTTGAAGAAACTCCTTGGAGTGATAAAGGGAGTGCGATATTTTCATAGACTGTTAAATTTTCCAGCAGATTAAAGTCCTGAAAAATAAAGCCAAGCTGCTCGGAACGGAAATCAGCCAGTTGACCTTGTTTCATTGCAGTAATATTCGTTCCGGCAATTTCGATCGTTCCCGAGGTTGCGCTATCCAATGTTGAAATAACATTTAATAATGTTGTTTTACCTGCACCCGAGGAACCCATTATTCCAACAAACTCACCTCGCGCCATATCAAATGAAACATTATTTAATGCATGGTACTGATTTTCACTTTTCTTTCCATATACTTTGTTTAAGTTCTTCACATGTAATACATGCTGATTCATATTTTTTACCTCCATACTTTTTAATCTACTGTAAGTTTATATGGATTGACTTGATTGTGGTATGTATTTTCCTTTCAGCAGCCTTACAGTTTTGTAAGATATGAAACTAAATATAGATGAGATTCGTAAACAAAGAAGGGCGAGGGTGGTTTGATTCATGATTTATAGAATGTTTGGAAATATGAATGCTATAAAATTTATTTTTATTGCAGTTATTATAGTTGTTTCGATTGGAACCCTGCTATTTTACTGGGTGATTAATAATGAGCTATCCATATCTGATGATAATATCGAGATATCCGGTCCGAATGGGTGATTGGTATGAGGATATATCGAAAGTTATAAGATGAGCTGTTAAAAAGGATGGCGCTATAGCCGTAGCCTTTTACATCAGCCCGAGCACTGGTAACCTCATCCCATAATCAAAAATGTATAATATTTTGCTAGTTTTCCCATCCTAGTATAAGATTCAATAGTTTAAAATCTAGTCTTTCTCGTTTACAATAGATGTAATGAGATTTAAGAAGGTAGGTAACTGATATCTTGAAGAGTATTGGCGATATTAATATCCAAAAACTATTTCCGTCTATAATTTATAAACGAGGGTTGGATTACTATAAACGTAATAAAGTAAGTGATCTTTTATATGATATAAACTACCGGGTTTGGACTGCAACGGTTCATGGAACGGAGGATTATTTTGTTGAAATTAATATGAAGGATTTTGACAAGGGTTCAATTGATACGTTCTGTGATTGTCCGGCTTTTGATACATTTGGTTCGTGTAAGCATATTGCGGCAACACTTGTTGCTGTCGTAAATAAAGAATCAAATAAGCCTCTTCCTACGGCCAACTACGATTATCAACTGACAAACCGTTTTATTAGTGCATTGAGTTCGATTCAGCAGCAAAATAACGCAATTGAAATTCTGCCGGATAAAATGCCAATGCATGTCGAATATTACTGCAAATGGACCTATGATAAAAATATAGTAATTGAATTAAAAACTGGTGTGAAAAGATGCTTTGTTGTGAAAGATGTTAATGAATTTATCAGTAATGTATTGCAGGGGAATGAACATTATTTTACGAAAACGTTCACCTATAATCCGGAAACACACTACTTTTTACAACAGGATCTTGCTATTTTTGAAATGCTTTATGCAGTATTGAAAAATGAGCAAATATATAATGATTATATGGTTTTCCACTACCAGGGAAACGCAAATGATAAACGATCTGTTACAATACCTTCCTTAGTTATTCAGGAACTTCTTGAGAAAATAACGGAACGGGATTTAACAGTGGAAACCCGTAGAAAAAACTATAACCATATAACGATTGAAAAGGATACATTGCCATTTAACTTTTCCTTAACAAAAAATGAACGTGATGATCTTATGTTGAAAATGGACGAAATAGCTGATGCTACGTACTTTAAGCCATATGAAATGCTGTTTTACCAAGGAATATTTTATTTTCCTGCGAAAGATCAAATTCCGGTTCTTGAAGAAATCAGCACATTTGGAATGAATGATTTGCAGCTTCCTATTACAAAAAGCCAGGCAGATAGCTTTTTATCCGAGGTGCTTCCTTCACTAAAAAAAGTCGGCGATGTGGAGATATCGGAAAAGGTTGCAGCAGAAATAATTCAGGTTCCTTTACGAGCAAAATTCTATTTGGAAGTGAATGCAGACTGGATTGTTGGGAAACTGGAATATCATTATGGCACGCAATTGATCGATCCATTTAGCGGTCGTGAAGAAAATGATGTCATTATTATTCGCGATGTGGAAAAAGAACAATTGATTATGCATTTAATTGAGCATGCGAATTTTCATTACAATGGAAAAGAATTATATATTGAAGCAGATGAAGAGGAAATGTATGAATTCCTCTATACGGTTTTACCATTGCTTGACGAACATATGGAATTATTTCTAACATCGGATATTCGTGGAATGATAGTGGAAAATGCCCCATCGCCAAACACAAGTGTAAGACTGGAATCATCAACTAATTTATTGGAAATTGGATTTGATATCGACGGGGTGGAAGATTCGGAAATTAATCAGATTATTAATGCCGTCATTGAAAAAAAGCGTTACTATCGCTTGCAAAGTGGTGCATTGCTTTCATTGGAAGGAGAAGAGTTTTCCTCCATGAAGCAGTTTTTCAATGATTTTGAGATTAATAAAAATGATGTGCAGGATGGAAATATTCATATGCCTGTTTTTCGTGGAACACAAATTGATGAAATGATGGATACCAACAAGAATTATGATCCAACTTTCCGCAAATTATTGCATCAGTTGAAGTCACCGGAGGAACAAATTTATGAATTACCGGAGAACTTGAATGCATCATTACGAAATTACCAGTATACAGGCTTTCAATGGTTTAAATCATTAAGCCGTTATCACCTTGGAGGAATTCTTGCTGACGATATGGGGCTTGGTAAAACATTGCAGAGCATTGCTTACATTGCTTCAGAACCAAGTGACAATCCGCATTTGATTGTGGCACCATCCTCTGTCGTTTACAATTGGAAAAATGAATTTGAAAAGTTTGTGCCGGATTTGAATGTTGCAATTCTTACGGGTACACCATCTGAACGTCAGCAAAAGATTGCTGAGATGGGAGATATGGATGTTTGGATTACTTCCTATTCAACGTTACGACAGGATATTGAACTATATCGTGAGTTAAATTTCCAAACACTAATACTGGATGAAGCACAATTTATTAAGAATTATGCAACAAAAACATCCCGTGCAATCCGTGAAATAAAAGCAAGTCGCCGTTTTGCATTAAGTGGTACACCAATTGAGAATTCAATTGATGAATTATGGGCAATTTTTCAAGTGGTTCTCCCAGGGCTCATGCCAAGTCAACGTAATTTCAAGCAATTATCCAATGAAAGAATTTCGATGATCACAAGACCATTTATTTTACGACGATTGAAGAAAGATGTACTAAAAGAGCTTCCGGATAAAATTGAATCTGTAAGTGTTTCTGAGTTAACAAAGGATCAAAAGGATTTGTATGTTGGCTATCATCGTCAGCTGCAGCAGGAAGCAGCACAATCCATGAAAGAAAGTGGTTTTAACCAAAACCGTATGAAAATACTGGCTGGATTAACAAGATTACGCCAGATTTGCTGCCACCCATCCCTGTTCATTGAAAATTATCAGGGACAATCCGGCAAATTGGAACAATTGATGGACACCATCCGAAATGCGATTGTAAATGGTAAACGGATGCTGATTTTCTCCCAGTTTACCAGCATGCATGAAATCATTATTGAAAAGCTCAAGCAGGAAGGTATTGATTACTTTTATTTACATGGACAAACACCATCTCGTGAGCGTGTTGAAATGAGTGAACGCTTTAATAATGGGGAAAATGATGTCTTTTTGATTTCTTTAAAAGCAGGTGGAACCGGATTGAATCTGACGGGTGCAGACACCGTTATCCTGTACGATCTATGGTGGAATCCAGCAGTTGAGGACCAGGCAGCGGGACGTGCCCATCGCTTTGGTCAAAAGAAAGTTGTTCAGGTAATTCGTTTAATTACCGAAGGAACAATTGAAGAAAAAATATACGATTTGCAACAGAAGAAACGTGAACTGATTGACCAGGTAATTCAGCCAGGTGAAACAATGCTTTCTTCTTTAAGTGAAGAGGATGTTAGAGAACTGCTTAGCTTATAAGGAATAACGTTAATTCCCCAATTAACGTATAGCTCGGATCATCTAGACCTAAGTATGCCGGCAATCCGTATGTCCTTTGAGGTAACGGAAGAATAAAATATAGAAACCATAGATACTAAAAACCCCAAAAGACTCATCTTTTGGGGTTTTTGAGTGCTTAACAATGCAAGTACTCAGCGTCAGGTCTCAGTCTTTTTTTTAGTAAAGATAATTGGTAATTGTAAAGTAGTGCGAAAACGAATATAAAAAAAGAAGGTAAAAAAACGTTTTTCCTGCATAGGATATTCTAATAAAGTAAGGGTTTATATTTTTTAATAATAGGGAAAATTAATATAAACTACCCCATAGTGGAGGAGAGGGTTCGATGAAGGCTATTTTTAGAGGGTTTGCAAAATTTATTGTTGCAAATGTAATGGTTGTTTTTGCTATCATGCTATTGCCTGTTTTTCTATTCACTGACGATGTAGCGATTTTCAATGAGGTTCTAAATTACTTATTTAACAATAAAAGCTAACTGCAGCTAAACATAATTTTAATCGTGAAAAAGAATAAATAGTATAGGGAAAGGTGCTGTTTTTAATGACGAAAAACATTCTTGCTTATTTTAAATCGGAAAATGATGCTGAGTCTGCAAAGGCTAACCTGCAGCGACTACAAGTATCAAACTTATTTGTTGATGAAATACCGGAAACGGATCATAACGTAACCTACGTACCACTTATGCCAATCGGATCAACAAATACGGGAACCAGTGCTGGGGGAGTTGTTGGTCTAGGTGATGACCTGGCGAATAAAGATGATAACCCGGCTACACATCTACTCGAAGGTCAAGTTGATGAAAAAGATTATGAGGAAGCAATTCAAATTTTAGCTGACAGCAAAGGATATGGAAGCAATGAATAAATGGATGGATGGATGAAGTCAGACGGCTTACACGTCTGGCTTCATCAGCCCAAGCGGAGAAACATCAGTCCGAGCGTGCTGCCAACAATCCCGGATTATTGATTTAAGGAAAACAGCTTTCTTGGACGTCCTTTTACATAGGGCTTTTCTTCACCGACTACTTTAATTACTTCACCAAGCAAAAGCTTATTAACGGTACGTTCTGCGCTGCGCTTGGTTACCCGGTAATAGGTCGCTATATCGTTTGACGAAAATGGTTCATTGTTACGAATTGTAATAAAATCAATGAAATTATAGGATAGTTCATTATTAAGGCGCGCTTTATGAATCAGGGATTGGTATAGGCGTGATGTATCAAATTGTTTTCTGATCCCGAGTGGCCCAATTGTATCCTGCCTTTCATTAACAATATAACAACTACTATTATCTGATTGCTCACAAGCCTCTAATGCCATTTTTGCATTATTTTCCGCCTGTTTAGCTGTCAACCCAAGCCCCAAGCCGATATCTACAGGTGTATGCAGTGTTCTTTCCATTTCCTTCAGCAGTGGAAAATCGCGGTAATGATTTGTTATGTGATCAAGGACTCCTTTTGTACCAAGTAAAATAAATTCATCATTATTAATTGGAAATGTGGATGCAGCTGTTTTTTGGCTGAATTTTAATAAGATATCATGCAGCTTTTCTATTAACTCCTGTGTTGCATTCTCACCTTTTTCCAGTTTTATAGCCATTAAATTTTTGATTCGAATTTTCCCGATAACGATTTGTGCACTCTTGCTCTGGTTCAGCTTTGTCATTGTCTTCGCTTCTGTCATAGCCCGCCTGAGATTAATTTTCGGTACATGCATCGTCCTTGCGGTAATACCTAATCCTTTCAACTGTTGCTCTATTTCATTAGATGATGTGAGGACAAAGTCAATTTTGCCTTCTTTCCATAAATTTTGATGGAAGGAGACAATTTTATCAAGGTCAACTAATCCGTTTTCCGATATGCTGTATGTATAAATATCTTTATCCAATTTATTTAATTCAGTTAGTACTTCATCGACATGAATCTGGTTTAATACATCGATGGAGAATCGATCCAATGGTTGGTTATGTTCATACTTAAGCCTGTAAAAAGAGGACATAATCATATATTCATCAACAGCTACTTTTACAGCCGGTAATCGCTTTTTATCGATCTTTTTCTTTACATATAAAAAAGGCAGTATCTCAGTGAATAAATAAATATCGCACATAATTGCCTTTTCAATTAATTCAACAGTCTCTATAGCATTTGAATAGGTAAAGGGAACTATTTCAAAATCATCTTCATCATTAGTGTATGCTTTTATACGTTCCATCATTTCAAATCTGGCGAATACAGCTATTTTCACTTTCATCCTTTACCCTCCCTTGATCCAGCTTTCAAATATGTAATTAAGAGCTTGCCAATAGCAGCTATATATTTCTTGCCTTCCCCGTTATTGATCCATCCTTCAGATAAAACAGCGACTTCGATTGTGTTTTCATGATATTTAAAAATGGCTGCATCATGCTCAATACCCTGCAGCTCACCTGATTTATGATAAATTTCAATCTTGTCATCATCAGTTAAATAGGCTGCCAGTTTATCCTTGAATTGTTGATTTGAAAGAATTTCTAGCATTTGATGGCGACTTTTATCTGATAAATACACATTATTTTTCGAAATGATTTTCAATAACGTTGCAATATCCTGGGAACTGGTATAATTTTCAAACCCGACCATTTGTGCCTGCAGGTCCATAAATTTGCGCTTAATAATCGTTTGCTTACATCCAGTTTTTTCTGTGAGTTTATTGATATTTTCCATACCAACATGCTCTAATAATAGATTGGAAGCGGTATTATCAGAGACGATTATCATTAGTTCCAATAGATTTTGCAAGCTGTGGACATGAGAATTTGTTAAATAGTTTAAAACCCCTGATCCACCAACCATCGCTGATTTGTTGATATAAATTGGCGTCTCAAGCGATAGTTTATTATTTTCTATTTGTCTGTAAGCCTCAAGTAAAATTGAGATTTTCGCTAGACTTGCTGCCTTTCTTTGTTTTGCAGCATTGATGCTGATATTCCCTTCCTGTGTATGGATGGAAATAGAAAAGTTATGCTTATTATTTTGAATCAAATCACGGATGGCATTTTCTAATTGGATAAGATTCATCAAATTCCCACCTTTAATTAAGGTAAATTCCTTCTATGTAAAATCAGTAAACGACGTTTTTTATTAATTCCTATTATAGTATTGAATTTTCCCAATATTGTCAAGACGCTAAGTTATATAATTCCTTTAAATTCTGAACAAATGGTTTATATGGTATTCTAATTAGAGGGTGTTAAATGGAGGAGAGGTTGATCGTGAATTCTTTTTTGGAAAAAGTAAAAGTGGATATTCCTATTATTCAGGCAGGTATGGCGGGAGGGATTACTACTCCCGAGCTTGTTGCAGCGGTTGCAAACACCGGGGCTTTGGGGACAGTTGGGGCAGGGTATATGAGTGCGTCCACTTTAAAAGAGAATATCAAGCAGATTAAGGGATTAACAAATAAGGACTTTGCAGTGAATTTATTTGCGACGAATCTGGAGACATTTTCAACGGACATTCAGGAGATGCAAATATTTCTAGATAAATATAGGAATGAACTGGAATTAGACAAGGGCAGTAAACAGGTTAAAGTAAACGACTATTTGCAGGAAAAGATTTATGTGATTCTACAGGAAAACATACCCATAGTCAGTACTGCATTTGGTGTATTATCTTCTGTATTAATTGAGAAGTTAAAAAAGAATGATGTGACTCTAATAGGAATGGCGACAAACCTTGATGAAGCAAAACAGCTTGTTGAGGCAGGCTATGATATTATTGTGGCCCAAGGCTTTGAAGCCGGTGGGCATCGTGGCACATTTGATGTAGGGAAATACCCAAATGGCAGTGATATTGGACTTATGGTGCTTGCCCAGTCTTTTGTGGAAAATCTCCCGACGCCGGTAATAGCAGCAGGGGGTATACATAGCAGCGGGCAAATTGATGCATTATTAAGTATGGGAGTAGCAGGGGTTCAACTGGGAACAAGGTTTCTGATGGCTAAAGAAGCAGGTACAAACAATGCTTACCGCCGAGCATTAATCAAGGCAGATACAGAGGATACAGTTATTATAAAAGTGTTTTCCGGAAGACCTGCGAGAGCCATTAATAATCGGTTTATCAATGAGGCAGAAACTAGTCAGGTGGATTTGCTGCCATTTCCAATCCAAAATGAGCTTACAAAAGATCTTCGCGCAGCAGGGTCAGAGTTTGCCATATCAGATTTCCAGTCATTATGGGCGGGTCAGGGAGTCGGTGCGATTCATAAAGAGGAAACGGTTAGGGAGATTATGGATTCATTAGTGGAAAATAGTAAGGAAATAAATTAGGTGCGTTTGCTTATAGAAGTTCTAATGGACAGTTTGCGCTTGATTTAATCATTTTTGTCCTTGAGAAGCTCTCTATTCGACTGTTTGCACTAGTTTTCGATCCGTTTGGTCGTAGAGAGGTATTCTATTCGACCGTTCGCACTAGTTTTCGATTCGCTTGGTCGTAGAGAGGCATTCTATCCGACCGTTTGAACTAGTTTTCGATCGGTTTGGTCGTAGAGAGGCATTCTATCTGTTGGTACCCGTTTCGGCTCCATTCGGTCGTAGAGAAGCACTCCACGGGGATTTTTTCGTATCCAGACTGGACACCTAGTAATACGGGTGTTTCAAATCCTTCTAGCTGAAACCAGAGCTAAGAAATAGACTCATTCAAATTTTGAATGAGTCTGTTAAACAAATAAAATCAGCTTTGAAGATTATAATGTGCTTTAACATCTTCCCGTAATTGACGTTTTAGAAATTTACCTACAGACGTTTTTGGAATTTCATCAAAAAATAAGACATCATCAGGCAACCAGAATTTTGCAAATTGCGGGCGCAGAAATTCAAGTATTTTGTCTTTCATGTCATTTTCAGAAAAGCCCTCATTTAAAACAACACATGCAACAGGTCTTTCCTGCCACTCGGCATCCGGAATTGCGATCACACTGGCTTCAAAAACTGCCTCATGTGCCATAATTGCATTTTCGAGATCAACCGATGAAATCCACTCCCCGCCACTTTTGATTAAATCGTTTGTCCGATCAACGATTTTAATTGTACCTTCTTCATCTACTGTAACGACATCACCTGTATGGAACCACCCGTCCACAAAAGCATTCTCACTGCGATCATCCTTATAATATTCATCGGCAATCCAATGGCCTCGCAAGAGCAATTCACCCATTTCTTCATCATTCCATGCGACTTCTCCATCACTTCCAATGATTTTCATCTCAAGACCCGGCACCAGGATTCCTTGTCTGGAACGTTCCTCCAGTTTCTCATCCTCCGTTAATTCCTGCTGATAGCTTTTTAAACGGGAAACGGTAGCTAGTGGTGTCGTTTCTGTTGCACCATAAGCATGGTAAAATGGTATATTATACTTTTGTTCAAAAGCTTTAATTAATCCGAGTGGTGCTGCAGACCCTCCGCAAAGTACAGCTCGTAAACTGGAAGTATTATAATTTCCTTGCTCCAATTCACGTAATAATCCTAACCAGATTGTAGGTACTCCGGCAGTGATCGTTACATTAAATCTTTCAATAAATTCAGCAAGGCGTTTTGGTGTGAACCTTGGACCTGGCATTACCATGGTGCTGCCAAACCATGTACAGGCAAATGGTATTCCCCAGGCATTGACGTGAAATTGTGGCACAACGGGCATTGCTACATCTGATTCCGATATTGCAGCTGAGTCGGCCAAGCCTAGTGCATAGCTGTGTAAAACGATACCGCGATGGGAATAAATAACGCTTTTTGGTTTGCCTGTGGTTGCAGAAGTATAGCACATTCCTGCAGGATCATTCTCATCTATGTCTGTATTAAATGAATAGGATGGATCTCCGGTGTGCAGTAATTCTTCATAGGAGTATAGTGGCTTTAAAGAAGACTTAGGTTTCTCGTCTTTATCAGTCATTACGACAAATGCTTCAACGGTTTTCAGGTGACCTTGTATCTTTTCTATGAGAGGCAAAATATCTTCATCGATGAACAGAATTTTATCTTCTGCGTGGTTAATGATGTAAATAATATGTTCAGGAGCCAGGCGGATATTAATGGTATGCAATACTGCTCCAATTCCCGGTGCGGCAAAGTAAACTTCGAGATGTCTGTGGTGATTCCAGGCTAATGTACCAATTCGGTCCCCTTTTTTTGCTCCCAGCTCATCCAAAACACTCATCAACCGACGTGTGCGTTGCCCTATTTCGCCGTAATTAAAATGATGAAGCTTATCATGTGTTTGTGAGATGACCTGTTTTTTTGCGAAAAACTTTTCTGCATGCTCTAGCATTGATCCTACTGTTAATGGAACGTGCATCATACGAAAACATCTCCTCTTATATTTAAGTTTTATACAATTATATAATATCATATAATTGTAATTATTTTAACAATTATAAATAGTATTTAGTCAGAAAGCCTCAATTTACTTTATGGATAGTAAAATATGTTTAGCGAATTAGTTAAGAATAGATTGACAATATTATAATAATAAAGGTAAAATGTATACTACTATAAAAATATAAGGGGGAGTTTATGTGAATAAGAAAAACTATTTATTTTCATTTGCAATGCTTCTGGTACTTGCTTTATTTCTAGCGGCTTGTGGAGGAAATGATGATGAAAGTAATGGGGATGACAGTGCCTCAGATGATGGGGGCGAAGATGCACCTAAATTCCTGCAAATGCTAACAGGTGGAACTAGTGGTACATATTATCCACTTGGTGGGGAAATGGCAACAATTATTTCAGATGAAACGGGAATTGAAACGAATGCTGTATCATCGAATGCTTCGGCAGACAATGTAATCGCTTTACAGGAAGAAGAGTCTGAGCTTGCATTTGTTCAGACAGACGTAGTTGCAAATGCAATTGAAGGCATTAACTCTTTCGATGGCAATCCGGTTGATAATGTTCAGGCAATTGGATCACTTTATCCGGAAACTATTCAAATAGTAACATCAGCTGACTCGGGAATTGCTTCCGCTGAGGATTTAGCTGGGAAAACAGTTTCTGTTGGTGCTCCAGGATCAGGTACGTATGTTAATGCGGAACAAATTCTTGAAGTGCATGGTCTGACAATGGATGACATTGATGCACAGAACCTTGACTTTGGTGAATCCACCAGTGGGATCCAGGATGGAAATATCGATGCTGCATTTATAACAGCAGGTACGCCTACAGGGGCAGTTGAAGGTTTAGGTGCTACGACAGATGTTAGTATCGTTCCTGTATCTCAGGAAAAGATTGATGAGCTTATTGAACAATATCCTTATTATGCAGCTGATACAATTGCTGGAGGTACTTATAGTGGTATAGATGAAGATATTACAACCGTAGCTGTACTTGCAATGTTAGCTGTAACTGACAGCCTATCAGAGGATGTAGTTTACGACATTACAAAAGCAATCTATGAAAATGCAGGGAATATGGCTCACGCCAAGGCAGAATTTATCACGAAAGAAGCAGCCTTGGATGGAATTGGCATTGAATTACACCCTGGTGCTCAAAAATACTTCGATGAAATTGGAGTAAGTGCAGAGTAAGAAAGAACTTAGGTCAGGACGGCCGGCTGTTAATCCTTCATAGGAATTTGCTGCCGGTCATTCCATTTTTTTAGAGAAGCATTCGACTTTGAGGGGTTATCAATCAAGGGAGATATGCATTAAAGGTGAAGAATATAACATGAAATATCTTGCAAATAAAAAAACTCTTTTCACTATTACCCTTCTGATTTTTGTAATCCTGCAATTATTTGTTCCTTTCCGGACAGCTTTAGTATTTTATAAGGAAAATACGAATTATATTGAAGCCTTTTTACCGATCAATGAGGAAGACACCTTCCAGCTTATATGGAAGCATTCCATCCATTTAACTGATGTTATCGAGAAATACATAGTAATGGATAATCAAAATATTAAACAATATGAAATCATTTATGAAGAATTTGGGATAGGAATGCCCTCCAATGCTTTGGAAGGCGAAAAATTTGAATATAAAGATGGAAAATATCATGTGATGGATCTTGATAATATTTTTCCGTCCATTAATCTAAGAAATGGAAAAACAGTTCCTGAAAATCGTCTTGTATGGGGTGAACAAGGGGAGCATATAATTTATCTCAAGGAATATTTAAAGCCAGGAGCCTGGTTTACGATTAAGGTTGAAAATCTATCATTATGGCAATCTTTGAAAGGAGTGAGAATCCATGAGTGATTCAAAAGAACAACTAACAGCAGAAGAACAAGAGAAGTTGCTGCAAAAATATGATGCGGAATCAAATAACCGAAATGTTACTGGAATTACGGCTAAAATTATCTTTTTTGGACTAATTGCCTTTTCTTTATTTCAGTTGTATACAGGAGCAGCAGGTGCATATACGGCATATATTCAACGAACCATTCACTTGGGATTTGCACTCTCCCTCATCTTCTTATTATATCCGGCACGAAGAAAAGGGAGTAAAACGAAAGTGCCATGGTATGATTACTTATTAGTTTTACTATCAATTATTGTTTGTGGCTATTGGCCTGTATTTTATGAGACCTTAGTACAACAGATTGGTGGAATTGATCAAATACAAATGATTATTGGTGGGTTAGCAGTATTGCTTGTGCTGGAAGCATCCAGAAGGGCAGTTGGACTTCCGATTACTATTATTGCTCTTGTGTTTATGGCTTATGCCTATCTCGGTCCTTATATGCCAGGGGCACTTGCACATCGAGGGCTTACCCTGGATCAATTAATCAAATCGATGTTCTTTACAACGGATGGTATTCTGGGTACACCGTTGCAGGTATCATCCACATATATATTCCTGTTCCTATTATTTGGGGCATTTCTTGTACAGACAGGTGTTGGGAATTACTTTAATGACTTAGCTATCTCAATTGCAGGGAAGCGGACAGGTGGACCTGCAAAAGTAGCCATATTCTCCAGTGCATTAAATGGAACAATCTCAGGGAGTTCCGTGGCAAATACTGTAACTACTGGATCTTATACAATTCCAATGATGAAAAAACTTGGGTATAAACCTAACTTTGCTGGTGCGGTAGAGGCAGCAGCATCCACAGGTGGACAAATAATGCCGCCGATTATGGGTGCGGCAGCCTTTCTGATGATTGAGTTTGCAGGAGAAAGCTATTGGAATATTGCTAAAGCTGCTACAATACCTGCAATTCTATTTTTCTCAGGGATTTGGATAATGACTCACCTTGAGGCAAAGAGACTGGGACTTCATGGTTTACCAAAAGAAGAAATACCGAGTAAAAAATCAGTTTTAAAAAAGATCCATTTATTACTACCGATAGTAGCAATTGTTTGGTTACTTTTTTCAGGGTTTAGTATTGAAAGGACTGCACTTTATGGTATTGGAATAACAATACTTGTTAGTCTTTTCCGAAAAGATACAAGAATAACGCCAAGCAGATTCGTTGTAGCATTAACATCAGGTGCACGAACCGCATTGGGAGTTGCAGCAGCAACAGCTTGTGCTGGTATCATAGTTGGGGTGGTAACAAAAACAGGTTTAGGTCTCAAGCTTGGGAATAGTCTTGTAAGTATGGCTGGAGCACTTGCCAGTTCTCCGGAAGCCCAATTATTATTGACACTATTCTTTACGATGATTGCATCGATTATTTTAGGCATGGGTTCACCTACAACGGCTAATTACATTATTACATCTACCATTGCATTGCCAGCGATTCTGGCTTTAAATGATCAGCTTGATGTTGCGATTCCTATACTTGCAGGTCATATGTTTGTATTCTACTTTGGGATAGTAGCTGATATTACACCACCAGTAGCTCTGGCGGCATTTGCGGCAACAGGTATATCAGGAGGAGAGCCAATTCGAACAGGAGTAAATGCCTCCAAACTAGCGATTGCAGCATTCATTATTCCATATATGTTCGTTTTACAGCCGGAATTACTGATGATCGATACAACATTCTGGGAGATAATTTGGATTCTGTTTACGGCTATCTCTGGAATGATTGCGGTAGGGGCAGGTCTTATTGGCTACTGGTACCGAAAGCTTCACTGGACGTTACGAATTATATCGGTTGTAATTGGTTTGCTATTAATTTATCCAGAAGGAAATACAGACCTCTATGGCCTTGGTGCATTCATTGCAATGATCGTACTTCAATTTGTTTTTAAAGGCGATAAAGATTCAAAAGAGAAAGTTCAGGAAGCAAGTAAATAATGAGTGGATATAGAGCTTAATTCTAAGGTGATCAGGATTTTTCCTGGTCACCTTAATCTTTTATCGTTATTATGAAGATATTGATCAAATGTGAGAGGCAGGACTTGAAATGAAGGAACAGCATGATTTCACACAAGGAAATATTTTGAAGCAACTTATCATTTTCTCAGGACCGATTATGCTTGCAAATCTGTTGCAAACCTCTTATCAATTTGCAGACAGTTTGTGGGTGGGGAACCTGCTTGGTGGAAATGCATTAGGTGCTGTCGCTGTTTCAAGCACAATAATTTTTACCGTCCTTTCCTTTGTTATTGGACTGAATAATGCAGCGCTTACGATATTGTCACAACAAAAAGGTCGTGATAATGACGCTGGTTTAAAAAACTATTTAAATGCATTTGTAGTAATTCTTACTTTCCTATCTTTATTATTGGGGGGGATTGGCTATGTTTTTGCGGATAAGTTTTTACTGCTGCTGGGAACACCTGACAGCATGATGGCTGCCGCAAAATCCTATCTGCAAATTAATTTTATCGGGATTCTGTTTTTATTTGGCTATAATTTTATTAGTACAGTACTCCGGGCATTAGGGGATAGCAAAACACCTTTAAGGTTTGTGATGATCGCAGTCGTCCTGAATATTGCACTTGACCCATTATTCATTGCAGGATTTGATATGGGGGTGGAGGGTGCTGCATATGCAACAATTTTCTCACAAGGTATTGCATTTCTGTATGGGATTATTTTTGTGTTGCATCGAAAGGTTGCTCCGTTTAGCCTTCCGAGACTGCCGAAAAAACATGAGGTTGGCTTAATATTAAATCTTGGCATTCCATCAGGTCTTCAAATGGCAGTTATTTCTGCAGGTGTTGCAGCAATAATGAGTGTTGTTACTGGATTTGGAGATGATGTTGTAGCAGGTTTCAGTGCTGCTCAAAGACTGGATAGTATTTTAATGCTTCCTGCACATGCACTGGGAACAGCCGTTAGCAGTATGGCAGGACAAAACATTGGTGTACGTGATTGGGCAAGGGTAAGAACGATTGCAAAATATGGTGTTCTGTATAATTTTTCTGTTATGCTGGTTGTTGGGCTTCTGGTGGTATTTCTAGCGGAATATGGAATAAGATTATTCATCCAGGAGGAAGAAGCGGTACGTTTCGGAACAAGATATTTACAAATTATCGCATTATGTTACCCGTTTTTAGGGATCAACTTTATTTTAAATGGAGTCGTCCGGGCTTCAGGTGCAATGTATCAGGTGCTGGTATTAAACATCATCTCATTTTGGGTGCTTCGTTACCCCTTAACAGCACTGTTTTCAAGCCTGTTTGGTGATACTGGCATTGCAATTGGAATGGGTTCAAGCTTTCTGGTAAGCAGTCTTTTCGCATATTCCTATTACCGGTTTGGTAAATGGAGGGAAAAGAAATTGTTTTCTAAAGATCGTTAAGATAAGTTGGGATAAAATGATGAAAATTTTAATGAAACTGATAGCTGCCGGTTTAATCTCCGGAATTACATTAGGCGGGTTCTTAAAGCTGGTTGAAGGGATTTCGGGTAAGTTTGTCTATGTACTTTTATTAAATGTGGATTATATACCAATAGTAAGAGATTGGCAGATGAATGAGATTATTGAATTAACCTTGCACCTGATAGTTTCTATATTACTCGTTATAGTACTTTATTATCTGTTCAAGGTTATGAATATTCATACGAAAATCTATCCATACGTCGTTGTGAATATGTTGGTCGGTGGTGTATTATTTTTAACAACAGCATTTTCTCAGCGAACACCGGAAATTACTGATATTGCAGCATTTATCTATTGGATAGTAGGGCATTTAATTTATGGGGCTGTTGTTGGGAGTCTATTATTTTTAATGAGGTTGGATTTGGATGAAGATCAAGAAAAAAACTAAAAATGCATTTAAAAAAACAGCTGTTATTATCATTACGATATGCAGTATCTTTGTTGTGGTTTCATTTATATCCTATGAAAAACCGGACGATAATTTTAAGGTTTCTTATCCGGTGATAAGTGAAGAGGTAGAAAACTATCGACATATTGTCGAAAAGTATGCGAAAAAGTTCGACGTTTTAGCGTATGAGAATGTCTTACTTGCGATGATGATGCAGGAGTCAGGAGGCAGGGGAAATGACCCAATGCAATCATCAGAAAGCTATTGTGGATCAAGAGGTTGTATTGACGATCCTGAACTTTCTATTAAACAAGGAGTCTATTATTTTTCGAAAACACTGCAGGATGCAGACGATGATCTTGAACTGGCGATTCAGTCCTATAATTTTGGCAGGGGATTTATTGATTATGTTCAAGGCAAATCGGGAAAATATACTATTGAGATTGCGATAGACTTTTCAAAAGAAATGTATGACAAGGACCCGAATAAGTCGAAATACCGTTGTTTACGTGAGGGCGCAAGAGAATTGGATGCGTGCTACGGTGATATCTACTATGTTCGTTCCGTGATGGAATATCGGGAAGTGTTATCGGGGAATTAGAATGAAAATAATGTTATGATAAAATAAATAGCTAATTTAGGAGGAAATTATTATGGTAAAAGCAATACATACAGAACATGCTCCAGCAGCAATTGGACCGTATTCACAGGCAATTCAGGCAGGTGACTTTATTTATGTTTCCGGACAGATTGGAATTGATCCTAAAACCGGTGACGTGGTGGAAGGGATTGATAACCAGACAAATCAGGTACTGAATAACCTGAAAGCAATTTTAACAGAAGCAGGTACTGATTTTTCCAAAGTAGTAAAATTCACTATTTATCTGAATTCAATGAATGATTTTTCTACAGTGAATGAAATTTATGGAAGTTATCTAACAGAGCCATATCCTGCCAGAGCGACTGTAGAAGTTAGCAGATTGCCGAATGACGTGCTCGTAGAAATGGACGTTGTTGTTTTTACCAAATAAGGAGGAAAAAGTTTATGGAAAACTTTACGTACTATAATCCGACAAAATTAATTTTTGGCAAAGGGCAATTGGAGGCACTGCCAAAAGAGGTTGAGCAATACGGCAAAAAAGTTTTAATTGTATATGGTGGCGGAAGCATTAAGCGAAATGGCATTTATGATAATGTAATGGAAAAATTAGCTGAGATTAATGCAGAGGTTTTTGAACTTCCGGGTGTAGAGCCAAATCCGCGCATTTCAACAGTTCGCAAAGGTGTCGGAATTTGTAAAAAAGAAGACATTGAATTTGTGTTGGCAGTCGGTGGTGGAAGTACGATTGATTGTACAAAGGCAATCGCAGCAGGAGCAAAAACGGATGTTGATATGTGGGATATTGTCACTAAAAAGAAAAAAGCAACAGACGCCCTGCCTTTTGGTACAGTACTAACGATTGCTGCGACAGGATCGGAAATGAATCGCGGATCTGTTATTACAAACTGGGAGACGAATGAGAAATATGGTTGGGGATGTTCTTACACATGGCCGAAGTTTTCCATTCTGGATCCGGTTCATACGTATTCGGTACCAAGAGATCAAACTGTTTATGGCATGGTGGATATTATGTCACATGTTCTGGAACATTATTTCCACCAAACTACGAATACGAAAGTTCAGGATCGTTTTTGTGAATCCATTTTACAAACAGTGATGGAAACAGCGCCTAAATTACTGGATGACTCGGAAAACTATGAACTTCGTGAAACAATCATGCTATCAGGTACACTTGCATTAAATGACATGTTGAACATGGGGTATCGCGGTGACTGGGCAACACATAATTTGGAGCATGCTGCTTCTGCCATACATGATATTCCACATGGAGGGGGACTGGCAATCCTATTTCCAAATTGGATGAAGCATGTACTTGATGAGGGAAATGCTGCACGATTTAAACAGCTTGCTGTTCGTGTGTTTAACGTGGAAGCGGGAAATAAATCAGATTATGATGTAGCACTCGAGGGAATCGGGAAGCTCCGCAACTTTTGGGATAGCATTGGCGCACCAGCTACACTTGCTGCTTATTCCATTAATGAAAGTTCAGTTGAATCTATGGCTGATAAAACAGTCATCGCAAACTCGGAATATGGTAATTTCAAGAAATTGACAAGACAGGATTCGGTTGAAATATTTAAAGCAAGTCTGTAATTTCGACAATTATATTTCCCGGGTAATATTTTGTCGATAAAAATGAAAAAGAAGAACTAGCTGATTATTGATAAACAGCTAGTTCTTCTTTTATGGCTTTTCTTACTTTATCTAAACATTCTTCAGGTGTATTACCGAAAATGCGTCTATTGTTAACGAGTGCGTATGGTTTAACTCGACATAAACCGCAAAATGATAAGCATTCATTCATTAATACGGCTACTTCTGGAAATTCTGATTCGATTATTTCTTCTATATTTACTGTAGTGATTGCATTTCCGTCACATACTTCGACTACGACTATACCCATTGCCATCACTTTCTTTCTGATTAAAATATTTCTTAAGCTCTGTTAGTTTTAGCATATTTATAAAAACAAATCAATCGTTGTGCATCTTGTGTTAACGATAAATCATTATAATAGGGAAATAAATATCGTCCAGATTCATATCCCATACTAAAAAAGACCTCTGAAAGCACTGGAGCTTCCAGAGGTCTTGATTTATCCTCTATTCGTAGATAAAGACCGTGAATGTTTTCCTTCATATTCATATTTATACCAGGTAACTAACATGATAACACCACTCAGAATGAGGATCCCACTTGTTACAAAAAATACAGATGAGAAACCAAAGAATCCTGAAAGTGCTCCACCTAACGCAGGTCCTATAATATTTCCCAGAAAGCGAAGGCTTGTGTTGTAGCCAAGTACTTCACCCTGCATGGATAATGGTGCTTCCTGACGAATGTAAGCAATTCTTACAGGAACGATCCCGCCGATAGAAACGCCGAGTAAGAATCTTAGAATGACAAGCTGCCATATATTTGTTACAAATGCTCCAGGGAAATAAACAATTCCTGCCATAAACAACAGAAAGATTAGTATTTTAACATAACCGATGCGGTCACCTAATCTACCCCATTTTCTGGTCATTAACAAATTTCCCAATCCTGCAGCTGAAAAAGCCATGCCTGAGAAGAAGGCTATGCTCACAGGTCCATGAATCTCAGCCACAAAAAGTGATAGAATAGGCTGAATACTGAAATGTGCTACCTGTACCAACACAGAGATAAGCATGACGATTAACAATACCGGCCTATTCAGGATGTGTTTGATGACTTCTTTACTGGAATAGGATTTATAATCATTTTCATCACTGGATAATTTCATTTTAACTTCTTTTATACCAAATAAAACAATGATAGCGGAAATAAATATTGTAATGGAAACCCATTTAAATGTATTCGCATAACCAAATGCATCTGCAAGTGCACCGCCAAGCAGTGGCCCCATTAATGCTCCCGTGATGCTTCCAGTTTGCAGTGTTCCAAGGACTCTTCCTGCGACTTTTTTAGGTGTTTGTGTTGCGATAAGTGCTTGTGACATAGGAATGAATCCTGTTACAATCCCCATAAACAGGCGCAACAAAAAAAGCTGCCAGACCGATGTGGCAAACCCCATTAAAAATACGGATAGACCAATACCTAAGGCAGAGATGATGAGTATTTTTTTCCTCCCATACTTATCTCCAATGCGTCCCCAGATTGGTGAAAAGATAAAAGCAGTCACAAATGTGATTGCAAAAATCCAACCAGACCAATTTTGTACATAGGAATTAGAGAAGTTCCCGAATGAATCAATGTATAATGAGATAAATGGAAGCACCATTGTAATACTTCCGGCAATAAAAAAGTTAGCAAACCACATGATTGCTAAGTTGCGTTTGACAATTGAGTTTTGCTCTGTGATTTAAATGCCCTTCTTTCTAAAAGTATTTCGTTACCCTAAATATATCTCATTCGATTGAAAATCTAAAGTATAATGCTCAGGTTTGCTGCTGATTTGTTAATTACAAGTAAAGAAAAAATATAATATGTGTTCATATTGGACAGAAAACGTTATAATAAACGGACAATGAATTCCATGTAATTTTCATTGTGTACACCTCGACTTGAAGAATGTAATGTAAAAGGAGAAATTAAAAATATGAGATATCATGTGAAAAAAGTCATTATGCTTCTATTGATTGTTGGGTTGGTAACAGGAATGACTCTCCCTGTTTTGGCGGCTGATGGGGCAACTGATACGGATAGTATTAATGAAAAACTGGGTAGCCCGATTGTTGTTTATGGGGACACATTAACAGATGAACAAAAGGCTGAGGTACGTGAACTTTTAGAAGTAACAGATCCGGAATCAGTTGTGGAATACAATGTAACAGGTCAGGATGTAGCAAACTATATCGACGGTGATCCAACTGCGAGATTGTTTTCTTCAGCAAAAATTATGCGACAGGAAGAAGGAAATGGGTTAACCATTAATGTAGTAACACCTGAAAATATCACAGCAGTAACAAATGAAATGTATGCCAATGCATTATTAACAGCCGGAGTTGAAAATGCTACTGTAGATGTTGTTTCACCAGTTAAGGTAAGTGGTCATTCTGCATTAACCGGTATTTATAAAGCCTATGATGCTGAAGGAGAGCAGCTTGATAAAGAGCGGATGGAATTAGCGAATGAAGAGCTTGATGTAGCAACAGACCTGGCTGAAAAAGACGGAATGAGTCAGGAAAAGGTTAGTGAGTTGCTGACAGAAATTAAAAAAACAATTGCTGATCAAAATCCGGCAACAAAAGAAGATGTGGAGCGAATTGTCAAAGAGCAGCTGGATAAACTCGAAATTTCCTTAAGTGATGCAGACCGCCAGATGCTTGTTGATTTATTTGAAAAAATGCGTGATTTGAACATCGATTTTGGTAAAGTAAAAAGTCAGTTGGAGGATCTTGCTACAACGATTAAAGATAAAGCAGAAGAACTTGGTCTGGATGCAGGATTCTGGGAAAAGGTAGCTAATTTCTTTAGTGAGTTCTTCAATCAATTAGGTAATTTCTTTAAAGGATTATTTAATTAATTGTTTAGCTATTATTAGAAATAGGTAAAGGACTCCTTAAATTGGAGTCCTTATACTTATGCAATATTCCTATCTTTATTAATAGAGTTTCACAGGATTTATTTACATAATAAGGGAAATACTAGAATTTGGAATGAACTGAATCCGGTTAATTCTTTTTTTATTTTGGTGAAGTTTTCGATAATTACTAACTTTATAAACTTGGCTAACGTGTTGGTATTACAGCGTTTATCATGAGTTAATTAATAATTGCGAAGAAGGGTAAGTAAATAAATTGTAAATTACTTTTAAAAATATAGTGAAATTTTCGTGAATCAATAGTATAATATTCGACACAGGTAATTATGAATTGTCTGTTAAATAAAAAGGAATACTATGGGGAGGTCAAAAAATGAAATTGAAGAAGTGGTCCATACTTTTAGTACTAGTATTTGCTATGAGTATTTTTCTAGCTGCTTGTGCAGGGGATGACTCTGAAAGTAGTGATGGAAATGACTCAGGAGATACGGAGGAAACTGAAGATTCAGGTTCAGATAGCTCCGAGGGCTCAGAGGATTCAGGGAGCTCAGAAGATTCAGAGGGATCGGATGGTGAGGGCGAATTAGCTGCTGACCAAACATTTGATATAAATATTAAGTCAGAGCCTCCTTCTTTACATCCGGGACTTGCAACTGATACTACATCGGGAGCTGTTCTTGATCAGGTCTTCGAAGGGTTAATGCGAATTAATCAAGAAGGTGAAGTAGAAGAAGCGATGGCAGAATCGTATGAAATGTCGGAAGACCAAACAACATATACTTTTAAAATCCGAGAAGATGCTACATGGTCCAATGGTGATCCTGTAACAGCACAAGATTTCGAATATGCTTGGGAATGGGTTTTAGACCCGGATAATGCTGATACTGACTATGCTTACCAATTATATGTAATTAAAGGTGCGCAGGCTGCCAAAGAAGAAGGCGGTTCCATCGATGATGTGGGAATCACTGCTGAAGATGATCAAACATTAGTCGTTGAACTTGCACAGCCAACACCATATTTCCTGGATCTAACAGCATTCTATACTTACTATCCGGTAAACCATAATGTAGTTGATGGTAATGATGAATGGGCACAAGATGTAACAGAGAATTATGTAACAAATGGTCCATTCACTCTGGAATCATGGGAACATAAAAACCAGATTGTTCTTAAGAAAAATCCTGATTACTGGGATGCAGAAACTGTAAAACTGGAAACTGTTAATATGTATATGGTTGATGATGAGAATACAGCTTTAGAAATGTATAATAGTGGCGAGCTGGATTGGGCAGGGGATCCAACTGATTCACTTCCACTTGCAGCAATTCCTTCATTAACGGAAGATGGTTCATTGAATCTTTCTTCTTTAGCGGGTGTATACTATTATTCATTCAATACGGAAGAGTCACCATTTGACAATGTAAATATTCGTAAAGCTTTTGCATCAGCTATTAACCGTGAAGGTATCGTACAAAGTATTACACAACGTGAAGAACAACCTGCAATGGCATTAGTACCACCATCTATTTGGGAAGAAAATAATGAAGGTTACTTTGCAGATAACGATCCCGAAGCTGCGAAAGAATATTTAGAAACAGGACTGGAAGAATTAGGTCTAGACGAACTACCAGCTGTCAAGCTTTCTTATAACACAAGTGAAGCACATGCGGCGATTGCGCAAGCTGTTCAGGCTATGTGGAAAGAAAATCTTGGAGTAGAAGTTGAGCTTAATAATGAAGAATGGAACGTATACCTTGACAGTATGGGTGCTGGAAACTACCAAATTGGACGTATGGGCTGGTTAGCTGACTTTAACGATGCGATTAACTTCCTGGAAATCTTCCAATCTGTTGGTGGAAATAACTATACGAATTGGGAAAGTGAAGAATACTCTGATCTGATTGAACAATCAAGAACAGAAACAGATGATGCAGCACGTAAAGATATCCTGCGTCAGGCTGAACAAATCTTTATGGATGATATGCCAATTGCACCAGTGTACTTCTACACGAATGCATGGCTAAGCCAGGATTATGTTCATGGCATCGAAGTTTCCCCACTTGGTGGCGTTCAATTTAAATGGGGATATTTAACTGAACAATAACTTTAAAAATTATAAGGTATATAGCGAAATCTATATACCTTATAATTGAATGTTTATAAAAAGTAATGTTTTAATACAGCATGAGAATATAACTCCTTTGATAAAATCTATAAAAGTAGTTTAGACTTTTTAGGGCAGCTTTGTATATGTAATCGTTTTCTATTTCTATCAAGCTGTTGTTGTTAGTTTAATAGAGATAGTGAACTGTTTAAAGGGGTGATTAATTTCACCCTTATTTTATTGTTAAAAAAAAGATAATTCCAAAAATAATAATTGGTATAGAATAGTAAAAATTCAAAGGACGCGGAGGTGTAAAGCTCTTGGCTAAATATTTATTAAAAAGACTCGTATATATCATTGTTTCGCTATTTTTCATCATTACGATCACATTTTTCCTCATGCAGGCAGCACCAGGTAGTCCATTCGCATCAGAGAGGGCGCTGACACCGGCACTTGAGGCACAGATGAACGAGGCTTATGGATTAAATGAGCCTATTCATGTCCAGTATTTCAATTATCTTTTCAGTGCATTTCAATTCGATTTCGGTCCATCCATTAAATATGTAGGACAGGATGTTACCGAGATTATCGCAAGAAGCTTTCCCTATTCCCTGATTCTGGGTGTGGAGGCAATTTTGATTGCCCTCTCGATAGGGGTATTACTGGGGGTTATTGCAGCGGTAAAACATAATAAATTTGGTGATTATACAGCGATGGTCATCGCTGTACTTGGAATATCGGTACCAAGCTTTATCATGGCTACAATTCTGCAATATATTTTCGCAATCAAACTGCAGGCATTGCCTATTGCAAGATTTGAATCATTCGCCCATACAATTTTACCGGCAGTAGCGCTGGCCACTACACCACTTGCCTTTATCGCAAGACTGATGCGCTCCAGTATGCTGGATGTCCTGCATTCGGACTATATAAAAACAGCGAAATCCAAAGGCTTAAGTGAACGGGTGGTAACCTATAAACATGCCCTGAGAAACGCTATTTTACCGGTTGTTTCTTATTTGGGCCCACTGGTTGTATCGATTTTGACTGGAAGCTTTATCATTGAAAAAATATTTGGTATTCCCGGCCTCGGTAATGAGTTTGTCGTAAGTGTTACGAATCGTGACTATACCGTAATTATGGGAACGACAGTATTCTTTAGTGTACTTCTGCTCGTTTCGATCCTGTTGGTAGATTTATTATATGGGCTGGTCGATCCTAGAATTAAAGTCACAGATAAGGGGGCTTCGAAATAATGGCACAATCAGAATTTAAACAGGCAGATTTTGAACCGTTACAGGTGGACCATGCAGAATCGGAAAAGATTGTTGGTAAAAGTACTTCCTATTGGAAGGATGCATGGCGCCGCTTTCGGAAAAACAAATTAGCCTTGGCGGGAGTTGTCATTATTGTCCTGCTTGGAATTATGTCGTTTATTGGCGGCCCCATCTCCGGTCACACCTACGACGGTAATGACTTACTAAATGTCAATCAGTCCCCATCTGCAGAACATTGGTTTGGCACAGATAACTTAGGAAGGGATGTATTTGCCAGAACTTGGTACGGTGCCAAGATTTCTCTGTTTATTGGATTAATGGCAGCTCTGATTGACCTGGTTATTGGAATTATCTGGGGATCAGTCGCTGGTTTCTTTGGTGGAAAAGTAGATGAATATATGATGCGTGTTGCTGATGTACTGTATGGTGTACCGTATCTTTTAGTTGTTATATTGTTAATGGTTATATTGCCACCGGGTCTTTGGACCTTAATTATTGCAATGACGATAACGGGGTGGATTAATATGGCAAGGATTGTTCGGGGACAGGTGTTGCAGTTACGTTCGGAGGAATATGTCATGGCGTCGCGCTCCTTGGGTGCAAGCAATTCCAGGCTTATGTTTAAACACCTGGTACCAAACACACTTGGTCCCATACTTGTTACGTTAACTTTAACCATTCCAACGGCAATCTTTACCGAAGCATTCCTGAGCTTCCTTGGTCTCGGGGTACCGGCACCACTAGCAAGTTGGGGAACGATGTCGTCTGATGGCTTGTCGGCACTGCAGTATTATCCATCACAGTTATTTTTCCCGGCATTCTTTATCTGTTTAACGATGCTGGCATTTAATGTGATAGGAGACGGAATGAGAGATGCATTGGATCCGAAAGAACGCTAGAGATGGGAGGATATGTAAATGAGTAAATTATTAGAAGTGAAGGATTTGGCGATTTATTTTGACACCTATCAAGCAGAAGTACAAGCTGTTCGTGGCGTCAGTTTTGAACTGGATGAGAAGGAAACATTGGCTATTGTAGGAGAGTCTGGATCAGGGAAAAGTGTAACCGCCCAATCATTGATGCGGCTGACCCCGATGCCTCCCGGGAAATTTGCGGGTGGCTCCATCTTGTTTAATGGCGAAGATTTAACCAAGAAATCGGAAAGCCAAATGGAAAGCATCCGTGGAAAAGATATTAGTATGATTTTCCAGGATCCGATGACATCATTAAACCCAACGATGACGATTGGTAAGCAAATTGCCGAAGGGTTAATCAAGCATCAGAATATGTCGAAAAAAGAAGCGCATAACCGGGGAGTAGAGCTTTTAAAGCTGGTTGGAATTCCCAATCCGGAAAAGCGTATTAATCAATACCCGCATGAATATTCGGGAGGAATGCGGCAGCGTGCGATGATAGCGATCGCGCTTGCCTGTAACCCGAAAGTTCTTATCGCGGATGAGCCGACGACCGCACTTGATGTAACCATTCAGGCACAAATCCTTGATTTGATGCGTGACTTGCAGCAGAAAACCGGAACAGCGATTATTCTGATCACCCATGATTTAGGGGTGGTAGCAAATGCGGCGAGTCGTGTAGCGGTAATGTACGGTGGGAAAATTGTCGAAACAGGAAATGTGGATGAGATTTTTTACAATCCAAAGCATCCGTATACATGGGGCTTATTGAGTTCGATGCCGAAAATTAACAATGGGGAAGAAGAATTACAGGCGATCCCAGGATCCCCGCCAGATCTGGCAGATCCACCGAAGGGCTGTCCGTTTGTAGCGCGCTGCCCGTATGCGATGAAGTTGTGTGAGAATCATATGCCGGAATATACGAATCTATCAGATACACAGAAAACGGCCTGCTGGTTATTGGATGAACGTGCACCGGAAGTAGAGCCCCCTGAATCTGCTATCGTAGGAGGTGCAAAAGTACATGGCTAAACAGGAAAAATTACTGGAAATTAAGGATTTGAAAAAACATTTTAAGCTGGATCGAAATAGTACGTTAAAAGCAGTCGATGGGATCACCTTTGACATTTATAAAGGGGAAACCTTCGGCCTGGTGGGTGAATCCGGCTGTGGAAAATCTACTGCAGGACGTACGATTATGCGTTTATATGAGGCAACTGCAGGGGAAGTTGATTTTAACGGGGAAAACGTCCATACCAAAAAAACAAAAAGAGAACTAAAGAAATTCAACCGTGATATGCAGATGATCTTTCAAGACCCATATGCATCCCTGAACCCTAGAATGACGGTGAAAGATATTATCGCTGAGGGTATTGATATTCACGGTCTGGCAAAAAGTAAACAAGAACGCTTGGACCGAGTGAATGAATTATTAAAAACAGTTGGTTTAAGTGAGGAACATGGTAACCGCTACCCCCATGAGTTCAGTGGTGGACAGCGCCAACGGATTGGAATTGCTCGTGCCCTCGCTGTAGATCCGGAGTTTATCGTGGCAGATGAGCCGATTTCTGCACTGGATGTATCGATTCAGGCACAGGTCGTTAATCTATTACAAAGATTGCAGAAGGAACATGGATTAACCTATCTGTTTATTGCTCATGATCTATCCATGGTAAAACATATCAGTGATCGTGTTGGTGTCATGTATCTTGGAAATATGGCTGAAATCGCTACAAGTGATGATTTATACGCAGAACCGTTACACCCATATACACAGGCATTGTTAAGTGCGATACCAATTTCAGACCCTGAAGTAGAACGATCAAGAGAGCGAATCATAGTAGAAGGTGATGTGCCAAGTCCGGTTAATCCGCCAAGTGGTTGTCGCTTCAGAACGAGATGTCCATTTGCGACGGATATATGTGCCGAGGTTGTACCAGAATTTCAAGAGTACGAAAAGGACCACTGGGTTGCATGTCATCTTTATAATGATAAATACAATGATGCATTTGAGGGGAAAAAGGCATTAGTAACAAAATAATATTCAAAAAGCACATCCAATTTATCGCTTTGGGTGTGCTTTTGTTTAGGGTGTTTTTCGCATAGATTGGGACTGCGCACTGCTCGTCCCACCGAAGTGATTTGGGACTGCGATTACTCGCCCCATCAAAAGACTTGTTGTTATACTGTGCCATAGTTGATATAAAAGACGACGTAATTACTGTTTGCTATAAGTGTTTGCTATAATGGCCGTTCGGGATCGCTCCGGGCGGATGCTTTCCGCGGGCACGGCCTTAGCCTCCTCGAGAAAACCACTCTGCGGGGTCTTCGGACACGTGCTATTCCCGCAGGAGTCACCGCCCTTCGCTCACCCGAACTGGTGAGGTGGTTTGATGTTTTGAAAATTGATTACTAATGCAGTACATCGGCAGTAATCGGGAATCCAGCGGAGGAAACACATTGAAGACTCCTGCGGGAGGAAAGGCATAGGTGAGACCCCGGAGTGCGTAGCACGAGGAGGCTCACCAGCCGCCCGCGGAAAGCGAAATGTGTTTCCGTAGCGAATCCCCACTCTCAACCAGCGTTTGCAAATGAATTTTCACTATGTCGCACTTTATAGAAACTACGAAAGTTAAAAAAGCAACAAATGGTTTCGATGGGGCGAGCAGTGCGCAGTCCCAGTATTTTGGTGAGGAGAACGAAGTGCAGAAGTTTACGAAAAGAGCTTTTATTTATTACAAAATCTATTATTCTATGACTTTAGTAACGTTAATGTAATTTACAATAGACTTTTGTATCAATGAAATTACATTTGTAATATTTTCTGCTGTTTAGGCGAATCTTGTAACAGACTCTTAAACCTCCTGTAACTGTATTGCCCATTTGCATGTGATAGTATAGGCAATGTTAGAAATTTAAGGAGGGACTACCTAATGAAAAAATTAGTAGCCGCAATTGCTACAGGCGTCATTATCGCCGGAGCAGCTGTAACGAATGTCTCAGCAGAAGAATATGAAGTACAAAAAGGAGATAGCCTTTGGGATATTGCAGAAAACTATAATACTACCGTTGATGAATTGGTTGATATAAATGAATTAAAATCTACAATGATTCATCCAAAACAAACACTATTTATTAATGAAGAATATGTAGTGCAAAAAGGGGATACACTCATCAGTATCGGAAATGACCATGATGTAACTGTAGATGAACTAAAAGAATGGAATAGTCTTACATCTTCTGTCATTGTTATTGGTCAGGAATTAACAATAAAAGGTGTAAATGTTTCACAGGAAGACAAACCAGCTGCAGAGATTACTGAAGAACCAAAAGAAAGTTCAGAAGAAAGCAAACAAAATACACAGAACAATGTGTCTGCAAAAGAATCAAGTGAAAAAGAAACTGAAACAAAGCAAGAAGCAGAAGGTAAAACAATTTCGGTAACAGCAACTGCATATACAGCAGGCTGTGCTGGATGTTCCGGTGTTACTTCAACTGGAATCAACCTAAATGAAAATCCAAGTGCAAAAGTGATTGCTGTAGATCCTAATGTTATTCCACTAGGTACAGAAGTATATGTGGAAGGTTATGGCTACGCTGTTGCAGGTGATATTGGCAGTGCAATTAAAGGTAATAAAATTGATATCCATGTCCCAACTAAAGATGAAGCATATAGCTGGGGTGTTCGTACAGTTGATGTAACTGTTGTCGAATAATAATTTTAATATCGGGATTAACATATATATGAATCAAACGGTATAATTGGAAAAGGAAAGCATCTATATAATAATGCTTTCCTTTTCCTTTTTAATTTTAAACATCTATTGTTAAAGTATCCTATGATTATGATTTAATCGTCATGGTATGGTTCTTCTCATCATCTACAATTTCATTTGGTCCATCATTCATCTGCGAAAATCCAACAACTCCAAAGCCTATAATTAATACAGCGAAAAGTCCGACAAGTACTTTCTTCATGGTTAATGCCTCCAAAATTAATATCTACCTAAAAGTATAATAAAAATAGTGATAAATCACCATGGTTTTTTATGACATTTTCAGAGGAAATTCTTACAATAATGAAAGATTAGACATAAATTTACCTTGATTAAAGCTTACAATAAATTAAATAGTTTTACTTTTTGTCAGAAGCCGTATCTTATTAAACAAAAAGATCTGTTTATGTTAGACTGAGATTAAATTAAGCGTTCATTTTATAGTAGGATTAGTATGAAGCGCTTACATATAATAAGGAGGAAATTTAAAAATATGACCAGTAAAGCATTGGATAATTTTTTAGATGAAAATATTACAGATTTAAAAGAGCGTGGTCTATATAATGAAATCGATCCTGTACAGGGACCAAATGGACCGAAGATCACAATTAATGGAAAAGAACTGATTAATCTCTCGTCAAATAATTATCTAGGACTTGCTACAGATGAACGTTTAAAAGAGGTTGCAAAACAAGTTGTAGATTCACATGGTGTTGGTGCAGGTGCAGTTCGAACAATTAATGGTACATTGGATCTTCATATAGAACTTGAGGAAAAGCTTGCTGCATTTAAGGGAACTGAAGCAGCGATTTCCTACCAATCCGGGTTTAATTGTAATATGGCAGCGATATCTGCTGTAATGGATAAAAATGATGCTATCCTGTCAGACGAATTGAATCATGCGTCGATCATTGATGGATGCCGGTTGTCAAAAGCTAAGATTATTCGTGTCAATCACTCAGATATGGAAGATCTCCGTCAAAAAGCCAAAGAGGCTGTCGAATCAGGTCAGTACAATAAAATAATGGTAATTACTGATGGCGTGTTCTCGATGGATGGGGATATTGCAAAACTTCCTGAAATTGTAGAAATTGCTGAAGAATTCGATTTAATCACATATGTAGATGATGCACATGGGTCAGGGGTCCTTGGCAAAGGTGCAGGAACAGTGAAACATTTTGGGCTTCAGGATAAAGTAGACTTCCAGATGGGTACATTATCCAAAGCGATTGGTGTAATTGGTGGATATGTTGCTGGAAAGTCAAATCTAATTGATTGGCTAAAAGTTCGCTCACGTCCATTCTTATTCTCAACAGCTGTTTCTCCGGCAGATGCAGTTGCAAGTACAAAAGCAATTGAACTTTTAATGGAAAGTACGGAGCTGAATGAAAAGCTTTGGGATAATGCCAATTACTTAAAAGAAGGCCTGAAGAAAATAGGCTTTGATATTGGGGTAAGTGAAACACCAATTACTCCATGTATTATTGGTAATGAGAAAGAAGCTCAGAAATTCAGTAAACGATTGTATGAAGAAGGCGTTTATGCTAAATCCATTGTATTCCCAACCGTACCTAGAGGAACAGGGCGAGTGCGTAATATGCCAACAGCTGCACATACAAAAGAAATGCTTGATGAAGCAATTGCTGTGTATGAAAAAGTCGGTAAGGAAATGGGTTTAATTTAAACGACTTATCCAGATAGTATGAAAGGATTTAGGAAATGAAGAAAATTCTTGTTACAGGAGCCCTTGGACAAATTGGTTCAGAGCTTGTTGAAAAATTACGTAATATATATGGAACATCAAATGTAATTGGAACAGATATCCGTGAAAAGGACGGAGTTGCGGAAACAGGCCCATTTGAAGTTGTTGACGTGACAAATGAAGAAGATTTATTTTCAGTAGCGAAAAAGCATAATGTGGATACAATCATGCATTTAGCTGCATTGCTGTCAGCAAAAGCTGAGGCATTCCCTAAAGTAGCATGGTATTTGAATATGGGTGGTTTAATTAACGCATTAGAGGTAGCGAGAGAGCTTGATCTGCAATTCTTTACGCCAAGCTCTATTGGCGCATTTGGCCCGTCCACACCAAAGGATAATACGCCACAGGATGCCTTGCAGCGTCCAACAACCATGTATGGTGTGAATAAGGTGGCCGGAGAATTGCTTTGTGATTATTATTATAATCGTTTCGGTGTGGATACTCGCGGCGTTCGTTATCCTGGATTGATCTCCTATGTGGCTCCACCAGGTGGAGGAACAACTGATTATGCAGTGGAAATTTACTATGAAGCAATCAAAAGTAAAAAATATACATCCTATATAAATGAAGGTACATATATGGATATGATGTATATGCCTGATGCACTTGATGCAATTATTCAGCTAATGGAAGCAGATCCAGGAAAGCTCAAGCATCGCAATGCCTTTAATATATCAGCAATTTCCGCTGCACCGGAGGATTTTGCCAACGCCATTCAAAAACAGATCCCGGAATTCAATATGTCCTATCATGTTGATCCTGTCAGACAGAAAATTGCTGATAGCTGGCCAAATAGTATTGATTCATCAGCAGCAATGGCAGAGTGGGGTTTTAAGACGGAATATGACCTGGACAAAATGACAAAGGATATGCTTACAAAAATAAAAGAAAAAGAAATTAAATAATGTAAAATAAGCTCTCCCGTTTTTAAAAGGGAGAGCTTATTTTATATAGTGAAAAAATAGACCAGGCGAGGGCAATTGGATTAATTTGACCGAATGAACACGCCATACCTGAAGAGATCTCAATCCGAGACACTACCGAAGCAAAAAAGCGTCCTCCCACCAAGAGAGGACGCTAAAAGATTTCAATTAACTTGCATACATTTCTGCAATTTGCTTCTGTAACTTTTTATCCCGCACATATTCATCATAGCTTATTTCTTTATCGATAATGCCGCTTGGGGTAATTTCGATAAGTCGATTCGCAATACTGTTAATAAACTGATGGTCATGTGATGTAAACAGGATGGATCCTTTAAATTTAATTAAGCCATTATTTAAAGAAGTAATGGATTCCAGATCCAGGTGGTTTGTTGGCTCATCCAATAGCAATACGTTTGCATTGCTCAGCATCATTTTTGAAAGCATACAGCGAACCTTTTCCCCACCAGATAGAACATTTGCCTTCTTTAAAGCTTCCTCGCCGGAGAATAGCATCCGGCCTAGGAAACCACGTAGGAAAGTTTCTGTTTCATCTTCTGGTGAATATTGACGCAACCAGTCGACTAGAGGCAGGTTATTATTTTCGAAATATGCTGCATTATCTTTCGGAAAATAAGACTGGGATGTTGTTACTCCCCAACTGAAAGTCCCGCTATCTGCTTCCATTTCGCCCATTAATATTTTAAAAAGAGTCGTTTTGGCAATATCATCTGTACCAACAAGGGCGATTTTATCATCCTTATTCATGGTGAAACTGACATTATCCAACACCTTTTTACCTTTAATAGTTTTTGTTAATCCATCAACACGCAATAGATCATTACCAATTTCGCGTTCTGGTGTGAAGGCAATATATGGATATTTCCGTGAAGATGGTTTAATGTCATCAAGTGTTATACTATCAAGTAGCTTTTTACGTGATGTTGCCTGTTTCGATTTTGAGGCATTTGCACTAAAGCGCGCAACAAAAGCTTGCAGGTCTTTAATTTTTTCTTCCTTCTTTTTGTTAGCATCCTGTGCCATTTGGGAAGCAAGCTGGCTTGATTCATACCAGAAATCATAATTCCCAATGTAAATTTGGATTTTCCCGTAGTCAACATCTGCAATGTGTGTGCATACTTTATTTAAAAAGTGACGGTCATGGGATACAACAATAACCGTATTTTCAAAGTTGATCAAGAAATCCTCCAGCCACTGAATTGCCTGAATATCGAGTCCGTTTGTCGGTTCATCCAGCAGTAAAATATCCGGATTGCCAAATAAGGCTTGTGCTAGGAGTACCTTTATTTTTTGGTCACCTGTTAGCTCAGCCATATTTTTCATTTGCAGAGATTCATCAATTCCAAGACCTTTAAGCAGAACAGCTGCATCTGATTCAGCTTCCCAGCCATTCATTTCAGCAAACTCACCTTCAAGCTCTGCTGCACGCATGCCGTCTTCTTCAGAGAAATCTGCTTTCATATAGATAGCGTCTTTTTCCCGTTTTACTTCATATAATTTCTCATGCCCCATTAAAACTGTATCAAGCACCTGTTGATCCTCATAGGCAAAGTGATCCTGTTTTAGAACAGCAAGGCGCTCGCCGGGGGATAAAGAAATATTTCCAGACTGTGGCTCTATTTCACCTGATAATACTTTTAGAAAAGTGGATTTACCGGCACCGTTTGCACCAATTAATCCATAGCAATTACCAGGAGTGAATTTTAAATTAACATCCTCAAACAACTTTTTATCGCCATATCGTAAACTTACGTTGGTAACATTTATCATTTCGCTTGAATTTCCTCCAATAAAAAATAAATAGCAATCAACGTAAGCTTACGGTATTTAAGTGGTTTCGTCAATGTAAAACCAGCATATATATAAATAAGAAGCATTAAAATAAGATAAAAATAAAAAAATAGCTTGTATAATTCACGGTTTTTTGTAATAGTAGAAAAAAGACTATTTTTTTAGAGGTTCAACAAGTAAAGATTGGGGGGAGGAAAATCCGATGAGAGAGAGAACGATTTACTTTCTCTTCACAGATACAGGGACTTATTTATCCAAGGCAATCAATTATTGTACCAAACAATCATTAAATCATGTTTCTATTGCATTTGAACCTGATTTAAGTGAAGTGTACAGCTTTGGCAGGAAGCGTCCTAAAAATCCGTTTATCGGTGGCTTTGTAGTAGAAGATATTCAAAGTGAGTTTATGAAAAACTCGAATTGCGCCATCTACAGCTATACGATTACCGAATCTGAGTGTGAAGCAATTATACAAAACATCAAAGAAATTGAAGCAAGGAAAGAAATGTACAGATATAATTTTATTGGCTTAATAGGAATTTTACTTCATATTAAAATAAATCGTAAGAATGCATATTTTTGCTCCCAATTTGTGGCAACAATATTAAAGGATTTGGAAAAATTTCAGTTATCAAAACCGCCCCACTTTATTACACCTGCAGATATTCGAATGCATGAAGACATGCAGTTAATCTATCAGGGAAGGCTGGGAGATTATCAGTCCAGCAGAATTAAAAAAGAGAGAAAACTAGTAATTGGTGAACAAACATTACCAAAGCAATCATTTATATTCTTATTATCTTCAAAAGTAAAACGATTTGTTATTAGATAAAAAGAACCATTCACAATTCTGTGGATGGTTCTTTTTTATGCTTTTGGAAACTTTGGGAATGAGTTGAGTGAATCCAAATGCTGCTAATGAAGCTGATTGGCCAATAAAGGGGCATCTCTACGCCTGAACGGGGCGGAAAGTAGTGCGAACGGTCGCATAGAACGGCTCTCTATTCACAACGTACTGAAAACCAGGACGAACGGTCGTATAGAAAGCTTCTCAAGGACAAAATTGCCCAGACTACTAAGCCGGATCAAAATAACTCTTTCCAATCCGGCTCTAATAATCTCTATTCATTCAAATTGATACCAAGTGATTCATAGGGAACTTTAATTTTGAAAGCCAGATTATTTGCTTCAAGATCGATATGCTCTACACTAACTTCAAAATTACTTCTTATTTCCATGTCGGTTACTGCAACATATATTTCCTCATCCTTTGCATTAACAGTTACCCACTCCGGCATGGGCAAATATTTCGCCATATATTCCATGATTTTCTGGTTAGGTAATTGCAATAATCCAACTGAAATTGATTTTTGTTTTAAAATGATATCACCGTTCTCCTGAACAAATGGTTCAAAGTGAACAGAAAGCGGAACGGTACTCGAGAATACCGGCAGTTCACCGGTTAAGTGGACATCTTCATCCAATGAAATACTGTATTGATGGTTTGTCGTACTTAAGAGCTGATCAATATAGGCATTAACTAATTCATTTAAATTCTGCTTTGTTGTGCGAACGATAAATTCGGAGCTTTCCTGTTCTTCACGATCCTGGTTTTGCCCTACATTTGTCTCAGAAACTGGCCAAAATATAAATGTAGCAATCAGCAGGAAAACAGCAATATTTAAAATGAGCAGGCCAAAAAACAACTTCTTCCATCTGTTTTTATTTTTACGGTGTTCTTTTCTTGCGGTCATGGCACTCATCCTTATTCATCAGTCAAATATTCAAGTACTCTTCTTGCCATCCGCTGATAGCCAAGATCATTCGGATGGAAATTATCCTCCGCAAATAAATCTGCATTCGGATCATCAAATAGATCCACTGTCGGGATAAATGTTACATTATTATATTCTTCGGCAATAGTCTTGCCGGTACTATTCCATTCTTCTACAATGATACTAAGTTCCTCGATTTCCTGAAAGTATTTTTCAAATGGATTATAAAAACCTAATAAATATATTTCAGTACTAGCATTCATATCCTGAATTTTGGTGAAAATTTGTCTGAGTCTCTCCTCATAACGATCTCTTTCCTGCATGAAATCATCCAGGTTCAAGTCTGTGAAGTTCTTTTTAACTACCTGCATAATATCATTTGCACCAATGGTTATCAGTACAATATCCGAATCAGTGATGCTTTTAGTAACTTCAGGCTCATCCAGGTATTTCAGCAGTTGATCAGAACGGTAACCACGTATTCCGTAATTATCAAATAAAACAAGTTCCGTTTCCTGATTAATGGAACGATCCAATATGCCGACATATCCTCCTTGCTTTTTGCTATCCCCGACACCCTTTGTCAAGGAGTCACCTATAGCAACGACGTGAGTTTCCCTATTGGAAAAGAAATCAATTGTACCCCGTACTACATCCAAAAGGATCTTTGAAATCTGTCTGCTTTCTCCAGTTTCCTGTTTTTCGGATTCCTCTTCTGATTCTTGACTTTGTTCTTGCTCTTCTTCTGTTTCTTCTTCCATTGTTTCTATGACTTCATCTTCAGGGATTTCTACATTTTCAAAAGTTGATGATTTAAGTTGACTATTTGAAACGATCAGAACTATTCCGATGATTATAATTAAACCGGCAATAATAAAGATTCTCTTCTTCATACTTACCACACCTAAGCTGTTATATAATATTATATGGAAATAATGTAAATTGTCTCATGAATTTACTTAAATAAAAAGTATATTACTCTATGTACCCGAAATCATCAATTCGTAAAATGAGAAATTTAATTTAAGTGTGTGAGCATAAAAAAAGATCGCCTTGAATCAAGGCGATCTTGAACAGTGGTTATCTTTAATTTTTCCATAATTACAGTAAAATAAACCTTATTTGAAACTTTACTGGCAGTTTTCTAAAAAAACGGAAGAAGGAGAAGTTCTATACTTCCAAAGTTTCTCTGACAGAGTGATTTCCTCTTATTCGAACTGCTTCTTCAGATGGATTTTTACCTGAAATAACAGTGATTCCTGCAGCTTTGGCGTTTTCTAATAGTCGTTCATTCACACCAGGTTCCTCAACCCATAGTATTTTTCCTTGTTTATTTATAAATTGTTCAATAGTTGATTGGGCTAATGGCTGGTTATTTACCCATACAGCATCCACATTACCCTGAATATCATTGAGTTCGGATGTTTCATTAACCTGGATAATACCGAATCCTAATTCCTTCAACTGTTGAACAGAATCATTGGACTCCACCACAGCAATTACCTTTTTCCGCACAGCACCATTATTACGGTCAAATGGAGAAGATAGTAACCAGTTAATTGCATCTTCATCGGTTGCTTCATACAAACCAGGTTCATTAACAGCCTTTGCAATAGCCTGATCTAAATCAATTAAAATATCCTTTGTAGATTCAAGACCAATAGATAAGCGAACCAATTCTTCAGACACACCACTCTTTACAAGGTCATCTTCACCTAATTGCTGATGTGTTGTTGATGCAGGGTGAATGATAAGTGATTTTGCATCACCGACATTGGCAACATGTGACCATAGGGTAATGTTATCAATCAGTTTTCTTCCTGCATCACGTCCACCTTTAATGCCAAATGTGATGATGGATCCGAATCCATCTTTCAAATACTTTTTCGCCAATTGATGGGAAGGATGTTCCTTGAGACCTGGATAATTAACCCATTCTACAGCAGGGTGTTTTTGTAAGTATGCAGCTACTTCCCCGGCGTTTTTATTGTGACGCTCGATGCGTAAATGCAATGTTTCAAGTCCTTGCAGTAATAGAAATGCATTATGAGGACTTAAACATGCCCCGATATCACGTAATAATTGAACACGTAGTTTAGTAGCAAAAGCTGTAGGACCAACGTCGATAAATTTAAGTCCATTATAGCTTTCATCAGGCTCTGTAAATCCTGGGAATTTTCCATTATCCCAATCGAAGCGTCCGCCATCTACAACAATGCCACCGATTGCCGTACCATGACCGCCTATCCATTTTGTTGCAGAGTGGACAACAATATCAGCACCCCACGTTAGAGGTTTCGTTAGATATGGAGCAAATGTATTGTCAATAATTAATGGAAGGCCATTAGCGTGAGCGACGGAAGAAACTGCCTCTACATCAAATATGTTTAAGCTTGGATTTGTAATGATTTCACCAAAAATTGCTTTTGTTTTATCAGTGATGGCTGCTTCAATTGCATCAATATCAGTACCATCGACAAATTTTACATTAATTCCGTAACGAGGCAATGTATTTGCGAAAAGATTATAGGTTCCTCCATATAAATTACTGTCTGTTATGATTTCATCACCTGCACTGGCTACATTTAAAATAGCATATGTGATAGCAGCCATTCCTGAAGCTGTTGCTACTGCTGCTACACCATCTTCCAGCTGGGCAACACGTTGCTCAAAAGCGTCAACGGTTGGATTCGTGATTCGGGTATAAATATTTCCTGGCTCTGCTAATCCGAAAAGATTTTGTGCGTGCTCTGTGTCGCGAAAAACGTATGACGTAGTTTGATAGATTGGTACAGCCCTTGATCCTGTTGTAGGATCTGCTTCCTGACCTGCATGAAGTAATACTGTTTCCGGGTTATGAAAATTAAATTTTGACATAATAAATTCCTCCTTGGGTAATTTGATATTAAAATAGTTTGAAAGTATGAAGCCTCTTGCTGCCTGTAGAGAATCTGGAGGAAGAGGAGATAAATCAAAAAGCCCTCTTCCTAAGAAGAGGGCGTATATTTTAACGGGTCCTCCTCTTATCTTCCAGACCAGTTTCGATCTGTAGGATTTAGCACCATAATAAAGCAAATACTTTCTGCTTAAGGTTGCCGGGTTTCACAGGGCCTATTCCCTCCACCACTCTTGATAAGAGATTTAATTTTTTGAATTACTGAACATTATAGTATTTAATTGATTCAATTGTCAACTATATTTTAAAAATAATTAAATTTCCTGTTTTTTTCGTGGGCGCATTGGTCGTTTGTATGCTGAACCCATATAAATAATTAATGCAGTCCAAATGAATGCAAATGCGATAAAATGTGCCATAGTGAATGTCTCATTGTATAGAAACACACCGAGAATTAACATAAGTGTTGGGGCAAAGTACTGCAAAAATCCTACCATTGCCAGTGGGATTTGTTTTGCACCACTTGCAAATAACAATAATGGAACTGCAGTAACTACACCGGCTCCGATCAATAAAAGATTCGTCGATGACATTGCAGTGTCAAAAGTAAAAACACTTTCGGGTAATGTGAATAAATAAATCGCAGCAATGGGAGTCACAATCATTGTTTCAATGGTCAACCCAAACATGGCGCTAATATCCACCATCTTTTTCAACAAGCCATAAAATCCAAAACTAAGTGCCAATAGGATAGAAATCCATGGAAATACACCAAAGCTGAATGTTAGGTAGAATACGCCTGCAGCTGCAAGTATGAATGATATAACCTGTCTCCTTGTAAGTTTCTCTTTTAATACGATAATCCCTAATAAAATACTGACCAGAGGATTAATGTAATACCCCAAACTGGCTTGAATAACATGGTCACTATTTACTGCCCAAATAAAAGTCAGCCAGTTTATACTTATCAAAATGGAAGCTGCAGATATACCGATCAGCTTATTCCTGTCTTTCAGGATTACTTTGCATTCTTGAATGAAAGGAGACCACTTTCGTAAAATGGAAACAATCAGAAGCATAAAGATAAACGACCAGACAATCCGGTGTGCCAGTATTTCACCTGCTGGAACCCGGTCCACTAATTTCCAGTAAATCGGCAGGAATCCCCATAAGATATAGGCCGTAGCTGTGTATAATATCCCTAACTTCTCCTGATTTTTATCCATTGGAACTTCTCCTTTATCTCTTAAATTAAACTAATATTAGATTTATTTTTTTAACAAAGCAATTAATTGGCTTGTTTACGCTGAAAATATTAGTGAATAGAGATTAGAGGAAAACGCTTTCAAATATGAGTGTAATAGCTTATGATAATAGTAGATATGTTTATTTTACAAGCACTTGAAGGGGGCTAGTCGTATGGAGAAAAAACATAAACATTTTGAGACGTCTGTCATTCATGAAGGATATGATTCAAAAGAGATGCTGGGGAGTTTGACTCCACCACTATTTCAAACATCAACATATACATTCGATACAGCTGAGCAAGGGGAACGAAGATTTGCCGGGGAAGAGGATGGCTATATTTATTCAAGATTGGGCAATCCTACCGTATCTGTATTGGAAGAAAGAATTGCAGCACTGGAAAATGGCGAGCGTGGACTTGCTTTTGCCTCAGGGATGGCAGCAGTTTCTGCGGTTTTAATTGCATTAACGAAAGCTAATGACCATATACTATGTTCGTCCGGATTGTATGGATGTACTTTTGGTTTATTAACGATGATGGAAGAAAAATATAATATTTCTCATGATTTCTCTGCAATGGAAACAAAGGAAGAAATTCGTACACTTATTAAGCCAGAAACAACCTGTATCTATGTGGAAACACCAATCAATCCAACAATGAAGCTAATTGATCTAAAAATGGTTGCTGAAGTTGCACAAGAATATGGGATTCCGGTAGTTGTTGATAATACTTTCTCATCTCCTTATCTACAGCGACCGCTGGAGTTAGGCTGTGATGTGGTTCTCCATAGTGCGACAAAATATATTGGTGGACACGGGGATGTTATAGCAGGCCTAGTCGTTGGAAAAAAGGACTTTCTGGATTCAGTAGCTATGACAACACAGAAGGATATTGGTGGAATTATTTCGCCATTTGATGCATGGCTTTTGATAAGAGGATTAAAAACCTTGCCTATCCGTCTTGATCGCCATTCGGATAATGCAGAGAAAATATTTGAAAAGCTGCGAATCCATCCAAATGTTGAAGAAACTTATTATCCTAATGATAAAAGCCATCCTGATTACCTGATTCGCAAAAAACAAATGAAACGGGGCGGTGGGATCATTTCGTTTGAAATTAAAGGAACAAAACAGGATGCGCAGAAGCTGCTAAACAGTTTATCCTTTCTAAAGATTGCTGTCAGTCTTGGTGATGCAGAAACCTTAATTGAACACCCTGCTACAATGACACATGCTGTTGTGCCGGAGGATTCAAGGCAGGCCATGGGAATAACTGATCAGCTCATTCGTTTATCCGTAGGCCTCGAAGCATGGGAGGATATTTGGGCAGATCTGGATCAGGCATTGGAGAAATTATAGTTTAAGGCTGTTTTTCGCATAGATTGGATCTGCGCACTGCTCGTCCCATCGAAGTGAATTGGGACTGCGATTACTCGCCCCACCAAAAGACTTGTTGTTAACTACCCCGTACTAGATATAAAATGCGACGTAAATACTGTTTGCTATAATCGCCGTTCGGGATCGCTCCGGGCGGATGCTTTCCGCGGGCACGGCCTCAGCCTCCTCGAGAAAACCACTCTGCGGGGTCTTCGGACACGTGCTATTCCCGCAGGAGTCACCGCCCTTCGCTCACCCGAACTGGTGAGGTGGTTTGATGTTTTGAATATTAATTACTAATACAGTTCATCGGCAGTAACCGGAATTCCAGCGGAGGAAACACATGGAGACTCCTGCGGGAGGAAAGGCATAGGTGAGACCCCGTAGTGCGTAGCACACGGAGGCTCACCAGCCGCCCGCGGAAAGCAAAATGTGTTTCTGGAGCGAATCCCTGCTCTCAACCAGCGTTTGCAAATGATTTTCACTTCGTCGCGTCTATAGAAACTCCGAAGGTTAAAAAGTAACATTATTTTGGTGGGGCGAACGAAGTGCAGTCCCAAAGTTTACGAAAGAGCCTAGTTTAAAAACACTTTTATAGAATAACTTATACGTTTGCACTGGCAATCAACCAATGCAAACGTATTTTATTTTAAGGAAACTTTATTATCTCGAATATGGTATAAACCTAAAGGAATACTAGTACCCTTAGGTAGCAGATGTTGCAAAAGAATCGTTTTGTGTTATTTAATTTTAAAACGATTGTATGCTATATTAATACCATGGAAATTTGTAGCAATTGTGTTTTGGAGAGGAGAATTTTATAATGGGAATACTAACTTATTTACTTGGTTTTATTTTAATTTTTAATATTACTTTAGGTATTTCTATTATATTTCTGGAACGAAAAGATGCTAGTTCTACCTGGGCTTGGTTGATGGTGCTGCTTTTTATTCCGATTGCAGGATTCTTTCTTTATCTGATTTTCGGCAAACCAATCAGCAAACGAAGGATTTTCACGTGGGATACGAAAGTAAGACTCGGAGTGAAGACTGCCGTACAGTCCCAGCTTCGTGCACTCGAAGAAGAAAGATTTATTTTCAAACATAAAAATATAACAAAGTATGAGGATCTCATTTATTTGCATTTGCGAAATGATGATGCCATCTTTACCCAGCATAATAAAGTTGAAATTTTTACAGATGGGGAAGAAAAATTTAATGCATTGATCCAGGATATGGAAAAAGCGACAGATCATATTCACTTGCTTTATTATATCATCCGCAGTGATCGGCTTGGAAAGCGAATTGCAGATGTACTAATAAAGAAAGTGAATGAAGGTGTAGAGGTTCGTTTGCTTTATGATGATATGGGGTCACGAAGGGTAAGTCGGAAATACATAAAACGGCTGCGTAATGCCGGAGCCCATGTTGAAGCATTTTTCCCATCAAGAATTCCTAAAGTCAATTTTAAAATCAATTATAGGAACCATCGTAAGTTAGCTATTATAGATGGGAAAGTCGGCTATATCGGTGGGTTTAATATCGGGGACGAATACCTTGGTGGAAGTAAAAAATTTGGTTATTGGCGTGATACGCATTTACGGGTGTTTGGGGATGCTGTGCGGGATATGCAAACAAGATATATACTGGATTGGAACCAGGCATCCCGTAATGATATTTTATATGATGAACGCTACTATGCAGCTGATCCGGCAGGGGATGTTGGTGTTCAAATTGTTTCAAGCGGCCCCGATTCGGATTGGGAACAGATTAAAAATGGCTATATCAAAATGATTATGTCTGCCAAGGAGTATATTTATATTCAAACACCTTACTATATTCCTGATGAAAGCTTAAGAGATGCGCTCAGAATTGCCGCACTGTCTGGTGTTGATGTGAAAATAATGATCCCGAATAAGCCGGATCACCCCTTTGTATACTGGGCAACATTATCCAATGTAGGGGACCTGCTTGAAGCTGGAGCAGAGGTTTATATATACCAAAATGGTTTCCTGCATGCAAAGACAATTGTAGTGGATGGTGAAATTGCATCTGTTGGGACTGCGAATATTGATGTACGCAGCTTCCGTTTGAATTTTGAAGTGAATGCTTTTTTATATGATGAAAGTCTTGCCGAAAGCTTACTGGAAGCATTTAATGAAGATATTAAATTGTCTACGCAAATGACAAAAAAACTATATGATGAGCGTTCGCTCGGAATACGTTTTAAAGAATCAATTTCCCGCTTAATTTCACCAGTGTTGTAATTAGAGCTATTTTGGGGAAAAATAAAGGAAAAAGTATGGAGGTTAGTGATATGAAAGGAAAACCTTGTTCTTATTCATTGGCAGTAAAAACATCCCATGTATTGCCACCGGATACGAATAATCATGGTACATTATTTGGTGGAAAATTAATGGCGCATATTGATGATGTTGCTGCAATTGCCGCCGTAAGACATGCCAGAAAACCAGTAGTAACAGCCTCAACCGATTCCGTCGATTTTCTTGCACCGGTAAAAGAAGGAGATTCAGTATGTGTGGAGGCATTTGTAACTTGGACACATAATACGTCTATGGAGGTATTTGTAAAGGCAGTTACAGAAAATTTGCTGACAGGGGATCGGAAGGTATGTACAACAGCATTTTTAACATTTGTAGCAGTAAATGAAGAGGGCAGGCCAATTCCGGTTCCAGGGGTATATCCAGAGTCGGAACATGAGAAAATTCTACATGAACATGCATCAATTCGAGCTAATCAACGAAAAGAACGACGAAAACAATCGAAAAAATTTGCAGAGTTGTTTGGGACGGATTTCCCTTGGGATAAGGGGATGTAAGCATTTTTTCATCTTATAATAATTTAGAGCTATATTCAGGGATACAAATCTTAACCGATTTGTATCCCTGTTTTATTGATATCACATTGCTAAGTGGTGATTGGATCTTTTGTCAAATTGGATGATATTTATATTGACATACGCCTATTAGCGGACATCGGTAGTCTATCAGCACAAATGGTACTTTTTCAACGGAACCAACCCCAGGTGGCTATTTAATCAGTGTATTTCAACAGTGGTTGAATAATCACAATTTACTTTTAGAATACAGCCTTTTACAAAAAATGATATAATTATTATTTGTGGTTAGGATAAAGCAATAACGGGTATTTTTAAAAGAGAGAAGAGAAATCAGGCTGACATCAAGGAGGAGAACATCAGGAATGGGTATTATTGAAAATATTGTTGGCGAAATAAACGACGCCTTATGGAGTTATGTACTCATTATCGTATTAATTGGGTTAGGTTTATTTTTTACGATCAAAACAGACTTTGTCCAATTTAGAAATTTGCCGGAAATGTTTCGTGTACTATTTGATAAACGAACAATGAGTGCATCAGGCAAAAAGGGAACATCATCCTTTCAGGCATTTGCAATTAGTGCAGCATCAAGGGTAGGAACTGGAAACCTTGCCGGTGTAGCATCTGCGGTAGCTCTTGGAGGACCTGGTGCTATTTTTTGGATGTGGCTGATCGCACTGCTCGGTGCAGCTTCAGGTTTTGTCGAAAGTACACTTGCACAGGTGTATAAAGTGCCTGACAAAACGCAATATCGTGGCGGACCTGCGTATTATATGGAAAAAGGCTTGAAAAAGCGCTGGCTGGCGGTAGTCTTTGCAATTACTATTACATTTACATATGGTCTTGTATTTAACTCCGTACAATCAAATACGATCAGTCTTGCTTTTTCCGGACAATTTGATATCGATTCAAGCGTAATCGCAATCATTTTAGTTATTTTAACGGCAATTGTAATATTTGGAGGGCTAAAAAGCATTGCAAATGTAACGCAAATTATCGTACCGGTTATGGCGATTATTTATATATTTGTAGCTGTGTTTGTACTGATCGTTAATATTACAGCAGTGCCGGACATGATCTCTCTTATTTTTGCCAATGCTTTTGGTCTTCGAGAAGTTGCAGGTGGTGGATTTGGTGCTGCAATTATGATGGGGATCAAACGGGGATTATTTTCCAATGAAGCTGGTATGGGGAGTGCCCCGAACGCTGCAGCAACTGCCGAAGTATCACACCCGGTAAAGCAGGGGTTAATTCAGGCATTGGGTGTATTCTTTGATACGATTATAATATGTAGTGCAACCGGATTTATTATCCTGGCAGCAGGTGGTTTTGCGGGCAGTGAAGCAGATGGGATCCAGTTAACACAAGATGCCTTTGCATTTCATTTGGGTGATTGGGCAGGTGGTTTTATTGCTATAGCCATTTTGCTGTTTGCCTACAGCTCGATTTTAGGAAACTATTATTATGGGGAAAGCAATATTACTTATGTAAAAGATAGCAAAATTGGATTATTTATTTATCGTATAGCAGTGCTGGCGATGGTCATCTTTGGAGCTGTTGCTACATTTGACCTTGTTTGGGCTTTAGCAGACTTAACGATGGCGATTATGGCACTGATTAACCTTTACGCGATTACCAAGTTATATAAAATAGTAAACATTGTTTTGAAGGATTACCGTAAACAGCGGAAAGCGGGTAAAGATCCTGTATTCTACCGTGATACATTGGAAAATCAGGATGGAATCGAGTTTTGGGGACGTGACCAGACGTCTGAAAAAGAAAAATAAATTTGGGTGCTGTGCTGTTTATCTCTTGTGAGGTAGGCAGCTTTTTCTTTGGAACTTATCGTAAGTATTGGGACTACACTTCGTTCGCCCCGCAATAATACTGGGACTGCTCGCCCCATCGAAACCATTTCTTGCTTTTTAATTCTCTTCGACGAAACTGTACAATAGATGTCCGTGAGAGCTCTTCTCAAGGACAAAACAGCCGGAAATGAGAAGGGAGATGTCCGTGAGAGCTCCTCTCAAGGACGAAACAACCGAAAATGAGATGAGATGCTGTCCAATAGAAGATACCGCAGAACATGGAAAGCCCTTGCAGCATTAGAACAACAATTCCTTTCGGTGCACAACATAACCGCAGTCCCAAACTGATAGAAATTCCCGGGAAGTGTTGCTTTATCATCGAAAAGCGCTTACAATAATAAGTGTATGAATAGTATAATTATTGGAGTGGTTACATGTTTTTAATTGTAAAAGCAGCGAAACCATATAGAAATGAAATGTCAGGGAGGCATGGTTTATAACCATAGCCTCCTTTTACTTTGTCTGCTTTATTATGCTAAAGCGACACCATGGAGGTGCAGTAATGTGGTCATTTTAACTGGAAAAACGTTAACGCTGGATGAAGTGAAACAGGTAGTTTTTAAAAAAGAATCTGTGAGTTTATCTACTGGGGCAATGACGAAAGTGCTGGAAAATAGATACACCGTTGAAGCGATGCTCACTGAAAAAAAGACAATGTATGGGATTAACACGGGATTTGGCAAATTTAGTGATGTCATTATTGAAGATGAAGATTTAGATGAGCTGCAGCTTAACCTTATTCATTCTCATGCATGTGGGGTGGGAGAAGCCTTTCATGAAAACATTAGTCGTGCCATGCTGTTGCTTCGTGCCAATGCATTATCTCAGGGGCACTCTGGAGTAAGGCCGGTATTGATAGAGCAATTAATTAATTTTATTAATGCAGGAATACATCCGGTTATTCCTGAACAGGGCTCGCTCGGTGCAAGTGGAGATTTGGCGCCACTATCTCATTTGGCGTTAGCTCTGTTAGGGGAAGGAGAAGTATATTACCAGGGGGAGCGAATAGAAACAAGGTATGTACTGCAGGAAGAAGACCTACCCCCACTAACATTAAAAGCGAAGGAAGGCCTGGCATTAATTAATGGAACACAGGCAATGACAGCAGTTGGTGTGATCACCTATTTGGAAGTAGAGAAGCTTTTACACCAGAGTGAGTATGTTGCTGCAATGACGTTAGAAGGGCTGCAAGGAATTATTGATGCATTTGATCAGGATTTGCATCAGGTTAGAGGTCATCAGGAGCAAATGGATGTGGCAGAAAGAATCCGCCATATTTTATCAGATAGCAAACTGACAACAAGACAAGGTGAACAACGCGTTCAGGATGCTTATTCATTAAGGTGTATACCACAAGTGCTGGGAGCATGCTGGCAATCTGCGTTATACGCTAAAGAAAAGCTGGAAATAGAAATGAATGCGGTTACAGATAATCCGTTAATTTTTTCCGAAGCTGACAAAATAATTTCAGGTGGGAATTTCCATGGTCAGCCAATCGCATTTGCAATGGATTTTATAAAACTGGGAATTGCTGAAACTGCGAATATTTCTGAAAGACGAATTGAACGTTTGGTAAACCCGCAGCTCAATGATTTACCTCCATTTTTAAGTCCAAATCCTGGACTTGAATCAGGTGCGATGATTATGCAATACAGTGCTGCATCACTTGTGTCGGAAAATAAAACCCTCGCCCATCCGGCAAGTGTCGATTCCATTCCGTCATCGGCAAATCAGGAGGATCATGTGAGTATGGGAACAATCGCTGCAAGGCATGCGCTCCAAATGCTGCAAAATACGAGGATAGTTGTGGCGATCGAGCTTATTTGTGCCATGCAGGCAGTGGAATATCGGGGAATTGAGCGAATGGCCTCAGCTACCGGAAAATTGTATGAAAAAGCCAGGAGGATTGTGCCGAGTATTACAAAAGACAGGGTGTTTTCAACAGATATTGAGAAACTGACAGATTGGCTCAAAAACTGTGAAGCAAGTGATGTTCGTGAAAATATATTGAAAGGCAGGGGAGAAGCTTATGAACGATCTTAATGTAAAAGCAAAAAAAGGGCTTGAGCTTGAGTGTAAAGGCTGGGAACAGGAAGCGGCTTTACGAATGCTCTACAATAATCTGGATCCTGAAGTAGCGGAAAATCCGGAAGAGCTTGTCGTTTATGGCGGTATCGGAAAAGCTGCACGAAATTGGGATGCTTTTCAAGCCATTGTTAAAACTTTGCGTAAGCTGGAAAATGATGAAACGATGCTGATTCAGTCAGGAAAGCCAGTTGGTGTATTTAAAACACATCAGCATGCACCACGGGTACTTCTGTCAAACTCTGTTTTAGTTCCAAAATGGGCGACATGGGAACATTTTCATGAACTTGATCAAATGGGCTTAATGATGTATGGACAAATGACTGCAGGCAGCTGGATTTATATTGGGACACAGGGGATTCTTCAAGGCACCTATGAAACTTTTTCAGCCCTTGCAAAGAAGCATTATAATGGATCGCTGAAACACACAATTACATTGACAGCAGGGCTTGGTGGAATGGGCGGGGCACAGCCACTTGCTGTGACAATGAATGAAGGTGTTGTCATTGCAGTTGAAGTTGATCAGAGTAGAATCGAAAAGCGCCTGCATACCAAATATTGTGATGTATTGACAGATGACTTAGATGAAGCTATCAAACTAGCAAAGCAAGCTAAAAAGAATGGGAAAGCCTTATCTATTGCGCTCCTGGGAAATGCAGCAGAGATTCATTATGAACTACTCAAAAAAGATATCCAAATTGATATTGTAACAGATCAAACTTCTGCACATGATCCTTTGAATGGATATGTACCAGTAGGATTCACGATAGAAGAAGCAGCGAAATTGCGCAAGGAGAATCCGAATAAATACACCAAGCTTTCCAAACAGAGTATGGCAAAACATGTAGAAGCAATGCTGGCATTTCAGAAAGCAGGATCGATCGTTTTTGATTATGGAAATAACATCAGACAGGTAGCAAAAAATGAGGGGGTTAGAGATGCTTTTAACTTCCCAGGATTTGTCCCTGCATATATCCGTCCATTATTTACGGAAGGAAAAGGACCATTCCGCTGGGCAGCACTATCGGGAGATCCTGAAGATATTTACAGAACAGATCAATTAATCAAAGAGCTTTTTCCTGAAAATGATGCCTTAATCCGCTGGATCGATTTGGCACGTGAAAAAGTTGCTTTTCAAGGATTGCCATCCAGAATCTGCTGGCTGGGCTATGGTGAGCGTATGAAAATGGGCTTGGCAATTAATGAATTGGTTCGTAAAGGTGAATTAAAAGCTCCAATTGTAATTGGACGTGATCATTTGGATAGTGGGTCTGTAGCATCACCAAATCGCGAAACAGAGGGAATGAAGGATGGCAGTGATGCAGTTGCAGATTGGGCTGTTTTGAATGCACTAATCAACACAGCAGCTGGTGGCTCATGGATATCCTTCCATCATGGTGGTGGCGTTGGTATGGGATATTCCCTGCATGCAGGGATGGTCGCAGTTGCCGATGGAACACAGCTGGCTAAAGAACGTCTGGAGCGAGTATTAACAACAGATCCAGGCATGGGAGTTATCCGTCACGCTGATGCGGGTTATCAGACAGCGATCGATTTTGCCGAAAATAATGATATAACGATTCCGATGAAGGAGTGAGGTAATCAAATGGATATAGTAATAGAAAATATTGGTCAGCTTTTAACCTTGGATAAAAAAGGTCCTGTTAAGGGGAGTGAAATGAATGATTTAAGCCTATTGGAAAATGCAGCTATAGGTATTAAAAATGGCAAAATAGAATGGATTGGAACAGCTGATGAAGCAACAAACATCAAAGCAAATAGCACAATAGATGCAAAAGGAAGGCTTGTTACACCAGGTCTTGTTGAGCCACATACACATCTCGTCTTTGGTGGATCACGGGAGCAGGAAATGGCACTGAAGCAGCAGGATGTACCTTATTTGGAAATTCTAAAGCAAGGTGGCGGCATATTATCGACAGTAAATGCAACAAAAAAAGCTTCCTATGATGAATTACTGGAAAAGGCCCTCTTCCATTTAGACCGAATGGCCGCGTACGGAATTACAACAGTTGAAGCCAAAAGCGGCTATGGGCTTGATAAAGAAACAGAACTGAAACAGTTGAAAGTTGCAAAGGAAGCTGGAGAAAAACATCCACTTGATATCGTATCTACCTTTCTGGGGGCACACGCGATTCCACCTAAGTACAAAGCTGATCCTGAGGGCTTCCTCGATTTGATGGCAGAACTTTTTGATGAAATAAAAGCTGAAAATCTGGCGGAATTTGTTGATATTTTTACAGAAACAGGTGTATTTTCGATTGAACAGTCGCGACATTATTTGCAAAAGGCCAAGGATAAAGGTTTCGGGGTTAAAATCCATGCAGATGAAATCGACCCACTTGGTGGAACGGAGCTTGCTGTAGAATTAGGTGCGATTAGTGGGGATCACCTGGCAGTTACTTCAGATGAAGGAATTAAGCAGCTCGCAGCATCTGACACGATTGGCGTTATTTTACCGGGAACAAGCTTTTATCTTGGAAAAGACACGTACTCCAGGGCAAGGGAAATGATTGACGCAGGTGCGGCAATTGCTATTTCAACAGACTTTAATCCAGGCAGCTCTGTAACGGAAAATCTGCAGTTAATTATGTCGATTGCAGCTTTAAAGCTGAAGCTGTCACCTGAAGAAATTTGGCATGCAGTTACGGTAAATGCAGCACATGCGATTGGACGCGGGGATCAGGCCGGGTCGATTGCTGTAGGAAGAAATGCAGATATTGTCATATGGGATGCACCAAATTATATGTATATTCCATATCATTATGGCGTGAATCATGTAAATACAGTGATAAAAAATGGCTCGGTTCTATTTGAAAGGCAGGAGATACGATGAAGAAATTACGTCATTTGAAACCTGCCGGTGAGGCTGTTTTTAAAGACAGCTATACTACGAAGGCAAGAGAGCTGCTTGAAGCTTATTCACCAGGAATGCAGCGTGAGATTGCAGTTGTTGGTGTACCGTTATCTAAGGCCTCGATCAGTCATTCGGGTGCTTCTTTTGCGCCGACTACAATTCGTGAGGCATTGCAAAGCTACACAACCTATTCCGGTGAAGAAGGAATGGAGATTGCGGATCGAATCATTGACTTTGGAGATATTTACATGAATCCAACAGATGTTACCCAAAATCAGGAGCGAATTACGGAAGGACTTACAGATGTTTTTGCAACAGAAACGGCTGGTAACTGGATGATCTTAGGTGGGGACCATTCGATCAGCTACTCCTCGATTAAAGCGTTTGCTGAAAAGAAAACGGTTGGTGTCATTCAATTTGATGCACACCATGATTTACGTAATACAGAGGATGGAGGACCAACAAACGGCACCCCATTTCGAAGGTTGCTTGAAGACAGCATCATACGTGGGGAAAACTTAACCCAAATAGGCATACGTGATTTCACAAATTCCGGTGCTTACGATGAATATGCCAAGGAGCAGAGTGTTACTGTTTATACGATGGCAGATGTGGATCGTTTATCATTAAATCAAATATTGGAGATTGAAATCCAGAGGTTGGCTAAGGTCGTTGATGTGATTTATTTATCTGTGGATATGGATGTACTTGATCAGGCATTTGCACCTGGCTGCCCCGCAATTGGCCCTGGTGGCATGGATAGTAAGACATTGCTAAAGGGGATTTTATTCGCTTCCCATTATGAAAAGGTGCAGGCCATGGATATTGTGGAAATAGATCCGACTATTGACTTTCGAAATATGACAAGTCGGATAGCTGCTTACGTGATGCTGCAGTTTATCAAGGGGAAAAGAATGGATGATGGCGGGGGAACGCAAAAAGGGCTGTGAACGTCAACAGCCCAACCTAAATTATACTTTTTGTTCATCGTCCTGCTCAGCTGGTACATGGACATCAGCCCAGGATTGAATTTCTTTGATAACCGGCTCCAAAGCTCTTCCTTTATCAGATAAAGAATATTCAATACGGACAGGGAATTCGGAATATATATTTCGTGCAACGATACCTTCTTTTTCGAGCAATTTTAGTCGATCAGAGAGTAATCGTCCGCTAATAGGCAAATCCGCTTCCATTTGTGAAAAACGTTTTGTACCTTTTAACAAATCAAATAAAATAAGCCCGACCCAGCGTGTGCTAAGAAGTCCCATTGCTTTTTCGAAACGTGGACATAACTCCTCCATGATCATCACCTCACTCTACTTAATGAGTATACGTACAAATTGAGAAAAAATGGATAACATTGATTACAAAAAGTAACCTATTGTTAGCTTAACACAATTCCTGCATTGAGTAAATAGTGATTCGTTGTTGATGGGAAGGCGAAATGTTTTTTCAAACTATTACATAATATTTTGGTAATTTATCTGATTTTGTGAAATAATAACGGTATACGAAATTATTTTTATTTGGAGGTAAAATTATGGTAAGTCAACAAACGCAAGAAAAATATGCAGAATTAGCACTACGTACAGGAGTTAATTTGGAAAAGAACCAGGCACTAATGGTCAATGCACCAATTGAAGGAGCGGATTTCACGAAAATAGTTGTCCGTAAAGCCTATGAAATGGGTGCTAAAAATGTACATATTAATTGGGTTGATGATGAACTGACCCTGTTAAAATATGAAAATGCTCCGGACGAAGTAATCACCAATTACCCTGAGTGGCGTGTATTATTGCATGATAATTTTGCGGAAGATGGTGGTGCAGTATTAAATATTCGTTCAACAAATCCCGATTTATTAAAGGATATTGATCCAACACGTGTAGCGAAAGCAAATAAAGCTGCAGCACAAGCAATGAAGAATTTCCGCCAGTACACAATGAATGATCGAATTGCATGGTCGATTATTTCGATCCCAACAGGCGATTGGGCACAGAAAATTTTCCCAGAGAAATCCCGTGAAGATGCAGTGGAAAGTTTATGGGAAGCAATAGTCAAAATTGTTCGTGTTGATCAGGACGATCCGGTTGCTGCTTGGGACGCACATAATGCAACATTAAAAACTGCCCGTGAAGTATTAAATAAGAAAAACTATCAAAAACTGGTATTCAAAGCACCGGGAACAGAACTTGAAATGGAACTTCCTGAAGGACATATTTGGAAAGGTGGATCTGCCGAAACAGAAGGTGGCGTAACGTTTAATCCCAATATGCCGACAGAAGAAGTATTCTCCATGCCGCATAAATATGGCGTAAATGGAACTGTTTCAAGCACGAAACCACTTAATTATGGTGGCAGCTTAATCGATAATTTCAGCTTAACCTTCAAGGATGGCAAAGTGGTTGATTATCAAGCAGAGCAAGGTGGAGATACATTAAAACACTTACTTGATACAGATGATGGTGCACGTCGTTTAGGTGAAGTTGCACTCGTGCCGCATGAATCTCCTGTATCACAATCAGGCTTGATTTTCTATAACACATTATTTGATGAAAATGCATCCTGCCATATTGCACTCGGAAAAGCATATCCTACCAATTTGGAGGGCGGCTCGGCAATGGATGAGACGCAGCTTGACAAACATGGGGTGAATGACAGCCTAACACATGTTGATTTCATGATCGGCTCAGAGGAACTCGATATCGATGGTGTAAAAGCAGATGGAACTACAGAAGCAGTTTTCCGTAATGGAACATGGGCTTTGAATGTGAAGGGGTAATTAAATAGTTTAATGTAAAACGCTATGCCTGGAGCATGGCGTTTTTTGTTTAAGTAACAATAATGAGTGTAAAAAAAATTGTAATACGCTCGATTGCAGAGAATTAAAGAGAATACAGTTCTATTATTTTTTCTAAGGGTAATTTATTCGGATTACACATATCAACAAAATAGGGAATCTGCCATTTTTGAGTTTTTATCGCTTGTTTATTACTCAGACTATCCCAGCTAGGATAAACTCTTATTGCCATTTTCCCCTTTGTTAAGGTAGACCTAAGAATGTTCTGTTTTAAAAGAATTTCTTTTGGGAAAACAAATTGCCCAAACTCATTTTCATTTTTAAAAGTAGATATAACTAATAAATCAGGTGCTTCGTCATATGAGTAGGGTTGATTTTTATTATTTTCGTCTTTTTCCCAAAATGCAACAAACTGCCCTTCTTTGGTAGGGGTTATATTTGCGACTCTGAATCGAACTGTTTTAGAAGATAATTGAAATGTACCAGCACCATACTTAGAATTTTGCTTCTCTTCTTGAACTGACCTTACAGTTAAGTGATTCGGCTCATAAATCATTTTATTTACATAAGTTAATGCTGTAAAAAAATTATTCATTTCTTCACTCCTAAATTTTAAAAAAATGGCCAATCTCTATAACTGAATAGGCGCAGATTCTTATTCTAGAATTGCGCCCGATGATTGAATACTTTATTGTGCCGATTTGTTCCTGAAATTCTTATATAATCCAAATATACTTTCGGCAGTAATTACAATCCCTAATATTAGGTACAGCAATGCTCGATTGTCCTTTTCATTCCAGCTCATAAAAGAGTCAATGATTGCACCTATGGCAACGATTAATATAAATGAGTGAAATATAATCTTCTATATCTCTTATTTTCATCCACTACATTTTCACTCCCTTTAAGTAAAGCGTTATTCGATTAAATGGCATGTTTGCGGAATTATCTCTTTCAGCCTATTAGCACAATTGTATCAAACCTTTTTTAATTATCGGACTTTATTTCAAAGCCACACTAAGGACAAACCAGCCCAAACTGTCCATCAGAACGAACTTCCAATACAATCTTCCAAAAAACTATAGCTTCCTACATATACCCATTCTTCACAAGTACAGCCTTAATCTTCGTATAATCATAACCTTCAGGCAGTGCTTCCTTCAACGGTTTTAGCCGTGGTTCATCAATTTTCTCGCGAGCTTCAAGAACAGCTGCCTCTTCTTCATCATCAAAGAAAATCCCCCATGCAATAGGGTGTCCATCATTGAATGCTTTGAAAATATGACTTTCTATCGTTTGCTTTGAAAATTCACGAATCACAGCAATATCCTTTATTGATTTTCCGGATTGAAACATTTGATAACTGATTAAATGACTTGGTCGATCATCATCCGTTTTCCTAGGTTTAGGTTTAGAAACGGGTGGTGAATCAGAAATACGAATTTTTTTCTTCACATCCGGATTTCCTTCACGCCATTCCTTAATTACAGCCAGGAAATCCTCCCCAAATTGTTCATATTTTTTCTCGCCGACACCTTTTATTTCAAGCATATCCTCTTTGTTCAAAGGGAAATAACGGCTTAATTCTTTTAATGTTGCATCCGAGAATAATACGTATGGTGGAACATTTTTTGCGTCAGCGATTTCTTTCCGTATTACTCGTAATGCCTGAAACAGACCTTCGTGATAATCAGCATCATCACTTGTCGGAATTGGTGCTGTGTACATTTCAACTGGTCTGATGCCTTTTAACACATCAACCGAATTCTGATTCAAACGTAAAGTAGGGAATTTCCCTTCTTCTATTGATAATAGCTGTTCAGCTATTAAAAAGTGGATCCATTCGGTCAATTCTTTCTCTGTATATGCAGAAAGTATTCCATAGGTGGAAATGCTGTTGAGTCGAAAATCCTTAATCTTTTTATCTCTGGAACCTTTTAAAACCTTTGCAGTCATGCCTACACCAAAGCGCTCTCCCATACGTTTCACACAGGATAGAATCATTTGTGCCTCTTCGGTAATATCCATTTTTTCCTGACGTTCCATACAGTTACTGCAGCGACCGCAGGATTCCTTTGCAGTTGAATCATCAAAATAATCAAGAACAAATGAAGTCAAACAGCCATGGGTATGACAATAATTAATCATTGCCTGTAATTTTCGGTACTCATTATGCTTGGAGGGATCATCCATAAAGGATTGTTCGATTAGAAACTTTTGTAATTGAACATCCTGTGGGGAAAATAATAAAATACAATCACTTGGTTCCCCGTCACGGCCTGCTCTGCCCGCTTCCTGATAGTAGGATTCAATATTCATGGGCATGGCATAATGGATCACGTAACGCACATTCGATTTATCGATCCCCATTCCAAAAGCATTTGTTGCAATCATGACAGATTTTTCGTCATGGATAAATGCTGATTGGGCTTCTTTACGCTCATTCTCAGATAATCCGGCATGGTATTTGGAAACGGAGACACCCCGTTTTGTAAGCTGATCGTATAAGGCATCTGCCTGTTTACGGGTAGCAGTGTAAATGATACCTGATTCATCCTGGTGTTCCTCTAAAAAAGAACGAATATAGGAGGGCTTGTCCTTCCCTTTTACAATATGAAAAGATAAATTCTCACGCTCAAAGCCAGTATTAACGACATGATCATGATTAATCTGCAACAATTCCTGAATGTCAGAAATAACCTCATCTGTAGCTGTGGCAGTCAATGCAACGTATACCGGGATGTTCGGCAATTTTTTCAGATTGGGAACGATGGATCGATAGCTTGGTCTGAAATCATGCCCCCATTGGGAAATACAATGTGCCTCATCAAAAGCTACTAATGCAATAGAAATATTTTTAATTACATTTACAAAACGCATTGATTCAAATCGTTCCGGAGCAACATAGACAAATTTATATTGATTTGCAGCAACTTCACGCAGCCGGGATTGCTGTTCAGCTGGGGTCAGTGAGCTATTAATATATGTAGCAGGTATGCCTAATGAATTCAGTGCATCCACCTGATCTTTCATAAGAGAAATTAATGGGGATATAATGATTGCTGTTCCATCAAGTGATAATCCGGGAATTTGATAACAAAGAGATTTCCCCCCACCTGTAGGCATAACAGCAAGTGTATTATTCATTTGTATGATATGATCAATCGTTTCTTTTTGGCCTGGACGAAACGATTCGTAACCAAAATAGGTTTGTAGGATTTTTTCTTCTTTAACAAGCATTCGTTATCCTCCTCTAAGATTAATCCTAACATATTCTTTTGAGGGGAGGATAGAATTATTAAAAATAGAATGATAGGCAATATTTTCTGATAGATTTTCAAGTATCAACACAGTAAAACTATAGAAAATAGATTTTTGATACTCTTCTCTATATACATGGATGTGCAAGTATTAAATGACACTGGGGAGGCAATTCCAGGCCTCTATGCCGCAGGAGAAGTTTTAAAGGGTAGGTGTCCATGGCTACCGATCATTAGAAGAATCTTTCCTTGGGAGTAAAGTATATCCATATTTCTTTCTGGGGCTCCGATTACTCGCCCCACCGTAAAGATTTGCAAAAGTGTATAAGTAAATCTAAATACACAAAAACGCTTGGAAAAATCCAAGCGTTTTTTACTTATATTTATTCAACTTAACTTCCTGATTGCATTTCATAATTCCTCAAAATCATACCATTTGTCTTTATCATTCCAAACTTTTCATAATAAGGAACTAAGTCGTCATCACAGCATAAATCAATCATATATATGTCATTAAGTTCTTTTAGCATCTGATCCACTAATTCCTTGCCTATACCTGATTTTTTGTATTCTGGTAAAACTTCAAGGAATGGAATGTAGGCGGAAAGAACACCATCACTAGTTGCGGTAATAAATCCGACTACCTGGTTTGTATTATCATCTAACGCAATAACAACTTTACTGCTGTTTTTAAGCAGTTTTAAATGAGTTTGTGGTTTTGGTGAATTAGGCCAATCCACAAAAAAACCTTCCAACATATCAGACGTAATACCATAAAGGGAATTTTTGTATAGCATCATATATCAGCTCCTAAGTTGTATTTATAAAAAATTATTAGGCAGATGATATATATCAAAAGTACAATAACAAAACAGGTGCCCTCCAAACATTTCTTGAGATACTATACAGATATTCTACATAAAGTTCGAAAATCCTTTTTATTTTTAAATAAAAGACCAGATCCTTAGGAGACCTGGTCATAAAATTGATATCTTATTCCATAAAAAACCGAACAACAAATATCAGTCTTAAGCTACTCTCTTCCTGGAAATCAGCAATCCAATCAATCCGCCGACAATAGCTGGAACAAGCCAGCCCAATCCCAGTGAGAAGAATGGAAGTTTTTCCATGAACGGTGTGATTGCTGATAAGTCCACTTCAAATGCAACAAGTCCATCATACAGGCTAACAATGGCTGTAAGCAGAATTGCTCCACGGTATACTCCTTGCGAGCCACCAAATAGCTTATGCATGAATGTAAGCAGGATAAGTACAATGGCAATTGGATAAATAAATACAAGTACCGGTACCGAAACACTTATAATCGTATTCAATCCTTGATTTGCAATGATATAGCTTGCAATGGTTACAATTAAAATAATCCAATTATAGGAGATTCCCGTAATTTTATTAAAAAATTGCCCTGCAGCTACTACCAACCCAACGGATGTTGTGAAGCATGCCAATGAAACGATTACTCCAAGTAATAAGGCTCCAAAGCTGCCAAACATCAGGTTTGCTGCATTTGATAAGATTTCTCCACCATTTGTAAACGTCCCATGTGCAGCCATTTTTGCTCCGATCCAGCCAATGGATGCATAAACAGCTATTAAACCAATTCCGGTAATGAGTCCTGCTTTCAGGGTTGATTTTACAAGATCCTGTTTGGTTGTTATACCACGCTCTTTAAATGCATTTACTACAATAATCCCAAAAGCCAATGCTGCGATTGCATCCATTGTTAAGTAGCCTTCGACGAACCCTGTGAAAAAAGGAGAGGAAGTATACTTTTCTGTTGGTGCAGATAAAGGATTATCCATTAATAAATATCCTCCAACACTTAAAGCAACGATTGCTATTAATAAAATGGGTGTAAGATATTGTCCAATTCGATCCACCATCTTTGAAGGATTCAAGCTGACGATAAATACAAAAAAGAAGAAAACAGTCGTAAAGATTAACAAAGCAATAGTCGAAGTTCCATCTAAAAATGGTTCCATACTCATTTCGTAACCTACTGTTGCTGCACGGGGAATCCCGAAAAACGGGCCGATTGCGAGATAAACAACTGAAGTGAAAATAAGTCCGAATAATGGATGAACCCGGTCTGCCAACTCTCTTGCATCATTTTTTACAAATGAAATAGCTGTAACAGCAAGTATTGGCAAGCCAACACCGGTTATAACAAACCCACTGATTGCAGCCCAGTAGGAAGTTCCGGAATCAATTCCGAGTGTTGGTGGATAAATTAAATTTCCTGCACCGAAAAATAATGCGAAAAGCATAAATCCGATGATAAATGTATCTTTATTCATGATGAGTAAGCCCCCTGGTACATTGTTTGTTTTATTATATTGGCTACCAAGACATGTAAACGGTCATTCGGATAATGTCTAGTATTGGTTAAAACAGGAAGAATATAATTTTTGCTATTATCAGATAATAATAGTGACATTTATTTACTGAATTTGTTATTTTCTTCAGAACCATCCTAAAGCAAGGACAATCTTAACAAGAAGGGTATTAACTGTCAATTGACTTTTGAAAATATTTACAACATTTTCATGACAATTCAAAGTAATAGGTTAAGCTTTTTTACACGGTTAGAAAAGGGAAATTGAGATAAGATATCAGTGTATCAAGGCTTTCGGCAATTAAGACTTTAAGGAAAGTCAAATATACTTAAAAGATCCCGAACACAATTGTTTACATTCTACACTTTCCTATATAGAATATCTTTATAAATTATTTGAGTGGGGGGATGAAATGTTTCCGTCTTTGTTGTTTGAAATCACGCTGATAGGTCTTTTGGGAATTGGGTCTCAATGGTTAGCGTGGCGTTATCGAATGCCAGCCATTGTATTAATGTCCGTTGCAGGACTGCTCGTCGGGCCAATCTTCGGTATTATTAATCCCGGTGAAGACTTTGGTGGTTTATATAGTCCAATTATATCTGTAGCCGTTGCAATAATTCTTTTTGAAGGAAGCTTAAATTTAAGCTTTAAAGAACTCCGTGGCATTGGTAAGCCAATCTTTAGAATCTCTACAGTCGGAGCATTCATAGCTTGGATACTTGGTTCATTAACGGCACATTATATAGCAGGTTTATCCTGGGCAGTAGCTTTCGTTATTGGTGGTTTGTTCATTGTTACAGGTCCCACGGTTATTTTGCCATTGCTAAGACAATCAAAATTAAAACCGAGGCCTGCAAGGATCTTAAAATGGGAAGGTATAATCGTTGATCCCATCGGTGCACTTCTTGCTGTTTTTGCCTTTGAAATTATTGTATATATCACAGCTGTTGATCCTGATGGAACAAAGTTACTGCTGTTTTTCGCAGCATCCTTCTTTGCGATAATCTTAGGTTGGGTATTTGGTAGAGGGCTGGGGTGGATGTTTGAAACGGGCCATATCCCGGAATTCCTCAAGTCTCCCGCAGTTATTGTCACGGTAATTATCTGTTTTACAGGAGCAGATTTGGTCATGCATGAAACAGGACTTTTATCTGTGACTGCCATGGGTATTACATTAGCAAATATGGGAATCAGCTCCATTTCCGATATGCGTCATTTTAAGGAAAACATTTCAATACTTTTAATTTCAACCATATTTATTATGCTGACAGCTTCTCTGGAGTTGGAAACATTGCTTCATATATTCAAACCAAATATTTTAGGGTATGTACTATTAATGATGTTCATTGTGCGTCCATTATCAATATTTATATCGACAATGGGAACAGCGTTAACATTCAATGAAAAAGCTTTGGTAGGGTGGATTGCGCCGAGAGGGATTGTTGCTTTGACTGTATCGGGCTACTTTGCCTCAATCCTGCTGGATGCCGGTTATGAAGATGCAAATATTTTAACAACATTAACCTTTGCACTGGTATTCTTCACTGTTGTTGCACATGGTTTCACTATCGGCCCATTGGCGAAAAAGCTCGGGCTTTCAATGGAAGGAAAACCAGGGACATTAATTATTGGCAGTAATCCATTCACTGTCGAACTGGCAAAATCACTAACCAAGGAGAAGGTGCCCGTTGTGATTGTGGATTATTCATGGCAGAATTTACGTAAAGCACGTGAAGCGGGTATTCCGTTCTATCATGGTAATATGCTTTCTGAACAGACAGAATATAACCTGGATACGATTCCATACGACTTTTTACTTGCAGTAACTGATGATCATGCCTTTAACTCATTGGTTTGTACAACTTTTATGCCTGAATATGGAAGAACGAATGTTTTCAAAATCAGTCCATATACGCATCAGAGATATAAATATTCCAGTGAGATTGTCTCTAAGGTTGGGGGAAGAATTCTATTTGATAAGAAATTTTCAATGGATGATTTAAATGATAAACTAAGCAATGGCTATGTGTTTAGAATAACGAATTTAACAAAGGCATTTAATTATAAGCAGTATGTAGAAGAAAAAGATAACTCGACCGTATTCCTATATTTGATTAAACCGTCTGGTCAGCTTAAATTTTATTCAGAGGAAATGCAAACAGTGCCGCAAGTTGGTGACAAAATTATAAGTTTAACACCTCCGAACAAGGAAAAAGCAAAAATCCAGGCAAGACTGGAAAATCAGAGAAATGGGAATGGGAATAAGAATAAGAGTAAGAATTAATATTAGAAAACTTGGTTGTCACCAAGCTTTTGGGTGACAGCCTTTGTACAACGAAAAATTCCTTTTTCGTCTGCGAAGCATTGCTCACGCAGCTTTCCTTTGTGCACTTATGCAAATAGGAAAGTTTTTATACTTTCCTATTTACCAAAAAGAGGCTTACCTCATCACGGGGAAGCCTCTTTGTTTTTTTATTCCGGTATTTCTTCCAGCTTTCGATTAACCTCAGCAATTTCTTCTTCCAACCGAATGAGCTGCTCCTCAGCAGAGGATACTCTTCCACGTACATATTCCAATTTATCCATATCACCTTGTATACGAACATAGTCTGATTTCAATTCAATCAGCTGATCTTCCAATTCTTTTCTTTCCATAATTAATCACCTCTATACTCCAGTGTAGCTGAATTTCTCTTTACAAAACAAGAAATTTCTTTATTATTTTTAATAGAGGCTCTTTTTAGTAAGGCTTCTTTTGTAAGTTTTATTGCTTTTTAGACTTCGCATTGGATAGAAAGTGCGACACAGTGAAAATTCATTTGCAAACGCTGGTTGAGAGCAGGGATTCGCTGCGGAAACACATTTCGCTTTCCGCGGGCGGCTGGTGAGCCTCCTCATGCTACGCACTCCGGGGTCTCACCTATGCCTTTCCTCCCGCAGGAGTCTTCAATGTGTTTCCTCCGCTGGAATTGTGCTTTAAAATTTTTTAAAAATTTCTTGATTAATTTAAACAAATACTTGCACATTTATGCGGTTGTTTGGAGCGGAGGACCGTTGACTCCTGCGGGAAAAGCACGTGTCTGAAGACCCCGCAGATTGGTTTTCTCGAGGAGACTGAAGCCGTGCCCGCGGAAAGCAACGGTCCGCAGCGGAAAATAACCAAGCGCATACGTCGCAGTTTACATCTTTTATGACAGAAACAACAAAATTTTTCGATGGGGTGAGCAGTGCGCAGCTCCAAACTTTTTAGAAAATAAGTAAATAAAAGGGGGATTATCGATGAAAGTAACATTTGCTGCATCTGTTAATGAATATCTCAATATAGTAGAAGAATTGCTCTTAAAGAAAGAAGCGTGTAACAATCTAATGCTTGGTCTTCTGGATCGCCTATTGACACATAAGGCTGAATGTCACCTCGGTTATGTTGAAAAAGAAGGAAATATTGTCTACGCATTTATGCAAACACCACCGAATAATTGGATATTAGCTGATGTTGAAAATGTGGATCAAGACACAATCGAAGCAGTAGCAAAATCCATCTACCAGAAAAACCTGGAAGTACCGGGGGTTTTGGGTCCTATAGCTAAAACAGGAAGGTTTGTGGAGCTTTGGCAGGAATTGACGAATAAAAAAGCGGTTATACATATGAATCAATTAATATACCAATTGGATGAAGTGCAGTCCGAACTGCGAAATGGTGGAAAATTAATCCACGCTGCTAGAAAACATTTCCCATTGATTGCTGACTGGCTATATCAATTTGGGCAGGAAGCCAATGAATTGATTGCACAAACCCGAGCCGAACAAATGGCAACAAGATTTATCGATAACCGGAGCATCTATTTGTGGCAGATAGACGGGCAGCTTGTTTCCATGGCAAATAGATCAAGAAAGACAAAAAATGGGGCAACAATTAATGCTGTATTTACTCCGGATAAATTTAAGAAAAAAGGGTATGCAACAAGTACTGTAGCGCACCTGAGTCAAAAGATACTTGATGAAGGGTTTCAATTTTGCAGTCTCTATACCGACAGTACTAACCCAACATCCAATAGCATTTATAAAAAAATAGGCTATTATGAGGCAGGTTCATCGATTGTATATAAACTTTAGGTGTGAAAAGCGAGCACCCCATCATGGACTGCTCGCTTATTGCTTAAATTAACGCATCCTCTTTCTTCTTCTTTGATTCTTCATATGTCTTATAAAAATGGATAATTATAGTTTTTAAAACTGAATAAAATGGTACTGCAAACAGAATGCCCATAAACCCTCCGATACTTCCAGCTGCCAGGATTACTGTAATTACGGTTAACGGGTGTAAATCGAGTGCACGTCCCATAACATTAGGTGAAATTAAATTACTTTCAATTTGCTGTGCAGCTATCATAACAATAGATACCCAAACAACCATCATTGGATCCTGAAACACGCCAACGAGCAGTGCAGGAATTACTGCAATAAATGGCCCGACAAATGGAATAACGTTCATCAGCATTGCGAATAAGGAGAGTGTTAACGAATATTCCAAGCCAATAATGAGATAGCCTATGAATAATAATACACCTACAGCAAAGCTGACAATCAGCTGTCCTTGAATAAAGGCAGTTAACGTTTCATCAATTTTGCTGAATAAAGAACGAATATTTTTTGCCTTTTTAGGTGTAAAAATTCGAGTTACAAAAGGTAAAAATTTATCTCCATCCTTTAACATAAAGAAAAGGAAGAAAGGAATTAACACAATCCCTGCAACAATACTAATAACCTGACCAATAAATCCTCCTATAAATCCAAAGATGTTTTTGGATATGTTTTCTATATGGGATGGGATGTTGGCAGTAAAATCATTAATGGCAGTAATCACCTGTTCAGGGATACTTGTATAATTAGCCTGCCAATAATCAATGAAATTTTCCCCTGATGTAATCATACCGGGAATGCTGTCAATGAGATTTGTAAACTGCTTCTGAGCGATAGGCCAAATATACATCACAAATAAAAATCCAAGTAAAATTAATAATAGAAATACAAGTACAATAGATATGATGCGGTGGATTTTAAACCTTTCAAAAAAATGCATTACTGGTTTGGTCAAATAAAACAGAATACCTGCACCAATTAACGGGAAGGCAACAGCTCCCACATATTTCAACACCGGTACAAAAATAAAATCTGCTGCAGAAATTAGTAGGATCAGCGAAAAGACCAAAATAAAAAATACCAGAAACTGAAACCATCGTTTATTGAGCAAGACTATCACAACTTTCTTTTCGTTTTTCTATATCTATTATTCTAACGATAAATTACAATAATAGGAAGTAAACGATACATTTATTTTAATATTTTCACCATAAAAGAACTGACTTAAACTATTTTGGTAAATAAGTCATAGAATATTCAATAAAAGTGTGCTAAAATTTGAGCTTATAGAACTAATAAGAACTTGGGTGGGGGGATATATTATATGAGCAGTTGGGAAAAAGTCTATCATAAATGGAGTTCCTTTCAAAATTTAGATCCATCACTAAAATCGGACCTGGAAAATATAAAAGTTAATCAGGAATCATTGGAGGATGCATTTTATAAAGAACTAACTTTTGGTACCGGCGGCATGCGGGGAATCCTTGGGCCTGGTATCAACCGAATGAATATATATACAATCAGAAAGGCAGTTAATGGACTGGCGAATTATTTACTAATTAATACGGTAAATGTAAAAGACCGTGGTGTAGTTGTTGCATATGATTCAAGATATATGTCGCAGGAGTTTGCAGTAGAAACAGCAAAAGTTCTTGGCACATACGGGATAAGGACATATGTATTTGATTCATTACGCCCTACACCACTACTTTCCTTTGCTGTACGCTATTTGGGCACGGTGGCAGGTGTGATGATTACAGCAAGTCATAACCCGCCGGAATACAATGGATTTAAAGTATACAATGAAGACGGTGGACAGATTACACCAGATGAAGCAACAGAAATTATTGCTTCGATTCAAGAAACAAAAGACGAATTATCAGTACCATTTATGGAAAATGAAGAATTGGAAAAGCAGGAATTGATTAATTGGGTAGGTAAAGAAATCGATAATGCTTACCTGGAACAGTTAAAACAAATTTCCAGACTGGAACCAGCAGAGATTGAGAAACAAAAAGATCTGCAAATTGTTTTCACACCATTACATGGAACTGCCTATGATCTTGTTACAAACGGACTGGATCAATTAAACTTTGCAAATGTAGGTGTTGTAGAGGAGCAAGCAAAACCGGATCCAGAGTTTTCCACAGTGGAATCACCAAATCCGGAAGAGCATCATGCTTTCACCTTGGCGATCAAACAGGGAAAACAAACGGATGCAGATATTCTGCTTGGAACTGACCCGGATGCAGACCGTTTAGGGGTCGCAGTAAAAGACAATACAGGTGAATATCGTGTTTTAACAGGGAACCAATTGGGCGCATTACTACTTGATTATATTCTTTCTCACAGTGATCCAGTTATGTTAAAAAGTGCACGCATGCTGAAAACAGTAGTAACTTCTGAACTTGGACGTGCTGTTGCAGATGCTTATGGTATAAAAACAATTGATACATTAACAGGGTTTAAATATATTGGTGAGAAAATCCGCCAATTTGATGCAACAGGCGAAACGTTTATATTTGGATATGAAGAGAGCTATGGCTATTTAATCAGCAGTTTTGCACGTGATAAAGATGCAGTCCAGGCTGCTGTGATGGCTTGTGAAATGGCATACTTTTGGAAAAAACAAGAAAAAACACTGCTTGAGGCATTGGATGTTTTGTATGAAAAGCACGGGTTTTATTTAGAAGGTATGTCTTCACTTACATTAAAAGGAAAAGAAGGCTCTGAGCAAATAGTTAAAATCATGGAAGAAATCCGAAATAATCAATTAACAGAAATAGCACAATTTAAAGTGGAAAAAGTGGAGGATTACCAAGCAGGTGAACGAACTTTAGCCGGGGGAGAAAAAGAAACCATTCAGCTGCCAAAAGAAAATATGATGAAATTTATTTTGGAGCAGGATAGCTGGGTATGTCTGCGTCCATCAGGTACAGAGCCTAAGATTAAATGTTACTTTGGGGTTTGTGCAGATAGTAGTGAGGAAAGTGAGCAAAAGTTAACAGCACTAAAAGAGACGATGGATGAGTTGATCGAGGGGATTGTTTCATCTAATTAAATAAAAGTAATGAGAAATTTTTCTGGGCCTAGCTGGCAATAAACGTTGATTTATGACCTTTACCTATGAACAGGTATGGGTCCCTTTTTTCGTGGTTTTAAATTAAGGCTCTTTTCGTATATTTTATTGCTTTTATAACTTTCACAGTTTCTATAAAATGCGAAGTAAATCGAGATTGATTCCAATAACATGTGCTATTGCTGCCGTCTGGGATCGCTCCGGGCGGATGCGCATCCTTAGGGCACGGCTTCAGTCTCCTCGAGAAAACCACTCTGCGGGGTCTTCAGACACATGCTATTTCCGCAGGAGTCACCGCCCTTCACTCACCCGAACTGGTGGGGTGGTTTGATGTTTTGTTTATTGTTTATTAATTCAGTTCATCGATAGTAACCGGAATACCAGCGAAATGTGTTTCCGTAGCGAATCCCTGCTCTCAACCAGCGTTTGCAAATGAATTTTCACTGTGTCGCACTTTATATCGACTACGGAGCAGATAACAACAAGTCTTTTGGTGAGGCGACTAATCGCAGTCCCAATCTATGCGAAAATAGCCTAAATTAAAAATAATTATGTTGGGTTCATGTTTAATGACAATACGTATAAAACCTGGTATTGACCAAATAATAAAGACACTAAGGCATGTACACCGTATAATTAAATAAAGTCTTGACATATAAAAAGGATAATGGTTAAATTAAAAATAGAGTTTCAAAGGGGAGTAGCTTTAACAGTAAAGTCGTCATTACAGAGTAGAATCATACACTCTCGGTTTTACTGGCAACGTACGGTGTTGTTAGCAAGACCTTTGCCAATCTGGTGAAGGTCATTTGTTTAGGTAGGGGCCTTTACCATATTAATGGTGAAAGCCTCTATTTTTTTATTTCTGAAGGGAGAAAAGTACGTGGAATCAATTTGGATGGAGTATGCATGGACATTATTGGTGTTGATAGGATTAGAGGGTATCCTGTCTGCTGACAACGCACTTGTTATGGCGGTAATAGCAAAACATTTACCGCCAGATGAAAAAAAGAGAGCAATTAACTATGGTATTATAGGTGCCTTTATTTTTAGATTTGCAGCCCTATTTGCTATTTCCTTTATAGCGAATGTTTGGCAGGTTCAAGCAATTGGTGCGGCTTACCTTATCTATTTAGGGATGAAACATATAATCGCATCCCGTTTTAATTCCAAGGAAAAACAGGAGGAAGAGGAAGAAAAAGTAGCTGCCGGTAAAGGCTTCTGGCCAACAGTAGCGAAAATTGGATTAGCAGACCTTGCTTTTGCTGTTGATTCGATTCTTGCAGCTGTCGCGCTTGCCATTGTTCTGCCGGAAACAACGTTACCACAAATCGGTGGTATGGACGGTGGACAATTTATAATTGTAGTTATTGCAGGGATAGCAGGATTAATTTTAATTAAGTATGCTGCAAACTGGTTTGTTACACTTCTTGATGAACGACCTGGACTTGAAACAACGGCATATATGATCGTTGCATGGGTCGGTGTGAAACTCGCAGTTATTACACTTGCTCATGTAGGTATCCTGGATGAAAACTTTGCACACACTACTGGCTGGCAGGTTACTTTCTGGTCCGTGCTGGTTCTAATAGCAGTCGGTGGATGGTTTTTGTCCGGAAGAAATATTCCAAAGAAAAGTTAAGCAAGATAATGAATAATGAATTCATAAGCAACCATCACTTAAGTGGGTTGCTTATTTTTTGTCGAAACGGGTAGGAGTAAAGGAAGGAGTGATTTAATAATGCCTGTACAAATTAAAAGAACTTACGAGGAATCGAATAAAAATGATGGTGTTCGTGTATTGGTGGACCGCATATGGCCAAGAGGAATGTCGAAAGAGGACGCTGAGCTTGATCATTGGATGAAAGAAGTTGGTCCGTCTGATGATTTGAGGAAATGGTTTGGCCATGATCCAAACAAATATGAGGACTTTAAGAAAAAATATAAAAAAGAGCTTGAAAGCGGAGACCAGCAGGAAGAGCTGGAGAAACTAAAGGATATTACGAAAAAACATAATAAAAATGTGACCTTGCTGTATGCAGCTAAAGATGAAAAAAACAATCAGGCACAGGTGTTAAAGGAGATTCTGGATCATCAATAATTAAAGGAACCCTAAACTGCGTTCCTTTAATTACCTCCTCCATTGTTGGAATTTGCCGCTGCAGTTGTTGCAGCAATAGTGGAAATCATAACAGCCTGCTGTGCCTGCAGAATCATCTCTAAGGTAGTGCGAATACTTGCATCAGCCAGCCCGGAATGTTCCGATTTTTCATTAACATAAAAACTGACAGCCATTGTGACATTCAAGTCCTTTTGCCATTTGAAATGTTTTTCTTCATTGAGCTGTTCATACATTGCAGAAATTTCATTCATATTAACATCTTTCTGAGGAAGTAATGCAAGCATACCAATTACAGGATAATATTTTGATTTTGGCTTCATACCATATGCTTTAAAATCATCCGAAACACGAATGGAACGACTGATTAAATCCTGGACATTTGCTTCCTTGCTTAATGAAAGAATATGACTTAAGAATTGCAAATCATTTCCTTTTCTAAAGCCGTTTTTGGCTAATTCATCATAAAATTTTTCAATATGCTGGATAATATCCGATTGTTCCTCAAATGCAAGCAATGCAGCCAATGGATAATCACTGGTACCGGTTAGAAAAATATGTTCACTTTTCATCCCCTCATAAATATCCTTCGCTTTTGCTATAATCTGATCTGACTGTAATTCTTTATCCTTGTTTGTTAATAGGATGGAGGCTGCTATATAGGTATAGACCCCACTCTTGAATTTTGCCTTTTTAAATTGACCATATAAGCTGAACAATGTCGAAATTTCTTTCTGGGGGTTTTCAAAATTAACGTAAAGCATTGCAGCAGTCGTGAACCTGGAATAGGATCTCATCGAAGAAAATAGACTTGCCCGGCTTTTGATTTTGTCTGCAAGCTGAAGTAATTGTTCCGGATTTAGTTTTTTATTGTTCATTACATAGAGGGATGTGATCGTCATCAGGATTCTTTTATCAGGGACTTTCCATTTCATTTCGTCTTTAAGCACTTCATATATTTGAGCATAACTCGTAATTTTATCTTTGTTCAATGTAGATTGCTCCTCTCTGGATTACTTACTATTTATACGATATGTGCAGGGAAAAAGTTTCAAATGTTAAGTTTATGTAAATTTTAAAGTGTACTCATATAAAGTATGGTAAATTAGAAGGAAAATTAGCTTCGGAGGTAATTATGACAAAAAAACATTCCCTGCTTGAAATATTAATGACATCACTGAAATTGGGATTCACTTCATTCGGTGGGCCTGTCGCCCATCTTGGTTATTTTAAAAATGAATATATTGATAAACGGAAATGGCTGGACGATAAAACATATGCAGATATTATTGCAATTTGTCAATTTTTACCTGGTCCTGCGAGCAGCCAGGTGGGAATTGCAATCGGGATGCTGCGTGGTGGATTTTTCGGCGGTGTCGTATCCTGGTTCGGTTTTACGATACCATCTGTAGCACTCCTTATTCTATTCGCTCTTGCCTATCAATCCTTTACATTAGGTGATGCAACTTGGATAGCCAGCCTAAAAGTTGTGGCAGTTGCTGTTGTTGCACATGCTGTTTTAGGTTTAGGTAAAAAGCTAACACCTGACAGGCCACGTATAGCTATTGCGCTGATAGCTGCTTTCACCATGCTGTTATTTCCATCGGCTATTGTACAAATTTCGATAATTGTCGTTGCAGCAATAGTCGGTTATGTTATGTTTTCGAAACAAGCAGAGACAAAAGTACAACCTTTTTCTGTTTCGATTACGAAGAAGCAAGGGGTTATTTCATTATCTATCTTAGCTGTCCTATTAATAGGTTTACCAATAATTTCGCAAACAGTCTCTAATTCCTATTTAAGTATTTTTGATACATTTTTCCGGGTTGGTTCCATTGTTTTTGGTGGTGGACATGTTGTGCTCCCATTACTTGAGCAGGAAGTTGTCCCAAATGGCCTCTTGAGTAGTGGAGAGTTTCTGGCAGGATATGGGATGGCTCAGGCAGTTCCTGGACCATTATTTACTTTTGCCAGTTATTTAGGAACGATGATCAGTGGAATTACTGGAGGGGTAATCGCTACGGTTGCGATGTTCCTGCCCTCATTTTTATTGATTGTCGGGGCGTTGCCATTTTTAAGTGAGCTGCGCAAGCATTCCAGTTTTCAAGGAATATTAACAGGAGTGAACGCCAGTGTTGTAGGTATTCTCCTTGCAGCATTTTACGACCCTGTTTTTACAAGTTCAATCTTAAGTGGTGCTCATTTCGGTCTTGCTGCGATTCTCTTTGCACTCATGCACTTCTGGAAAACACCTGCATGGCTAATCGTTATTATTGGTGTTGTCCTGGGCGAAATAATTGCTTATTTCTTTGTTTAAAAGATAAAATGAATTGTGAGGTGAATACAATGGCGGAACATCATTTTCATTTAAAAGCAGACTGGCCGGGTGGCAGGAATAGTGAAGGCTATATTGAAGCAGGGAATCTGCAGACAAAAATCTCAATTCCACCTGAAATGGACGGGCCAGGAATTGGGACAAATCCTGATGAAATGCTACTTGGCGCAGCAGCAACTTGCTATTTAATAACACTAGCTGCGATGATTGAGCGTGCCGAACTTCCACTTGTAGAGATGTCGCTTGAATCGGAGGGGATTGTCGATGTTACGAAAGGTATATTTACCTATAAAGAAATTATTCACAAACCCTCAGTTGTTTTAAAAAGTAATGCAATAGAAAAAGAACATAATTTGTTAAAGAAATTAGTCGAAAAAGCGGAGAAAGGCTGTATGATTTCACGAGCGATTCAGGGAAATGTCGAAATAGAACTCCAGCCTGATTTGCGCTGAAGCTAAAGATACTTCTTCAAATGAGGGGGTATCTTTTTAAATAGGGAATGTTTTAAAAATAGGATCATATAATATACGCATTACAATAATTCGGGAATCATATCAGTTCCGAAAATACAGATGAATCATTGTGAAATCATTTCCTTGACACTTCAGCAAAATCGTTGTATCTTATTGAAGTCATACTAATATTATCGGAATTATACAGTATAATGTGAACGATAAATAATTGGTTGCATATGATAAGTTCATCATTAGTTGCAAACAATAAGGGAACGTATAAAGAAGGGGAGGAATATAAGTGGATTTATTTTATGTTGTATTAAATATCGCCGTTTTATTAGCGGTCATAGGTATACTTATTTGGATGCAGAAAAAGCATTTTTCATTTACGAAGCGTGTATTCACTGGCCTTGGAGCAGGTATTGTGCTTGGGGCAGTATTGCAACTTGTTTACGGTGCCGGTTCGGAGGTCTTAACTGAAACAACAGAATGGTACAATATTGTAGGTCGGGGTTATATTAGTTTTCTGATGATGATCGTTGTGCCAATTGTTATGGTATCGATTATTCAATCGATTACTAATCTGGAAAAGACTGCAGAACTTGGGAAAATGTCTTTATGGATTATCGGAATCCTTATTGGAACTACCATGATCGCAGCAATGATTGGTATTGGAACAGCAGTTGTATTTGACCTGGATGCAGGACAAATTGAAGCAGGTACTGCAGAAACAGAACGAGGAACAATGCTGGAAACGCGTGCGGCAGAAGATCAGTCAGCACCACAGAAAATTCTTAACTTCATTCCATCCAATATATTTTTGGATATGACTGGACAAAGATCTACATCAGTCATTGCAGTTGTTATATTTTCTATTTTTGTTGGTATCGCTGTACTTGGGGTTCGAAGGAAAAATCCGGAGCAAGCTGAAATGTTTACGAAAATTATTAATTCACTCTATGCAGTCGTTATGCGTATCGTAACATTGGTACTGCGCTTAACGCCATTTGGTATTTTGGCCTTGATGGCAAACACGGTAGCAGGTACAGATTTTGCAGGGATTATCGAGCTGGGTAAATTTGTTATTGCTTCCTATGTAGCATTATTCATCATGTTCATTATTCATTTAATTTTAGTAGGTGTATTTGGATTAAGTCCGTTGACCTATCTGAAAAAAGTAATACCAGTACTGGGATTTGCTTTCACATCCCGTTCAAGTGCCGGAACTATTCCGTTGAATATTCAAGCACAAAAAAATTCTCTCGGTGTTGATCAGGGGATTGCAAACATGTCAGCCTCCTTTGGGGCAACAATGGGGCAAAACGGCTGTGCAGGAATTTATCCGGCAATGTTAGCAGTAATGATTGCTCCAACAATGGGTATCGATCCATTATCACCAGGGTTCATCATACAATTGGTACTTATTGTAGGTATCAGCTCCTTTGGTGTAGCCGGTGTCGGTGGTGGCGCAACCTTTGCAGCAATAATCGTATTGTCATCCATGGGTATGCCTGTAGCGTTAGCAGGTCTGTTAATCTCCATTGAGGCATTAATTGATATGGGTCGTACAGCACTTAATGTAAATGGTTCGATGCTTTCAGGAACATTAACATCACGTGTACTGAAGAATTTAAACCTAAAGAAATTTAATGATAAAACCGCAATTGAAGATAATGTTTCTTTATAATTGAAGCAAATAGCCGTTCCTTGATGGGAGCGGCTATTTTTATGGAGTTTAGTTTAGAATAATACTGAATTCTGAACAATTGACCTGCGCAAATACTTTTGCTTTTTTGCATTTAGCTTTTTAAAAGGATTTAGGACTGTTGACTGCCACGTCCCATCACTAAAGATTTGGGACTGCACTTCGTTCGCCCCACCGTAAAACACGACGTAAGGTACTGCTATGGAAGAACGATGCAGCAAAAGTTCCAATAGAACATCTCTCTACGACGAAACTGTCCAATAGCTGTCCATGAGAGCCCCTCTAAAGGACAAAACATGAAAGAATGTCCGTGATCGTCCCTCTCAAGGACATACTAGCTGGAAATCAGATGAAGAATGTCCGTGATCGTCCCTCTCAAGGACATACTAGCAAGAAATCAGATGAAGAATGTCCGTGAGCGTTTTGCTCAAGGACATACTAGTTAGAAATTAGATGAGAACAACAAAATTTATAAAAAGCACCTTACATTTTAACAAGCTTCAAGACCTTATCAAGCTGTTGTTTCTTCCCTGCATCAAAATATCCTCTGAACGGGCAACCGAGCTTCTGCACACGTTCCAGTACATTTTTAATCGTAAATTGTTCGGGCCTCAATCCTTCTACTACTTCTTCCCAGAATAATGGTGTCGCAACAGTACCTTCATCGGTTTTTCGAGGAGAATAGGGTGCTATTAATGTTTTATCTTTTCCATGCTGGACATAGTCAATATATAATCGTTCATTTCTATTTTTTTTCAAACGCTCTGTTGTAAATAAGTCCGGATAGGCATTTTCAACCGTCCATGCTATGGCTTGAGTGAATGTTGCTGTTTCATCATAGGTCATACTGCTTTTTGGAATAGGGATATGAATTTGCAATCCTTTATTTCCGGAAGTTTTTGCAAAAGAAACAAGCCCCAGGTCATCAAGCAAGGGCTTTATCAAAAGGGCTGCCTGAATTGCCAGACTAAATCTATCCCTATCGGGGGGATCTAAATCAAATACAATTTCTTCAGGATGACTGCTCCCCGCTGTTTGAAAAGGAATATGAAATTCAACTGCTCCATGATTCGCAAACCAGACCAATGACTCCAGATCATTACAAATAATAAGTTTTCCATCATCTGTTCGAATATTGTTTATGAATGCAGGTGCATAATCTGGAAGATGCTTTTGAAAGAAATGCTCTTCTGTTACACCGTCAGGGCAGCGAATGAGTGTTAATGCACGCTTTTTCAAAAAAGGAAGCATGTATGGAGAGATCTCCCTTATGTAAAAAAGTAGGTCACCCTTTGTTAGATGCTTATCTGGCCAAAATACTTTAGCAGTATTTGTAAGTTCGACGTTGGGAGGAAGCAACGCCATATCCAGATTTAACTTTTGAATCGTAAAATCGCTGGGTGAAGCATCTGGAAGTAAGGAGGCGAATTCGGGTTCCCGAGGCTCATTTTTGTACATATCCAGTGTATGAATTGCGGCACAGATAGCTGGAGGAAGCCTGTAACCTCCCGCTTCCTTTTTCCCTTTTGCCGCAAATAATTTTTTTAAGGTTTCTACCGATTCTGCATCAAGACCATGTTTACATTTGCCAATTTCCTTTATCGAATCATTTTCATAAACCTGTACAATAAAGTACCCATTCTTTGTATCATAATGCGTTAGAAACCCAAAAATTGTTCGCCAGTTTTTTATTTTAAACCAGTCATGATGCTTTTTTCCTGCACTATAGTTACTTTTTTTTCGCTTGGCAATCATACCTTCTGCTTTGTAATCAAAGATAATTTTCCATAACTCATTGGGGTTCTTATAGGATGGAACGAACTGCAGTCGATTGGCTTGGCTCAACTTGTTCAACAATTTTTCCAATAAATCTTTTCGCTTGGAAAAACCTTCATTTTTTAATGAAATTGCAGATTGCTCGATTAGGTCAAAAGCTAAAAAGCTTGCAGGGCGGGATGCTGCTGCTTTTTTAATGGAATCTTTACTCTTTAATCTGCCACGTTGTTGAATCAGGGAGAAATTTGCCTGGTAGGAATTATTCAGAATGACCAGTTCTCCGTCAAGCTTTATTGGTAGAAGTGAATGAACCAACGATTGGTTTTCCAGACATGAATCAACTATTTCCGGAAAGTTATCCGTTAAATCCTTATCATTTCTGCTTTTCAGACGAATGACATCTTTTTCCCATTCCAAAACACATCGAAAACCATCATATTTCACTTCATATAACCACATATCACCAGCAGGAATTTCTGAACTTGCTTTTGGTTTCATAATATCCATTTTCAAACACACTCCCTTCTACTTTAAAATGGCTCATAATGATAAAAATAAACTACTGTCAGGATAAAAATAAACATTACTGACAAACTAAAAGTAGAAAAGCAAAGGTAACTGGTCAAAAGTGAATGGATAAGCCTGGCGTCTGTAGAGTCAATTTCTTATAACGGAAATTTTTAAGAGCCAGAGCCGGTAAAAAGGAGGTTTTTTCATGCATACAATGTGGAAAGGAACAATTAGTTTTGGCCTGGTTAATATCCCTGTAAAAATGCATGCCGCAACAGAAAATAAAGATGTTAAACTACGGCAACTGCATAAAGAATGTCAGTCACCTGTTAAATATGAAAAGGTCTGTCCCGTTTGTGATCGGGAAATTAAAAATGAGGAAATTGTAAAAGCTTATGAATATGCAAAAAACAAATTTGTTGTATTAGATGAAGAAGAATTAGAAGCATTGAAGAAAGAACAGGCAGACAAGGCAGTAGAAATTGTTGACTTTGTAAAACTGGACGAGATTGATCCAATATATTTTGAGAAGAGCTATTATTTATCTCCCAATGAAGGTGGAGGTAAAGCATATGGATTATTACGCAATGCACTAAAAGATACCGGAAAAATTGGTGTTGCGAAAATGATCATCCGGTCAAAGGAACAGTTGGCGGTGATCCGTGTTTACGAAAACACCTTAGTAGCGGAAACGATTCACTATCCGGATGAAGTCCGTGGTGTTCAGGATGTCCCGAATGTCCCAGAGGAAGTAGACACAGCAAAAAAAGAATTAGATACAGCGAAAATGCTCATTGACCAATTGACTACAGAGTTTGACCCCGAAAAATATAAAGATGAATATCGTTCAGCACTATTAGATCTAATCGAAGAAAAGAAAAACAAAGATCAAACGACTACAGCAAAAGATAAACCGACACCTGACGCTGCAACCAATTTAATGGATGCGCTGCAGGCGTCACTTGACAGGGCAAAAAAGGAAAAACCAAAACCAAAGCAGCCAACAAAGCGGAAAACAAAAACAACAACTGCCAAAAAGAAAAAAGCAGCAACCTAAAAAATGTCTCCTTAAATGGAGGCATTTTTAATTTCTGCAGCTTCATAGCGGATGAGGGGCGGAGTTGACTGGGTAAGGAGGTGAACTTGAGAGATAAGACGCTAAAGTTGAGAGAAATTCGCTTAAGTTGAGAGAAACCCTGATGAAGTTGAGAAACCGGTCATCAAAGTTGAGAGATAAACCGGTTTTTACATTTATCTCTCAAGTTCCAGCATTATCTCTCAACTATCCATGGCTGTCTCTCAAGTTCCAGCATTATCTCTCAACTATCCATGGCTGTCTCTCAAGTTTCAGCATTATCTCTCAACTATCCATGGCTGTCTCTCAAGTTCCAGCATTATCTCTCAACTATCCAAGGTTATCTCTCAAGTCCCAGCCCCATCACTTACGCCCATCCAATTTTCACCAATCATTTTACAAAGTTGCTTCATTATTTCATTCCACTTACAAATCAATAACAACTCCATAAAATCGGTGCAAATTACACGTATCTTCTATTGAAAACGGGTAGAGTGGATAATACACATGTTATTAACACAAAAGGGATGAGAAGCAATGAAGAGGAATGCATTTTTAGATAATGCAAAAGTATTATTGATTTTTTTAGTAGTATTTGGTCACATGATTCAGCCGTTTGTTGATGGATCACAAGGGATGAATACATTATATATGTGGATTTACACATTTCATATGCCTGCATTTATTTTGCTTTCAGGTTTTTTTGCGAAAGGATCAGGGAATAAGGATTATATTATCAAATTAGCTAAAAAGTTATTGTTTCCATATTTAATTTTTCAGCTACTCTATACAGGATATTATTTCTTTATAGGAAAAGAAGGCTGGCAGACGGGAATGTTTTATCCCCATTGGTCACTATGGTTCCTGTTTAGCTTATTCAGCTGGCATATACTCTTATTTTGGTTTAAAAAAATACCAGCTGCACTAAGTGTTATGATTGCAGTTTTAATAGGTGTTATTGTTGGCTATTTTGGTGAAATTGGTCATGCATTCAGCCTGTCACGTACATTTGTCTTTTTCCCGTTTTTCCTGATTGGTTATTGGATTACGGAAAAACAGATTATGTGGGTGAAACACAGAGCTGCAAAGGCAGCATCACTTGTGGTTATGGCTTTAGTAGCTGCAGCAATCTATTATGCTCCTGAGTTTAATTCAGGATGGCTATTGGCTTCAAAATCCTATGGTGATTTAGGAATGGCGGAATTTGGTGGAATTGCACGCCTGGCAGTCTATATAACTGCAGCCGTTATGACAGCTAGTATTCTGGCATGGGTACCTGCTAATCAATTGAAAGTTTCCAAGCTGGGGACTAGAACATTGTATGTATATCTTTTACATGGATTTTTCATTCAATATTTCCGTCAGGCAGGATTATTTGAAGTTAATAATTTAGTGGATTTAATTGGTCTTGCAGCAATCTCAGGATTAATCGTACTTGTTTTATCTAGTAAGCCAGTTCTGGGAATATGGCAGCCGATGATCGAAGGTAAAAATTCCATTATAAAAAATGCTGTTAAACAAAGGGCAAACAAGAATTCAACACAGACAGACTCCTAATATTTTAAAAGTAATAAAAGGAAGGTGTTATCATGAAGGTTTGTGTATTTGGTGCGAATGGATATGTCGGGGCTTCGGTATATAAAAGCTTGCGGAAAATACCATCGATCAATGTAAGTGGAACCTATTTAAGGGAACCGTCATTATTTGATGAACTTTACAAACTTGATATAAATGAGCCCGAATCATTTTCGAGCTATTACAAGCAGGAAAATCCGGATGTGGTCATTTGGTCGGTAATGGACGGTCCGAATGAACATATGTTAACAGATCAGGGATTGATGCACTTACTCACATTTCTAACACCGGAAACAAAGCTCATTTATATTTCTTCAGACTTTGTATACAGTGATGGTAAAGGGCCTTATGATGAGGAGGACTCCTTGTCAACATTGCCTGATGATCATCTATTCAGCAGTTATACAAATGCAAAGATAAAAGCAGAGCACTTGATAAACAACGAATTATCAAATTACGTCATTCTCAGAGCAGGCCCCATCTATGGAGAAAATCAAATTGGAAAATTGGATGATCGAACAGATAAATTATCCTATCATTTACGATCAGATAAATCGATTGCCTTTCGGGATGATCTAATTCGAACCTTTGTCCATGTAGAGGATCTGGCGAGTGTTATTACTGAATTGGTTCAAAATGATGTGACAGGTGTTTATAATACCGGCCAATCTGAAAGTAAAAGTTATTATCAATTTATGAGGTTAATGGCAGAGCAACTGGGCTATAATCCGAACTTTGTCGAAAAGGAATCGGAATATGAAAAGGTTGATCAGGAAATTCCAAAAGATACTTCATTAATTACGAAAAAAATAACAGAAATAACGAAACAAAAATTCAGATGAATCGTATAACTAATTACCCCCCCTTTTTTTAAAATATAGAAAAGCAGACAATCAATTGCTGATTGTCTGCTTTTTGTATTTTTTATACTTTTTAAAAAGAGTCCTGATCTTTGTTTGCAGTGAATGTAATATGCGACACAAGATACAAATCCAGAAATGCGCTGTGTGGATCTTAGGATAGAATGCATCTATATGCCCAAATGAAGTCGAAACAGGCACAAACGGTCACATAGAACGCATCTATATGCCCAATCGAAGTCGAAACAGGCGCGAACAGTCACATAGAATGCATCTATATGCCCAATCGAAGTCGAAACAGGCGCGAACGGTCACATAGAACGCATCTATATGCCCAAACGAAGTCGAAACGAGCACAAACGGTCACATAAAAAGTTGCTATGCGCCCAAGCGTCCTCTTAAATATCTTTTGTGTCACTAACAACCTTCTCAAATTCAAAATATCATATGTGCAATCAGTGTAATGACTGGTAGTGTTATGAGTGTACGCAGCAGGAATATAATAAATAAATCTATAAACGACACGGGAACTTTTGAACCTAAAAGCAATCCACCGACCTCAGACATGTAGATTAACTGTGTGACGGATAGTGCTGCGATGATAAACCTGGTAATTTCCGCCTCGATTGATGCACCGATAATAGCCGGCAGGAACATATCCGCAAAGCCGATTAAAATTGTTTCGGAAGCAGCAGCGGCATGCGGTATTTGCATCAATTCCAATAATGGGATAAATGGCATTCCCAGCCATTGAAACACTGGTGTAAATTCAGCGATAATCAAAGCAACCAACCCAAATGCCATAACAACAGGTGCAACACCCATCCACATATCTAAAATATTTTGTCCGCCTTCCTTAGCGAACTTATAAACACTTGATTCTTTTTTTCCACGATCCAATGCTTTTTGATAGCCATATGAAAAGACATTATGTTCCTCAGGAATCTTTTCATCTACCCCAGTTGAATCTGTTATATAAGTGTCTGCTTTTCTTGAAAGTGGCGGAATCCGCGGCATAATTAATGCAGCAACCAACCCGGCTACAAAGACAGTTGCATAAAAAGGAACAAACATATGCTCAAGGCCTACCTCTGTAATAATAACCAGTGTAAATGTAATGGAAACGATCGAGAATGTTGTCCCAATAACAGCTGCTTCTCTTTTTGTATAATAGCCATCCTCATATTGTTTACTTGTTAAAAGCACGCCAATTGTGCCGTCACCAATCCAGGATGCCAAAGCATCAATTGATGAACGTCCAGGCAGCTTGAATAATGGCCTCATTATTTTTGTCATTAATGTTCCAAAAAGCTCAAGTAAACCAAAGTTCATTAACAATGGCAAAAATAGTCCAGCGAATAAAAAGACAGAAAACAATACATGCAATAATCCCATAAGTGTTTGTCCGGTTACTTCACCATGAATTGCTTCAGGACCTAATTCGAAATAGACCATTATCGCAAACACGGCTGCAACTACTCTTGTTACAGTCCAAAATCCACTAACATAAAATAGTTTTTGGAAAAAGGGAGTTTTTGAAAATGCATTTTTCCCTAAGAACTTGGCTAATACTGTAAAAACAGCAGTAATTAAAATGATAAATGTCATGATGGCTGACAGCTGATTTGCGAGTAGGACCTGAACCCATTCTGCTAAAAGCGCAATTGGTATGGTGAATCCATTATCTGTTTTCACGGGAGACATGAATAAAAATATCCCTAGTAATGATGGGATAATGAATTTTATATGATCAGCTATAGAATAATTATGTTTCATATGTACCTCCTGATGATTCTATATTCACCTATTATAATGGAAGAATAGATAGATGTATATTATTTTACGGAAATTATAAAGTGTTATAATAAAATTATGATAGGGTAAAGTATGATGAGGTGTTATTTGTGAGGAATTCTTTAAAATATAGTCTGATTTATCGTTGCACCGTTATTGTTTGGCTGGCGGTGAAATTTATTTTTCAAATAGCTTTATTTCACTTTCGTCATCGTATCTGGGATGAAAGAACAAAGAAAAAATGGGATAAACTATTAGTGAAATTGGCAAAGGAATATCGAATAAAGGCTGTAAGACTAGGTGGCGTTTTAATTAAAGTAGGCCAATTCCTGAGTACAAGAACTGATTTTATGCCTGATGTTTTTATTAAAGAGCTTACTGGATTAGTGGATCGTGTACCGCCAATGGAATTCAATTATGCCAAATTTTTACTGGAAAAGGAATGGGGCACGGAAATTTATGACCATCTAAAGGTAATAGAAAAGTCTTCCATTGCTTCCGCTTCCATTGGTGAGGTTTACCGGGCAATATTAAAGGATGGGACACATGTTGCGATTAAAGTACAGCGTTATCGGATTCAGGAGATCTTTCATAAGGATTTTAGAGCATTAAATATTGTTTTCTGGATTTTATCTGTCTTTACTTCATTTGGTAAAACAGCAGATTTGAAAGCACTTTACCGTGAGCTTATATATGTGATGGACAGGGAACTGGATTTTGAAAAGGAATTAGGCTTCGGAGAATATTTCAAAGAACGTTATAAAGATAATGAATCCATACATATTCCTTCCTACTATAATGAATTGAGTACAAAAAAAGTACTAGTAATGGAATGGATAGATGGAACGAAAATTACGGATTTGAAATTTATGAAAAGGCATCATATCAATGTGGAGCAAACAGCAAAGAACTTGTTTGATTTTTATCTGGATCAGTTTTTAAATGTCGGTAAATTCCATGCAGATCCCCATGCAGGAAATGTTTTAATTAAAAAAGATGGCAGGATTGGGATTATTGATTTTGGGATGGTTCGGGAGATAACGAAGCAGGACACGCATTATTTTAAACTGTTTGTCCAAGGGTTAATTATAGATAATTATGATATTGTATTTGAAGCTTTGGATGAAATGAATTTTATCCTGCCAAATGCAAATAAAAAGAACCTAAAAAAAACAATGAAGCAAACACTGGAAATGTATCAGAATGGGTCATTTAATAATATGGATGCACAAACATTGGATCAATTGAAAGAAGAAATAATCAGTCTTGTAAAAAATCAACCAATCCAATTGCCCGCAGATTATGCCTATTTAGGAAGAGCAATATCGATTGTGGTTGGGATTTTATTTGCGATATATCCTGATATCGATATGGAAGCATGGGCCAAACCAAAAATAAAGAAATGGTTTGGGAGTAAAAATTTAGTGGAGATTTTTTATAAACAATATGCAAAAGAAACGGTAGAACCGCTATTATCATTTCCGCGGGCGATGTTAAATTGGCTGGAGAGTGGGGAAAAGGATAGACAATGGGAGAAAGAAAAGCAGCAGATGAAATTCAAGCATCACTTTTATTTACTCCTTGAGGTGATTTCATTTATTATGGTAGTAATAGGAATTGGAACAGTAAGTTATGGATTGATCCTCAGTCTACCAGGTATGATAATAATTGCTTCCGTAATAACAGTCATATTTATTGTTATAATAAGTATTATCCTGTTTAAGCATTTTCGTATGATTAGGAATAGAATGTGAGGGGGTGTTGGAGATGAATGAAATTCTCAAAAAAGGATTCTTGCTGGGGCTTGGTGCTGCAGTCAGCAGTAAGGAAAAGTTTGATCAAAAGCTGCAGGAATTAGTTGATAAAAATGAACTTACATCAGACCAGGCAAGATCTGTCATGCAGAAATTTGTTGAAAAAGGTGAAATGAAAAAAGACGAATGGAGCACAAAGCAATTCGAACAAACACAAAAAATGGCAAAAGACATGGGCGTCGCAACAAAGGAAGACATTAATGAACTTAGAGCACGCATTACAGAGTTGGAAGAAAAATTAAACGAAAAAGAATAATACATGAAAGAGTGGACCTGTAAAATGGTTCACTTTTTTTATTAAATCCATATTTCTTTCTGCATAAGTGGAGCTAAGGCATGGCGAATGCCAAGTTTATCGTCCGGAGCACAGAAATATCGTCCGGAGGGGAAATATATCATCTGGAGCACAGAAATATCGTCCGGAGGGGAAATATATCAGCGGGAGCGCAGAAATATCGTCCGGAGGGAAAATATATCATCCGGAGCGCAGAAATATCGCCCGGAGAGAAAATACCCCCCGGAGTGCAGAATATATCGCCTTGCAACTAGATACACCACCCCGAAAATGTTTATAGCCGACTTCGTTCGGGAAATGGCAAAACAACTACTATTTTAAAAAGGTTGCGAACAACGATGAAAAAATTAGGACTACTGCTGAGCCTATTACTGTTGACAGGATGCAATATTGCAGTTCTGGAACCAAAGAGCGAAACAGCGAGTGATCAGGCTTTTTTAATAGTTTTTAGCTTTTGGCTGATGATGATCGTTGTTTTAACGGTCTTTGTTTTATTTGTGAGATTTGTATATAAATACAGGTATACAGACAATAAAAAGGATTTTATGCCTAAGGATGTTAAAGGAAATAAAAAACTGGAAGCAACGTGGATCATTCTCCCAATTCTGCTATTGGCTGTTTTAGCGGTCCCAACAATTGCAATTACATATGAACAATCGCCGGTAGCAGGTGACCAGTCAGATCATGAAGGTACACATATTTATGTGACTGCACAGCAATTTTCCTGGACCTTTGAACATGAAACTGGCAAGGAAGTGCAAAATGATTTGGTTATTCCTGAAGGAGAATCGATTATCCTGCACTTAAACTCCAAGGATGTGATCCACTCATTCTGGGTGCCGCATTTAGGCGGGAAAGTTGACGTGCTGCCGGGGGAAGAGCTGGTTTATGTTATCGAGAATCCCGAAATAGGCACATATCAAGGTAAATGTGCGGAGTATTGTGGAATTCAACATGCCAAAATGACTTTTGAAGCAAATGTGGTATCAATCGAGGACTATGAGCGGTATGTGAATGAAGATTAGACTGTCTATTTGTTAAGAAGAGGTGAACAGAAATGGATATACCATTATTTGGAGATACACTATTTGTACCAACAGATGTCATGGCTGCATGGGTTTTCACAATACTTATGGCAATTCCAATTGGTTTATTTATACTTAAAAAGAAAAAAGTTGGACTCATTTTTGATTATGTTAAAACAACAAACCATCGAAAAATAGGAACGTTATACATTTTATTTGGGATTGTTTACTTTTTTAGAGCTGGGGTGGATGCGCTGTTTATTCGTGCGCAACTGGCATTTCCGAATAACGACTTTTGGGTGTTTCAGGGTGAAAAGTATAATGAAGTATTTACAACACATGGCACATTAATGATATTTTTTGTGGCAATGCCTTTATTGCTTGGATTGATGAATGTCGTTGTCCCATTGCAAATTGGTGCAAGGGATCTGGCATTTCCATTTTTAAATGCGGTTGGATTCTGGCTGTTCTTTGCAGGATCTGTCTTCTTTAATGTCTCATTCTTTATTAATATGACTCCGGAGATAGGGTGGACAGGCTATGCCCCATTATCAACAGAACAATTTACACCAGGGGCAGGTACTGATTTTTATGTATTTGGCCTGCAAATATCCGGGCTTGGTACGATCTTTACAGCACTTAACCTGATTGTAACGATTATCAGGCATCGTGCGCCTGGTATGAAGATGACAAGAATGCCCTTATTTGCCTGGGCAACCTTGATTACTTCTTTACTTATTATCATTGCATTTTCAGTACTGGCAATTGCTCTTTACTTACTTATGTTTGATCGGCAATTTGGAACAGGGTTTTTCTCAGGAAGTGAAGGGGATCCTGTCTTTTGGCAACATTTATTTTGGATTTTTGGCCATCCGGAAGTTTATATTCTGGCATTGCCGGCATTTGGTGTTTTTTCCGATATTATTTCAACCTTTTCGAAAAAGGTCATTTTTGGTTATCCCATTATGGTAATATCTATCGCATTAATTGGCTTTTTAGGATTTATGGTCTGGGCACATCATATGTTTACGGTTGGGCTTGGTCCGATGGCGAACACATTTTTTGCGATAACAACAATGGCTATAGCTGTACCAACCGGAATAAAGGTATTTAATTGGTTATTTACAATTCGGGGCGGTGTGGTTCGATTTACGACACCAATGTTATTTGCATTAGGATTTATTCCTTCTTTTGTTATGGGGGGAGTTACCGGTGTTATGCTTTCCGTCTCTGCTGCAAATTTTCAATTTCATGATACACACTTTGTTGTAGCACATTTTCATTATGTCATTATTGCTTCAACGATTTTTGGGATTTTTGCAGGGCTTTATTATTGGTATCCAAAAATTACCGGATTTGTATTGGGTGAAAAATTGGGGAGATGGCATTTTTGGACATTTCTTATTGGGTTTCATTTAACGTTTTTCCCTATGCATATAACAGGTCTTGAAGGCGTGCCACGTCGTGTATATACGTATACAGAGGCAGATGGGATTTTCCTTCTGAATTTCACAAGTACAATTGGTGCATTTCTAATGGGGATCAGCATGTTATTTCTTGTATGGAATGTATATAAGACACATACAAACGGTAAAAAAGTGGGCAATGACCCGTGGGATGGTAGAACGTTGGAATGGTATGTGCCATCACCTGCACCTGTTCAGACATTTGATCCAATGCCAATAGTTAAGGAAATAGATCCTCTATGGTATACAAAGTTGGAAAATAGATCTTTACGCACAACAACAAGTACACGACCTGCTCCAATCGAAACAGAATCCTTTATCCCGATTTCGATGGCAATGGCTTTATTTTTACTAAGTCTTGGATTAACTTTTTCCTTGTATTGGCTGGCTATTGTGGGTGGAATAGGCGTCTTAGGTCTATTCATTGTTCGTTCGTTTACGGATGAACGTGAGCATGTGTATGGGAAGGAGGATTCTTATGAATGACTATGAATCAGCTTTGTTTAAGGATAAGCAAATAGGCTTCTTGATTTATTTGGGCGCTGAGGCAATAATGTTTACCGTATTGTTTGCTACCTATTTGATATTTACACCAGCCGAACAAGGACCACATCCAACAGAAGTTTTCAAAGCTGTCAGTGTGATTTTATCCTCCTTCTTTCTGTTGTCGAGCAGTGGAACATTAATAGCTGCTGAAAAGGGTCTGGCAAAAAATAATCAAAGAAAATTTATCACCTGGTTTGCAATAACTCTATTATTTGCCATGATCTTTCTTGGCTTGGAAATTCATGAGTTTTATACGTTTGTCAGTGATGGTTATGGAATTAGCGTAAATGTTTTTATGTCTTCCTTCTATGTGTTGGTTGGACTCCACGCAGCCCATGTAGCCTTTGGGATCGGTTGGATGATTGTGTTGTTCATCCATTACATGAGGAAAATACCCATGTCCTTATTTAGAGAAAAACACAAGATATTTTCCTACTACTGGCACTTCGTTGATGTCATATGGGTAGTAATTATTCTGCTTGTATACCTACCATATTTATTATGACAGAAAGGGTGATAAAAAATGGAAATATGGCTATTGATTGCGTTGTTATCGATTGTAGGAATAGTAGTTATCCTGCCATTAATTTTATTTATCCGTATATATATTCAGGATACGAAACAACAGGAGCATTCTATTTTGCGCAATTATCCGTTGCTAGGAAAAGTTCGCTATATCGTGGAGAAGGTGGGTCCTGAACTGCGTCAATATTTATTTAATAATGATAATGAAGGAAAACCCTTTAATCGCAGGGAATTTGAATTTGTTTATAAAGCGGGAAAATATAATGATCGGATGATGGGATACGGATCTGAGCGTAATTTTGATGAAGATGGATTTTATATTGCTAATCATATGTTTCCAAAACAGCATGAGGAAATGAAAATTGATCAGGATTCGGAAATTAAAACAAAGCTTTATAAGATTGATAACGAAAAATTAATCAGTCGGAAAGAACATCATGAGGATGCTTCACTCAAACCATTTTATTTAACGGATTATGAAGCCATTATTCTTGGAAAAAAACACAGTGAAAAAGCCGTTTAAAATAAAAGGATTGATCGGACAATCTGCAATGAGTTTTGGCTCACTTGGAGACCATGCTATTACTGCATTATCCAAAGGGCTTGGCATGGCAGGTGGAACCTGGATGAATACAGGGGAGGGAAGTATATCAGACTACCACCAAAAAGGGAATGTGGATATTATTTTGCAAGTAAGTCCAGGTCTTTATGGTGTTCGAACAAGAGATGGTGAATTTTCATGGAGTGAGTTTAAAAAGAAGAGTGAGAATAAGGGGATTAAAGCATTTGAATTGAAGCTTGCACAAGGAGCAAAAACCCGTGGTGGACATGTAGATGGAAGCAAAGTAACCGAAGAAATTGCAGAAATTAGAAATTTGGAGCCATGGAAGGATATTAATAGTCCTAATCGTTTCCATGAATTCTCAGATGCAAAAGGATTGCTGGAATTTTTGGATAAAATGCGTGATATTGGAGATAAACCTGTTGGGACGAAAATTGTTGTCGGAAATGAAATACAGATTGAAGATTATATAAAAACAATGAAAGAAATCGATATCGTTCCGGACTTTATTACAGTTGATGGCGGAAATGGCGGTACAGGCGCATCATTTTATGAATTAGCTGAATCAGTAGGTTTGCCAACGTTTGCAGCATTGCCAATGGTTGATGAAAGCTTAAGGAAATATGGCTTGCGTGACCGAACTCATATTATCGCCTCAGGGAAATTATTAACACCTGACAAAATAGCACTTGCTTTAGCCTTAGGTGCTGACATGATCAATATTGCAAGAGGGTTTATGCTGAGTGTCGGCTGTATTATGGCTCAGGTTTGTCATACAAATAATTGCCCCGTAGGTGTAGCAACTACTGACCCGAAATTGCAAAAGGCTTTGAGTGTTGAAGAAAAGAGGTACCGTGTATGTAATTACCTGCTTTCACTCAGGGAAGGGCTTTTTGAAATGGCTGCGGTTGCGGGAGTCGATTCACCTACTAAATTAACCAGGGAACATATTGTTTTTAAGGATCAGTTTAATAAAGTAGTTGGATTAAAAGATTATGCTTATACTGAATAATGTCGTTTTGAACTAGGAAATTCTGTCAAAGAAAGTAGTTATCTGTAAATTCAGCTTATTTTTCTAATTTTCGTTGATTCTCCCGGCAAATCACGGTACAATGGAAATATAAAATTCGAGAATACTTACATTTAGTATAGAACATCCACTTTAGGGGGGGATCTTAGCGTTATGGAGAGCCTTTTGCAGGTATGTGAAGATACAGAAAAAAAGCTTGGCAGACAGTTGCAGGAAAATGAAGTGGAATTTTTGCAATGGATGTATAAACGCTATGAAGAAGAAAAAGGGGAGATCTACGAGTATTCCAAGGTATAGAGGAGGAAGCACATATGATACAGTTTTTACTGTATGTAATTGTGGCAATCATTGTCGGATTAATTGTTGCAGCACTATTCGGCTTTAAAATCGCAGGTGGCTGGTTTGGTGCCATTATCGCCGGTTTATTAGGGGCATGGATAGGAGATGTGCTGATACGGGAGCTGGGTCCGACAATAGGTGACTATTATGTACTGCCGGCAGTTATTGGTGCATTTATAGTTGCTCTGATTATTGGGCTCTTGGGTAGAAGAGCCGATATTAGAACATAAGTTTAATTTTTACACTGATAGGAAAGTATAACATTTTTAGGAAATCAGTATAAGTGTAACTAAGGCTTTCGCCGGAGCAGCCGTCAAGGCTATGAATCTAAAGGAGTGGAAGTCTCCTATCACCAGTTTGCCGAATCGGGTGATTAGCATATCCGATGCACAGTGAGGTAACGAACTGTGTTCTGCTCGGAAGTAAAAGTCGCAGTAGGCTTAACTTACTCTGAGAAGTTAATGTCAGAACAGTCTGTGCGGCGAGCAAACCATGAGGCCAAAAGGCTTTAACGAATACTGCAGTCCCGAAAACTTAGCCCTTCAGAAGCTGTTGAAGGGGTTTTGCTAAACGTCGACCTACTGGCGAAATAGGGAAGACCGTTGTTCTATGGGAAGAAACGGCAATAAACACCATAGGAGTAGCCGGGATATGGGTTTTGGCATCAAGGGAAAGATTCTTAGAGATAACGACGGGAAGGTCCTACTTCAAGCTGGGATGATACTGAACAGTAAAGACCGGCTATATAAGTTAACACCGAAAGTAGCCGGAAGATTTAGGACTGGCGCATGAGGTCGTATGAGCAATGAGAGAAGAGTAATGTCTTCTTAAGTGTGAGTAAATCGCACTCCATCAAGGTAACACCTATGAATGGGCAAAGGACCTCTGGGCACTTGGGTATCCTACAAAAGCAAAACACAGAGTTTGCATTTTCAGGATTCTAAGCTTGAAATTAAAATAACGGATGACACTTAATGTAAACCAACAACTGATGGGCGTATATGTGTATCAACATTTAACTTTACAATTGTCCGGGAAGGCATAAGTGAAGAAAACCCAAGGTCAGAACCGGACTCGGGAAATCCGACCGTCCGGGATCGTAGGGGGGCTACAGGAAACGTGGTTTAAAGAAACTTTGAACGCGCGCGCCTGTTTTCTATCCCGACATTAAGGCCTGGCGATAAGCCAAGTTTTCTAAAAAAAATGTAGTAAAAAGTCCTGGGGCGCCCTTGGGCTTTTTTAATTTTTATCATAGTAAACTAATGGTATACTTGAATTTGCCGAATAAAGGTATAAGGAGTGATCGCAGGTGGCGGTGACAAATGATACAATCATCCAAAAAATGATCAATGAATTAAATCAGGCAAAAGCGAATTCAACAGACCAGGTGAAAATGATAAAGCATATTGAAAATGTGCGTTTATTATGTGATTTATTTGTAGATGACTCTACAGTTGATGCAAATGAAATTTCACCGGAGGAAATGAAGGCAATGATCGGCGCTCAGACAAATCCGGTGAAGCAGGACAAAGATAAAAAATCAATAATTAATCATGATGAGGCAAATGGTGATTCACTTTTTGACTTTTAACCGGTGAGGTGGAAAAAAATGAAGTTATTTTTACTTTTAGGCGTAATAAATGGATTTCTTGCAGTTGCACTGGGTGCATTTGGTGCACATGGATTGGAAGGGAAAATATCGGAGAAGGCATTAGGAACATGGGATAAAGCAGTGAACTATCAAATGTTTCATACCATGGCATTGCTTGTAACTGGCTTACTCATTGCGAAGGTCACTGGTGGCAGTCTCGTATGGGCCGGCTGGATGTTCTTTATTGGGATTATTTTATTTTCAGGCAGTCTATATATTTATTCGACTACAGCAATTAAGACATTTGCCATGATTACACCACTTGGCGGTGTGGCGTTTTTGATTGGCTGGGTATTACTTGGTACCGCAGTGGCAAAACATTTATAGACTTATAATGATCTCTTATAGTAGAAACATCAGATAAGTAGTAAAAAGAAAGATCATAATTGCCCGGAGGACTTGTTTTCCGGCACTGGCTGATTGGTGTGTATACCATTCAATCATCGCATTACAAAGCAGCCCAATTGCCAGCAAATAAAGGCTCAGGAAAATTAATAACAGATAGCCTTGAATGAGTGCGATTAATCCAAATAGAATCACACAGACAATGGATAAAAGCTCCAATCGGATGAATTTTTCAAAGGGGTGTCTCATGTGATCGCCTCTCTTCATGCTGTTATTATAATGTGAGAAAAGGATGACACAAGCTTGGTATATGTGTCATCCTTTTAATAAGGTAGCTTTTTTGGAAAATAGGGACAGCGGTTACCCGACAGGTTTTACCTAGGTGAGTACATCGACATTTGAGAATTGGAGCCATATGGATAGGAATAATTTATTTCTTCATCAAAGGTTACGTAATCAAGGTATATCATTAACAATAAATATCTTTTGCCTGTCTGTGGGTCACTGATAATAATATGGTCCCTACCAGCAGCCTCAATAACTCCTTTGAAAATTTGTGCATTCCATTGGTCATTATTTTCAAATGTCATATAAACAGTAGCTTGCTTGCCTCTATTCAAACGTAAAATGTTTTCAATGTATGATTCCTGGATTGGAAGCATATTTTGGTCATTGGCAACAGGTGCCTGCTGGTTTTGCTGCTGTGTCTGTGGCGGAAATTGCTGTCTCGTGTTATACATCGGATAATATGCTGGTGACGATTGTGGGTAATAATAGTATGGATATGCCTGATATGGATTTGCAAATTGATTATTTACATTTTCTTGCTTTTCGCTCATTAAAAAACCTCCTAAATTAAATGCTTGATAACGAATTTTTACCGAAAAACTGCAGGACAGTCAGCGGAAGATGGTGCATAGAAACAATGTGATTTATATCTGCCCGTATTCCATTGGTTATACCATTGTGCAGGACAACTGCCCGCGGGCATAAAGAACCACAATGAATTGGAAGCCGGATGCTGACGCTCACCTTGTATAGTTCTGCGTGCCAACCGTTTATCAACCTCCCTGGCTCGCTGATAGAAATATCCTTTTTGTGTTGCCTCAAATCCCCCGGGGCTTTGAAAAACCATATCATTAATATTTCGAATTTCAGTGAAATCCAGGCAATCTGCAATAACCCGGTTTACCCCTGTATTTCCAACCATCAGCATACCTAATTGTCCTTCACCCTCAGCTTCAGCACGCATTAACCTTGCCAATAAGTCAATATCCTTTTCTGTATGTGCAACAACAGCCATAAAACATTCCTCAATTCTGCTGAAAATCTTGATGTTAAGCTCACTAAATTATATGTATGAATCGGGATAAATGATTATGACAAGAAAAGCTTAGAGGCGAATCGGTTTATGCCTGAGTTGGATTAAGGAAGAATCGATCATTTTACTGCGCTTTGACACAGGAACTGAACAAAAAAGGACCTCCTGTTTCAGTTGTCGAGGAGAAAACAATAATCGTGATTAGTGTTCAATCTTTATTGGCATATCTGGGTATATATTGTTTAACACAGCATTTGGTAAAGTAAATCACATTCATTTTAGCAAGAGTACATAAATCTTTATATTGCTAATTAATGTGTTAAAACGATTGTTAATTTATATTTTAAATTTTAAAAGAAATCCTATATTTGTTTTAGATTTTCAGAGGATATATGGGGGTTTATGTTAAACTGTAAATAAAGATTGTGAGCGATTACACTTAAACTGGCAGGTTAGTACAATAAGAAGGTGGGAAATATAATGAATGTTGAGTTAACGAGGTTTAGAGTTAAAGAAGGCAAATCCGAATTGGTGGATGAATGGTTAAAGTTTTTAAATGATAATATGAAGGATGTTCTAATCACTTTAGAAGATGAGAAAATGTATGTTGAAACTATCTTTAGAGAAATGCTAGATGGCAATGAGTATTTATATTGGTGCTCTGTTCAGGGAGAAAACGGTCAAGAGGTTGAAGAGTCCGAAAATTGGATTGACAAAAAGCACCTACAATATTGGGATGAATGTATAGATTCGAACTTTAGACCTGTAGACCTTACGACTGAGGTTGTAATGATACCAGCAAAAATTAGGGAAGTAATGAAACAGTAATTCCTTATATCTACTTAGTGAAGAACTTCACTTAAACTCCGATCTGGTGCAAGAGCTCAACAAAGTAATTATCGAAACTATCGTTAATTTCCACGATATTTATTTATTGAATATAATGCTATTATGTATATAGAGGAAATTAAGTAAAGGGACGGTGAGAGGTATGAAATGGTCAGAGGTTAGGAATTTGTACCCAAATCAATTTGTTAAATTAAAAGTGTTATCGTCTCAGATAAAAAATAAACAAGAATTTGTTGAAGATATGGCTGTAATTACGCCTGTATCAGATCAACTAGCAACAAAAGAACTGTTGAAATCAAAAGGTGATGAGCTCATTTTTCATACTGCTAATGAGAGTATTGTACTTGAAATCCGCCAAGATGTTGGCTTAAGGAGATTTGACTACCTTGAAAATTAAGCATAAATACGGATTACTTTTAGCGGATTTTACTCTGGCATTTAACGGAAAAAGTAAAGTGATTGAAAATATGGTTGTAGATACTGGGGCTGCTAGAACCCTTATTTCTCAGGATGTTGTAGAAGATATTGATCTTCATGTTGATTTACATGATAGGATTGTCACTTATTTTGGAATTGGTGGAAAAGAGCACGCATTTAGGAAACGAGTAGACCAAATTCAAATTGATGATTTTATTGTTGAAAAAATTGAAGTAGATTTCAATGATTTTGGATATGATGACATAAACGGATTACTTGGTTTAGACTTGTTAATGAAGGCAGGATTTACAATTGATTTAAGGCATTTTGAGATGGAAAGAAACGGTTAAAGAGAACCTAAAAAAGAAAAAAGGGTTCTCTTTTGTCATTTAACAGGCTGTTAGCATTAGAATCATCCGCAAAGGTTACTTTTTCAAACAAAAGAGTAAGGATAATTTAAAAAGCATCACATTTTATTTTCAGAATACCGAAGCATAATGTGAAGAATTATACCTAAAGTAAATGTGCGATAATTCAATAAGCAGATCGACATTTAGTCAATCTGCTTATTTACATTCTGATTTTTTAATTACATATTATGGATATTTTGTTAATGTTGTATATAGCTCTTTAAAAGGCAGGTTTTTGGAAGAAAGGATTATAAAAAAATAAAACTTTCGTTTAATGATAGGAGAGTTTAGATGTATATTACAAATCCAGCGGGTTTTCAGAATAGATTTCTGGCAAGATTTTTAGACTTCATCATTATTTTTTTGGTAACAGGAACTTTATCAAAGCTTCTATACGGAGTATTTTATGATGGTGACAATTATTACCTCACAGATTCATTGGGTTTCCTCTATTCCTTGTTATTGCCTATTTTCTGGTACGGGTACACATTAGGAAAAAGAATGGCAGGTAATCGCATTGTCAGAATCGATGGTAGAAAAGTTGGGATTGGTACAATGGTATTGAGGGATATTGTAGCAGGCGTTGTCTATATTCTGACATTAGGAATAGGATTGATTGTAAGTGCTTTTATGGTAGGGGTTAGAGAAGATAAGCGTTCAATTCACGATTTTATTGCACAAACATATGTCACAACAGATCCACCAACATCTTAATGGTCAAGCACTTCAACTATTTATAATGACCCGATTATTTAAAAAGAGCAACCTTCTTGTGCTATAGTGTTTAGTTTAGAGATATAATTTTATCCTGTGTGATTGATATACTAACAATACAGGAAAAGTAGACGAATGGATATAATAATACAGATTGGAATATAATTTAGATAATAGATACAAAAGGAGTAGAGTTATCATGGGAAAAATCACACCATTTTTAATGTTTCAAGATGGCAAAGCAGAAGAAGCAACGAATTTTTAAACATCTCTTATGGAGGATTCCGAGATTACAGAAATTGTTCGCTATGGACCTAACGAAGCTGGGGAAGAAGGGACAGTGATGCAGGCTGCTTTCACTTTGAAAGGTCAAGAATTTATGTGTATTGACAGTAATATAAAACATCAGTTTACCTTTACACCTTCGTTCTTAATATATGTTACTTGTAATACTGAAGAAGAACTTGACAATGTTTATCAAAAGCTAGGGCGAGATGGACAAGCACTTATACCATTAGACGATTACGGTTTCAGTAAAAAGTTCGTTCGGATGGTTAAATGATCGTTATGGCAACTAAATCTACCTAAATAATATAATAAGAATGGTTTAAGGAAGAACCTATCATACAAATGTAAAATTTAAATTTGTATGATGGGTTCTTCTTTTTGAATGTTTTTTTGACTATAGATTTAAAATAAAGTTCAATCAGAATGGTCTCTATGGATATACAGTTTAACTAACGAGATCAAGTCCCACTGGTACGATGTTCTACCTCGACTACCGTTATTAATAAGGCCATATAGAAAAAGGACAACCAGAAAAACACGGTTTCTTTCCCTCATCTTTTCGGTTTCTATAATAGAGAATTGCCCTTGTATGAAATTCCTAAATGCTGCACATGTTAACGATAGGACATATAGATGAGGTGACAATATTATAGAACAGACATGGCTTTCTTTAATTCCATTCATTATCGTCATTGTACTATCTATCTGGTTAAAACAAATACTTCCTGGACTTGTGTTGGGACTGCTTGTTGGAGCATTTCTAGTGGAATTCAGCATGCTTGATGGATCAAAAGAAACAGTAAACTATATCGTAACGACACTATCAGACCCGGGAAATATAAATATCATCGGTTTTCTTTACCTGTTTGGCGGGCTGATAGGTATGATGCAAATATCCGGAGGGGTCAAAGGTTTCTCAGAGTGGGTAGGCGACAAAATAAGCTCTGAACGGGGGCTCCTGGCAGTAATCTGGCTAACGCTACCCTTTACATTTATGATGCCAATGTTCCGAATCATGATGATTGGTCCTATTGTCAAAACATTGCTGAAAAAGGTGAATATGTCCAGCTGGAAAGTCGGCTTTACAATGGATGTATCGACAGGCTCAGTGATTGTGCTCCTGCCGGCTGCAACCGCATTTGTCGGGTTCATGGTCTCGCTAATCGAAGGTGGGATTCAAAAACACAATCTGGAGGCTGATGCCTATCAAGTATTTTTATCCAGTATTCCATTTAACTTTTTTGCGATTGTTATGTTGATTATTGGATTGGTTTGGACATTCTGGTCAAAACCTAAGAAGAAGGTTAAGAAAAACAAACAAGAGGGTGAGGAGTTTCACCGCACAGGAATTAAAAAAGAACTGTCCATGGTGAAAGCACAGCCCTGGAACTTGATTGTTCCTTTGTTTTTGCTGCTTGGGCTGACATTGTTCCTGTTGTGGCAGGACGGCATGGACAAGGGAGCTGCAGGGGTATTTGATGCCCTTGCGAAAGCAGATGCTACTTTTGTCATTCTTCTTGCTGTGTTTATTACACTGATTCTCACATTTATTTTCTATATGCTTAGGAAGCAAAAACTTGGTGAGACAATGTATCATTTTTATGATGGTGGAAATCAGCTGATGCAACCGATCATTCTCCTTGTACTTGTATGGTCACTTTCTCTTGTAGCAGAAGATCTTGGATTTTCCCGGTTTATCGGGGCAACCTTAGGTTCTTTCCTGCCAGCTTTTACCATTCCGGCAATTGTCTTTTTAGTCGGTTCGGTCGTCAGTTATTTCATCGGTTCTTCTTTTGGAACATGGGGGATTTTCATGCCACTTGGAATAGCGTTGGCTACTTCTACCGGCGCATCGCTTCCAATGACAGTTGGTGCAGTGTTTGCCAGCGGTTCATTCGGTGCCATGACCTCCCCGCTTGGTGACACAACAATCACAACTGCATCTATTCTGGATGTTCCGCTTATCAAGTATGCCCGCTATAAATTGAAAATTGTTTCAGTTGGTGTCGGCATAGCCGCAGTACTTTATCTTGTAGCCGGATTCTTTCTTGGATGATGGATTTTAAGATGGCTATGACACTAACTCGTTAAGCTAAACCGGTGCAGGAATTGAACAAGTGAGATCATCAATTGATGGTCTTTTTTTCTGTTAAAAATTTCAAGAATTTAAAATAAAACCATAATATAATGTGTTATTATTTGAATATAAAGACTTAAAAAACGAGGCCAGTTAATAAAAAGATATAATTGAGTATGAGAACATACATAGATGGGTGGGTGGGATTAAAATGATGCATCAAATGGGTTTATATGGCGAATATTTTAAAGCTATTAAAGATGGGGAAAAGACAGTAGAAGTACGCTTGAACGATGAAAAAAGAAGGAAAATAAAAGTTGGTGACACCATAGAATTTATTAAGGTTCCTGAACAAGATGACTCCTTTATAGTTAAAGTAACTGAAATGAGGAGATATGATACTTTTAAAGATATGTATGAGGATATTCCGTTTAAAGACTTAGATGGTGAAGGTTGGACAATGGAAGAAATGATAAAAGGAACATATGAAATATATACCCCGGAACAAGAAAAGGAATGGGGAGCACTAGCTATTACAATTGAATATTAAAGTTGAATTTATTACGTTAAAGTAAACGTAAGCAATCTTCCGTAATCGGGCGCAATTTTTAAATAGGTACGTCCTTCCTGAATTGGCCCATTTTGTTGAAGATGCATTTTAATTTGATTTAGTCTAAAATGTATGTATAGTGATAAACAATTACATAAATAAAATGTTTTCTAGGGTTCCGCAAGCATATTATTGGTCTGGTCCGAGAGAAAACTCACGCAGGGACGTGTCACGGAAGGATAAAAGCCTGGGAGATAACTGTTAAACAGTTTCTCTCAGGCTTTTTTATGTGTTTATGTTAATACTAAAAAATGGAGGTAATTTCAGATGAATAAAAACTGGATTAAATTATTTGTGGCAGCTTTTTTAGAAGTTTTTTGGGTAATTGGTTTAGCTCATGCATACGATTTTTGGACTTGGACTGCTACAGTCATTCTGATTATATTGAGTAATTATTTAATGATAACAGTAGCACAAGTACTTCCTGCTGGAACGGTTTACGCTGTTTTTGTTGGGTTAGGTGCAGGAGGTACTGTTATTGCAGAAATTTTATTCTTCGGAGAACCATTCAGATGGGCGAAGATTTTCCTAATCGCAGTCCTGTTATCAGGAGTTATTGGTTTGAAATTAGTTACAGATAATGAAAGTGATGAGGTTGAGGAAGGGGGAAGATCTTAATGGCTTGGTTTATTTTAATTATAGCAGGTCTGTTCGAGACTTTTGCTGTTGCCATGATTAATCAATTGTCTAGAAAACGAAATTGGCAAACAGTTGTTTTAATAATTTTTGGGCTTGGATCAGCTCTTGGTCTTCTGAGCTATTCATTACAAACGATTCCGATGGGAACAGGGTATGCGATTTGGACAGGGATTAGTGTTGTAGGTAGTGCTTTAATTGGAATGTTTTATTTTGGAGAGTCAAAAAGTTGGAAGAGAATGCTCTTTGTAACTTTGATATTAAGTTCTGCAATTGGATTAAAACTTATTTCATAGACCAACATTGTAAAGACTAATTACTTAAAAAATACAAATTGGGCTTTATATCTTCGGCAATAGGGCATCCGATTGCGGAAAATCGCAATTAGAAAATGAGCAAACTTTTTATGGGAAATGTATACTAATTCAGTAAGGAAGCATCCATTTTTTATCAAATTTTATTTCAAAGCTACAACACCTTCAATATAATGAAATAGAAAGGAAGCTAGAAATGTTTACAATACAAGGTGCAAAAATTCTTGATGGAACACCGAATTACTTGGTTATGGAAGATATAGGACAGGTATCCTCCATAGGACACTTTGAAAAGATCCTATACGAAATGAAGGAATATGTTAAAGAAAATGGTATTCATTCCGTATCGGTAGTTTTAAATGAAAAAGAGGCTTTGAACAATGAATATCTTGATCTACTTAGAGGGTTTGGCTTTCAGAAAGAAGAAACACAATATTTTTACAAACGAGATCTAACCGCTTTAAAAGCGCATGGACAGAAAGAATCCATTGAAATAAAATCGATGGAACAAACAACCGCCGACATGTTTAAAAAGGTTTGGCAAGAAGCTACCTTTGGGTCTCTAAATGATACTTCAGCTCGATCGATTGAGAGGGAATTTGAGGGAATGAAATCTGAACTGGGCCCTGATTACACAAAAAGTTGTCTGATTGCCTTTTATGGCAAAAATCCGATAGGGGTCACAATGCCTCATATCGAACCAGGGACCATTCATGAGGGTAGACTGTTTTATTTTGGATTAATCCCCAAGTATCGTAACAAAGGGTGGGGAGCAGCCCTTCACAAACTTTCTATGTATCTCCTTAAAGAAATAGGTGCCGCCTATTACATCGGGGCAACCGGACATAAAAATATCCCAATGCAGCGAATATTTCAAGCGGGCGGTTGTCATATGTTTGAATCGAAAGTCACTTATAGATTGAAGGAACATTCTGCCTGAGCTTTTTTAGGAATGTAAAACTGCAGTTTTTTGTGTGGAGATAAATGACTAGCAATACCAACGACTAATAGTTGAATGGACAGCCTTATTGCAACGATTTAATATCCGTTAGATTTCTAATCTATTAAAAAGACGCTTTCCTCAATTAAGAGAAAGCGCCTGGTTTCATTTATTCACCATGAGATCAATTACGGTAATTTCCTCCAATTTCAGAGGTAACCATATAATTCGCGGAAGTGGACCGTGGTACCTGACGTCATGGTTCGTACTTGAATTAAAATCAAACCTAATATCCTGTCTAGATTAAAGTGATCGGACTGCTTCATCAACTGGATCGTTTCCGGCTACGACTTGAAACTCTTTGCCGATTGTAGAATCGTTTTCCAGCGTGGCAACAATTACTTTTGCTATGTCTTCTCTTGGTACTTCTCCTCTATCTACTGTAGGTGCGGCATTGACTTTTCCTGTGCCTTGATCATTTGTCAGTAATCCCGGGTGTATAATGGTGTAATCCAGGTCGGTGTCTCTTAGCCATTCATCCGCATAATGTTTCGCGATGACATATGGCGCAAATGAAGAAGGGGATTCCTGAATTGCTTTACGTGTTGTATCAAACGAACTGATCATGATGAATCGTTTCACACCTGCCGCTTTAGCTGCTTCAATTGTTTTTACAGCTCCATCCAAATCAATCATAATTGTTTTATCCTTCCCGGTATTCGGACCGGAACCTGCCGTAAATACAATCGCATCGACTCCCTTAGCCGCTTTGGCAATTGCATCAACATCATCCTCTAAGTCAACAACTGCTGTTTCAGCACCTAATTTCTCAAAAAAGAGCCCTTGCTCTATCTGGCGAATCATTGCTCTTGCCTCCAGCTTCTCACTATCCTGAATAAACGTAACAAACTGTTTTCCGATTTGACCATTTGCTCCAACAACTAGAACTTTCATGTTCCCACCCTTTCTGTGAATTAAGAAAAAATCTTCTATCCCTTATCTTAAAGAATCAAAAAAACAATGTCTATTAATTGGACTACAGGACAAGTTCCTCTGGTCTCTTATTCAAGTAGATAAAGCCTATGACAGTCTTTTTTAGCTGAAGTGGAAGTGATCGGGTTATATACTAAATAAAATGTAATTGGAACTTTTTTCTATTTAAGTTCGTAAATGAATAAAGGCTGAAATCTAAAGGGGGTAATTTTAGTGTATGAACATAAATTTGTGAAGGTTAGTTTATCTAGTTTCAAAATCAACTCCAGAGGAAGATTATCATTCGGTCGTTTATGAACACGAAAAAGAAGGCTGGGAGTTAGTACAAATTTTTGCACCAGGAATAAAAAGTTACGGCACTCCTTCCTTTTTTGAGTTAATCTTTAAACGTAAGAAAGACTAATGGGAAACACATACTAAAAAACAAGAAAATAGTTACTATGCAAAAAAACGCCCAACTGAGCGTTTTTGTGTGCTTATATACTGTTAATTTGTAGCTGAATTGAACCCGTAATTTTTATACAAAGGTCTTTAAGCATTAGCTTATATTTTCAAATATGATGCTACACTTTCATTTGGCAAGTGGTTTCCAACAAAAAATTCACCAAACTCACCATAGCGTGAACTTACTTCGTCAAAGCGCATTTCATAAACAATTTTCTTGAACTGAAGGGGTTCGTGAGCAAATAATGTTACTCCCCATTCCCAATCGTCAAGCCCAATTGAACCTGTAATAATTTGTTTAACTTTACCGGCATATTTACGTCCTGTTTTACTATGATCATAAAGAAGTTTTCCGCGCACATCTTTTTCCAGTGTATACCAGTTTTCTTCAGCTTCACGGCGTCGGTCCATTGGATAAAAGCAAATATGCTCCCACTTTGGAAGAATTGGTTTTAGTCGAGCTTGTGTTTCAGGTAAGGTTTCCGGATCAATCCCATCTTTCGCAGGACGGTATTTGGAAAGCTCAACAACAGATACATAGGAATGTGCAGGAAGTAAAAACTCCCCTAATTTTGATTTATTTAATTCTGTTTCAATATCATTTAATTCTTCCATTGTCGGACGAAGGAACATGAAGATTAAATCTGCTTTCTGTCCAACAATTTTATAAAGGACATGACTGCCATTCTTTTCTTCCTCAACAGCATCCCATTTTGTAAGTAATTTTTCAAAGCCGGCAATTGCTTCCTCCCGCTCTTCAACTGAGGCCAATTTCCATGCTGTCCAATCAATTGTACGTAAATCATGTAACGAATACCAACCATCCATGGTTTCTACTGCTTCAACCATAATCTATCTCTCCTTCTAACCAGAAAAGTATTTATCCTATGTTTTTAGTCTATCATAATTAGGGAAAGATAATCACATGTGAGCTCTTTTATGAAATGTTTTTTCGTCATTGTTCATTTTACTGTCAAATTTGGTTATATAACCGGATGTGATTACTTTAATTGAGACAAGGAATCATTTATTATGAAATAGTAAAACGAATTGGAGCAGGTTATGGAAAATAGGAGGATGTACAAATGAGTAACTTATTTGATCAATTAAAAGAAAAGATAGCAAATCAAAATAAATCAATCGTTTTTCCTGAGGGACTGGATGAGCGTGTTTTAACTGCAGCAAGCCAGTTGGGGGCAGCAGGTATACTAACTCCCATCTTAATAGGGGATAAAGCAAGTGTGAAACAGAAAGCAGAGGAAGTTGGAGTAGATGTATCTTCTTGTAAAATAATGGATCCGAAAGATTTCCCGGAATTTAACTTAATGGTTGAAACATTCGTGGAACGCCGTAAAGGCAAGGCTACAAAAGAGGATGCGATGAAAATATTGCTTGATGAAAACTATTTTGGAACCATGCTTGTCTATATGAACCAGGCAGATGGTTTAGTAAGTGGTGCAGCGCATTCCACTGCTGATACAGTTAGACCCGCCCTGCAGATTATTAAAACAAAAGAAGGCATCAAGAAAACATCCGGTGTATTTGTAATGGTTCGTGATGATGAAAAATATGTTTTTGCCGATTGTGCGATAAATATTACGCCGGATGCTCAGGATCTAGCAGAAATAGCTGTTGAAAGTGCTGTAACAGCAGATTTATTCGATGTTGATCCACGTGTTGCAATGTTGAGTTTTTCAACAAAAGGATCTGCAAAATCAGAGGAAACCGACAAAGTGGTTGAAGCTTTGACAATTGCCAGAGAGAAAAATCCATCCCTGGTTATTGATGGTGAATTTCAATTTGATGCAGCAATTGTTCCAAGTGTCGCAGAGAAAAAAGCTCCCGATTCTATCATTAAGGGAGATGCGAACGTATTTATTTTCCCTAGTCTGGAAGCTGGAAATATCGGTTATAAAATTGCGCAGCGCCTAGGTGGATTTGAAGCTGTCGGCCCTGTCCTGCAAGGCCTGAATAAACCAGTGAATGATCTATCCCGCGGATGCAGTGCAGATGATGTATTTAAATTAGCATTGATAACAGCAGCACAAGCATAATAATAGTTGACCTGGAAGCTTGCGAGCGGAGTGAATAACTCTGTTAGCAAGCTTTTTTGTGCCAGTACAGGCTAGGGATAACCTTGGGATAGCAGGGAATTCGACAGGAGAGCAAGCTAATCGCTTAGAAAGTGGATATATCGTCCGGAGAGTGGATATATCATCCGGAGAACGATTATATCATAATAAACAGGGACGCATCTATGGAAATCATTGCATTTCAGCAATGCTTTCATTCCGTTTCTTCATTTGCTCATGACGTTTACTAAATGCTTCAAGCTCCTTGTCAGAAAAATCAATTTCCACTATATGCTCACTGAAATCATTCAGTGCTTCGTAGACATGTTTTTTCATTTCTTCCACGGATAAATTTATACCCAATAATTCCGATAACGATCCCATAACTTCCGGTTTAACTGTTGGGTACGTGAATTTTGTTTCCTCATCTTTTTTACTGATATCATAAAATTGTCGGATTAAAGTAGCACGCTCGTAGCTATTTCCTTCTACATCCAAATAGATTTGAATTGACGCACCATCTTTAACACGCCGTTGTGAGATTCCGGCAAATTTTCTTCCGTTGATACTTAAATCATAATCACCTGGACAATAGGAGCCAACAACCTCAAATGCTTGAATGCTGTCAGTCAAATCACGCAACATATATTGAATAAAACTAACCATCGCTTCATAGCAATCATGGATAGAAATATGTTTTACCCCTGGTAGAATCAGGGAAATATTTAATACACCTTGATCGAGTGCTACAGCAAGTCCACCTGAATTACGCACAACAACATGGTAGCCATTTGCAGAAAGCAATGGTACACCTTCATCTATATAAGGGAGTTTGGCATCCGGAATGCCAAGCACAATTGTCTCAGGATGTGCCCATAATCGAATGATGGGTGGGGAGAGTTCGTCGCTTACTGATAAAGCCAATGCATCATCTATGGCAAATGATGTGATGGCCGAATAAATTTCACCATTAAATTTCTGTTCATTCGAATGATCTATATATCGAAATGTCTTATGACTTATGATGTCTTTCCAGTTTTTCATAATAAACTCCTTCGTATCTCTTTTTTCCTATTGTCTTCTATTATATAATAAACTAAAATCGTCGAAAAGAAACGGGATGAGAAAATAGATGGCATATAAAGATGAACAATTAAATGAGGAGAAGGTTTTCAAAGATCCTGTCCATAGATATGTTCATGTGAAGGATCGGGTTATTTGGGATTTAATAGCGACACCGGAATTCCAGCGCCTGCGCAGAATTAAGCAGCTCGGGACAACAAATTATACTTTTCACGGAGCAGAACATAGTCGTTTCAACCATTCACTTGGGGTATATGAAATAGTACGCCGTATCATTTATAATTTTCAGGATCGCCCACACTGGAATAATGATGAACGGCTTTTATGTTTATGTGCGGCATTGCTGCATGACCTGGGGCATGGGCCGTTTTCCCATTCTTTTGAAAAAGTGTTTAAGCTGGATCATGAATATTTTACTCAAGCAATTATATTAGGGGATACTTATATTAATAAAATATTGGAGCGTGTTGCTTCAGGTTTTGCTCAGAAGGTCGCTGATGTCATCGCTAAGACGTATGAAGATAAATTAGTAGTCAGTTTGATTTCAAGTCAGATTGATGCAGATCGTATGGATTATTTGCAGCGGGATGCTTATTTCACAGGGGTAAGCTACGGCCATTTTGATATGGAAAGAATTTTACGTGTGATGCGGCCGATTGAGGATCAGGTAGTGATCAAATCCACGGGTATGCATGCGGTCGAGGATTACATTATGAGTCGCTATCAAATGTATTGGCAAGTATATTTTCATCCTGTTACAAGAAGTGCTGAAGTAATTCTTTCGAAAATCCTGCATCGTGCCAAATATTTATATGAGACAAATGATTTTAAGTTTAAGCTTAAACCAACACATTTTATTTCCTTTTTTAAAGGGAAAGTAGCTTTGGATGAATATTTAAAACTGGATGAGTCGATTGTTCATTATTATTTCCAGCTATGGCAGGAAGAGGATGACAGCATTTTAAGGGACTTATGTGAACGATTTATGAATCGCCGCCTGTTTAAATATGTGGAGTTTAATCCTAATCTGCAAATGAATGAATGGATGGAACTGTATCGACTGTTTCAGAAAGCAAACATTGATCCGGAATATTACCTTGTTGTAGATTCCTCTTCCGATTTACCGTATGATTTTTACAGGCCTGGTGAAGAGGAAGAGCGGTTGCCGATTCATTTACTTATGCCAAATAATGAGCTGAAAGAGCTTTCCAGGCATTCCGATATTGTAGAATCAATCTCCGGGAGAAAGCGAACAGATCATAAGTTATATTTTCCCAATGATTTATTGAATGATATAAAAGATGAGAATATCAAAAACAGAATAAAAGCTATTTTATATGGGCGGGGAGAGATTAAAAATGTTAAATAATCATGCAAAGCTAATGCAGTTTTTTTCTGTAGCCAATGAGGTTACCGGCCGTAAAAAGCTACAGAAGATGATTTATATTTTGCAAAAACAAGACATTCCCTTTGAGGAAAAATATCAGTTTCATTTCTATGGCCCTTATTCTGAGGAATTAACATTACGGGTAGAAGAGCTTTGTAATCTTGGGTTTATTGATGAGATGAAAGAAGAGAAAAGCAGCTATTATCAATATCATTACACAATTACTTCTGCAGGTGAAACGTTTCTAAATCAATTTTCCACAGGACTCCCAGATTTTACAGATAAAGTGGTCATGCTTAAAGGAAGAAGTTCCCGGTTTCTTGAACTTGTTTCTACAATGCTTTATTTTGATGATTTATCTAAAAATGAAGTGGAAGAGAAAATACAAATTACGAAACCTAAGCAAAAATACAGTTTAGATGAGATTTCTGAGGCGTGGGCGTTTATTGGAAAATTATCTCAAGTACAATAGGAATAGAGCACCTGCTGCGCCTGCGTGAAATCGAATAAGTTAAAAAGAGCAGATTCCTGTGCTACAATGGATAACAATACAGAAATAGAAGGAGGGCTCCCGGTATGAGTTCCGATCAATCTTCAAATAAAAAGAAGAGCAATGCATTTACAATTATTAAGGATGATTCTACTGATGGGCATGGCGGTTATGGGGCAGGAACCGTTAGTTTAGAAAATATGTCCCCCGTTATTGTTGACCCGAGTGAAAATAAAGCATATGTAGATATGGGTGCAATGCATGCACGCAGTGATATAGAGCGCCGTGTGAAATATCTGCCAAATAAGGATGAAGTTCCAAATGGCAAGCTGTATTGGATCGTTTGGGTAAATGTGGACCGTGGTGAAAACGGACCATATTATGCAGGGGTGGCCGGAAGTGAATTACGTGTCGACCGTTCCATCAAACGTGCATACAAATCCATGGCAGAGCATGTGACGCACATGGAAAAATCATTAAAAGGCAAAATCATCGTCGAACATATGGATGATCCATCCAAAAAATTACTGAAGGATTTCCTTGTCGAATTTAATGAAGACATGTGGAATAATTCCACGGATGAATTAAAAGAGGTTCTTCCGGAATAGGGTAATTTAAAACACTTAAAAGTGAACAATTTGTGACGAATTATGAATAACTAGCTAAAATCTTGTACTTTTCATTATAAATTTGTAAAATGTGTATACATGGGCTAACTCATGTATTGCTAGGACAAAAAAAGAAGCCGACAATCAGGTAAGACGGACTTACCTGATGTCGGCTCTTTTTTTTGCTTATTAAACTATGAATTTGATGGAAGTGACAACTTAAAATACTGCTCTGGAAGAACGATGCGGCAAAAATTCCAATAGAACTTCTAAAATATCCGTGAGAGCTCCCCTCAAGGACAAAACAATTGGAAAATAGATGCGAACTGTCCGTGAGAAATCCCCTGAAGGACAATACTGCTCAAAGCCAAGCCAATAGAAAATACTGCAGAACAGGAAAGCTTCGGCAGCACTACCATCTTCGTGAGAAAAAGAGTTTTCCATTATTAAGTAAACGCCCGCACAACAAATTCAATTAAACATTTCAAACAGTTTTTCCAAAATGCCTTTATTATCCTCTTTTTCATTGCCCTCTATATGAAAATGCTCGGTGCAATGGGACTCAGGTTCTGTTCCTTTTTCATAATACATTACACGGCTCGCATCACAGTATGGTGTGGCGCGCTCTCCTGTTGCGGGATCGATGGGGATACCGACAACACCAGCGGGGGATGGGAATTTCTCTTGAGGTAATCCTTCATGAGCACTTTCCATAAACCCGGCCCATATGTTTTTGGCATAGGTGCTTTCTGCGACGATTTCCATGGAACGGTTATCGTCATAGCCGATCCAAACACCTGCCACAAGAGATGGGCTGAATCCAATCATCCAGCTGTCCGAATCGGTTGTACCTGATTTACCGGCATAAAGATGTGTAAGGTCATTTGCTATCGAAGAGCCTGTTACAGCCATATAGCCATCCAGCTCTCTGTCAAACATTCCTGTCATCAGCTGGGTTAGGATAAATGCTTTTTGGGGATCAAGAACCAACTCACTGGAATCATTATCTCTTTCAAAAACAGTTTTACCATCCCTGTCAATAATTTTTTCAATCGTGTAGCCGTCTATTTTCTTGCCCCCGTTGGCCGGTAGTCCATAACCTGTAACCATTTCTTCAACTGTAACTGCAGCTGTACCTAATGCAAGTGATGGCACTGCAGGTAATTCGCTGGTAATACCAAAATTTTTCGCAGTTTCAACAAGTTTGTCAGCACCTAAAAACATATTCGTTTTCACGGCATAGACATTATCTGATAAAGCTAATGCCCGAGCTAATGTTATCGGTTGATTTGCATAATAGCCATTAAAATTGCTGGGACTGTAAACAGCTGCATTCTCCAATTCGAAAGTGGTAGGTTTACTCATCAGCATGGTGCTTGGTGTATACCCATTTTCGAGTGCAGTATAATATAAAAATGGCTTAAACGCAGACCCAGGCATTCGTTTTGCCATAGTGGCCCTGTTAAAAGGGCTCTCCTCATAATTTCTGCCGCCAACCATTGCACGAATTCCACCAGTCTTCGGCTCCATTGCGATAGCGCCAGCCTGAATTTCGCTGGCATGGTTTACTGTTGTATTTATTTTGCTTTCCAGCTGTTTTTGATAATCAATATTTAATGTCGTATAAATTTGAAATCCACCAGATCTGATGGATTCGGAATCGAGCTCCAGTATTTTGGAAGCTTCCTGCAAAACCACGTCCTGAAAATAGGAGCCTATTTCAACTTTATTTCGATCTGTTTGATCAGCATATGTCAGTTTTTTACCTGTAGCCAAATCATATTCCTGTTCGGTGATTTTCTTTTCATTCAACATTGATTTCAAAATTTGCAGCTGGCGGTTCTTCGCTCTTTCCTCATCATTTAATGGAGAATAATAGGTTGGTCCTTTAGGAATACCAGCTAACATCGATGCCTCAGCAAGGGTCAGTTTTTTTGCAGATTTATTAAAAAAGTGATTGCTGGCAGCTTCGATTCCATATGCCCCATGCCCATAATAAATCGTATTTAAATAGCCCTCCAGAATTTCGTCCTTCGAATAATACATCTCGAGTCGAATCGTATAAAAGGCTTCTTTTAATTTCCTTTCCCAGGTTTTTTCATGGGTGAGGAATAAATTACGTGCATATTGCTGTGTAAGCGTACTGGCCCCTTCCTTCAAAGAAAAACTTTGAATATCCTTCCATATGGCTCCCGCAATTCTTCTGAAATCAAATCCATGATGATCATAAAAATGCTTATCCTCAATCATTAAGGTTGCATCAATAACAGCAGGAGACATCTCATCAAGTTCAACCCAATACCTGTTTTCCGATCCACTTTCCTCCCCGATAATTTCATCGGAATTACTATAATAAATTGTGTTTTGCTGATTTGTTAACGTTGGTGGACCTAAAATAAAACTCACCAAATAAACGCCCAATATGACGCTTAAAAATAATAGGAAAGCACCCAGCAATATTTTAATGATGAATCTATTTTTATTAAACTTTTTTCCCATAATAATTAGCTCCAATGAATGTCTGCATAATCTCATTATGGGAAAAGATATAAAGAAATAAACTTAATTACCGAAAATGCCAGTAGTATGGCACAAACAAAAGTACCATCAGGGGGGCAGGAATACTTTTCTAGAAGAATTTCCATAAAATATGATTGATTATCCCCCCAACTTATCGCTATAATAGGACAATATACGATTTTTTCTAAAATAGAGGCGATGTCATGGATACATATAAAAAATCAGTTGCAATTGAACTCCGTACAACCATTGATGATAATGGGCAAATGGAATATAACACCATAAAACAATCTGGGGATTTTTATAAAAAAAACCATCTTGATGTGCTTACATATGAAGAAAAGATGGAGGATAATTCCACGATTAAAAATTTGATTACCATTCAGACGGATAGAGTAAGCATTAAGCGTTCGGGAAATGTAACGATGAACCAAAAATTCCGAAAAAATCATACGACAGAAAATGTCTTTCAGCATCCACATGGAAATATCCATATGGAAACATATACGAATTCTATTTCCTATCAGTCGATGAATGAAAATGATCAGGGGAAGCTGACTATTTCCTATACGGTAAAATTAAATGGTCAGGAAGAACGGAAACATGAACTGGTATTAACCTATACAGAGGAGGGTGCTTAAATGAATGTCTTGAAACAAACAGAGGATAATTTAAAACAGGAAATAGCTGCTTCTACAATAAAAGCAAAGCTTGCAAATGAAGAGGAATTGCCTGAAATTATATTGGAAAAACCAAAGGATAAATCACATGGCGATTTCGCAACAAATATTGCCATGCAGCTTGCACGAATTGCAAAAAAAGCACCACGTCAAATTGCTGAAGATATTGTGGCAAATTTAGACGAGACAAAAGCATCCATTGAAAAAGTAGAAATTGCAGGACCTGGTTTTATTAATTTTTTCCTGAAGAATGATTTTTTAGGTGAAGTTGTCCCTGCGGTTCTTGAAGCTAAAGAGACATATGGACGAACAAATGCTGGTGATGGTGAAAGAATCCAGGTTGAATTTGTATCTGTAAATCCAACGGGGGACTTGCATCTTGGTCACGCTCGTGGTGCAGCCTTTGGTGATGTATTATGTAATGTTCTAGGCGCAGCAGGCTACAATGTGGAGCGCGAATACTATATTAATGATGCCGGAAATCAAATTGATAACCTTGCATTATCAGTGGAAGCACGCTATCTGCAGGCACTTGGAAAAGATGCAGAGATGCCTGAAGATGGCTATCATGGGCAGGATATTGTTGAAATTGGAAAAGTTTTAGCCGAAGCGTATGGTGATAAATGGGCGTCTGAGGAAAAATCTGAGCGTTTAGCATTTTTCAAAGAGTATGGTTTGAAATATGAACTCGGGAAAATCGAAAAGGATTTAGCAGATTTCCGTGTGCAATTTGATAACTGGTTCTCAGAAAGGTCATTATACAAGGATGACAAAATTTCCGAAGCACTAAAAACATTGGATGAAGGCAATTACACCTATGAAAAAGATGGAGCAACATGGTTTAAATCAACAGAGCTCGGGGATGACAAAGACCGGGTGCTCATTAAGCAGGATACAAGCTTTACTTATCTGACACCAGATATCGCTTATCATAAAAATAAACTGGAGCGCGGATTTGATAAAATAATTAATGTTTGGGGAGCTGACCACCATGGATATGTTCCAAGGATGCGTGCTGCCATTCAGGCATTAGGATATTCTGAAGAACAGTTTGAAGTAAAAATTATCCAAATGGTAAACCTATTTGAAAACGGCGAAAAAGTGAAAATGAGCAAGCGGACAGGAAGAGCTGTTGCACTGCGTGAATTAATGGAAGAGGTTGGAATTGATGCAGTACGTTACTTTTTCGTAGCCCGCTCTAATGATTCACAACTGGACTTTGACATGGACCTGGCTCGTTCGCAGTCAAATGATAACCCGGTATATTACGTACAATATGCACATGCACGTATATGCACGATGCTTAAACAGGCAGAAGAAAAAGGACTTGCTGGAAGTGAAACATTTGATGCAGCACTTTTGACGGCTGAAAAAGAAATCGACCTTCTGAAAAAGCTTGGTGAATTTCCGCAAACTGTAGCAGAAGCAGCTGAAAAACATACACCACATAAAGTAACACAATATGTATTTGATCTGGCTTCACTTTTGCATAGCTTTTATAATGCAGAAAAAGTGCTTGATCCACAAAATAAAGAGTTAACAGGTGCCCGGATTGCACTAATGAAGGCAGTACGTATTACAATTGCTAATGCACTTGGTTTAATTGGTGTAACAGCACCGGAAAAAATGTAAAAAGCTTACACTTTAAGGATGGGTCCCCTTGGGTTAGTTGCAATAGGCAGTAAAGTGGTTGAAGTTTTACTGGATATTTGTGACTTGAGGGGACTTATATTTTTAACACTGATTGGCAAGTATAACTTTCTTAGGAAATCAGTATAAGTTCAACTAAGGCTTTCGCCATTAATGCTTGGCGATAAGCCAAGTTTTCTAATGATTATTGTCACTCCTTTTATAAAAACAGTTGACTGAATGATCATTCACATTTAAAATAGTAATAAGAGATTTATAGGAATAACCATTTGCAGGTAATTTATTTTTTCTGAAAAATGGAATCGCTGTCATTCCTGGTAGAATACAAGAATTAAAGGGGGCGCTGGTTATGGAAACATTTTTACTGATTAATTTATTGGCATTTATTGCAATTACAATATATGGCCTATACTTATTTGCTAAAGTTGTAGCAACTAGAATAGCATATATTAAGCTGGGGAAGAAATCAGAATTTGATCGTGATTTTAAAGAACGGTTTCGCCGAGTAGGAAAGATTGTTTTCGGACAATCGAAGCTTTTAAAGGATAAAAAATCAGGGACGATTCATGTCATGATGTTTTACGGATTTCTGCTCGTGCAATTTGGTGCGATTGACATGTTTGTAAAAGGTTTATCTCCAGGAAACCACCTGCCGTTTGGTGTATTTTATCCTGGCTTTGTATTTTTCCAGGAACTCGTTACACTAATGATTCTGGTAGCAGTAGTTTGGGCCTTTTACCGACGTTACATGGAAAAAATTGTTCGTCTGAAACGAGGATTTAAAGCTGGTTTAGTACTGATATTTATTGGAACACTGATGTTATCTGTGTTATTTGGTAATGGGATGGCGCAAATCTGGCATGGCCATGAAGCAGTATGGACAGAGCCTGTTGCTAGTTTAATAGCATTAGGATTCAGCTGGGTGCCGGAGACGAGTGCTATGGTGCTGTTTTATATTTTCTGGTGGATACATACGATTACGATTCTGTCATTCCTGGTTTATGTACCACAATCGAAGCACGCCCACTTGCTAGCAGCACCGATTAATGTGTTTTTAAGTAAGCGTGTACCAGGTAAATTGAATAAAATCGACTTTGATATAGAAATGGATGAGGATGCAGAGGAAAGTGAAGAGGAAATTTCATTTGGTGTTGGGAAGGTGGAAGACTTTGAACAGCATCAAATGATAGATTTTTACGCATGTGTGGAATGTGGACGCTGTACAGATGTTTGTCCTGCGGCCGGAACCGGTAAAATGCTGTCACCAATGGATATTATGGTCAAGGTTCGAGATCATTTAACCGAAAAGGGTGCAGCCATTACAGGTAAATCACCATGGGTTCCTACCTATGCTTTTTCAGGAACACAGGGAAATCAAGCAAGTGGTGGAAGTGAAGCTGCAGCAACCGTGCAGAGTGCTAGTTTAATAGGCGATATTATTACAGAGGAAGAGCTTTCGGGTTGTACAACTTGCCGAAATTGTGAAGATGCTTGTCCGGTAAACAACGAGCATGTAGGAACAATTATTGATATGCGTCGTTATCTTGTCATGACAGAAGGTAAAATGGATTCTGATATCCAGCGTGCAGTTATGAATATTGAGCGTCAAGGAAATCCTTGGGGACTGTCGAAAAAAGATCGTATTAAATGGCGTGAGCAGGACGAATCTGCATATATCCCTACAGTGAAGGAATTGAAGAAGGAAGATAAAGAATTTGAATACCTTTTCTGGGTAAGTTCAATGGGGGCTTATGATAGCCGCAGTCAGAAAATCGCACTTGCTTTTGCAAAACTTATGAACCAGGCAGGTGTAAGCTTTGCGATACTAGGAAATAAAGAAGCGAATTCCGGGGATACAGCCCGTCGTATCGGGAATGAATTCTTATTCCAGGAGATCGCAGAAAAAAATATAAAAGAATTTGAGAAAAATGGTGTGACAAAGATCGTTACAATTGATCCACACGCCTATAATATTTTCAAAAATGAGTACCCTGATTTTGGGTATAAAGCGGAAGTGTATCACCATACACAAATGCTTTATGATCTTGTAATGAATGGAAAATTGAAGCCACAACTGGCAATTAATGAAAGATTAACCTATCATGATTCCTGTTACTTAGGAAGATATAATGGGGTATATGATCCACCAAGGGAAATTCTAACTTCCATACCAGGTCTTGAACTGGTGGAAATGGACCGAAATAAAGAAAACGGCATGTGCTGTGGTGCTGGTGGTGGACTAATGTGGACAGAGGAAACTACTGGTAATCGCATAAACGTTTCCCGCACAGAACAGGCAATGGCCGTTCAGCCAACAATGATTTCAAGTGCATGTCCTTATTGCTTAACGATGCTAAGTGATGGAACAAAGGCGAAAGAAGTAGAGGAAGATATAAGTACTATGGATGTTGCTGAAATTCTAGCATTATCTGTATTGGTTGAAGAAGAAACGAAGACAGCTTAATTTAATGGAGGGGTAGCAATAACGCGCCTCTTTTAAAACGAATACAAGTTGAGCGAGCGTTCGATCATAGTGGTTTTGTGTTTTTTGAAAAGGTTTCGTTTATTAGTGAAAATGATTATAACAAGGAGGATTTTAAGATGAGAAAAACTGTAATTGTGTCAGGTGCCAGAACACCATTTGGAAAATTTGGTGGATCCCTAAAGTCGTTTACCGCATCACAGTTGGGTGGAGCGGCTATCAAAGAAGCTTTAAATCGCGCTGGAATGGACGGCTCGCAAATTGATGAAGTTATTATAGGGAACGTTCTGCAAGGTGGTCAGGGACAAATTCCTTCAAGACAGGCTGCGCGGGAAGCAGGTATTCCATGGGAAGTGAAAACGGAGACAATCAATAAGGTCTGTGCATCGGGCTTGCGCAGTGTAACGTTAGCGGATCAGCTTATTCGTCTTGGAGATGAGGATGTAATTGTTGCAGGTGGTATGGAAAGCATGAGCAATGCGCCTTATTTTCTGCCTGACGCACGCTGGGGAAATCGCATGGGGGATAAAGAAGTCAAAGATATGATGGTACATGATGGCCTAACATGCTCATTTACAGGTGTACACATGGGTAATTATGGAAATACAACGGCTGAGGAATACGAATTAACCAGAGAAGCGCAGGATGAATGGTCATACCGCAGCCATCAACGTGCAGTACAGGCGATAGAAAATGGGAAATTTGCCGAGGAAATTGTTGCAATGGAAGTACCACAGCGAAAAAGCGACCCTATCGTTGTTGATACGGACGAAGCACCACGTAAAGATACAAGCGTGGAAAAACTGGGTAAGCTACGTCCGGCTTTTGGAGCAGAAGGTACAATCACAGCTGGAAATGCGCCAGGTGTCAATGACGGCGCATGTGCATTTGTAGTAATGTCTGATGAAAAAGCAGAAGAATTAGGAAAGACTCCAATGGCAACAGTATTAGGTCATGCTGAGGTTGCGGTGGAAGCGAAGAATTTCCCGCAAACTCCAGGTCTGGTAATCAATAAATTGTTGGAAAAAACCGGTCATTCAAAAGATGAAATAGATTTATTCGAAATCAACGAAGCATTTGCAGCTGTCTCCCTAGCCAGTGGGAAAATTGCTGGAATTGATCATGAAAAAGTTAATGTAAATGGTGGAGCTGTTGCATTGGGTCATCCAATTGGTGCAAGTGGCGGGCGGATTATTTTAACATTAATTCATGAATTAAAACGCCGTGGCGGCGGACTAGGAATTGCAGCGATTTGCAGTGGCGGCGGACAGGGTGACGCTGTATTGGTAGAAGTGCCGAAAAGCTAGATTGGGAAATGTAGTTTGGACTTTTGGTGTTTGAGAGAGGGCGGAAGTTGAGAGAAGCAGGGGCAGAGTTGAGAGACTATGCCAGACTTGAGAGACAGGGGACTAAAGTTGAGAGACGCTATGCCGAAGTTGAGAGTCAGGGGACTAAAGTTGAGAGAACCTCAGAGAAAGTTGAGTGATAATGAAGAAATAGTCGTTTGTCTCTCAACTTTCAGGGGCTATCTCTCAACTAATGCAGTTATCTCTCAACTTCCAGAAACTATCTCTCAACTAATGCAGTTATCTCTCAACTTTCAGAAGCGCTCTCTCAACTCCCAGCTTGCAGCAATAACTACCCGCAAAGATACTAACACATTAACCTAGCCCGAGTTAGGTAATAAAAGGAGGACCTCGTTATGACAATAAAAAAAGTAATGGTAATTGGTGCTGGGCAGATGGGTGCAGGAATTGCTCAGGTTTGTGCCCAGTCCGGCTTTAATGTACTGCTAAACGACATGAATGAAGCTGCACTTGAAAAAGGAATGAAAAATATCGAAAAGCTGCTTACACGTGCAGTCGGAAAAAAACGCATGACAGATAGAGATAAAACAGATGCATTAAGAAGATTAAATTCTTCCACTGAGCTGAAGGATGCACATGATTGTGATTTTGTAATTGAAGCGGTTGTAGAAAATATGGAAGTAAAAAAGAAGGTCTTCGGTGAACTTGATGCTGTTGCACCAAAGCATGCAATATTGGCATCCAATACGTCATCACTACCGATCACAGAAATTGCTGCTGCAACCAATCGGCCGGAGCAGGTTATTGGGATGCATTTTATGAATCCGGTTCCAGTAATGAAGCTGGTAGAAATTATCCGTGGACTGCAAACAAGTGATGATACTTACAAGGCAATTGAATCAATGACAAATAAGCTGAATAAAACGCCTGTAGAGGTAAAAGATTTCCCGGGATTTGTATCAAATCGTGTACTCATGCCGATGATCAATGAGGCTATCTATACGGTATATGAAGGGGTAGCATCACCTGAAGATGTGGATACGGTAATGAAACTTGGAACAAATCATCCAATGGGCCCAATAACATTAGCCGATTTTATAGGCCTGGACACATGCCTATATATTATGGAAGTACTCCATGAAGGCTTCGGTGACAGCAAATATCGCCCATGCCCACTGCTTAGACAATACGTAAAAGCGGGCTGGCTGGGAAAGAAGTCAGGCCGGGGATTTTATCAGTATAGTTAAAAATATGGAAATGCTTGATCAGAATAAGATGGAATCAGCAGCTTCATAACAAAGCGACTGCAACCAACATGAAATTTTCAGAAAGGGGGCATAAGTATGAACATGAACTTTTCCGAGGAACAGGTAATGATGAGGAAAGTAGTTCGGGACTTTGCCCGAAAAGAGGTTACACCAGAAATCGAACGCATGGAAAAAGAGGATCGTTTTCCAAAGGAAATCATCCAAAAGATGGGTGAGCTTGGATTAATGGGAATTCCAATCCCTGAAGCATATGGCGGAAGCGGGATGGATTACACTTCTTATATTATTGCAATCAATGAACTGTCGAAGGTTAGTGCAACACTTGGTGTGATTTTATCTGTCCATACATCTGTTGGTACGAACCCAATTTTATATTTCGGAAATGAAGAACAGAAGAAAAAATACTTACCAAAGCTTGCCTCAGGCGAATATTTGGGTGCTTTTGCGGTAACTGAATCAGGTGCAGGATCTGATGTTGGGAGCATGAAAACATCTGCAAAAAAAGATGGGGATAATTATATTCTAAATGGTTCAAAAGTATTTATCACCAATGGAGGTGCTGCAGATACATACATCACCTTTGCCAGAACAGGTAAAGGTCCCAAAGGAATCAGCGCATTTATTGTTGAACAGGATTCACCGGGGCTGATCATCGGAAAAAAAGAAAAGAAAATGGGACTGCATGGCTCAAGCACTGTCCAATTAAATTTTGACCAATGTGTTATACCGAAAGATCAGCTTCTCGGCAACGAAGGCGATGGATTTAAAATTGCTATGGCAAATTTGAATGTTGGTCGAATTGGAATAGCGGCACAAGCACTTGGTATTGGTGAAGCTGCACTTGAACATGCGGTTAACTACGCCAAAGAGCGGGAACAATTTGGAAAACCAATCGCCCACAACCAAGGGATATCTTTTAAACTGGCAGACATGGCAACAGAGGTAGAGGCATCTAAACTGCTAGTCTATAACGTTGCATCACTTGTTGAGCGAGATATTCCATGCAGCAAAGAAGCTTCGATGGCTAAAATGTATGCATCAAAAACAGCGATGAAGGCTGCGATTGAGGCTGTGCAGGTTTACGGTGGCTATGGTTATACCGAAGATTATCCGGCAGAACGCTTTTTCCGTGATGCAAAAGTGACTGAAATATATGAGGGAACTAATGAGATTCAACATATTGTGATTGCGAAAAATTTGCTGAAAGACTGAGGAGGATAACAGAATATGAATTTTCAACTAACAGACGAACAGGAAATGCTACGTAAAATGGTCCGTGATTTTGCAAAAAAAGAAGTGGAACCTACAGCTGCAGAGCGTGATGAGGAAGAGCGGTTTGACCGTGGAATTTTTGACAAAATGGCGGAGCTTGGATTAACCGGAATTCCGTGGCCGGAAGAATATGGTGGAATCGGTGCAGACTATGTCAGCTATGTCATTGCCGTTGAAGAGTTGTCACGTGTTTGTGCATCAACTGGTGTAACACTTTCCGCACATCTTTCACTCGCAAGCTGGCCGATCTTTACCTATGGAAATGAAGAACAGAAGAAAACATTTCTGTATCGCCTGGCAACAGGGGAAGCATTAGGTGCATATGCATTGTCAGAACCAGGTGCGGGTAGTGACGTTGTATCGATGAAGACAACTGCAAAAGAAGATGGCGACCATTATGTGCTGAATGGCAGCAAAGTATGGATTACGAATGGTGGCGTTGCAGATATTTATATCGTATTTGCAAAAACTGATGCAGACGCCAAGCATAAAGGAATCAGTGCATTTATTGTAGAAAAGGGCACGGAAGGATTCACATTTGGTAAAAAAGAAAGGAAACTTGGGATCCGTTCATCTCCAACAACAGAGCTGATTTTTGAAAATTGCCGTATACCTAAAGAAAATATGCTGGGTGCTGAAGGTGATGGATTTAAAATTGCAATGACAACACTTGATGGTGGCCGTAACGGAATTGCAGCACAGGCACTTGGAATTGCTCAGGGTGCACTGGATGCATCAGTGGATTATGCAAAAGAACGGGAACAATTCGGAAAGCCGATTGCACATAATCAAGGGATATCTTTTAAATTAGCAGATATGGCTACAGAAGTGGAAGCTTCCAGACTGCTAACCTACCAGGCAGCATGGCTGGAATCTGAAGGCAAGTCATATGGGAAAGCATCAGCAATGTCCAAATTATTTGCCGGGGACGCAGCAATGCGCATAACCGTGGAAGCAGTCCAAGTATTCGGCGGATATGGTTATACAAAGGATTATCCAGTAGAACGCTATATGCGAGATGCTAAGATCACCCAAATTTATGAAGGAACAAATGAAATACAGCGACTTGTTATTGGGAGAATGCTGACAAAATAGAGGTGGATGCGCTGACACCGGGGCAGGAAAGCCGTGCAGCCGCCTGTTAAAGTCGTGCACCAGCGCCGTAAAGCTGTGCACCAACGCGATAAAGCCGTGCACCCACACCATAAAGTCGCACACCATTACCCAAGCAAACCCAGAAAGGATGCACTACAAATGCATGAAATCGTTGAACGGATAAAGAACAAAGACATACGCGCACTGGCAAGAGCGATTACCATGGTGGAAAATGACCACCCGGAAAAACTCGAATTATTAAGTGATGTATTTTCACTAGAAAAACATGCACTATATGTTGGGCTTACCGGTTCACCAGGGGCTGGAAAGAGCTCACTTGTCAATCGCTTAATCAGCCAGATACGGGAAGAAGGGAAAACGGTTGCCGTGATTGCGGTTGATCCAACCAGTCCGTTCAGTGGTGGTGCATTACTTGGTGATAGAGTCCGGATGAATCAGCATTTTACAGATGATGGTGTATTTATTCGGAGTATGGCTACAAGGGGAAGCCTTGGGGGCCTGGCGCGCGCAACTAAGGATGCTATTCGAATATGTGATGCCTATGGTTTTGATGTGGTGATTGTGGAAACGGTTGGTGTTGGTCAGTCAGAGCTGGATATTATGAAGATCGTTGATACGACAGCTGTAGTTTTAACCCCGAATAGTGGAGATGTTTTGCAGATTTTCAAAGCTGGGATTATGGAAATAGCAGATTTATTCGTTATTAATAAAGCTGATCTTCATGGTTTTGGAAAGCTAAAAGCATTATTGAAAGAGCTTGTCATGATGTCATCTACTGAAAACCATGAAACTGCGATTGTCAAAACAATTACGACTGAGAATAAAGGCATTGATAAGCTGTGGGGAAAAATTAAACAGCATCATGAATATTTATACAGTACTTCAGAAGGTCAGAAGAAACGTGTTGCACAGCAGGAGCTCGAAGTGTATGAGCTGATTCGCGAAGAAATCTGGCGGGATGTGAAGGACTTCATTGAAACGAATGATTACCTCCCGGAGATTTATACGAATAGCGATCCATACAAGCTGGCAAGCAGCTGGTTTGAGAAATGGAAAAAGGAAGGGGGCAAAAGCTAGATGAAGCAAGAACAAGTCCTTTCCTCCGTAAAAGATCGGGAATTAGTAGAAAAACGACGTAACCAGATGATCAAAGGAGCCATTACTCTTTTTAAAGAAAAGGGTTTTCACCGAACGACGACAAGAGAAATAGCTAAAGAATCCGGATTTAGTATTGGTACACTTTATGAATATATCCGGACAAAAGAGGATGTACTGTTTCTCGTATGTGATTCCATCCACGAGCAGGTTCGTGAACGTATGGAATCATCGACCAACATTGATAATCCATCGGTTGATAATCTGGTCGCTGTAATTAGATCATATTTTTATCTAATGGATGAAATGCAGGAAGAAATTGTGATCATGTATCAGGAAGTAAAATCATTAAAAAAAGATACAAAAGAATATGTCCTGGAGAAAGAACGGGAAATGGTTAACATGCTTGAACACGTAATATTGACATGTTTACCGGGGAAAGTTTCAAAACAGGATGCAGAGCTTTCAGCAAATAATATTTTTATTCAGGGTCATATGTGGGGATTCAGACGCTGGGTGCTGCAAAAGCAATTCACACTTGAGGAATATATCGATAGACAAACACACTTGATTTTACAGTCACTGGCTATTGACACAGCTTCTCAAAGTAAATGAAAACGTTTTAAAATATGAAGAGGAGGCTTGGGTGATGGAACAAGTAACGATTTATAAACCGACTAATCCTGTCCGTTTTGTAACCGCATCAAGTTTATTTGATGGACATGATGCTTCAATTAACATTATGCGGAGAATTTTACAGGCAAGCGGAGGGGAAGTAATTCATTTAGGTCATAACCGCTCAGTGGAAGAGGTGGTTCATGCTGCGATTCAGGAAGATGTACAGGGAATTGCGATATCATCCTATCAGGGGGGCCATGTAGAATATTTTAAGTATATGGTCGATTTGTTGAAAGAACTCGGAGCAGAACACATTAAGATTTATGGCGGCGGTGGTGGAGTAATTATTCCACGTGAAATTAAAGAGCTGCATGGATACGGGGTTTCATGGATATTTTCCCCGGAGGACGGGCGGAAATATGGTCTTCAGGGAATGATTAACCGAATGCTGGAGGAATGTGATTTTATCCCGCCAGTTGATCTGGAAAAAGATCTGGATCGATTAGTAAAAGGGGAACGTAAGGCGATTGGCCAATATATTACCTATGTTGAGAATAGTGAAGCTGATCCAGATGAAAAACAGCGTGTGCTTGAAACATTAAGAGAAAAAGGGAATGAAAAAACGCCTGTACTTGGAATTACCGGCACAGGTGGCGCAGGGAAAAGCTCATTAACGGATGAATTGATCCGCCGGTTTATGAATGAAATACCTGATCGGAAAATAGCAGTTATTTCGATTGATCCAACGAAAAGAAAGACTGGTGGCGCATTGCTTGGTGATCGAATTCGGATGAATGCCATTTTCACAGATCGTGTATATATGCGCTCGCTTGCAACCCGTGACTCAAGAAGTGAGCTTTCTAAAGCCATTCAGGATGTGATCGATGTTATTCGTGCATCAGGATATGATTTTATTATTGTGGAAACAAGTGGGATCGGTCAGGGGGATGCGGCTATTACCGATATTACCGACCTATCTATGTATGTGATGACAGCTGAATTTGGCGCACCTACACAGCTTGAGAAAATCGACATGATTGATTATGCGGATTTTATAGTCATCAATAAATTTGAGCAAAAAGGTTCAGAGGATGCGCTCAATCAAGTGCGAAAACAATACGAACGGAGTCATATGCTCTTCCATCAGGATAAAGAAAAATTCCCTGTATTTGGGACGATTGCTAGTCAGTTTAATGATGCAGGCACAAACGCATTATTTGCGTCAGTCATTGATACATTGAATGAAAAATATAATTGGGAGAATGAAATAAACTTTGATCGAAATATTATTGCCCAAAAACAAAATATGATTATTACAAACGAACGCCGTCATTATTTACGTGAAATTGCCACACATATTCGCACATATCATCAACATACAAATAGTCAAAGTGATACGGCAAGAAAGCTTCATCAGCTTCATGGTGCAAAGGAAGTAATCGAGGATGAAAGTGTCGTAAAAACTATTGATCAAACGTTTGATCAATACATGGAGAAGCTTGATCCTAAGGCAAATAAGCTCCTCGGGGCATGGGATGAAATAAAAGAAAACTATGCTCAAGGCACGATGACATTTTCAGTTCGTGATAAAGAAATTGAGATGGATATCGTTACAGAGTCATTATCAGGACTTAAAATACCTAAGGTAGCTTTTCCGAAATTCCAGGATTGGGGAGAGCGTTTAACTTGGCTGCGTAAAGAAAATGTTCCAGGAGCATTTCCATTTACAGCAGGTGTTTTTCCGTTCAAACGAAAAGGCGAAGATCCAACACGTCAGTTTGCCGGGGAAGGCACACCGGAACGGACGAATCGCCGCTTCCATTATTTATCAAAAAATGATGATGCCAAACGTCTATCCACAGCATTTGATTCGGTTACATTGTATGGAGAAGATCCTGCGCCACGACCGGACATTTACGGAAAAGTCGGCGAGAGCGGTGTAAACATCTGTACACTGGAAGATATGAAAAAGCTGTATGCCGGATTTGATTTAACAAATCCATTAACATCTGTCTCGATGACGATAAACGGACCTGCACCAATTATTCTGGCAATGTTTTTCAATACAGCAATCGATCAGCAGATTACGAAGTTTAAAGAAGAAAATAACCGTGAACCGAATCAGGAAGAATATGGAGAAATTAAAGATGATACATTGGCAGTAGTCCGCGGTACAGTTCAGGCAGATATTTTAAAAGAGGATCAGGGGCAAAATACATGTATCTTTTCAACGGAATTTGCATTACGTATGATGGGTGACATCCAGCAGTATTTTATTGATAAAAAAGTGCGTAATTACTATTCTGTGTCCATTTCCGGCTATCATATTGCAGAAGCTGGCGCGAATCCGATTACCCAACTGGCGTTTACATTGGCAAATGGATTCACCTATGTGGAATATTATTTAAGCAGAGGAATGGACGTTAATAAATTTGCTCCAAACCTGTCATTCTTCTTTTCAAACGGTCTGGATCCTGAGTATTCCGTGATCGGGCGTGTGGCTCGTCGTATTTGGGCGATTACGATGCGTGATAAATACGGGGCAAATGAGCGCAGTCAGAAACTGAAGTATCATGTGCAGACATCAGGACGTTCACTGCATGCACAGGAAATTGATTTTAATGATATTCGTACAACATTGCAGGCATTGCTGGCCATTCAGGATAATACGAATTCACTGCACACAAATGCATATGATGAGGCAATTACGACACCAACAGAGGAATCTGTCCGCAGAGCAATGGCGATTCAAATGATCATTAATAAGGAATTTGGACTGACCAAAAACGAAAACTCCTTGCAAGGCTCATTCATCATTGAGGAACTAACTGATTTGGTTGAGGAAGCAGTACTGCAGGAATTTGAAAAAATGAATGACCGTGGTGGCGTGCTTGGTGCGATGGAGCGGCAATACCAGCGGGGTAAAATTCAGGAAGAATCCCTTTACTATGAAGGAAAAAAGCATTCAGGTGATTTGCCAATTGTTGGGGTAAACACGTATGTAAATCCAAATCCACCATCTGACGATCAAATTGATTCTATGGAACTTGCCCGGGCATCCAAAGAAGAGAAAGAACATCAAATTAGTGAATTGCATAAGTTCCAGGATGCAAATAAGGAGCATACGGATGCGGCATTGAAGCAGTTGAAAGAAGTTGCTGCATCAGGCGGAAATGTTTTTGCGGAGCTTATTGAAACAGTTAAGGTTGCGAGCCTTGGACAAATTACTAACGCACTATACGAAGTAGGCGGACAGTATAGAAGGAATATGTAGCAGCTGAAGTCGGATAAGAAAAATGAAGCGGGCTTGGCCGGCGACGTAAGGAAAAGGCAAGAAGCAAACAGCTTTAAAAGGAAAAAGTTGAGGGAATGATTTCATTTCTCAACTTTTTTCTACTTCATCTCTGGCATAATCACTAACTATTTGTTTATAATGTATGGTATGGTTTATTTGGTTATTGTAGTATAATAAAAAGAATATATCATAGATAAATCAATAGTATGATCACCAGGGCAAAAAGCCTTATTATATAAGTAAAGGGAGTGCGTTGCTGTGAGCTTGAAGAAATACAGCCACGAGGAATTAAAAAGTATGTCAATGATTGATTTGGCAGATTTACTATTATTGGAAGAAAAAAAGGCGATTAACTTCAAAGATATTTTTGAGAAAATTGCGGAACTGAAAGGACTTACCAAAAAAGAAAAGCAGGAATATATTTCTCAATTTTATACAGATTTGAATGTCAATGGACATTTTATTACGATTGGGGAAAATATGTGGGGTCTGAAACGCTGGTATCCTGTTGAACAAATGGATGAGGAAGTTGCACCAGCTCCGAAAAAGAAGAAGAAAAAAGCGAAGAAAAAGAAAAAAGAGGTTGTTGAAGAAGAACTTGATATTGTTGATGAGGATATCGAGGAAATAGTTGACGACCTGGATGAAGATGAGTTTGAAAAAGAACTTGGTGAAGAAGAATTAGATGAAGATGATGAGGATTCAGATGACGAAGACGACGATGAGAAAGCTAAAAAATAAATTTTAGGTTAGCTTGACTTTTTTAATCTGTATGAGTACAATTTTTATTGGGCTCTTTAAATCTACACATCCAAAGCGTTTCCCTTACCTATTAAGGGGAGCGCTTTTTATTATTTATTTTTCATTTTAGTACACAATATTAGAACAATGATGACGAGATTATAAAGAAGAAAGAAGGAAAAGCAGTGACTAAATATATTTTTGTAACAGGTGGGGTTGTTTCTTCGCTGGGTAAAGGAATAACAGCAGCTTCACTTGGTCGTTTATTGAAAAATCGTGGTTTAAAGGTTACTATTCAAAAGTTTGACCCTTATATCAACGTGGATCCGGGAACCATGAGTCCATATCAGCATGGGGAGGTCTTTGTAACAGAAGACGGTGCGGAAACGGATCTCGATCTGGGACATTATGAAAGATTTATTGATAACAATTTAAATAAATACAGCAATATTACGACAGGGAAAGTTTATTCATCTGTTATCAAAAAAGAGCGTCGTGGCGACTATTTGGGCGGAACAGTTCAGGTCATCCCTCATATTACAAATGAAATCAAAGACCAGGTTTTTCGTGCAGGTGAAGCGACAGGGGCAGATATTGTTATTACGGAGATCGGGGGAACGGTTGGTGATATTGAATCATTGCCATTCCTTGAAGCGATCCGCCAGATTAAGAAAGATGTTGGAAGAGACAGTGTGATGTATCTTCATTGTACACTTGTTCCATACATTGCAGCAGCTGGTGAGATGAAGACAAAGCCTACACAGCATAGTGTGAAGGAATTGCGTTCATTGGGGATTCAGCCTGATGTTATCGTACTGCGCACAGAGCATACAATTAGTAAAGATATGAAAGAAAAAATAGCCTTATTTTGCGATATAAACGAACAAGCCGTTATCGAAATGCAAGATGCAGATACTCTTTACCAAGTACCTATTTCCCTGCAGGAGCAACATTTGGATCAGATTACATGTGACCATTTTGGATTGGAATGCGGACCGGCAGACATGGAAGAATGGAATGCACTTGTTTCAAATGTGAGAAACCTTTCGAGGATAACGGATATTGGTTTAGTAGGAAAATATGTGGAGCTTCCTGACGCATATATTTCCGTTGTAGAATCATTGAAACATGCAGGGTTTGATTACGGTACGGATATTAAAGTACACTGGATCAACTCGGAGAAATTAGATAAAGAAACAATTCAAGAGGAATTATCTCATGTCGATGGAATTATTGTGCCTGGTGGATTTGGTGATCGTGGAATTGAAGGGAAAATCGAAGCAATTCGTTATGCCCGTGAAAATAAAATTCCTTTCTTTGGAATCTGTCTCGGAATGCAGCTGGCAACAGTTGAATTTGCAAGAAATGTGCTAGGTCTAAAAGGAGCACATTCTGCAGAAATAGATCATAACACCGAGTATCCAATTATCGATTTACTGCCAGAGCAAAAGGAAGTTTCTGAAATTGGTGGCACATTAAGACTTGGTAAATATCCATGTAAATTAGTCGAAGGTACGAAAATACAGGCCGCATATGATGGAGCAGAATTAATCGAAGAACGACACCGTCATCGTTATGAGTTTAATAATGATTATAAAGAACAATTGGCTGAGAATGGATTGATTTTTTCAGGTACAAGCCCTGATGGTAGATTGGTGGAAACAATTGAACTGGGAGATCATCCATGGTTTGTTGCATGTCAATTCCATCCAGAATTCAAATCACGTCCGACAAGAGCACATAGTTTATTTAAAGGCTTTATCGGAGCGGCAGTTGAATATCAGGAAAATTAAATCGAAACCCCGAAAAGGATGTTTTACATCCTTTTCGGGGTTTTTTTGTTTCTTCTTCTATTGGACAGTTTGAGCTTGGTTTTGAGCAGAATTGTCGTTGAGAAGAGTTCTCACGGACAACTCCCATTTAATTTCTAGCAGTTATGTCCTTGAGAAGAGCGATCCAACGGCGATTATAGCAAATACATATAGCAAACAATAATTACATCGCCGTCTTTATCTATTGTGTCAATAACAACAAATCTTTCAAAAATTCACCTGCTGATACACAACAAAATCAATTTTTTGCAGGAGAATGGGGTTTGTATGGAGAACTAACTGACTAGGGGATAGAAAGACAGAAGGGGGAAAGGTTATTGGCTAAGGAGATTTTGGTGGTTGATGATCAGCCAGGGATATGTTTGTTATTGACAGATATTCTCGAAAATGAAGGGTATATAGTATATACAGCTAATACTGGAAAACAGGCATTGGATAAAGTTACGGAGCATTTATTTGATTTAATTATTTTAGATTATAAGCTTCCAATTTTGGATGGAACAAAGGTTTTACAGCGAATGGAAGCCGCTGAAATTCACATACCAGCAATACTTATGAGTGGTTTGGCAGAAGATATTATTAAGGAAGCAGAACATTACAGTTCGGTAAAAAATGTTTTGCCAAAACCATTTAATGTGATGGATGTTTGCAACATTGTAAAGTCTATTATCGGTTAAAATCACTCTATTCTTGCGCCGGGCTGCAGTAGTTGGTATTCTTATAATGTAGAATAATTAAATTCAAATGATGAACGTATTCATCTAGAGGAGGATATACAATGCCATTGGTTTCTATGAAAGAAATGCTCGAAACAGGAAAAAGAGATGGTTATGCAGTTGGTCAATTCAATATAAATAATCTGGAGTATATACAGGCTATTCTTCAGGCAGCAGAGGAAGAAAAATCACCGGTTATTCTAGGTGTTTCTGAAGGTGCAGGAAGATACATGGGTGGTTTTAAAGTAGTTGTATCCATGGTGAAGTCATTAATGGAAGCTTATGGCACAACAGTTCCGGTAGCTATTCATTTAGATCATGGTTCAAGCTTTGCAAAATGTGCGGAAGCCATTCACGCAGGATTCACTTCTGTGATGATTGACGCATCCCATGGTCCATTGGAAGAAAATATTGCAACAACAAGTAAAGTAGTAGAGTTGGCACATATCCACGGGGGTTCCGTAGAAGCAGAGCTTGGTATAGTTGGTGGACAGGAAGATGACGTAATTGCAGAGGGTGTCATTTACGCGGATCCTAAAGAATGTTTAGAGCTTGTTAACCGTACTGGCATTGATTGCCTAGCACCAGCTTTAGGTTCAGTTCACGGTCCATACAAAGGTGAACCAAACTTAGGCTTTACTGAAATGGAGGAAATCTCCAAAACTATAGCTCTTCCATTGGTATTACATGGCGGAACTGGGATCCCTACAAAAGATATCCAACGCTCTATTTCATTAGGTACTGCGAAAATTAATGTAAATACGGATAACCAAATTTCTCAGTCAAAAGCAGTTCGTGAAGCATTGGCTGCAGATCCGGATCAATATGACCCACGTAAATATCTAGGACCAGGTACAGAAGCGATTAAACAAACAGTTATGGGCAAAATGCGCGAATTTGGTTCTTCACAAAAAGCTTAAGTAAGTTGTACTAAGAAATAAAATAATTCATATAAAGAAGTGGGGGCTTGCTTAATGAAATTTTTTATTGATACTGCGAACATTGATGAAATAAGACTGGCAAATGAACTTGGTATTCTTGCAGGTGTAACGACAAACCCAAGTTTGGTGGCAAAAGAAGGTGTATCATTTCATGACCGGCTGCGTGAAATTACTGCAGAAGTGTCAGGTTCTGTAAGTGCGGAAGTTATCGCTGAAGATGCAGAAGGTATGATCAATGAGGGGAAAGAATTGGCTGCCATCGCCCCGAACATTACTGTAAAGGTACCAATGACATTAGAAGGTCTAAAAGCAGTCAAGGCATTTAGTGATTTAAATATAAAAACAAATGTCACATTAATTTTCAATGCAAACCAGGCACTTCTTGCAGCACGGGCAGGTGCTACTTATGTTTCGCCATTTTTAGGGCGATTGGATGATATTGGACATGATGGAATGAATCTTGTTGCAACCATTTCGGAAATTTTTAACCGTCATGATATTCATTCTGAAATTATTGCAGCTTCCATCAGACATCCATTACATGTAATAGATGCAGCATTAAATGGAGCACATATTGCAACACTTCCGTTGAAGGTACTTGAGCAACTTGTAAAACATCCATTAACAGACCAAGGTATTGAAAAATTTCTTGCAGACTGGAACAAGCAAAATTAATTGCATAATAATGGAAGAACTGCACAAGATATGTTGGAAGGCTGTGGTTCGGTGAAATATAGTTTCATGACCTGGATTCCAAATTGAAAATGATCGATTACTTCAAAAGATGTGTGTGTTCAAATTAATCTTTGAACAACCTCAGGGAAGTGGGGTTTAAAATGCAAAAAATGTTAATTGAGGGCGGCCATTTATTGAATGGCAAGGTGCGAATAAGCGGTGCGAAAAATAGTGCCGTGGCTTTGCTGCCTGCCGCGATATTAGCTGACTCAGATGTAGCAATAGAAGGACTTCCTGAAATTTCCGATGTGTATACACTAGGGGATTTGCTGGAGGAAATAGGTGGAAAAGTTGCCTGGGATGGACAAACTGTTCACATTAATCCTGAGAATATGGTATCCATGCCATTGCCAAATGGAAAAGTAAAGAAGCTGCGTGCCTCTTACTATTTCATGGGAGCTATGCTTGGGAAATTTAACAAAGCCGTTATTGGCTTGCCAGGGGGCTGTTACTTGGGTCCTCGTCCAATTGACCAGCATATTAAAGGATTTGAAGCACTTGGTGCCGAGGTTACCAATGAGCAGGGAGCCATTTATCTCCGGGCAAAAGAACTGAGAGGTGCCAGGATCTACCTTGACGTCGTCAGTGTAGGTGCGACGATTAATATCATGCTTGCAGCAGTAAAAGCAAAAGGAAAAACAATTATTGAAAATGCGGCAAAAGAGCCGGAAATAATTGATGTGGCTACATTGCTGACAAATATGGGTGCAAAAATTAAAGGTGTTGGAACTGACGTTATTCGTATTGAGGGTGTAGAAACACTGCATGGCTGCAGACATACGATTATACCGGACCGGATTGAAGCTGGTACGTACACAATTGCTGCAGCAGCACAGGGGAAAGAAGTTATTATTGATAATGTTATTTCCCAGCATCTGGAATCTTTACTTGCTAAATTACGTGAAATGGGTGTATCTATCGAGGAAAGTGATGAGCAGCTACTGATCAGACCAAAAAATCCGCTGAAAAGTGTGGATTTAAAAACATTGGTATACCCTGGATTTCCAACAGATTTACAACAGCCATTTACATCGTTATTAACAAAAGCAGTAAATACAGGTGTGATTACAGATACCATTTATTCTGCTCGCTTAAAACATATTGACGAATTAAGACGCATGAATGCTATAATAAAGGTTGAAGGTGGATCTGCCATTATATCAGGTCCTGTCCAACTGCAAGGAGCTCGAGTGAAAGCTACAGATCTCCGTGCAGGGGCTTCGCTTATTATTGCTGGCTTAATGGCAAATGGTATCACAGAAATAACCGGCCTTGAGCATATTGACAGAGGCTATGAAAAAGTTACAGAGAAGTTACTCAATCTCGGTGCCAACGTGTGGCGAGAAGAGATGACAGAAAAAGAAATAGTCCAATTTCAAAATTCTTAAGTCCATGGATGAGCGGAAAGCTTATATTTCCGCTCAGCCTTTCTTAAAATTTTTCCTTTTGGGATGAGGATAATTTATATAAAAAGGAGAGGGAAAACATGGAAAGAAGTTTAACAATGGAATTAGTACGTGTAACCGAGGCTGCAGCACAATCTTCAGCCCGTTGGATGGGCAGGGGAATGAAAGAAGAAGCGGATGATGCTGCAACATCTGCAATGCGAGATGTATTTGATACCATTCCGATGCAAGGTACGGTAGTTATCGGTGAAGGAGAAATGGATGAAGCACCAATGCTTTATATTGGTGAAAAGCTTGGTACTGGTTCTGGCCCAGGTGTAGACGTTGCAGTCGATCCTTTGGAAGGAACAAACATCGTTGCACAGGGTACGTGGAATGCACTGGCAGTTATAGCTATTGCAGATGAAAAGACATTATTGCATGCACCGGATATGTATATGGATAAAATTGCAGTTGGTCCAGAAGCAGTAGGCAAGATAGATATCAATTTCTCCACAATTGAAAATCTGCAAGCGGTAGCAAAAGCAAAAAACAAAAATATAGAAGATGTTGTTGCAATCGTATTGGATCGTCCTCGTCATCAAAAGTTAATTGAGGAAATCCGTGCAACTGGCGCTAGAATCAAATTAATTCCTGATGGAGATGTAGCAGCAGCAATAAATACAGCATTTGATGATACAGGTGTTGATATACTGCTAGGCAAGGGTGGTGCACCTGAAGGAGTTTTAGCTGCAGTGGCATTAAAATGTTTAGGCGGCGAAATCCAGGGCAAGCTGACTCCATCTAATGATGAGGAAAAAGCACGCTGTGAAAAAATGGGAATCAAAGATATAAATAGAGTTTTATACATGGATGACTTTTGCAGTGGTGATGATGCCATCTTTGCTGCAACAGGCGTTACCGATGGTGAATTACTTAAAGGTGTGCAATTTAAAGGCTCGAAAGCCACAACACAAACAGTTGTTATGCGGGCAAAAAGTGGTACTGTTCGCTTCATTGACGGAGAACACAGCCTGCAGAAAAAGCCGAATCTTGTGATGGAGCCATAGTATGAAATAAAAGTTATCTTCCAAAAAAAGAGAAAAGGGAGCCACAAATCTTCTTGGCTTCCTTTTCTATTAAACATTTAAATTAAAAATAGAGTTGAATTATCACAGGTAAAAAGGTAATATGGTATATGTTTAATACATGTATAAATTGGCTACTCTGGTTTATACGTAACGGAACTTCTAATCTAGCTTCTTAAAACCTTCTTTTCTTCAAGGACAGACCTACCAAAGAAAAGCAAAATTCTCATCAAAATTAAAAAGTAATTATTGACTGATGGGACTAACATAAATTATTTTTATACATATATCTTTTTAGATGTAAAAACGAATAGGCGTGGTGATTTTATGGCAGCATTAACAATCTCTCATTTAGAAACATTAACATTGAAAGAAATTTATGCTTTGGCGAGAGAATACAAAGTATCATATTATGCAAAATTAACTAAAAAAGAACTTATTTTTTCAATTTTAAAAGCACAGGCAGAAAAAGATGGCTTTCTTTTTATGGATGGCGTTTTAGAAATAATCCCTTCAGAAGGATTCGGCTTTCTAAGGCCGATTAATTATTCTCCAAGTGCAGAAGATATTTATATATCCGCTTCACAAATTCGCAGGTTTGATCTGCGTAACGGGGATAAAGTATCTGGGAAGGTTCGCCCTCCTAAAGAGAATGAGCGTTACTATGGATTGCTTCATGTGGATGCAGTTAATGGAGAAGATCCTGATTCATCGAAAGAACGTGTGCATTTTCCGGCACTAACAGCTTTATATCCTGACCGATTAATGCGGTTGGAGGAAGATGAATCGAAAAGATTATCCACTCGAATTATTGATTTAATGACCCCGGTAGGTTATGGTCAGCGTGGACTTATTGTTGCACCACCAAAAGCCGGTAAAACAATTCTGTTAAAAGAAATTGCAAACAGCATTTCCAAAAATCATCCGGAAGCAAAATTGATCATTTTACTAGTTGATGAAAGACCGGAGGAAGTTACAGACATTGAACGCTCTGTACACCCTGATGTTGATGTAGTCAGTTCAACCTTTGACGAAGTCCCGGAAAGCCATATTAAGGTTTCTGAGCTTGTATTGGAAAGAGCTATGCGTTTAGTGGAACATAAACGTGATGTGATTGTATTAATGGACAGCATCACACGTTTGGCACGTGCTTATAACTTGGTCATTCCGCCAAGTGGACGCACACTTTCCGGTGGTATTGACCCTGCGGCATTCCATCGTCCGAAACGATTCTTCGGTGCAGCAAGAAATATCGAAGAAGGCGGCAGTTTTACAATCCTGGCGACTGCATTAGTTGACACAGGCTCCCGCATGGATGATGTCATTTATGAGGAGTTCAAAGGAACAGGAAACATGGAACTGCATCTCGATCGCCATTTGGCAGAACGCAGAATTTTCCCTGCCATTGATATTTTAAGATCCGGAACACGTAAAGAAGAATTACTTGTGGATAAAGGGCATCTTGACAAAATGTGGGCAATACGCAAAACCATGCAGGACTCCAATGATTTCCTTGAACGCTTCCTAAGACGATTAAAAGCATCAGATACCAATGCGGAATTTCTTCAATTAATGGATGAAGAGATGAAACGTAAAGGGACAAAAAGATAGGAACTGGAAATATTTTTTATACCCATCCTATTGCAATCAACACTTGAGACTGTTATAATCTTTTTATGTGAGTTTTGATAGGTTATTGCACCTATGACGGCTCCCCGTAACAACTCTGTTTCCAAGGGATTCAGGGCAAAAAGGAGTGGAAGAACATGAAAAAGGAAATTCATCCCCAGTACAAAAAAGTAGTATTTCTTGATACTAGCTCAGACTTTAAATTCTTGAGTGGATCAACAAAAAGCTCAGATGAAACAATCGAGTGGGAAGATGGTAACACATACCCATTGATCAAAGTTGAAATCAGCTCAGATTCACACCCATTCTACACAGGTAAACAAAAAGCAGACAAAGTCGGCGGCCGTGTAGACCGATTCAAGAAAAAATATAATATGAAATAAGGAAGCGTAAAGGGCTTGCACAGCGACGAAAAGCATAAGCAAGAAACCGTAGAGCGCACGGTTTTGGCGCTTGGAGTGTTTATTGCTTATGACTCGAGTCGCTAGCCCTTGGAGCTAGACTGATAAGAGGCTGAGGGGACTGTTTAGAAGCTGAAGGCTTGAATTGATGAGTCAGTGCAGAGGGCTTGCCCTGCTACACTGGCTGAAAAAAGTTAGCTTCTAAGTCATCAGCGAATCAATAAAATTAATAAGAAAACAGGCAAAACGTCTATATTTTGCCTGTTTTTTTACTTTAAAAATCAGGTTAATTATCTTGGGATTAGTGGTAAACTAATCTATACACATAGAAAAACATCCTTGAAGGGAGCTCCCTACCATGTACGTGATGAATCAAAGCGGCTGGGTTGAAGTGATTTGTGGAAGTATGTTCTCCGGGAAATCCGAGGAATTGATCCGCCGTATTCGCCGCGCAATGTATGCAAATTTAACAGTACGTGTATTCAAACCGGCGATTGATGACAGATATGACGATACATCAGTTGTATCACATGATGGGACATCAACGGTAGCACGTCCTGTAAATAGCTCAGCTGAAATTTTGCAGCAAATCAATGATAATGTTGATATTGTCGGTATTGATGAAGTGCAATTTTTTGATAATAATATTGTGGAAGTTGCCGAGGAAATAGCGAATCGGGGTATCCAGGTAATTACTGCTGGACTGGACACAGATTTCCGGGGTGAACCATTCGAACCAATGCCAAAACTCATGGCCCTCAGTGAATCTGTCACAAAACTAAACGCAATTTGTCCGGTATGTGGCTCTCCAGCTAGTAGAACACAAAGATTAATCAATGGAAAACCAGCGTCTTATGATGATCCGATAATTCTTGTTGGTGCATCTGAATCCTATGAGCCAAGATGCCGGCACCATCACGAAGTACCTAATAAACCCAGTAACAAAATGTCAAAAAGTTTAACTGAAGTTTCGAAATAGAGCGCCTTGAGTGGGGTGCTCTATTTTTGAATGTGGAAAAGGGGAGAACTTCTTTTTAAGTGTGGGAATAAAGTGGGATTGACGAAAAAATATCATCCGGAGCGTAGATATATCGTCCGGATACAGAATATATCATCCAGAGCGTAAATATATCGTCCGGAAGCAGATAATATCATCTGGAGCGTAGATATATCGTTCGGAAGCAGATAATATCATCCGGAGCGTAAATATATCGTCCGGAGGCAAATTATATCATCCGGAGCGTAAATATATCGTCCGGAAGCAGAATATATCATCCGGAGCGTAGATATATCGTCCGGAGTCAGATTATATCATCTGAAGAAGTATTCAACATCGAAAGCGCCGGTACATCAGCCTGGGCACAGATAAATCCAAAATAATTTTGACCTGCACCCTTGGTTATACTATAATTATAATGTTAATCGAAAAAGAGGTGGTCGTGATGTTAGATCGTTTGCAAACATTGGAAGATCGTTATAATAAACTAAATGAAATGTTAAGTGATCCTGAAGTTATTAGTGATATGGATAAACTGCGTGAATATTCGAAGGAACAGTCCGGACTTGAGGATGTTGTTCAGTCTTATCGTGAATATAAAGATGCATCAACACAGTTGAAAGATGCAAAAGAAATGCTTGAAGATAATCTGGATGATGAAATGTATGAGATGGTTAAAGCGGAAATTTCAGAGCTTGCCGAGACAAAGGAAGACCTGGAAGAGAAAATGAGAATACTTCTTCTTCCAAAGGATCCTAATGATGATAAAAACGTATTTATGGAAATTCGCGGTGCAGCTGGTGGCGATGAAGCTGCACTATTTGCTGGCGATTTATACCGTATGTATTCCAGATATGCAGAAAATCAAGGCTGGAAAACAGAGGTAATGGAAGCACACTCAACTGGAGTTGGCGGCTATAAAGAGATTGTTTTTATGATCAATGGAAATGGTGCTTATTCCAAATTAAAGTATGAAAATGGTGCACACCGTGTGCAACGTGTTCCGGAAACTGAATCTGGTGGAAGAATTCATACATCGACTGCAACGGTTGCTGTTTTGCCGGAGGCTGCGGAAGTTGAAATTGATATACATGAAAAAGATATCCGTGTGGACACATTCGCATCAAGTGGTCCTGGTGGGCAAAGTGTTAACACAACGATGTCTGCTGTACGCCTAACACATGAGCCAACAGGCACTGTAGTTTCCATCCAGGATGAAAAATCCCAAATTAAAAATAAAGAAAAAGCGATGAAAGTGCTTCGTGCGCGGATTTATGATAAATATCAGCAGGAAGCTCAGGCGGAATATGATGAAACCAGAAAGTCTGCAGTTGGTACCGGTGATCGCTCAGAGCGAATTCGCACCTATAATTTTCCACAAACCCGTGTAACAGATCATCGTATTGGATTAACGCTGCAAAAGCTTGATCAGATCTTACAAGGTAAATTGGACGAATTTATCGACGCGTTACTAGTAGAAGAACAAACGAAGAGACTTGAGCAAATCGGTGAATAATATGATAAAAACAAAACAATATGAAGTCCTTCAATGGGCTTCTCTTTTTTTAGAAAAACATAATCGTGAATCACGGGTTGCAGAAATCCTGCTGCAGCATCATTTACAAGTAACTCGATCCCAATTTCACATGATGATGAGAGATTCAATTACAGATGAAGTTATAGACCGCTACAAAGCGGATATCTTAAAACATGCCGAAACAGGTATTCCAGTTCAGCATTTAATGGGATATGAAACATTTTACGGTCGGAAGTTCTTTGTCAATGAACATGTGCTAGTTCCAAGACCTGAAACTGAGGAACTTGTTCAGCATGTTATAGAATTGGGAAAATGGAGCAATATACCACATCCGAGGATTGCAGATATTGGTACAGGAAGTGGAATTATCGCAATCACACTCGCACTAGAGCTGCCTGACGCAACAATTTATGCAACTGATATTTCGGAAGAAGCTTTGAAAATGGCTGAACATAATGCTGAAACACTTCAGGCAGATGTTATTTTTCGAAAAGGTGATTTTCTGAAACCGCTAATCGATGAAGAAATAATTCCGGATATAATAGTATCCAATCCTCCCTACATTGCAAAATCAGAAGAGGATTCACTTTCTGAAACTGTGAAGAATTTTGATCCCGAACTGGCACTTTTTGCAGAAGAAGACGGGTTGGCTGCATACAAAAAAATAATTGATCAATCACAAGAATTGATTAAATCAAAAGCCGCATTTGCATTTGAAATAGGATTCGAGCAAGGAAAAGCAGTAAGTGGGCTAATCAAAAATGTCTACCCATCAAGCGATGTGGAAATCTTACAAGACATAAACAAAAAAGACCGAATCATCTCAGCTATTATAAAATAAAGGCTAATTTCCAATGAAAGTAAACATGCTGAAATTTTTCTGGCAGTTGAAATTCATGAAAAACCCTTGAAAATGCATGGCATATTAGCAACAACGTACATTAGAAAACTTGACATTCGCTTTAGGTTGGGCGTATGTCTTAGTTGCACTTATGTAGACAGGTAACGTTTTATACTTCCCTATCTGCCAAAAATAGCCAAAGTATAATCCATAAATAATATTTTTATAGAATACTAGTTTAAAATCTTCTTCCTCAGCCCATACTGTTGATAGATCAATTGGAGAGGGGAAAGCGGTGATGAAGAAACTAGTATTTTTTGCATTTATATTTTTATTATTATTTTTTATGATGCCAGCACAGGGTGTGAGTTTAACGGTAGATTCAGAGGATGATTATCAGGTAATTCCGGATGATGCCATTAGACTTCGGATTCTGGCAAACAGTGATAGCGATGTCGATCAGCAGCTGAAGCGAACTGTGCGAGATAGAGTTAATGAAGAGATTACCCAGTGGGTTGAATATATTACAGATATTGAGGAAGCGAGAAAGCTGATAGAATCACGTCTTCCGGAAGTAGAGGCTATTGTGGCAGAAGTTTTGAAAGAAGAAAATAAGGATCATGGTTTTGAAGTGGAATATGGTAAAGATGTAACTTTTCCAACCAAGCTGTATGGTTCGTATTTATATCCTGCAGGAGAGTATGAAGCTGTCCTTATAACGATCGGTGAAGGTAAAGGTGCCAATTGGTGGTGTGTACTTTTTCCACCACTATGCTTTTTGGACTTTTCCAATGGAACGGCAGTAGCTGCAGCAGCAGAAACAGATGAGATGGAAGAAGTAGAAGAAGAAAAAGAGACCGAGGTAAAATTTTTCCTATTTGAATGGTTTGATTGGTTATAGTTCAGATAGTTTGTGCATAGGATGATAGAAATGATGGTAAAACTATCAAAACAATAATAGAGGTGAAAACATGAAATTAATTCCAGCGTATCAAGCTTCTGAAAACCAAATCGATCAATTCCTGCATAAAAACCAAAATGTAGAAAAGGACAGTCTGCTTCAAATGGGTTATGTTGTGGAAATCCAGGATCAAATCGAAGGCTGTTTTATTTTAGAAGCGATGGATGAAGGGGTTTATTGGTTAAAGCAACTCTATATTACTAAATCCGAAGCTGCTAAACTTCCTATACTGCTTGAGTCTATTTTAACATTGGCAAAAAAGCAGCAGGCAAAAAGAGTATATGTGCACAGCCATCAGCCAGTCGTGGATATATTATTGGAAGCACTACAATTCCGTCCACAAAAAGAAAAGGTTTTCGTGGATAAGTACAATGCTGATCAAGGCAGCTGGTGGTCCTATAGCGTTTCATAATAAGATATTCACATTATCCACAGAGGTTTGTGAGTAACTTGTTGGAAAGTTGTTAGTAAAAATGTTAATTTGTGCATAAGATTGTTAACATGTTGAAAAAGATATAGAAACCATATCAAGTCTGTGGATAAATGTCTGCGGGCTTTTTTATTTTTTTGGAAGGCTGTTTTCTACTATTTGTTTTGTCCTTGAGAAGAACTCTCACGGACATTCTTCATCTAATTTCCAGCAGCTTTGTCTTTGAGAAGCTCTCACGGACATTTCTCATCTGATTTCAAGTTGTAGTATATGCATTAATACCCCATTTTTTGCGAAAACTGTGCACATCCTCTAAAATAATAACTAGAAAAGAGGTTGCGGCAGTAATGGAAACAAAACGATGGAATTTAGAAAATGAAATAACTGATAAAGAAGTTGCTATTGAGGAAGCGGCCAAGCTGTTATTAGCAGGGGAAACTGTTGCTTTTCCGACAGAAACTGTTTACGGATTGGGTGCAGATGCAACAAATGAAGAAGCGGTGGCCAAAATTTTCGAAGCAAAAGGGCGTCCACAGGATAACCCTTTAATTGCCCATGTTGCTACAAAACAGCAATTAAAACAGCTTGTGGATAACCTTCCTACTTATGCAGAAAAGTTAATCGACACATTTGCTCCGGGGCCATTAACTTTTGTGTTACCAGGTAATGGGACATGTGCAAATAATGTAATCGCAGGCTTATCTACTATTGCAGTAAGAATGCCTGATCATCCAGTCGCACGACAGCTGTTGAAAAGCTGTAATATCCCAATTGCAGCACCAAGTGCCAATATTTCAGGCAAACCAAGTCCGACAACAGCAGATCACGTCAAGAATGATTTGTTTGGAAAAATTGCTGGTTTGCTGGATGGCGGCGCTACAGGAGTGGGTCTTGAATCAACGGTAATTGATTGTACACAGAATATCCCCATTATTTTAAGACCTGGTGGTATAACGAAGGAACAATTGGAAGAAGCGGTTGGTCTTGTGATGATGGATCCTGCGATTGTGAATAACAATGAAAAGCCAAAGTCTCCTGGAATGAAGTATAAGCATTATTCTCCTGAAGTTCCATTATGGTTAATTAATGGTACAACCGATAAAATTCAGTATTACATTGATCAGGAGCAAAAAAAGAATAACCGGGTTGGTGTGCTTGCTAGTACGAATTTTGCCAAAACCATAAAAGCAGATGAAATCATACCACTAGGTGAAAACATGAATGAAATTGCTGCAAACCTTTATGATGGATTACGCAGATTTAAACAGGGGGATGTGGATATTATCCTATGTGAATCCTTCCCGGAAGCAGGGATTGGTCAGGCAGTAATGAATCGATTGAGAAAAGCGGCAAGTGTATATTTGGATTAGCTAGATAGAAGTGTTTGTATCAGCTAGACTCTCAAGCATCTGGATACCAATAGAGCAGTAGCTAACAGGAGGTAATTCCGGCATATGAAGCTTGCATTCATATTCCTATTTGGACATGCATATATTTTTAACAGCATGTTCTAGGGGGATGGTGGATGACAGCATATATAGGTGAGTTTATCTCATTAATCTTTTTGGCTATTGCATTAGGGTTAGATGCTTTTTCGATAAGTCTTGGACTTGGAATGCAACGACTGCGGTTGAAACGAATTGCATTGATAGGTATAACCATTGGATTATTTCATATTTTAATGCCGTTTATCGGAATTATTCTGGGAAAAGTAATCTCGATGCAAATCGGGCAATTAACCGAATTAGCTGGTGGTCTTTTATTAGTTGGAATTGGTGCACAAATGATCTTTTCTGCATTCAATCATCAAGTCAAAAAAATTATACAACCAATTGGAGCAGGTTTAATTTTCTTAGCTTTCAGTGTAAGTATTGATAGTTTTTCTGTTGGTTTAAGTCTTGGTATATCCGGAGTTAAAACAGCCCTTGCACTATTACTGTTTGGTGCTGCAAGTACAATCCTCGCATGGGGCGGGATGCTTTTAGGCAGGAAAGTCCACGGATTGTTAGGTGCCTATAGCGAAATTTTAGGTGGAAGTATTTTATGTGGTTTTGGACTTAAAATATTGTTTGGTTAAAATAAGGCTGATTTTTGCTTGGGCGAAAAGTCAGCCTTATTTGAGTGTCAGGGAAATATATGAAATAACAGTCACCTTCAGGTAAAAAAACGAGCAATATATCTTTAAAATCATATAAGAAACCGATCTGTAAATTGACCTTTTTTGCTAACAAGTTTTCTTAATATGTGATATATTTGATAAAGAGAAATTAAGGTGGAGGTTCATCAATGAGAATTTTGTTTGTCTGTACAGGGAATACGTGCCGAAGTCCAATGGCTGAGGCTTTGCTGAAAGATAAAATGCCTGATGCAGAGGTGCAATCTGCGGGAATCTTTGCCGGGGAAAATCAGCGGGCAAACCAAAAAGCAGTTGAAGCCTTGGGAGAATACCAGATTACAATGAATCATTCTTCCCAGCCGGTAACAGAAAAAATTCTGCACTGGGCAGATATTATTTTAACGATGACGACACAACACAAACAATCATTAATTATGGAGTATCCGAATTTTCAGGATAAATATTTCACCCTGAAGGAATACGTTTCCGAAGCCGATAAAATTGTATGGAATAAACTAAAAAAAGCTTATGCAGAATATGAAGAAAAACGATCATTATTTATTCAGAAAAACCAGCACAAGCTGGACAACACACTGCTAGATCAGAAGCTGGAAAAACATTTGAATGATGATTTGCAAAAGATTAAACAACTGGAAGCCAATCTTATCAATTACGATATTTCTGATCCCTTTGGCGGGGAATTGAGAATCTATCAGGAAACACTGACAGAGATGGATAAATATATTGATCTACTACAAAAAAAGTTAACTAAGTAGTCGGTTGAAGCAATTGCAGGGGAAACATCTACCGGCACAGAATCTAAATAAACAGATTAATCAATTTAAAGCGATATTATTTTGTAAATGACATCTATGAAAAGGAGTGAAGCAGGATGAAGGTTATCATTACAGGAGACCATGCGGGCATGACCGTTCGGAGTGAAGTAAAAAGCTTATTAGAGGAAATGGGTATTGAATATGAAGATACCGGCTGCAGCTGTGAAACGTCTGTAGATTATCCGGACTATGCGCTACCTGCTGCTGAGCGCATTGTTAATGGCGAATTTGATCGCGGGATTTTTATCTGTGGAACAGGTATTGGCATGTCGATCGCCGCAAATAAAGTTAAAGGAATCCGCTGTGCATTGACACATGATGTCTATAGTGCAAAATTAACCCGTCAGCATAATGATACAAACGTACTCGCAATGGGTGAACGTGTCGTTGGTCCAGGGTTGGCGCGAGAGGTTGCTAAAGTATGGCTTGAAACCGAATTTGATGGTGGCCGCCATGCAAACCGAATTGGAAAAATTACAACATACGAGGGATAATGTTCTACTGATAGGAAAGTATAAATTTTTTCAGGAAATCAGTATAAGTTCAACTAAGGCTTGCACTCCGGAGTTTAAGGGCTTCTAGGAAAGCAAACTATGCTTTTAAGAATAACTTTAACGAAAGCCAAGTTTTCTAAAAAAACTATCATATGGCAGGTGGACTTCATGGCAGATTTTAATTATAAGCTCAAAGAAGATATCGCAGCTGTCGTAAATGAATGGATCACCAGTGAACTATTGCATAAGGGAGACCTTTTTGTAATTGGATGCTCTACAAGTGAAGTTGCCGGAAAGCATATTGGAACCTCCGGCAGTGAAGAGATTGCTGCAATTATTTTCACAGAATTAAGCAAGCTCAAACAAAGAACAGGAATCCATCTTGTTTTTCAATGCTGTGAACATTTAAACCGTGTATTAGTTGTGGAAAAAGAAACATTGCAGTTATATCAGCTGGAGGAAGTTTCCGTCATACCTGTTCCTACAGCAGGCGGATCAATGGCTTCCTATGCCTATAAAAATATGACGAATCCGGTTGTTGTTGAAACAATCAAAGCACATGCAGGTATCGATATTGGTGAGACAATGATTGGCATGCATTTAAAGCATGTTGCAGTGCCACAGCGGTTTGAAAGTCGCTTCATAGGTGATGCCAGGGTCTCGTCAGCCCGAACACGTCCGAAGCTCATTGGTGGAGAGCGTGCAAATTATGTTAATTCTTTAAGCTGATACCAGCTACAATTTCACACTGGAGCAAGCTTAAAATATAAAATATAAATTATACAGGAGGCTATACATATGGAACATGTAAAACAAGCAGATCATGAATTGTATGAAGCAATTCAAGCGGAGAAAACACGTCAGCAGGAGAAAATTGAGTTAATTGCATCAGAAAACTTTGTCTCTGAAGCAGTTATGGAGGCAATGGGTTCTGTTTTAACGAATAAATATGCTGAAGGCTATCCTGGTAAAAGATATTATGGTGGCTGTGAACATGTGGATGTAGTGGAAAATTTAGCGCGTGATCGTGTGAAAGAACTGTTTGGCGCAGAGCATGCTAACGTTCAGCCGCATTCCGGTGCACAAGCAAATATGGCTGTATATTCCAGTATTTTAGAGCCAGGAGATACAGTGCTTGGAATGAATTTAAACCATGGTGGTCACTTAACACACGGAAGTCCAGTTAACTTTAGTGGTAAACTATATAACTTTGAAGAATATGGTGTGGAAAAAGAAACAGAGCAGCTTGATTATGAAGTGGTAATGGCTAAGGCAAAAGAAGTAAAACCTAAATTAATTGTTGCCGGTGCAAGTGCATACTCACGTGAACTTGATTTTGCTAAATTCCGTGAAATCGCTGATGCTGTTGATGCATACCTATTGGTGGATATGGCACACGTTGCCGGACTTGTGGCAGCAGGCTTGCATCAAAACCCTGTTCCTCATGCAGATTTTGTTACGACAACAACACATAAAACATTACGTGGTCCACGTGGCGGGGTAATTTTATGTAAAGAAGAACACGCTAAAAAAGTTGATAAATCTGTTTTCCCTGGTATGCAAGGTGGTCCGTTGATGCACGTAATTGCTGCAAAAGCAACAGCATTTAAAGAAGCATTGGCAGATGATTTTAAAACCTACGCAAAACAGGTTATTGAAAACGCAAGTACTTTAGGAGAAGCACTTGTAAGTGAGGGTGTACGGGTCGTTTCAGGCGGAACAGATAATCATTTGCTCCTGCTGGACGTAACGACACTGAACCTTACTGGTAAAGTAGCTGAAAAAGTATTGGATGATATCGGTATTACAACAAATAAAAATACAATTCCTTTTGACACGGAAAGTCCATTTGTAACGAGTGGTGTCCGTATTGGTACAGCTGCAGTAACAACGCGTGGATTTGGTGAAGCAGAGATGAAGGAAATCGCAGAAATTATTTCCCTTTCATTAAAAAATCATGAAGACGAAGCGAAATTAAAAGAAGCAGCAGAACGTGTCACAACACTGACTGCAAAATTCCCATTGTATTCTGTATATGCGTAAGTGAAAAGGGATGTCCTGGATAAGGGCATCCCTTTTTTGCGTTAGGATGATCTTGGGTCATCTCTCTACGCCCGATCGGAACGAAAATAGATGTGAATGGGCACATAGACCGCTTCTCTACGCCCTAACGATCAAAAATCAGGTGTACCAGGGCACATAGACCGCTTCTCTATTAGTAATCTTTCCGAAAGGAGTCTTTTGCTCTTTTACAAAATATCTTCACATAACTTGAAAGCTTGTCGTTTTTTCAGTACAATTTTAAAGATACAACAAACTTGAAGGAGTGATCAAAAGAATGGGAAATGTTTTCGTACTGGATCATCCGTTAATTCAGCATAAATTAACGTACATAAGAGATAAAAACACTGGAACAAAGGAATTTCGCGAGCTGGTGGATGAAGTAGCTATGCTTATGGCTTTTGAAATAACGAGAAATCTTCCATTGCAGGAAGCGAGCATTGAAACACCGGTAATGGAAACAAAGACAAAAGTTTTAGCAGGTAAAAAAATTGGTCTCATTCCTATTTTGCGTGCAGGATTAGGCATGGTGGACGGGATGTTAAATCTAATTCCGGCAGCAAGGGTAGGCCATGTTGGTTTATATCGTGATCCTGAAACGTTAAAACCAGTAGAATATTATATAAAATTACCAACTGATATTTCGGAACGTGAATTAATTGTTATTGATCCGATGCTGGCGACAGGCGGATCAGCAAATGATGCAATTCATTCTTTGAAAAAGCGTGGCGCTAAAAATATTCGCCTAATGTGTTTGGTTGCAGCTCCCGAAGGTGTAGAAGTTATTAAAGAAGAGCACCCAGATGTTGATATTTATTTAGCTGCATTAGATGAAAAGCTGGATGAAAAAGGATATATTGTTCCAGGGCTTGGTGACGCTGGTGACCGTTTATTCGGTACGAAGTAATTTCCTCCCCTGCTTGTGGGGATTATGAATAATGGAGTGACTAAATTTGAGTAAACGCATTAAGGTAATGACAATTTTCGGGACAAGACCAGAAGCGATAAAAATGGCGCCGCTGGTTCTTGAATTAAATAAGCGCTCAGAAGAATTTGAATCAATTGTAACGGTAACTGCACAACATCGTGAAATGCTGGATCAAGTACTGGATATTTTTAAAATAACACCAGATTATGATTTGGATATCATGAAAAAGCAGCAAACCCTTGCACAAATTACAACACGAGCACTTGAAGGTCTGGATGAAGTGATGAAGGAAACGAAGCCGGATATCGTGCTGATTCATGGTGATACTAGTACTACATTTGCCGGTTCTCTGGCTGCCTATTATAATCAAATAGCTGTGGGCCATGTTGAAGCGGGCTTAAGAACCTGGGATAAATATTCCCCATTCCCTGAAGAGATGAATCGCCAGCTAACAGGTGTAATGGCAGATTTGCATTTTTCACCAACGGAAAAGTCAAAGCAAAATTTACTGGATGAAAATAAGCCAGCTGATCGTATTTCTGTAACTGGTAATACAGCAATTGATGCACTGAAAACAACGGTTGATGAAGCTTATTCCAGTCCAATTATTGACGCATTGGGTGACAAACGACTTGTTTTGATGACAGCACACCGCAGAGAAAACCTTGGCAGTAATATGCAGCAAATGTTTCGTGCAATCAAACGGTTGGTTGAAACACATGATGATATTCAGGTTATTTATCCTGTGCATTTAAATCCGGTTGTTCAGCAAACAGCGAATGAAATTTTAGGTGATGATGACCGTATTCAATTAATCGAACCTCTTAGTGTAGTAGATTTTCATAATTTCGCAGCACACGCCCATTTGATATTAACAGATTCAGGTGGTGTGCAGGAGGAAGCACCATCACTTGGAGTCCCGGTTCTGGTATTGCGTGATACAACAGAACGCCCGGAAGGAATCGATGCTGGTACATTAAAATTAGCAGGTACAGATGAGGATACAATCTTCAATCTGGCTAATGAGTTATTATCAGACGAAAGAGCACATATGAAAATGGCCAAAGCCTCCAACCCTTATGGTGACGGCGAGGCATCGAGAAGAATTGCAGATGCGATTGTGGCGTATTTTGGACAGTGATCGAAACTTCATGACTGAAATAATTCACGTATTTTTAATTTAAAACGATAAATTAGCTGTTATCTCCAATCCATGAGATAGCAGCTTTTTAGCATTTTAACCGCCTTAGATATAGATATTCAATTGTCACTGGATTTCTTAATTGGAATATATATAATAAAATTCTAAATAGTTTAATAATAGTGAATATATGCTGCAATTATAATGAAAGGAGTGGATACTTGTGACAAGTGCACAGGCAACACATAGGAACTATGATAGCTTGGAAAATAAAGAGAGGATTGCCAATATGATCAATGAAGGTGGAATTGGTGTTGAAGCACATTATTCCTATGAAACAGTGCAGCAAATCCATCAGCAAATAAACAATACCGAAGAAAAAGATAATTATTAACATATTACCTAGCGACCTGAGCTAGGCATTTTTTTGTTTTTGATTGGATATATCGGCTGGAGCATGTGGATATCTGCCGGAGCGTAGAAATATCTTCCGGAGAGAAAATAAATCTGCCGGAGGGTAGAAATATCGTCTGGAGAGCGGATATATCGTCCGGAGAGAAAATATATCAACCAGATAGCGAATAAATCTGCCGGAGGGTAGAAATATCGTCTGGAGAGAGGAAATATCATCCGAAGCGCAGATATATCATCCAGAGTGTAAACATATCATCCGGAGCGCAAATATATCGTCCAAAGCCCAAATATATCACCCGCAACACAAAAATATCCGCACATTCATGCGCCCCATGTATATTTTCACCTCCTCCTCCAAAAACTAACTTTAAAAAGGAGTCCCGCCACCTATGCGCTTTTTCCGTTACATACTAACTGCAATTCTAATCTTAGCAATATCCCCATCAACTACACAAGCAAATGAAGAAGACCTTCAATCCATCATCATCGAAGTGGAGGGTGATCCACAAGAGCATAGGGAATATATTGAAACATATCATCCTTTTATCAATGTGATTGCAACATACGAGAAACTTTTCAATGGGCTGGCGATTCAAGGAGCGCCTGAAAAGTTGGCGAAAATGGAATCATTGGAGTTTATTAAGGCGATTCATTCTGTACAAACATATGAAACAACATCGCCATTAATAACTTCCCCGCAAGCGAAGCTACCTAATGCAGTAATCCCGTCTGAACTAAATACAACGGACTATACAGGGGAGGGAGTAAAGGTTGCGGTTATTGATACAGGAATTGATTATAATCATGTGGATTTAGCTTCAAATTACGTTGCAGGCTACGATTTGGTAGACCTTGATGATGATCCCATGGAGACACTTCCTGAACAAGGACCGTCGACTCTACATGGTACACATGTTTCCGGTATAATTGCTGCTAATGGCGAATTAAAAGGTGTTGCACCAGATGCGGAAATTTATGCATATCGTGCGCTTGGCCCCGGAGGTTCAGGGACATCTGTCCAGGTTATCGCAGCAATGGAGCAGGCGGTTGAAGATGATGTTGATATTATGAACCTTTCATTGGGAAATGCAGTAAATGGACCAGATTACCCGACAAGCATAGCGGTTAACCGTGCCATAGAACTCGGGGTTTCAGTTGTCATAGCAAATGGAAATAATGGACCGAATAAATGGACTGTTGGCTCACCGGCAACCGCTTCAAAGGCACTTTCTGTAGGTGCCTCCAGTCCCCCGGCGCGTATTCCATATTTATACGAAACATTAATGGATAAAACCATCCCGCTTGTGCCAATGATTGGTTCAACTAACTGGGATTTAGAAAAGTCATATCCGATGGTAAATGCTGAAAAAGAAACAAACTTGCATGGAAAAATAGCACTTTTCATCCGTAATGATATACCTTTTTACGAAAAGGCTAAAAAAGCAGAAGAGAATGGCGCAATTGCAGTTGCAATTTATAACAATGAAGATGGAATTTTTCAAGGAATGATTCAAAATGAAAAACCTGTTACTATTCCTGTGGCGTCAATCGCTAAGCAGGACGGGGAATGGCTGAAGGAACAACTGCAATCCCCAACTTTTCAAATGGAGACAGCGTATAAAAAAACAGAAAGTACAATTGCAGATTTCAGTTCACGTGGTCCGGTAACCGTTAACTGGGATATCAAGCCTGATGTGCTCGCACCTGGAACAAATATTTTAAGCACGGTGCCTGGTGGCTATCAGGAATTACAAGGGACAAGTATGGCCGCACCGCATGTTGCCGGTGCTATAGCTTTAATCAAAGAAGCGCAACCTGATTGGACAACAGAACAAATTTTTGGAGCATTAAAGACTACGGCCGAGCGATTGAAAACTGAAAAAGGACAACCACTGGAACCAATCATTCAGGGAATGGGAAAAATCCAAGTAGATCAGGCGATCAATACAGAAACATTAATTAATGATCCGCTACTATCATTTGGGAAAATAGACGACTATAAAGGATCGAAAACGATAGAAGTAGTCATTGAAAATACAACAGATCAAACGCAGAGCTACAGCTTTTCTATTCCTTCAAAAAAACAGGGTCTTACCTGGAAGCTGCCAAAAACATTCCAAATTAAAGGAAATGAAAGCATCACGATCCCGATGGAACTAAATATTATCTCTTCCCAAATAAATGAAGGAATACATCAGGGGTGGTTAGCTTTACATCGAGATAACGAGGAATTTCATTTGCCATACTTATTCGTTAATAAAACAGCAGATAACCCGAAAGCTATGGGCTTTGAATTTTCATTAAAGCCTTTTTCCGATGATACACTCACATATCGCCTGTATGTGACAGATCCCGCAACACGCGTGGAAGTAGACTTATACGATCCAGATACACTAATGTTTGAAAGAAACTTACTGGAGCTTAATGATATAAAAGTCGGAATGAACGAAGGAGAAATAAAGAAATCAGAACTAGGCAGCCCTGGTCATTATAATGCACTGATCACGGTTTACCTGGAAAATGGACAATATGAAAGTTATGAAACAGTACTGTATATTGAGTGAGTGGAAATTGGGAATAGCAGCACAGCCCCAATCTTTAAAAATCCACTCTTAAACATCGTCGAAAAAACCGATTAGTTCACAAAAATGTCACTTAAAAGACCCATAGTTTCCTATATAATAATACACAGGGTTTCATACTGCTTGTGAATATAATGATAAATGGCGAAATTCAGCTAAAAATGATTGGATAAAATGGAAGTTAAAAAAATGTAAAACATCCCTTAAACTAATTGACAACAAGGTGGGGCTATTGTACACTAATTTAGTGTGGAATGGTAAGGTTTACATTAAACTGCGATAATTATGTTTGTTCTTAGGCTTTTTTAAAACTTATTGAAGTAATATATACATAATATATCGAAGCTTTCCACAATTGCTGTGCTAAATCTCACATTTTCTTCATTTTTTACATGTGAAAACAATCAACCCTGAGGAGAAGAAGCATCAAGTACATAAAATGTCGAATTCCACTAACATAGCTTGCTTTCAAGCCTAACAATACCCGAGTAAATTAAACTGGCCATTATCTATTAAATAAAATACAGCAGGTTAACAATGGGATATAATATGTGCAACTATGTTTTTTCGGAAATTATGGGAGAAGAGAGAACTATGTCGGAATATGAAAATATGATAAGACGTCAACGTAAGTGGATGTTCTGCCTTCTCGCAATCATGGTACTTGGAGCTGGGTTTACACCATATACCCGTATCTTCCTTGGACTGCTTTTGGGAAGTACTGTTAGTTTTTATAACTTATATCTTCTGCAAAAGAAAATTGTCAATTTCACAGATGCAGTGGCTAAAGAGGAAAAGTCTAAAGGTCTTGGTACATTATCGAGATTTGCAGGAGCTGCATTGGCAATAATAATTGCTCTTCGTTTTGAAGAGGAAATAAACATTATTGCTGTTATTATTGGATTAATGACATCCTATATGGTCATTATGATAGATTTTGCATTGTTTAGAGATAAGGATTAGTGCTAAAGAGAGGGGTGAATAATTTGGATCATGGAGCACCGGTAATAGACAATATATTTGGGATATCCTGGCTGAGTGTTAATTTATCAAATGTACTCATGATTACAGTAACTTCCATAATTGTGTTTGTACTTTGCGTATTAGGTGCAAAAAAATTGCAGATGAAACCAACCGGAGCCCAGAATGTCATGGAATGGATTCTTGATTTTGTGAAAGGAATTATAAATGATACGATGGGTTGGAAGACTGGAAAGCTATTCCTGCCGTTAGCACTGACATTATTTACATACATTTTAGTAGGTAACCTGTTAGGGGTTATAACAAATGGCGTATTTGGTGGTAATGTATGGTGGAAATCGCCAACTGCTGATGCAGGTGTTACATTGACTTTATCAGCAATGGTAATTGTCTTATCACACTTTTATGGAATTAAATTACGGGGTGGAAAAGAATATGTAAAAGATTACTTCCGTCCGATACCGATTTTATTTCCAATTAAGCTAATTGAAGAATTTGCAAACACACTTACACTTGGTTTGCGTCTATTCGGGAACTTGTATGCAGGTGAAGTTCTGCTCGCATTGCTGGTAGGATTAACATCATCTGGAGTATTAGGTTTCTTTGGTGGGGCAATTCCATTCTTGGCTTGGCAAGGATTTAGTGTATTTATTGGAGGAATCCAGGCATTTATCTTTACAATGCTTGCAATGGTTTACATGTCACACAAAGTAAGTGAAGAACACTAGAATTGTTAATTAACCAGTTTTAATGGAATACCTGTTAAAACCGGAATTATTAAAAACTATTACAACTATCTTGAGGAGGATTTATATTATGGGAGCTTTAGCAGCTGCAATCGCAGTAGGATTAGGTGCATTAGGTGCTGGTGTAGGTAACGGTCTTATCGTAAGTAAAACAGTTGAGGGGATCGCTCGTCAGCCGGAACTAAAAGGTCAATTGCAAACAACAATGTTCATTGGTGTTGGTCTAGTTGAGGCAGTACCTATCATCGGTGTGGTTATCGCACTAATGGTAATGTAATTAAATAAAGTAAACCTAAAATGGCGAAGATAATCTACCATAAGAACCTTCGCCCTTGTTTGTAATGTAATACTACAAGAATTTCATAAAAAATTGTTATAAGACAATGAAAAATAATACATGTAATATTCACTATTGAAAGTGAAAGGAGTGAATTCTGTGCATACATTCACTGATTATTCGATGATTTATGCAGCGCTTGGCGGCCTTCATGTAATAGACATGGCTGTACAATTATTCTTCTTTATTGTATTGCTACTACTAGTGAAGAAGTTCGCTTGGGGCCCGGTAATGAATATGATGCAAAAGCGTGAAGAATATGTTGCAGGTGAAATTGAAGCTGCAGAATCAAGCCGCGCTGAAGCAGAGAAAGCTTCCAAAGAAGCATTAGCACAATTAAAACAAACCAAACAAGAAGCACAAAAAATGATAGAAGACGCAAAAAATGCTGGTGTAAGACAAGAGAAGGACATTATTGAATCAGCACGATCAGAGGCTGCCCGTATTAAGGAAGCAGCACAGGCTGATATTCAAACTGAGAAAGAAAAAGCGCTCCAGGCATTGCAGGATAAAGTTGCTTCATTATCTGTACTTATTGCAAGTAAAGTAATTGAGAAAGAAATTAGTGCACAGGATCAAGAGAAATTGATCAATGACTATATTAAAGAGGTAGGAGAAGAGCTATGAGTGAAGCGGTAGTTGCCAAACGTTATGCAGAAGCTCTTTTCCAACTCGGAAATGAAAAAGCTACATTGGATCAAATGGTTGATGATTTTCAAGTAGTAAAAGAAGTTTTTCAAGCAAATAAAAAATTAAATACATTCCTGAAGCATCCACGTATTAATAATACGAAAAAGAAACAGTTTCTTGATGAAGTGTTTCAAGGTCTAGATCCAGATGTTATAACTACATTAAAATTACTAGTAGATCGTCATCGTACGGACATCATTCCATCCATGGTTGACCATTTCAATCAATTCGTTAATGATGCAAAAGGAATTGCAGAAGTAACTGTATACTCTGTTCGAAAGTTATCAAATCCTGAAAGATCACATCTTGTAGCATCGTTTGTCAAACGCTTTAATAAAAGCACGTTTGAGATTAATAATGTTATTGATCCAACATTGATCGGCGGTGTGAAAATCCGTGTAGGAAACACGATTATCGATGGTTCCATCAGTAGAAAACTACAACGGATCGAACGGGATATTGTAACTGCAAACAAATGATGATAGGGGTGAAATGGTATGAGCATTAAAGCTGAGGAAATCAGTACACTGATAAAAACGCAAATCGAAAATTTCGATGCTGAAATAGAAGTAAATGATGTCGGGACAATTATTGAAGTTGGTGACGGTATCGCACGTGCTCATGGTCTTGACGATGTTATGGCGCAGGAGCTTGTTGAATTTCCAAACGGCGTTATGGGACTGGCACAAAACCTGGAAGAAAGTAACGTAGGTATCGTTATTTTGGGCCCATATACAGATATTAAAGAAGGCGATGAAGTTCGTCGGACTGGCCGTATCATGCAAGTACCTGTAGGTGAGGAATTGATAGGTCGTGTAGTTAACCCGCTTGGACAGCCGATTGATGGCAAAGGCCCGGCAAACACTACAAAAACCCGTCCTATTGAAACACCTGCTCCTGGTGTAATGGATCGTAAATCAGTTGATGAACCATTGCAAACAGGGATTAAAGCAATTGACGCACTCGTACCAATCGGTCGTGGTCAGCGTGAGCTTATTATCGGGGACCGTCAAACAGGTAAAACAACTGTTGCGGTTGATACGATTCTAAATCAGTCAGATCAGGATATGATTTGTATTTATGTAGCAATTGGACAAAAAGAATCAACAGTAAGAAATACAGTAGAAACATTTCGCCGTTACGGTGCATTGGATTATACCATTGTTGTAACTGCAGGTGCATCAGATCCGGCTCCATTATTATACCTAGCCCCATATGCAGGTGTAGCAATGGGTGAGGAATTTATGTATAACGGAAAACACGTACTTGTAGTATATGATGACTTATCAAAACAGGCATCAGCATATCGTGAACTTTCCCTGTTACTACGTCGTCCTCCAGGTCGTGAAGCATTCCCAGGGGATGTATTCTACATTCACTCACGTTTATTGGAACGTGCTGCAAAATTAAGTGACGCATTAGGTGGCGGTTCATTAACTGCACTGCCATTTGTTGAAACACAAGCAGGCGATATTTCTGCATATATTCCAACGAACGTAATCTCGATTACCGATGGACAGATCTTCCTGCAATCAGATCTATTCTTCTCCGGTGTACGTCCGGCAATAAACCCAGGACTCTCGGTATCACGTGTTGGTGGTTCTGCACAAATAAAAGCAATGAAAAAAGTTGCCGGTACACTACGTCTGGATTTAGCATCATTCCGTGAACTGGAAGCATTCTCACAGTTCGGTTCAGACTTGGATAAAGCAACGAAAGCAAAACTTGATCGTGGGGAACGTACGGTTGAGGTTCTAAAACAAGGATTGCATAAACCATTAGTTGTTGAAAAACAGGTTATGATTCTTTATGCATTGACTAAAGGATTCATAGATGATATTCCAGTTGGAGACGTTACACGTTTTGAAGCAGAATTCCATGTATGGTTAGACAGTAACCGTGCAGAATTGCTTGCATCCATCCGTGAAACAGGTAAACTCCCGGAAGCTGAGGATATGAATGATGCAGTTGAGTCATTTAAGAAAACATTCTTACCAACAGATTAATGAATAGATAATTAAAACAGTGTTTACAGAGATTGGAGGATGGATGAATCGAGGGCGAGCAATTCTTGCAGCCTGGTCATTCAGATTCCTTTTTCTGACCCAGTTGGAAAGTGTGGTGAAAAAGCTTGGCATCACTAAGAGATATTAAAGGTCGTATGGATTCGACTAAAAAAACAAAACAAATTACTGCAGCAATGGAAATGGTATCTGCCTCCAAGATGAGTAAAGCAGAACAAAATGCAAAGTCATACGTGCCATACAGTGAAAAGATACAGGAAGTTGTGGCAAGTATTGCTACCAATAATACAGATGTTTCACATCCTATGCTCAGTAAGCGTGATGTGAAAAAGACGGGTTATCTTATTGTTACTGCAGATAAAGGTCTTGTAGGTGCGTATAATAGCAGCATCCTGAGACATTTGCAACGAACGATTCAAGAGAAGCATCAATCTTCTGATGAATATACAGTTATTGCAGTTGGCCGTAAAGGCTATGATTTCTGTCAAAAACGTGATATTCCAGTATCTAAAAGTATGATTGGACTTGCAGATCAACCGAAATTTGCAGATATTAAAGAACTTGCATCTGAAACGGTTCAAATGTTTATTGATGAAGAAATTGACGAGTTGATCATTTTCTATAATCACTATGTAAGTGCCATTTCGCAGCAGGTAACAACAAAGAATTTATTGCCAATTACAGATATTGAAACAAGCGGGTCAGGCAGCCAGTACGAATATGAGCCGGATCAGCAGCAAATATTAGAAGTGCTTTTACCACAGTATGCTGAAAGCTTGATTTTTGGCGCATTACTAGATGGTAAAGCGAGTGAGCATGCGGCGTCAATGACGGCGATGAGAAGTGCAACAGATAATGCAGAAGATCTTATCGGCGAATTGGAATTGTCATATAACCGACAACGCCAAGCAGCTATTACACAGGAAATCACAGAAATTATTGGCGGAGTAGCTGCACTGGAATAGCTCCTCACCATGGATAAGTTAGTTAGGAGGGAAATCGATGAGCAAAGCATATGTTACTCAAGTAACGGGACCTGTCGTAGACGTAAAGTTCGAAGACGGACAGCTTCCGGATATTTATACCGCTTTAACCATTAATGCTGAAGCAACGGATGAAGGTCAGGTAGCTATTGACCTGACAGTAGAAGTTGCACTGCACTTAGGTGACCATAGTGTACGTACAATCGCTATGTCATCTACAGAAGGTGTTAAGCGTGGTATGGCAGTAGAAAATCAAAATAAACCTATTTCTGTACCTGTTGGTGATGTAACACTTGGTCGGGTTTTTAACGTACTTGGTGAAAAAATCGACCTTGATGAAGCCTTGCCGGCAGAAACTCGTTTAGACCCAATTCATCGTCCATCACCTAAATTTGAAGACCTTTCAACCGAAACTGAAATTTTGGAAACAGGTATCAAAGTAGTAGACCTATTAGCACCATATATTAAAGGTGGTAAAATCGGTTTATTTGGTGGTGCGGGTGTTGGTAAAACAGTATTGATTCAGGAATTAATTAACAACATCGCATTAGAGCATGGTGGTCTTTCTGTGTTCGCAGGTGTTGGTGAACGTACACGTGAAGGTAATGACCTTTACTATGAAATGAAAGACTCTGGCGTTATTACGAAAACAGCTATGGTATTCGGTCAAATGAACGAACCACCTGGTGCACGTATGCGTGTAGCATTAACAGGCTTGACAATGGCTGAGTATTTCCGTGATGAACAAGGGCAGGATGTATTGCTCTTCATCGATAATATTTACCGTTTCACACAGGCAGGTTCTGAAGTTTCCGCACTTCTTGGACGTATGCCATCCGCGGTTGGCTATCAGCCGACACTTGCTACTGAAATGGGACAATTACAGGAGCGAATTACTTCAACAAATAAAGGTTCAGTTACATCCATTCAGGCTATTTATGTACCTGCCGATGACTATACTGACCCGGCACCGGCAACAACGTTTGCGCATCTTGATGCAACAACAAACCTGGATCGTAAATTATCCGAGCAAGGTATCTATCCTGCGGTTGATCCATTAGCGTCCACATCTCGTGCATTAGACCCGGAAATTGTTGGAGATGAACATTATGAAGTTGCACTTGGAGTACAACAAACACTGCAGCGCTACAAAGAGCTTCAGGATATTATTGCAATCCTTGGTATGGATGAATTAGGTGACGATGATAAACTTGTTGTTGGACGAGCACGTCGTATTCAGTTCTTCCTATCACAAAACTTCCACGTTGCTGAGCAATTTACAGGACAAAAAGGTTCTTACGTTCCGGTAAAAGAAACAGTACAAGGCTTCAAGGAAATTTTAGATGGAAAATACGATGACCTTCCGGAAGATGCATTCCGTCTGGTTGGACGTATTGAAGATGTAGTTGAAAAAGCAAAAGGTTTGGAACAATAGACAATTGGCTCAGAAGTAAATAGTAGAGCAGAAATGCTCTTCTAACAAGAGGTCAGTAAATTCGTAATTCGTACCTGACCGACTTCATGCCAGTTTTAGGAGGGGTTACATTGAAAACACTAACTGTGAGTGTTGTTACTCCTGATGGTCCGGTACTGGAAGATAGTTTTGAAATGGTTAGCTGTAAAGCAGAAAGTGGCGAACTCGGTATTCTGCCAGGCCATATTCCACTAGTTGCTCCATTATCAATCAGCGTTGTTCGACTAAAGCGTGAAAATGATACGGAAAAACTTGCTGTAAACGGTGGATTCATGGAGGTCAGACCAGATAAGGTAACGATCCTTGCCCAATCTGCAGAAAAACCTTCAGATATCAATGTCGAGCGTGCTAGAGAAGCAAGAGCACGTGCAGAACGCCGACTTCAGTCTAAACAGGACAGCATCGACTTCCAACGGGCAGAATTAGCACTCAAACGAGCAATGAATCGCTTAAATGTTGGTCAATAATAAACAAGGAAATCTCTTATAACTTTAGGTTGTAGGAGTTTTTTTGTTTTTATTGGTTGGAGGGGCGGGGGGGTATCTGCTGGAGGATGGGGATATCGACCGGAGTGCGGGTATATCATCCGGAGCGAGGATATATCGTCCGGAGATCAGAGATATCATCCGGATGGAGAATATATCGTCTGGAGAGCAGAAATATCATCCGGAGCAAGGATATATCGTCTGGAGATCAGAGATATCGTCCGGATGGAGAATATATCGTCTGGAGAGTAGATATATCGCCTGGAGAGCAGGGATATCGTCCGGAGAAAGATTTTATCATCCGGAGATCAGATATTTCACCCAGAGAGCAGAGATATCTTCCAGAGAAAAAACAACCCCACTAAAACACATATTTTAACAAACTCACCGTATAAGCAACCATGCTACGTACTCGACAACACTCCACATTCCCAAAAATGAACATCATCCGCAAAGCATGTCGATATTTCCCGGGAAATTAATACATATTTCTACATTTCCCAAATAATAAAAATCAATTGTAGGAGCAATTTAATTATGCTCTATTCATTGACTTTTTTTATCACAAGTGGCAAAGTTACAATTAGTGAAAAATAATAAAGGTGGTCTATATGATTGGAATTGGTGAATTAGCGATAATAAGCATGATCTCACATTTGATATTTATTTACATTACTTGGAGAGTTGTGTTGACTATAAATTTTGATCCTTTAATTAGAAAGGGTCGTACAACTGAGGCAAAGATTTTATTATTATTTATTACGATTGTCATTGGTTCAGGGGTAAGTAGGTTTTTCCTTGAAATCCTGCAATGGTCACGCGATCTGATATATCTCTTCTAATCTTGTAATCTAGTAAATGTCGGAATTTGTTTAGTATGTTATAAGTTCCCCCTGTCGATACTATAACTAATTATAGTAGACTACAGGGGGATTTTATTATGAAAAAAATAGTTCTTATAACCTTTTTATTATTAAGTATAACTACAGATACAATAGCTGAAAAAACACAAGTGAATGAAATGACGGACATAGCTAATTATGTTCTGGACAATAAAATGAAAGTGGAAGGCTGGCAATTGACGATAAAAGAACAGATTGATAGACAAAATGTGAACAGCCTCATTAAAGAAATGAAAAATAGTTATTTAGTCACTAGGAATGAAGATGAAAACAGTATAAAATATTCGTTTAGCAGCACTCACAAAACTGAGAGTGTTGTCGAATTTTATAATGTCATTATCCCTAAGGAGAAAATATATGATGTGGAGTTAATTGGCGTATTGAAAGGTGAAAACTGGGATGACTCAATAGAAGAAAACTACAACACTAGGCTTAAACTGATGATGAATAAATTTTTCACGAAATCAGCCAAAAGTTTTGCTTGTCTGACAACTAGTGATGATGGTATAATGAAAGCTGATGTTTTTATTTATGAGTTCGCAGAAAACTTCAATGTACAACAATTAAAAACACAAATCGACACAGTAAAAAAATCTTTGCATAAAAAAATAATTTACGGGTATATACCATTATGGAACGAAAAAATCACGATTATGGATCGCCCGATGAATGTGCAAATAGCTGTTACTGAAAACGAAATAGGGAATCAGACATACATCATAGGAACACCTATCTTAATAAATGAATATTAATATAATGAAATTGGATCTGAAGGAGAATTGAAATATGGAAAAGATCATCGTAAGAGGCGGACACCAGCTGAATGGCACCGTTAAAGTTGAAGGTGCAAAGAATGCGGTACTTCCAGTCATTGCTGCGAGTCTTATTGCAAGTGAAGGGAAAAGTACGATTACAGAGGTCCCTGTCCTGGCGGATGTATATACGATAAATGAAGTAATCCGAAATATGAATGCAGAAGTAAACTTTGATTCTAATAACAATACAATAAACATTGATGCATCCAATGAATTAAAAACGGAGGCCCCATTTGAATATGTGCGAAAAATGCGAGCGTCTGTATTGGTTCTTGGGCCCTTATTAGCGCGGTATGGCCACGCAAAGGTAGCAATGCCTGGTGGATGTGCAATTGGATCACGCCCAATTGATTTACATTTAAAAGGCTTTGAAGCAATGGGTGCTGAAGTACATGTAGGAAATGGCTTTGTTGAAGCTCATGTAAATGGGCGTCTTAAAGGTGCAAAAATATATCTGGATATGCCAAGTGTTGGAGCAACGGAAAATATAATGATGGCAGCAGCTTTGGCAGATGGAAAAACAATTATTGAAAACTGTGCGAAAGAACCAGAAATTGTTGACTTAGCCAATTACCTGAATAAAATGGGTGCAAAAGTTATAGGTGCCGGAACAGAAACGATCAAAATCGAGGGTGTGGAAAAACTGCATGGAGCAGAGCATTCCATTATTCCGGATCGTGTGGAAGCAGGAACTTTTATGGTTGCAGCAGCAATCACCGGTGGAAATATTCTAATCGAAAATGCGGTTAGTGAGCATTTGCGTTCAGTTATTTCCAAGCTTGAAGAAATGAATGTAAAAATAACCGAAGAAAATGAAGGAATCCGTGTGATCGGTCCTGAAGAATTAAAAGCTACAGACATTAAAACATTGCCACATCCTGGTTTTCCTACCGATATGCAATCACAGATGATGTCATTAATGCTATCGGCACATGGTACGAGTGTAATAACAGAAACTGTTTTTGAAAACCGTTTTATGCATGTGGAAGAATTTCGCCGCATGAATGCTAAAATGAAAATTGAAGGCCGCAGTGTTATTATTGAAGGTCCTTCTGATATGCAGGGAGCGGAAGTTGCTGCAACAGACCTACGGGCAGCAGCAGCACTTATTCTGTCAGGTTTAAGAGCTGAAGGCTTAACCCGTGTTACAGAATTAAAGCATCTTGACCGTGGATATGTTGACCTATCAGGAAAATTAGCTGCATTGGGTGCAGATATTGAACGTGTTGATGAAAACGGAGATACAGTAAAACCATTTGTACAAGTAGATTTTAAAACAGAAAATGCAGTAGCAGAACTATCTTAATTTCGTTAAAAGTTAATATGGAATATTTATTATAAAACAGATGGAAATTTAAATTCTATCTGTTTTTTTGTGTTGGCTGTATTCTAAAGCATTGTTGTTTTAAGCAGCAGATCAGCGGTCTCCCGGATTGTAACAGCGCAAATCGGCCATGTATCAGCTCACAACGTAATTCTATCAGCGCAAAACTGTCTTTTAACAGCGCCCCACGTCTTGAGCGGTTGTTTAAGTAACACGTCAGACTAAAACTGAAATATTATTCCAAGAGGATAAGCTAAATATCATCTGTTCATTTCAAAATAAATGTGATAGAATAGAAAGAAAATTAGTAAAAGGGATAATAATCCAAAAGGAGAAATGTGTTATGAAATTGTATGTCTCCGTTGATATGGAGGGAATTACCGGCTTACCTGATTACACCTATGTTGACTCTGGTAAGCATAATTATGAGCGAGCGCGTAAAATTATGACTGAAGAAACAAATTATGTGATTGATGCAGCTTTTAAATTTGGCTGTGAGGATGTTTTAATCAATGATAGTCATTCGAAAATGAATAATATATTGATCGATCAGCTGCATCCGGATGCGAAATTAATAACTGGAGAAGTGAAGGCGCTATCGATGATGCAAGGAATTGACAATACATATGGTGGAGCAATGTTTGTTGGCTATCACGCGCGTGCGGGACAGTTTGGTGTTATGTCACACGCCATGATTCATGCAGTCCGAAATTTTTATATTAATGAACAGCCCGTAGGTGAAATGGGAATAAATGCGTATGTTGCCGGTCATTTTGGAGTTCCATTATTACTGGTTGCAGGGGATGATCAGGCCGCAAAAGAAGCGGAAGAACTTATTCCGAATGTAACTACTGTAGCTGTGAAAGAGACCATTTCCAGATCTGCAGTGAAAAGCTTAACACCTAAAAAAGCAGGAGAGCTTTTAACAGAAAAGGTAAAACATGCATTGGAGAATCGAGAGAACGTAAAGCCGTTAATTTTACCAGAAAATCCGGAAATAAAAATTGAATTTAATAATTACGGTCAGGCAGAATGGGCAAATTTAATGCCAGGAACGGAAATTGAACCTGGAACAACCATTGTCAAGTATCAGGCAAAAAATATCATTGAAGCTTACCAGGCAATGCTCGTGATGACAGAGCTCGCAATGCGCACTGCTTTTTCATAGCAAACGAATAATAACCTGTGGACGAAGAAAAGTATACATAAAAATATCGGAATAATTAAAAAACACCGGTAAAAACGAGAGTTACAGGGGAGTGGGAAGTCATGCTCAGGTACTTATTAAAACGACTGCTAATCATGGTTGTAACATTGTGGATTATTATTACATTAACCTTTGTGCTGATGGTCAGTATTCCTGGTTCGCCTTTTAATAGTGAAAAATCATCAAATGAAATTGTTCAGGCCAATTTGGAAAGACATTATAATTTGGATGAACCGTATTATGTACAATATTTACTCTACATAAAATCAATCGTTACATTTGATTTTGGACCATCGATTAAACAGCCGAATCAGTCTGTCAACGATTTATTGGCAAGGGGATTTCCAATTTCATTTGAATTAGGGATTGTCACAATAATCGTCGCAGTTTTTTCAGGGATTATTTTAGGAATCCTAGCAGCATTAAAACACAATGGATTTATTGACTACTTGATGATGGGGATTGCCGTATTGGGTATTTCGATTCCAAACTTTATATTGGCGACATTATTGATTCAGCAATTAGCTGTTAAGTTTTCGATATTTCCTGTTGCTACATGGTCCAGTCCGGCACATATGGTTCTGCCGGTTTTGGCACTCGCTACAGGACCAATGGCCATTATCGCAAGACTGACACGCTCCACGATGCTTGAAGTTTTAACACAGGATTATATAAAAATGGCCAAAGCAAAAGGATTATCACCATGGAAAATTACGATCAAGCATGCATTAAGAAATGCATTAATGCCTGTTGTGACAATTATGGGAACGTTGCTTGCAGGAATTCTGACAGGTACATTTGTTATCGAGCAAATTTTTGCCATTCCGGGTATGGGAAAATATTTTGTTGAAAGTATTAATCAGCGCGACTATCCGGTAATTATGGGGACAACGGTATTTTACAGTGCCTTTCTGATTTTCATGCTCTTTTTGGTAGATATAGCTTACGGCATACTTGATCCCCGAATTAAAGTGCATAAGGAGGGAGAATAATCTATGAAACTATCAGAAGATACGAAAACACCCCATTCTCCTACCGAAGTGCCAAATGAGTGGTTCAATTGGAAGGAAAAGGATAAGGAAGCAGCTGAAGCGGTATCCAGACCATCCCTATCCTACTGGAAGGATGCCTGGAAGCGATTAGTGAAAAATAAACTGGCAATGCTTGGGTTAGTCTTTTTAATATTATTAACATTCATGGCAATTTTCGGACCATTTTTTTCACCATATGAAGTAAATAGACAGGATCTGCCCAATCAGTATCAACCACCATCCTTAGAGCATTGGTTTGGAACTGATTCTGCTGGTCGGGATGTATTTACAAGGACCTGGTATGGTGCGAGAATATCCTTATTTGTTGGACTGATGGCAGCACTAATCGATGTTTCAATCGGGATTATATATGGTGGCATTTCCGGCTATAAAGGTGGCCGTGCAGATAATATTATGATGCGTATTATTGAGATTTTATATGGCCTTCCCTATTTGCTTGTAGTCATTTTATTGCTAGTTGTTTTAGGACCAAGCCTATCAACAATTATTATTGCATTAACCGTCACAGGCTGGGTTGGGATGGCCCGAATTGTGCGGGGACAGGTATTACAAATTAAGAATTATGAATTTGTCCTCGCATCCAAATCGTTTGGTACCAAGTCATCCAGGATCATACGGAAAAATTTATTGCCCAATACGATGGGACCAATCATTGTGCAAATGACCCTAACCGTCCCGTCAGCAATCTTTGCAGAAGCATTTTTAAGCTTTATCGGTTTAGGTATACAGGCACCTTTTGCAAGTTGGGGTGTCATGGCAAATGACTCACTTGGGGCTATATTATCCGGAAACTGGTGGACATTATTTTTCCCGGCATTCTTTATTTCATTTACAATGTTTGCTTTTAACGTGCTGGGTGACGGGCTGCAGGATGCGCTTGATCCGAAATTAAGGAAGTAGGTGACAACATGGAAAAAATACTCGAAGTAAAAGATCTCCACGTAACCTTTACAACCTATGGGGGAACCGTTAAAGCGGTCCGTGGAGTTAACTTTTATTTAAATAAAGGCGAAACCCTTGCCATTGTTGGGGAGTCCGGCTGTGGAAAAAGTGTTACATCCAATGCAATTATGCGACTAATCCCAGACCCGCCAGGTAAAATTTCAAATGGAACCATTCTGTTTAAAGGGACAGATTTAACAAGGGTTTCCGAGAAAGAGATGCGCGGGATCCGCGGTGTTGATATTTCCATGATTTTTCAGGATCCCATGACAGCATTAAATCCTACACTTACCATTGGGACACAGCTGATGGAAGGATTAAAACAGCATCATAAAGTAAGTGGGGCCGAGGCAAGGAAAAAAGCGCTTGAAATGATGGACCTTGTGGGCATACCAAATCCGGATGAAAGGCTGAAACAATACCCGCACCAGTTTAGTGGGGGAATGCGCCAGCGAATTGTCATTGCTATTGCCTTAATTTGTGAGCCGGAGCTTTTGATTGCAGATGAACCAACGACAGCACTTGATGTAACGATTCAGGCACAGATTCTGGAGCTTTTTGAAAAAATCCAACATGCTACAGGGGTTTCCATTATTTTGATTACACATGATTTAGGTGTTGTAGCAAAAATTGCTGATCGAATTGCGGTAATGTATGCTGGAAAAATTATTGAAGTCGGAACAAAACGGGAAATCTTTTACAATCCCGAACATCCATATACAAAAGGCTTATTAAATTCCGTTCCGCGGCTTGATTTACAAGGGGAAAAATTAATCCCGATCGATGGAACGCCACCGGATTTATTCTCACCTCCCACCGGATGTCCATTTACTGCCAGATGTCCATTCGCCATGGAGGTGTGTGATAAAGTTTATCCCGAAGTTTCGGCCCTTAGTGATTCGCATCAAGTGAATTGCTGGCTGCAGGATGAGCGGGCTAAACAGCTTTTAGCTGAAGCAGTAACAAAATAAATTTAAGGGGGACAAAAAAGATGAAGAAGTGGCTAGTTTTATTGTTAGCTGTTTTAACTATTTTCTTTTTAGCAGCATGTACAGCTAATGACAGTGCAGGAGAAGAAGAACCGGCTGAGGATAATGAAGCTGAGCAGGCTGAGGAAAATGGAGAAACTGAATCAGAGGAAACCGATGAAGCGCTTGAAGGAAAAGTACTTCACCTTAACAATGGGGTGGAACCTACTTCATTGAACCCGTCCATCGGCTTTGATGCTGTATCATGGGACCCATTAAATAACTTGATGGAGGGACTTACCCGTCTGGATGAAGAATCAAAAGCAGCTGAAGGAGCAGCGGAATCCTGGGATATTTCTGAGGATGGCTTAACGTATACGTTCCATATTCGTGAGGATGCCAACTGGTCCAATGGAGATCCGGTTACAGCAGGGGACTTTGTCTATGCTTGGAAATTAATGCTTAATCCGGAAACTGAACCAGCCTCTCCAGCCGCATTCCTGGCATATTTTATTGAAGGGGCAGAAGCTTTTAACAGTGGGGAAGGTTCAGCAGAAGATGTTGCTGTCACGGCAGTTGACGAAAAAACATTAGAGGTTGTCTTAACAGCCCCAACCGGATTCTTCCTGGATTTATTAACAAATCCGGCATTCTTCCCTGTTAACCATAAAGTAGCAGAGGAAAATCCGGACTGGCATGCAGAAGCAGATTCTTTCGTAGCAAATGGGCCATTTAAGCTCGAATCATGGGAGCATGATAGTGAAATGGTATTTGCCAAAAACGAAGCGTATTGGGATGCAGATGCTGTGAAATTGGATAAAGTACATTGGGCAATGGTTAATGATACCAATACCCAATATCAAATGTTTGAAAGTGGAGATCTTGATACTGCAAGCATTCCACCAGAATTATCTGATGAGTTGATTGATGGCGACAATGTATTTATCGGCGATTATGGTGGCCTAGAATTTTACCGGTTTAATATTACAGAAGAGCCATTCCAAAATAAGAAGATCAGACAGGCGTTTTCATACGCACTAAACAGAGCTGATATAGCTGAATTTGTTGTAAAAAATGGAGTGGAACCGGCTTACGGATTCATTTCTCCAGGATTTACAAGCCCTTCCGGCGAGGATTTCCGTGATGTCAACGGAAAACTTGTATCATTCGACCCGGATCAGGCAAAGCAATTACTTGAAGAAGGTATGGCGGAAGAAGGCTATGAAGAGTTGCCACCTGTCGTGCTGTCCTATAACACAAGTGATTTGAATAAAGCAGTGGCAGAAACAGTACAAAACATGTTAAATGAAAACTTAGGTATTGAAGTATCACTGGAAAACCAGGAGTGGGGCGTTTTTGCAGAAGCACAGACAAACCTCGAACTTCAATTTTCACGTAGTTCATTTATCAATGATTATAATGATCCGGTCAACTTCCTGGAGAGCTTTATTACAGATTCATATATGAACCGAACTGGATTCTCCAGTGAGGAATATGATGAATTGATTGAAAAAGGAAAATCAGAAACAGATCAGGAAAAACGCTGGGAATATTTATACGAAGCAGAAAAAATGCTTGCTGAAGAAATGATCGCAGTACCGATTCGCTATTATAACACAGTTGTTTTGCAAGCTGATGGCGTATCAGGCATCCTGCGTCACCCCGTTGGATATTTTGATTTGAAATATGCAGACGTAGAGTAACTTAAATTGAAAAGGGGGAATGGCTCATTTACATATTGTATATGGGCCGCTCCTTTTTATCACCCAAGAAACCGGAAAGAGGGATATAAATGCTCTGTCCAAATCGATTGCATAAAGGTGACACAATTGGTGTGATAGCACCATCCGGCCCGCCTGACCTAGACAAATTAAAACAAGCCATTCCTTTTTTAAAAAAGATGGGACTGCATGTAAAGTTAGGCAAGCATATTGATAAGGTTCATGGTTATTTAGCTGGTACAGATGAAGAAAGGCTTGAGGATTTGCATGAAATGATTGCAAACCCAGAAATTAAAGCAATTATTTTCGCTCGTGGTGGTTATGGCATGGGCAGAATTGTACCAGACATAGACTTCAATTTAATAAAAAGAAACCCAAAAATCATTTGGGGCTATAGTGATATTACATATTTACATACAGCTATTCGCAAGAAAGTCGGGCTCGTCACATTTCATGGGCCAATGCTTGCTTCTGATATTGCCGAGGAAGGATTTGACGAGCTTTCGGCAAGTATGTTTGAACAGCTTTTCGAGCCCAAAAGATATGGCTATACAGAAAAGATTTCGGCATTACATGAGATTGTGTCAGGGGAATCGGAAGGGCAGCTGGTTGGCGGAAATCTATCATTACTTGTGAGCACACTTGGCTCGTCCTATGAAATTGATACAAAAGGCAAGCTGCTTTTACTGGAGGATATAGGTGAAGAACCATATAAAATTGATGGAATGCTAAATCAATTGAAGTTTTCAGGGAAACTAGCGGATGCAGCAGGGATTGTGGTAGGAGATTTTGCTAAAGCAGAGCCTAAATTGGATCCGTCTTTAACAATGGAGCAAGTTTTTTATGATTATTTTAATGACCTGAGCTGTCCAGTGCTGGCTGGATTCAAAATTGGACATTGTTTCCCACATTTTTCCGTTCCGCTTGGTGTTCAAGCAAAACTATCAACAAAAGATAAATCATTAATCATCGAGCCAGGCGTTAAATAGTTGGAGGTGAGCAGATGAAAATACAAAATATCGAGACATTTCAAGCAGCTATTCCATTACATACACCATTTAAAACAGCCCTCCGAACGGTCACGGTAGCTGAATCAATTGTTGTTAAAATTACTTGTGATGACGGAATTATAGGGTGGGGCGAGGCTCCACCAACACATGTTATTACAGGCGACAGCTTAGCGAGTATTGATTATGTAATCAATGGGATTTTTAAACCCTTGCTTGTGGGTGAGTCAATTTTATGTAGGGAGCGAATGTTTGAAAAAGTAAACACCGGTGTGGTTGGCAATCCAAGTGCAAAGGCAGCTATGGATATGGCAATTTATGATTGTATTGCACAGCATGCTAAAATGCCGCTCACGCAATTTCTCGGAGGTTATCATGGAAAAATTGAAACAGACTATACAGTTAGTGTAAACAGCCCTGAACAGATGGCTCAGGATGCACAGCAGTATGTTAATGATGGTTTTACCGTATTAAAAGTAAAAGTTGGCAAGGATCTTATAGAGACAGATATAAAGCGAATTCAGGCAATTCGAGAGCAAGTTGGAACAGAAACACTGATTAGACTAGACGCAAACCAAGGATGGAGTGCGTTGGAAGCAGTTAAAGCGATCCGGAAGATGGAGGATCTCGGATTAAATATTGAGTTGATTGAGCAGCCAGTAAAAGCAAATGATCTGAAGGGCTTAAAATATGTAACCGAAAATACAACAACACCGATAATGGCAGATGAAAGTGTATTTTCAGCAAATGACGCTAAAATTGTCCTCGAGCAGGGTGCAGCTGATTTAATTAATATCAAATTAATGAAAGCAGGAGGCATTCATGAGGCCTTAAAGATTGCTCAGCTGGCTAAAACTTATGGAGTAGATTGCATGGTTGGAAGTATGATAGAAACAAAAATAGGCATAACAGCCGCAGCACATTTTGCAGCAAGCCAACCAAATGTCACACGATATGACTTCGACGCCCCACTCATGCTTTCAGCGGATCTCGTGGATGGTGGAATAATCTATAACGGTAATGTTATAGATTTAGGTGATAAAGTGGGCCTGGGGATTAAGTCAGTAGACTCGCAGTATATAGTGGGATAGGTTTAATGTTCTTAGTCTTAAAAGAAATGTAGTTTTTTCAGAAAGTTATACGATGTAAAATCAATAGTAGCAGGTCTCATCGACCGCTACGGAAACACACTTCGCTTTCCGCGGGCGGCTGGTGAGCCTCCTCGTGCTACGCACTGTGGGGTCTCACCTATGCCTTTCCTCCCGCAGGAGTCTACGTGTGTTTCCTCCGCTGGTATTCCAGTTACTGCCCATGAACTACATTAGAAATCAATATCCAAAACATCGAACCACCTCACCAGTTCGGGTGAGCGAAGGGCGGTGACTCCTGCGGGAATAGCACGTGTCCGAAGACCCCGCAGAGTGGTTTTCTCGAGGAGACTGTGGCCGTGCCCGTGGAAAGCATCCGCCCGGAGCGATCCCGTACGGCGATTATAGAAAATACTTATAGCAATCAGCATTTACTCGCCTTTTACACTCACTGTGCTGATTCAAACGCAAAAGACTTAGAAAAAGAACTTTTCACAAAGAAAGGAGCCTAAAAATGGTTAAACAAACTTTTGATCAATTTCCGGAAGAGATGTGGGTTACGGCTGTGCAGGTAGCTACGGTTTGGACCACACCTGAATCGGCAAGAGATATCGATGCACATGGAACAGACAACCCAACGAATATAGATCAATGGATTTCAGGATTGACCTATGAAACAAATCTAGCCTTATGTGATGAAAATAGAGTGCAGACACAATTACTTTACGGGGAACCTGTGCTTGTAACAGAAATTAAAGAAAAATGGGCACATATTGTTATCCCTTCACAACCCTCAAAAAAAGATATGCGCGGCTACCCTGGCTGGGTTCCATTAAGCCAGCTGTCCAAGGTAAATAGAGCGAAATGGAAAAGTCCGGAAACAGCTGCAATCATTAACGATAAAACCTGGCTGGAATCAGATCATGGAGAAAAGGAAATGAAACTTAGCTACATGACTTTTTTGCCAGTTGCAGAAGTCCATGAAGATCGTGTTGAAGTAAAAACACCTCATGGAAATAAATTTTTACCAAAAGCCTCAACCTATATATTCTCTTCGGAAAAAGGAATGGATCCTGCTAGCGGAGAAAATATAGTTAAAGCTGCAGACCCCTTTGTCAGTCTCGATTATTTTTGGGGTGGAATGAGTTCATTTGGCTATGATTGTTCCGGACTTGCATATGCAATGCATAAAGCAAATGGCTACGAAATCGCACGAGATGCGGATGATCAGGCTGCGTCGGGCGAAAATGTAGATGATGACAAACTGTTGCCGGGAGATTTAGTGTTTTTTGCATATGAAGAGGGAAAAGGCAGGCTTCATCATGTGGGAATTTACTATGGAGATGGAAAAATGATTCATGCCCCACAAACAGGAAAAGGAATTGAAATCATCAGCATGAAAGGCACGAAATACGAAAAAGAGCTTTGTGCCGCAAGACGTTATTGGTGCAGGTACAGAAAGGGAAATAATGATGATGGAAGATAAAATTTTACAAATACAAAACCTGAAAAAGCATTTTACAGTGGGAAAAGGGCAGGTATTACAGGCTGTTAATGATGTGAGTTTTTATGTTAATAAAGGGGAGACCTTTGGACTTGTTGGTGAATCAGGCTGCGGAAAATCCACAATCGGCCGTACGATCATGGGTCTTTATAATAAAACTGCTGGTGATGTTACGTATGATGGGGATAATATTCATCAGTTGGATGATAAGGGGAAATTTAATTTTTATCGTAAAATGCAAATGATTTTTCAGGACCCTTATGCATCATTAAATCCAAGGTCAACAGTAAAAGAGGTTATTTCGGAGCCGATGGAAGTGCATGGAATGTTCAAAAGTAAAAGAGAATTACTTGATCGGGTATACCAGCTATTGGAAGAGGTTGGTTTAAATAGAGATCACGCGAATCGCTATCCCCATGAATTCAGTGGTGGACAGCGCCAGCGGATTGGCATCGCCCGTGCACTCGCATTAAATCCAGACTTCATTATAGCTGATGAACCAATTTCTGCACTGGATGTCTCTGTTCAGGCACAGGTGGTAAATCTGTTAAAAGAACTGCAAAAAGAAAAGGGATTAACGTTTTTATTTATTGCCCATGATTTGTCCATGGTAAAACAAATTTCCGATCGAATTGGGGTTATGTATTTAGGAAATATGGTTGAACTTACAGAAAGTGCACGTCTTTATGAAAATCCATTGCATCCATATACGCAAGCACTGCTGTCAGCAATTCCAATTCCTGATCCCGATATTGAGGAAGCAAGAGAGCGGGTTATTTTGGAGGGAGAGCTGCCAAGTCCAATCAACCCACCAAGCGGATGTGTTTTTCGGACACGCTGTCCAGTGGCAATGGAAGTTTGTTCACTGAAAAAACCGGATTGGCAGGAAGTGGAGCAAAATCATTATGTTGCCTGTCATTTGTATGATGAGACATTGGAAGATAGGGAACTGGTAGGACAATAATGAAGAAGACTACGAAAGCTTGCGTTAATAAAGCCTTCGTAGTTTTTTCATTTATCAGGTTCTATTGTTTCTGATTTCTGTATAAGTTTAGGTAGTAGGGATGCTAGAGTATAAAATTAATTTTAAAAAAGGGGGAAGGCCGTGCAAAATCGTAAATATCCCAGCAATAAGCTTCCTAAAGCATGGAAAAAGAAAAAATCCAAAATGAAGAAACAACTGGAACTAAAAAGGAAGCAAACCATTATCGCAAAAAGCAACAGTACCATTAGTCACTCTAAAAGTCCAAAAAAACTTACACCTTTCAAACCAAAAAAACAATATCTTACCAAAAAATCAGCTACATGGAGACTTCCTGCAGTCTTACTTATATCAATGTTGATAACAATTATTTTAGTTGTCCCTACACTGATTGTTACTCCATTTGTAACAGATAATCAACAGAAATCCGGAGCAACTGAAATTCAGCCGGACTCCGGAGGGGAGTTGGACTCATTAACATCTCCATTTTCAGTAGCTGTAATAAGATCTAAATCAGAAACGGTTGAGGATGTACCACTTGAAACATATGTATCCAGGGTAGTTGCATCAGAAATGCCGGCAAAATTTGAATTGGAAGCATTAAAAGCACAATCACTAGCTGCCAGGACTTATGTAATAAACCATATTCTGTACCAGAACGGGGATACGGAATATGATGTGACGGATACTACCAAGCATCAGGTGTATAAGGATGAACGCGAATTACAACAAGTAATGAAAGGCAGTTACACGGAGAACATGGATAAAATAAAGAAAGCAGTACAGGCAACAGAAGGAGAAATAATCACATACAAGAATGATTTAATCACACCAGCCTTTTTTTCCACGAGCAATGGCTATACCGAGAATTCAGAGGATTACTGGGAAAATGAGCTTCCTTATTTAAGGAGTGTCGAGAGTAAATGGGATGAAGAATCTCCAAAATTTCTCGATCAAAAAATATTTATGATAAATGAAGTGGAAAAGGTTCTGGAACTGAATCTTCCTGAGGATGCAGCATTACCTATTGAAGTAACCCGTACCGAAAGTAATCGGGTTGATCAATTAGCAATTGCCGAAAACACATTTTCAGGCAGGGAAATCAGAGAAAAATTTGAATTACAATCAAGTGATTTCACAATCGAACAAAAGAATGACCATTTAATTTTCACCACAAAGGGCTTTGGCCATGGGATTGGAATGAGCCAATACGGCGCTAATGGAATGGCTAAAGAAGGAAAAACATATAAGGAAATTGTGAAACATTATTATAAAGATGTAGAAGTCAGTACAATAACTGACTCTGCACCAACCCTCGTCTCGAAATAGACGGGGGTTTTTGGGTTTACATCACCCGCCTTAAATCTCTTACCTTCCCCTACTTTTCCGAAAAAATGCATGAAATTAAAATATTTTTAACAAATAATGTATATATTTTCTTTTTTCTGATCAGAATGGTTGTTGAGGTGATGAGATTATGAATGAGGAAAACAAAGGCGGTTCAAAAAACAAGTGGACTCGCATTTTCCGGAAGAAGTGGTTTTTTCCAGCAGTATATTTGACAATTGCAGCCCTCCTTTTAGCGGTGGTGGTGTGGTATCAAAATCTGGATAATCAAATTCCAGAGGCTGATAATGATAGTGAGCAATTGGAAAATACGGGTGATTATATCCCGACACCAAATGATGAGGATGCAGAACCTGTCGTAGAACAGCAAGAAGTTATTCTAATGCCTGTGACTGATCAAGATCAAGCAGAAATCGTAACTAAATTTTATGATTACGACGCAGAACAAGAGGATAAAGAAAATGCATTGGTTCTTCATAACAACCGCTATTATCAAAGCACAGGTGTAGATATTGCAGCTGCAGATGGTGAGACATTCGATGTAGTTTCGGCATTAAGCGGAACTGTAACGGAGGTTAAAGAGGATCCACTTTTAGGCAATGTGGTAATCATGTCACATGAAAATGATGTAAAGACATATTACGCAAGCCTTGGTGAAGTCCTTGTTAAAACCGGAGCAGAAGTCATGCAGGGTGAACAAATCGGTACTGCCGGAAATAATATCTTCGGCAAAGATAGTGGAACACATGTCTATTTCCAACTGGATAAAGACGGTAAGGAAGTTAATCCTGAAGAATTCTTCAATCAATCTGTAAGTACATTAGATAGTGTTACAGACGAGCAAGCTGAAGAAGAATCAGAAGCAAGTGAGGAATCCGGAACTGTCGAAGAAGATTCAGAAGCAAGTGAAGAATCCGGAACTGTCGAAGAATCAGATGAGCAGGAAAATGAGGAAGACAATTCAGTCGATGAATCTGATGAAAGTGAAGAATCAGATGGAGAAGAAGAAAATCCTGAAGATGAAACTAGTGATTCTTCCGAAACTGATGAGAGTGCTTAAGCACAAACAGGCTAAAGGATTTTCTAAAAATAAATAGAAAACATTTTACTACTTATCCCTGGCATTGGAGCCGGGGATTTTTTGTTTACTTATTCTGAAGAAATCACGCTTCTTTTGGCTGGGGGATGAATTCACGCTTATTTAATAGTTTGCTAACTAGAAAACTATAACTTTTGCAAAAAATGTCGAAAGAAATTTCTGTTTATTCTCTAAAATATATGGTAATATAAAAAATAACTAGATAAATGTTAATTCTTGCCGAAATATGATAGTAAACGAGCAAGGTTTCCGTTTGGAAAGGAGCCCCACATTCATCATGCACTCATCTACCATCTTTTTGACTAACACAGATGCTTTAACATTGGAACAATTAATGGAATTATTAACTCAAAAACATGATGACCAAACAGTAGTTAAGTTAATGAGGAAATACTGTTTAAAGTCTACTTCGAATGATATCCAGAAAAAAGGAATGGAATTTTTGTATATCAATGGATTTTATGAGGATTTAGCTATCCTGATTCAAAAGAATAAAGAATCTGCAAGCGCCTCCAATAGGAATTGGGCAGAAGTATATGATTCGATGATGGATCGGAAACAGAAAAAATGTGCGCCATACCAGGTAATTCAGAGAGTACAAAAAATAAAATCCACTGAACCGGAATTACAATGCCTGATTGAATTTGCAAAAGTTACCTCTTATTATGATATGAATGAATATAACAAATTAGGAAATTTCCTGGAGATACAGCAGCAATTGTTTGAATCTATAGAAGATAGATTATTGATATCTTACTTTAACATACGATTGCATCAAACCTTGTTTTTTTATTATCTGTCAAGAAATGAATTAATTATTGCCAGAAAATATGCGTATCGTGCTTTAAATGAAACCGGAAATATACGAACGAAAATCGGGCTTCACATAAATTTGGGTTTATCCTATACATTTGAGACCTATTTTCAGGGGATGTATCACCTGTCCGAAGCATTAAATTTGGCAAAGAAAGAAAATTTATTGAATGCTATAAAGGCAATTGAACAGAATAATATCCCATTTCTATCTGCACATTTTCGAGAAGTGGATAATATTTCATCAACAGATAAAAGTGAACAGGCCCATATTGAAATTGCTAAAGGTAATTACACTGAGGCTATAAAGATTCTGAACGAAATCCCGCTGGACAGTCCATATAAGCTTTATTATATGGGTAAAGCAAAACAAGATAAAAACCTTCTTCTTAAATCATACAATTATTTTATCGAAAAAAGAAGTGACTACTTCTTCAGCAGATTACCACTTAATGAAATCAAAAGATTGCCTGTTTAAATTTTAGGCGGCGGGATATTTCCCTACTCAACTATTTAAATAAATAAGGATCAGTTTTTCTTGTGAATAAAAAAATTGAAAAGGAGCAAATAAAATGAAAAAAATGAAAGCCTTTCTGTTTATTTCTGTTGTAATGCTTATCTTTTCTATACTCCCAGAATCACTCGGGGATTTAATTATGTTTGACCCAGAGTTAGGTGAAATGGATTAATACCGTTAAAAAAATGATTAACGAAAAGGAAAAATAATAAAATAATGCGTTTCTCTTCCACGGGAAAGCTTGATCCTTTTTATAAATTCAAAAAGCATGCGGAAGCCTTATTCTTTCTATGTTTCTGTGCATGCTTTTTCCCTTAATAACTGCAGCTATTTGGTGCAGTTATTTTTTTGCGGAAAAATTCTTCTTGTCCACCTTTCCGAAAGATGTAATTTTAATCATAAACATGCAGTTCCAGTAATAAAATGTTACAAACCAAGCAATCTGAAATGTCTGAGGTGAGAGCTTGTGTGGCTATAAAAATATAAGTATAAATTATATGCATTTTTATAGGAATTAATAACAGAAAATTTTGTAAATAATACATCACAAGTCAGAACCAGCTCCTAAGCACACGGGAAAGTGTACATAATCACGATCATTGTTCATTGGAACTTTAGATAAACGGGAAAGCCACAGCAAATTTAACACCTTGTCTCAAAACCACACCTCGGAAATATCCAACTTAGGGAGGCGAATGGTGTGCACGATTACATCAAAGAGAGAACTATCAGGATAGGGAATTATGTCGTGGAATCGAGAAAAACTGTCCGAATGATAGCAAAAGAATTTGGTGTTTCCAAAAGCACAGTCCACAAAGATTTAACAGAACGCTTACCGGAAATCAATCCGGAACTAGCCAATCAAGTAAAAGAAATTCTGGAATATCACAAAGCAATCCGCCATCTCCGTGGTGGCGAAGCAACAAGGCAAAAATATAAACTCGATCCAAAAAAGGAAGGTGAAGTGAAGCCAGTGGGGTAATCATCCTGCGTGTATAGTTTTTTAGTGGAAACCCAGCCTGAGTGGCTGGGTTTTTGAAGGTGGTGGTAGCTGTTGTGTTGCCGGGTGGGAGTGTATCACTAGGGGCGTGTGTATATCTGCCAGAGCACTGGATATAGCGTCGGAAGGTCTGGTTTATCATCCGGAGACGAAAAATATCGTCCGGAGGTCTGGTTTATCATCCGGAGACGAAAAATATCGTCCGGAGATCAGATTTATCATCCGGAAACGAAAAATATCGTCCGGAGGTCAGATTTATCATCCGGAGACGAAAAATATCGTCCGGAAATCAAGTTTATCATCTGGAGACGAAAAATATCGTCCGGAGATCAGATTTATCATCCGGAGATGAAAAATATCGTCCGGAGGTCTGGTTTATCATCCGGAGCGAAAATATATCGTCTGGAGGTCTGGTATTGTCATCCGGAGCGAAGATATATCGTCCGGAGGTCTAGTTTATCATCCGGAACGAAAATATATCGTCCGGAGATCAGATATATCATCCGGAGAAAAACATCGTCTAGATCATGCATATATCATCCATAAAGAAATCATATTTAGTAGGCAAAATGGAATAGCAAAAAGCAGGTCTAAAATACTTTGATCTGCTGCATGAGTTATCTAATCTGGAATTTAAATTATAATTGTAAAATTGTTTTTTTCTTATTCGGAACGAATGAATCTTGTGGAAATAATTCCAGTTTTGGAGCATAGTACTTTCTAGCTTTATTTTTCCCTGTTTGCGTGAGATTCATGGAGTTTAGTATGGTGTAAGCTGTTTTCCCGGAGTCAATTTGAAGAAGATTTCTACATTCACTATTGGTGATCGTTGCATTATGAAGAAGGAAATAGTCCAGTATCAACCTGACGTGTGCAGTAGGATCAGCATAAAAACATTTATCACATTTCCAGGTTTTATACATCCGTTTCATTGGATAACTACCACAATTTTCACATTGTATTCCTTTTATTAAATGATTTTCGTTTATATTGTAGTAGTCAAGTAGTTTTGGTTTAAGTGGTGTATTGTATTTCAAAAAAGCATCATTTATGCTATATAATATATTTTTATTTAACACATTTTTGGTATATTTAATTGTCATTTCTTTAATTTTTGGAATTAAGTTGTCGGCATAGATCATTTTATTATAAAATGTTGGATCGTTTTGATTATTTTTGATAATGGTGGAAGGATCACTGACAATTACGAGGGATTCTATGGGAATTCCATATACAGATATAACTTGTTGCAACCAGTAACTTAACTGCATTTCTTGTGAATTAGCTTGCAATATAGGGCTTTGATATCCCTTTTCAACATTTTTATAAGTTTGTGTTAAATGACCGGAATCCGAATTATAGTTTAATTCACCTTTCATATTTTTTGCCTCTATTATGAGAATAAATTTGCTGGATAGTAGTAGGGAGTCGATTTGGAAAAAGTTGTGGTTAACTTTTAATCGAAGACTTTGATACTCGAAGAATCTTTTTTGCGGGTAAGTACTTAATTTATAATCAACCGTTTGTTCTCCACGATATCCAGCTAAATAATTCCAGTAATCTTGGTTAATCACATTGTTATTTCTATATTTTTCCTTCAACCTCCTAAATAATGCTTCATAACATAAAATTACATATGGCTTTGTTCTATGTAATTTAATCAACTATTATCACTCCTAATTTTGTGTTAATATTACTATTCTACAAAAATTGCGGATATCCTTTTTATTTATGGAGTTTCTTTATATACTTTTTTAATATGTACACATTAGATCTATCCAGGAAGTAAATATAATAGCCAAGAGTAAAAATATCGTCCGGAGCACGCATATATCATCCAGAGAGTAAAAATATCGTCCGGAGTGCAGATATATCATCCAGAGCGTATATTTTCACCATACAATCCACCTCTTCCAACACGCTACACATGGCATTTGCTATCAACAAACCAACTACCTCATACCACTAACAATTTTTTACATAAATTTTGTCGAAATGTGCAGTTAAAAATTGCTTTTTGTGGTAAAATATAATATTAGTAGCATTGTGTTCGTTTACAGATGCGAGTTAGTTTTAACAGTAGGAGGAAAATGATTCATGTTTTCTAGGGATATTGGAATTGACCTTGGAACTGCCAATGTTTTAATTCATGTAAAAGGAAAAGGAATAGTTTTAAATGAACCAGCCGTTGTAGCAATGGACCGCAATACAGGTAAGGTACTTGAAGTTGGGGAAGCTGCAAGACGCATGGTTGGTAGAACACCAGGAAACATTGAGGCTACTCGTCCATTAAAGGATGGCGTAATTGCTGATTTCGATGTGACCGAAGCGATGTTAAAGCACTTTATAGATAAAATAAATGTACGTGGTTTTCTTTCGAAGCCGAGAATGCTTATATGCTGTCCGACAAATATTACGAAGGTTGAGCAGAAAGCAATTAAGGAAGCGGCTGAGAAATCTGGAGGTAAGAAGGTTTACCTTGAAGAAGAGCCAAAAGTAGCAGCAATCGGTGCCGGTATGGAAATTTTCCAACCAAGTGGAAATATGGTTGTGGATATCGGTGGGGGAACAACAGATGTTGCCGTACTTTCGATGGGTGATATTGTTACATCCGAATCGATAAAAATGGCTGGGGATAAATTTGATGTGGAAATTCTGCAATTCATAAAGAAAAAGTACAAGCTGCTTATTGGAGAGCGTACTGCCGAGGATATTAAAATTAATGTGGCTACCGTATTTAAAGATTCCCGTAAAGAGGAAATGGAAATTCGTGGACGTGATATGGTAAGTGGTCTGCCACGTACGATTACAGTTTATTCCGCTGAGATTGAAGAAGCATTGCGTGAATCTGTTTATTTGATCGTCCAGGCTGCAAAATTAGTGCTTGAACGCACACCACCGGAATTGTCAGCTGATATTATTGATCGAGGTGTAATTTTAACAGGTGGCGGGGCATTGATCCACGGAATCGACCAATTATTAGCAGAGGAATTAAAGGTTCCTATCTTTACTGCCGAAGAGCCAATGAATTGTGTGGCAAAAGGAACTGGAGTCATGCTTGAAAATATTGATAAAATTGAACGAAGAAAAGTTGTTTGACCTTAGCACTGTAAGTGAGTGCTTCAATATGCAGTTTATATTCAGACCAGGTCCCTTTCTATCAAATCAGCTTAAATAAAAGGGAACCACTTCAGCTTTCATCGAGCTGAAGTGGAGGGAAGTTTGGATTCTTTATTTATGTACCCGAATGAAGGAATCTTAAACCATGTTTTTATTTTGCAAAATTTTTTTTAGAAAATCAGTATAGGTGTAACGAAGACTTGGCATTAGCTAAGGATTTCTAAAAAAAGCAAGGAGGGATTGCCTTGTTAAGAGGATTTTATACTGCTGCAAGTGGAATGATTGCACAGCAACGTCAGCAAGAAGCTTTATCCAATAATATTGCGAATGCGAATACACCAGGCTATAAATCAGATCAAACAGCATTGCGTGCATTTCCTGAAATATTACTGCAGCAAACGGGGTCAGAAAATATTCCGACAACACGTGGTCTGAATTTGCCGATTCAAAATCCAATTGGGACATTGAATACAGGTGTATATGTGCATGAAACAATTCCGAATTATGTGCAGGGCGATATTCGTGAAACAGGTATTACAACAGACCTGGCACTTGTCAATGGGACAATACCCGATGAGACAGGAAGTTTATTTTTTACCGTGCAAAATGATGCCGGAGAAGAACGTTATACGAGAAATGGAAACTTTACAGTTGATGGACAGGGTTTTCTTGTTTCGAACCAGGGCTATTATGTGCTGGACCAGTCAGGTAATCCAATCCAAACAAATGGTATGGAATTTACGGTTTTGCCTGACGGAATGCTTCAAACGGAAGGTGGAAATATTCAACTGGGCATTGCATATACAGAAAATGCGAATGCTCTGGTGAAAGAAGGAAATGGTTTATTCAGTGGTGAAGCAGCTGAAATTCCAGCTGGAACTACCTTTCAAATACAGCAGGGTGCTCTGGAACGCTCGAATGTTGATACATTACAATCCATGACACAAATAATGGAAGCCTATCGAATGTTTGAAACAAATCAACGTGTTTTAAAGGCATACGATGAAAGTATGGGTAAGGCAGTTAGTGAAATTGGGCGTTTAGGTTAGGAGGGGTCTCATGTCAAGAATGATGATACAGGCGGCTGTGACAATGAATCAGCTGCAAAATAAGCTGGACCTGATTGGACATAACATGGCAAACAGTCAAACAACCGGTTATAAAAACCGCCAGGCTGATTTTTCCTCTTTATTGTTTCAGCAAATGAATAATCTGGAAGACCCTGCTAATGCCGAGGGGCGGCTTACCCCAGATGGTGTCAGAATTGGCTCAGGTGCAAGACTTGGATCAGTGAATATCGATTTATCACCTGGAAGTCTTTCAATCACAGATCGTGTTTTGGATACGGCCCTCAGGGAAGAAAATCATTTATATCAAATCCAAGTAACTGAAAATGGTGTGCAGGAAACTCGCTACACTCGTGACGGAGCATTTTATTTGAATCCAGTCAATGACAATCAGGCAATGATGCTTACAACGAGTGATGGAAATCCTGTTCTTGGAGAAACTGGGCCAATTGTGATCGCAGAAGGCTTTGACGCAATAGATATTCGCGGGCAAGGACAGGTTGTTGTTCAGCGCGGGAATCAAACAGAGTTTGCAGGAAGAATAGCTGTAGTTGAAGCAGTTCGTCCAAGACTCCTCGAAGCAACGGGGCAAAATTCCTATCGACTACCTGATTTAGCTGAGCTCGGTTTTAATATGGGAGAAATTATTCAGGCAACTGCACCGGATGCGAATGTATTACAAAACAGTGCTCTAGAAAATTCCAATGTAGATATTTCAAAGCAAATGACAGACATGATCATGACCCAGAGATCGTACCAGTTTAATGCAAGAACCATCTCGATGGGAGATCAGATGATGGGATTGGTTAATCAGTTAAGATGATATACTAGATAGCTACCCGTTTTTTATGGTAAAATTTAACCATACTATTTTCATGCATTTGTCAGTTCATAAGGAGAAAGTAAACCATGACAACAAACCAATCTGAAAAAACTGTTGATGAGAAGGAGTCAAGAAAGGCTCATAAACAGGCTAAGCAGAATAAGAAGCAACAGCCTGCTGAAAAAAAGCAATCATCTTCAGAAAAACAAACAAGAAAACAGCAAAAGATAAAGCAGAAAGAAGAAAAGAGAAAAGGTAAGAAGCCAAGGCGTCGTATTTTCCCAATATGGCTGCGGATTATTATTGTTCTCCTTCTTTGTGCGGGTGCTCTTATAGCCGGATTAATGATTGGATATGGTGTTGTAGGTGACGGAACTCCAACTGATGCTTTGAAAAAAGAAACATGGCAGCATATCATTGATATTGTAACGAAAACTGAATAACATAATAAAAGCATCTCATCTGATATAAAGATGAAATGCTTTTTTTGATAAGGTGGGGATGTTGATTCGGGGGTGTGGGAATATCAGCTCGAGCACAATAACACCAGCCCTAACATCAGCTTTTCCCAGTCAATTAAGGGACTCGTCTTCCTGTAACCAGACGTATAATTAAAATAACCAATGCGATTACAAGTAATATGTGGACAAGGCCACCAGCAACTTCGAAAGCAAAACCAAGTGCCCATAAAATTAATAAAATAATTAGAATGGTCCAAAGCATAGCATGTCCTCCTTTCAGGAAGTGGAAACTTTTAAATTACATATTCGTGATTAAGTAAATTAACTGTTGATAGTTAACAATACCTCTTTCAGCTTAAAAGCAAACATTTCTTTGCTATAATTAAAAAGACATTTATACTATACTTAGGCTGAATTTTAAAAGGAGAGTTCCTATGGACATTGAAGAAATTAAAGAGATTATTCCACATCGTTATCCGTTTCTTTTGGTAGATAAGGTGACAGAAATGGAAGAGGGAAAACGGGTGACTGGATTAAAAAATGTAACGATTAATGAACCTTTTTTTCAGGGGCATTTTCCAGAATATGCGGTGATGCCTGGCGTGTTAATTATTGAAGCATTGGCCCAGGTTGGTGCGATAGCTGTACTGGGAATCGAAGCAAATAAAGGGAAACTTGGATTTTTGGCTGGTGTTGATAAATGCCGCTTCAAACGTCAGGTGAAGCCAGGTGATCAGCTTAAGCTGGAGGTTGAAATAACGAGAGTAAAAGGCCCGATTGGCAAAGGAAAAGGTATTGCAACTGTAAATGGCGAAGTAGCCTGTGAAGCAGAAATTATGTTTGCGATACAATAGGTGAGCAACTCATAGTATTAGCGCTAAGACCGCACTGAAATCCTCTTGATCAAGAGGATTTTTTGTGTTTCAAAAAAATTCTCGAAAAATAAGTATCACTTCTTTGAAAATGGTTAACCTAATGACGATAGCGAACATCAAAGGAGGGAAACATTTATGAAAAGGAAATTATTATTGAAATTTGGTGCACCGGTATTAGCGTTATCTCTGATTGCAGCATGTGGGACCGATGATGGTGGGGATCCAGTTGAGGAAGAGGCTCCATTAAATCAAGAGGATGATAACAATAATCAGAACCCAGCCGAAGATGGTGGCATGAATGAGGAAGATAATGGTAACAATGGCGGTATGAATGGCACCGATGGAGATAACAATGGTGGTAATGGGAATAACGGTACCGGCAATAATGGAGACAACAATATGCCTGACGATGATTTAAATAAAGAAGACGATAATCAATAAGTAAGTCTACATTTCACAGGTCTATCAGCATTATTTGCAGTGCTAAAGTTTAAAAGCAGAACGAACCTCTATAAGAAGGGCTCGTTCTGCTTTTGTTTGTTTTTAGATTTTGATGTCGATTCTACTTCCTGCTGTTGGATGTGGGGCAGATTGTGCTGGCTGCTCAAGCATTTTTATTAATTGGCTGCCTTGCTGCTCCATCATTTCCTTGGCATTATTCATGACAGCTATTCCTGCATTGTTGCGAACCTGCTGATTAGCCATTGCAATTGATAGTGCTGCAATATCCATAAAAACCCTCCATCATCACTACTTTTGGATCTTTAAAAAGTACGACCCTCTTTAGCATGCTTTTATAAGAATTAGTATATCATAATTGGAGCTGGGATAAGTAGAAATAATGAGACTTATTCAGTTTTTGTTGCTTGCTTTTCAGTTGTTGTGCTTTTTGCCTCACTGGACTTTGTCGTCCCTTTTTTTGCAGCTGGTTTCTTAGCAGTGCTAGTTGTACTTTTAGACTGTGTTTTTGTCTTGGTGCCAGTAGATTTATTTGAACTCGATTTACTGCTCGTAGTTTTACTGCCACTATCCTTTTTCGGAGCTATTTTCTCACTCTTTTTACTGGACGGCTTATCTTCCTCCTGCTTACCATCTTTCTTATTTTCAGCATCATCAGCTTCATTTGCATTTTCATTTCCCTGTGCTTCTTCCAAATCATTTGATTGCAGCTGTGCACCTTGTTCGCTGCCTTCTTCTTCATTTGCTTCAGTATCCTCATCTGTTTCTTTCTTATTACGCTTCAGTTTGCCTGTAAATTGTTTTGATTTATTGGAAGCACCAGTTTTAATGTCATTGAATTTTACTTTTGTAGAATCACCAAATTCTTTTGTCTTGTCTACTGCTTTATCCTTGGCTGTACCAACCTGTTCCGTGATATCGCCACGAAGTTCTTTGCCGGACTTTGGTGCTAACAGTAATGTAGTTGCTGCTCCCACAACACTTCCAATAACTGTTCCTGTTATTACATTTTTCCTTGTGATCTGCCTTTTATTGTTTTTCTTTTTTTCAGCCATGATTTACTCCTCCTAAAATATGTTTATGGCAAACGACTGTTTTCAGATTCGGATAGCTTTCCTTCCAATTTCTCAAGTCGTTTTTGCAGTTGATCATTTGCTTCTTTCGCTGTAACTGAATGTAATATCGATCGGTCATTTCAGATAATTTTTGACCCTATCCTTTTAGTTACCCTTTTTATTAAATTGAAAACAGCAGATTTCCCCTTCTGGAAGAATTTAACTGAAATATTAACACTGGAAATGTTTCAACATGGGGAATCGCTTCATATTGATGAGGAAATGTTACAAATGTAACGTTTTCATTAAAATATTTCCTTTATTCTGAAACAAATAGTAATATAGTCATGTAAAGATTATCAATTTTAAAATTTGGTGGGGGTAATTTTAAATGGGGGATGGGAGAAGGCCAGTTTACATTATTACACAAAGAACGAAAGCAATTATGTTTGATGCGTCAGCATATTACCGTTCAAGGATTCTTGAAGTGGGCGAGGAAAAGTTTTCGCGGCATAATCCGGAGCAAATAATTGATAACAGCTGTCTGGTATATGGCGCATCATTAGATGGCAGAAAAAGTCCAGTAAAGGAGATTCTGAATTCGGTGAGTAAATTGCCAGTTCCGGTCAATGTCGATAAAGGGATCTACATGATACCGACAGCTTCAACGAAAAATAAAGATTGTGTCTGGGTATCCTATCAGCACATCCTTACATATGAACAACGTGGTGATCAAACATACATAGCTTTTCGTGATGGCACAGGGATATATGTAAACATATCTGAAAAAGCATTCGACATACAATACAAACGGACAAGCCAGGTAATTGTTCATATGAACAGGGGTACACTATTCGGAAAACACTGGTATCCCTGGTGGTGAAAAAACGGGTCGCTTGAATAGCGACCCTCGTTTTATTGGAATGGAAAAGTTAACAGGAACTTCACTTGTATAACCTTTATGCAGAGGTGTACACTAGAGTAGTTAGAATTATAAAATTGCATGACTGACTGGTTAGTCATACATAAAAGTGAAACCATCCAACAAGTTGGATCGTATAAAGAAACAGGTGATCAAAGTGAATGAGAAAAAGATGAAGTTAATTGAGGCAGGTATGAAATTATTTGCTGCAAAAGGATATCACACAACTTCGATCCAGGAAATCGTAACAGAAGCGGGAATTTCCAAGGGAGCTTTTTATTTATATTTCGAGTCTAAAGAAGATTTTATAGTAACAGCCCTTCAGTATTTTTACACACAAATTTCTGAAAGAATTGGAATAGCAAAACAGGAAAATTATCTTCCTCAAGAAAGCCTTGCACACCAAATCACCGCTTTTTTTAATTATATATACAAATACAAGGAATTTCTTATTATGTCTTTACGTGAAAATATATCGATTGGGCAAGATATTGATAAGCTGATTCACCAAATGAAAATGGAAAATTATCATTGGATGAGAGAAAACATCCAGGCTATCTATGGAGATAAAATTAATGCTTTGCTAGTCGATACAGTGATTCAATTAGAGGGCTTGATCAATGGCTATTTTAAATGGATCGTTATTGACAATGTACATATTGAGAAGGAAAAGATAGGAGCATTTATCGTTAGACGTCTAGATGATATCGTAGAAGGAATGCATATGCGGAACGAAGAAGCACTGATCACAATTGATAAAATCCCGGAAGAATATGAAGCAATGATGAACAGGGATACTGATGAACTTTCAGAAATGCTCACTTTATTGCAGTCAAAAGTTGCTAGGTTAAACAGGGAATACAAAATAGTAGGTCAGCTGCAAGAAGTTGTGAGTGCCTTGAAAAAAGAAGTTAGTAAAGCAAAGCGTCAGCCCATCGTAATCCAGGGATTGCTGGCACATTTCAGGCAACTTCCCGAATTAAAAAAAGAATGTAAACAAATTGCCCGATTATTGGATGTCGAGCTTTTGGAGTAGGGATGTTTTTGTAAAGCTGTTTTTCTATAGGTATTGCTACAACCGCCGTTCGGGATCGCTCCAGGCGGATGCGCATCCTTAGGGCACGGCCTCAGCCTCCTCGAGAAAACCACTCTGCGGGGTCTTCAGACACGTGCTATTCCCGCAGGACAAGGAAGGCTTCGCCAGCATCTGCATCGCACGAAGAAAATTGATCTGTATTTTTGAGGAGTCACCGCCCTACGCTCACCCGAACTGGTGAAGTTGTTTTACGTTTTAATATTAATAAGCAGTTCATTAGCAGTAACCGGAATATCAGCGGAGGAAACATATTGAGACTCCTGTGGGAGGAAAGACATAGGTGAGACCCCTAAAGACGAGTAGCACGAGGAGGCTCACCAGCCGCCCACGGAAAGCGAAATGTGTTTCCGTAGCGCTGAATAAGCACTCATCTTCTAAGGACTGGTAGGAAGTTACTTCACCATATATCAACTACGTCATGATAGACAATACATAAAAGTAAACTTAAATTGCTTATTCGAGAGGAGTTAAAGAAATGAATAAAAAAACAATTAGCATGATATTGATACTTTTGATCGCTTTGCTTGCAGCATGCAATCAGGATGAGGATACAAATAAGGATGAGGAAGAAAGAGTAGTACCGGTGGAAACTGCTGAAGTAACGGAAGGTGACCTGGTTATTGAAAAATCTGTTTATGGACGAACAGCCCCTTCTGCAACGGCGCCAATTATGCTTGAGACTCCTGGGGAAATTGATACATTAGAAGTTGAAAATGGCGACCAGGTTGAAGAAGATGATCTGATCGCAACCCTTTCAACCCCTGCTGGAACTCAAAATGTTCGAGCACCTCGAGATGGGGAGGTTGTTAATTTAACTGGAGCAGCAGGAGATATGGTCTCAAATGAAGAGCCATTCGCATTAATCGCTGACATGCATTCAGTAAAACTTGAGTTTTCCGTAACAGCCAAAGTCCGTGAGCTTTTTGAAAAAGAAGCAACACTTGATGTGACAGCAAGAGATAAAGAATACGAAGCGGAAATTACAGCAATCGGCTCAATGCCGAATGATACGGGATTATATGAAATTGAAGCAGAAGCTCCCAATGAAGATGGGGAAATTTTACCAGGAACAGTTATTGAAATGACTGTTCCGGAAAAAAGGATTGAAAAGGCAATCATCGTTCCGACAGCATCGGTTTTTGAGGAGAATGATGAATCTTTCGTATACGTTGTAAAAGACAATAAAGCAATGAAGCAAAAAGTCACGATTCAGGAAACACAATCAGATAAAACTGCAATCGAAGGTGACGTAAAAGCAGGTGATCAGGTTGTGGTGACAGGTCAGTTGACACTGACTGATGAATCCCGAGTTGACGTACAGGAAGGGGAATAAACTTTGAAGCTTGTAAATACATCCGTAAAACGTCCTGTTGGCGTCATTATGATTGTACTTGCCATCATAGCGCTTGGAATTGTATCCATGCGCAGTTTAACGATTGATCTTTTTCCAAAAATTGATCTGCCTGTTGCAGTTGTGGCAACATCCTATCAGGACGCTGCCCCTCAGGAAGTAGAGAATTTAATTAGCAGACCGATAGAATCTGCTGTAAGTACAGTTGAAGGCATCGAAACCGTGCAGTCCCAGTCACAGTCAGGCTCATCTTTAGTGCTGATGATGTTTGCCAATGGGACAGATTTGGATCAGGCATTGCTCGATGTACGGGAAAGCGTTGATCAGGTAAAAGGACTTTTGCCGGATCGGGCTGGTGAACCAAGTATAATGCGATTTAATCCGGACCAGCTACCGGTTATCTGGGTTGGTTTAACTGGTAAAGATACCCCAGCTTTAACCGAAATTGCTGATGAACAGGTTGTTCCATTTTTTGAGCGGCAGGGTGGAGTAGGCTCTGTTACAGTTGAAGGTGGAAAAGAACGGGAAATCCAGCTTATCCTGGATCAGGCAAAATTACAGCAGTATGGCGTGAATGCACAGACGATCATGCAGTCACTAAGAAGTGGGAATCAATCCGCATCTGTTGGCAATGTAGAAAAAGGAAATAAAGATCTCCAGCTACGTGTGACCGGAGAATTCGAGTCGATTGAAGATATCAAACAAACGCTTGTTCAAACTAGTGCTGGTGCAACCATTCAGATAGAAGATGTTGCAGAAGTAAATGATACATTCAAAGATTCATCCTCCCTGACACTCGTGAATGGCAAACCGTCGCTTGTTTTATCAATTTTGAAAAAAACAGACAGCAATACGGTGGAGGTTGCACAAAATGTTATCGCAGGCATGGATGAAATCAAGGAGAATCTGCCAGGAGATGTGAATCTGGAAGTTATCATTGATACATCCGAATTCATCCAAATGTCGATTGATTCTGTTGTGCAAAATATTTTAATCGGTGGAGCGATATCGATCTTTGTATTACTCCTGTTTTTAAAAAGCGTTCGTGCAACAATCGTTATCGGCCTATCAATTCCGATTGCGATTATCTCCACATTTGCATTACTTTATTTCACTGGAGAAACGCTTAATATTTTAACATTAGGTGGTCTGGCTTTAGGTCTGGGGATGATGGTCGACAGCTCGATCGTTATTTTGGAAAATATATATTCCTACAGGCAGCGCGGATACAGTTTATTTGAATCTGCGACAAAGGGTGCTTCCGAATTGGCACCAGCAGTTATTGCATCAACGACAACAACATTGGTCGTATTTTTGCCAATCGTATATGTTGAGGGAATAGCATCTGATATGTTTACACCACTAGCATTAGCTGTTTCGTTTTCTTTAATCGCATCACTTGTAGTTGCAGTAACTTTAGTGCCAATGCTTTCATCAAAATTGCTGTCAAAAGCAATGGAGGACAGTGGACGGCGCTATTGGTTTGATCAATTTCTTGGTTGGGTCAACAGCAAGTACAAGCGTGTTTTAAAATGGGTGCTGAAACATCGTAAAACAACGATTGCCGGAACAGTTATTGCTATCGTGGCAAGCTTGGCACTAATCCCATTAATCGGTGCGGAGTTTATTCCAGCAGCAGACCAGGGTCAAATGGAGATCCGTGTGGAAACAGATGCCGGCAGTTCATTAGATCATACGACAGAAATTGTAGAAAAGGTAAATGAAAAGTTAACACCGTATGAATCGGTAATGGAAACAAATTATGTGACCGTTGGCGGGGGCGGTTTTGCAATGGGTGGAGGTGGAAATAGTGCCACATACACCATACAATTACCCCCTCCGGCAGAACGGGATAAAACAACTACTGATATTGTTCAGGATATTGATAATGATTTACAGGACATCCCGGGTGCTGAAATTACTGTCAGCTCAATGGATGCAGGCATGGGGATGGGAGATCCGATTCAAATTCAGTTAAATGGACCGGAACATGAAGTCTTGCGAGAGCTTTCAGGTCAAATTGTTGAAGAAATTTCTTCCGTTGATGGTGTTTATAATCCAGAGTCAGGAGCATCTGATGGTGTTCCACAAATGAACATTGTCATTAATGATGACAGGGCAGCAATGTATGGATTGACCCAGGAGCAGATTTTAGGTCAAATTCAAATGCAATTTACCGGTCAGGTGGCAACACAATTCCGTGAAGAAGGCCAGGAAATGGATGTGACCCTACTGTATCCAGAGGATGAGCGCAGCACAATAAGTGACTTGCAGGATATGAAGATTCAATCATCTCAGGGTGCAGCAATTCCATTGGAAGAAGTTGCGGAATTAAAGGAAATGAGCGGACCTGTGGCATTGCAGAGACAAAATCAGCAGCCACAAATGAATGTAACAAGTCAGGTAGTAGACAGGGATCTGGCAAGTGTTGTAACAGATGTTGAAAATACACTGGATGGGATGCAACTGCCAGAGGGCTACAGCTATGAAATTGGCGGACAGGCGCAGGACATGGCTGAATCATTTGCGGATTTAGCGCTGGCATTGATTTTCTCGATTTTCCTTGTATATGCTGTCATGGCAATCCAATTTGAGAACTTCCTGTTTCCATTTATCATCATGTTCTCACTACCAGCAACAGTTGTTGGCGTGATGGGCGGACTGTTTGTAACAGGGCTGCCACTAAGTATTCCAGGCTTTATTGGGATCATCATGCTCGCCGGAATCGTCGTAAATAATTCAATCGTACTCGTCGATTACATTAATATTTTACGGCGAAAAGGTATGGATTTATATGAAGCAATTATCGAAGCAGGCCAAAGCAGATTACGCCCAATTCTCATGACAACATTAACAACCATCCTGGCCATGATCCCACTCGGACTCGCACTGGGAGAAGGCGCAGAAATGCAGCAACCACTGGCAGTGACAATCATATTCGGACTGGGTGTCTCAACTATATTCACACTATTATTGATCCCTGTCGTCTATTCATTGTTTGCAGATTTGACTGGGAAGATTATTGGGAGGAAGAAGAAGAAAGAGTAAATTATTGGAGTCCCTCCGCTTTGGTGCGGAGGGTTTTTGTTCCGTGTGGGTGATCGGGTGTATGGGCTGATGTTTTTGCTTGCGTGGGGGAGTTTGATTAGATGCTTGAGGTGGGTTGAGAGATGTTGTGTTGGGGGTGAGAGAGGTTGGGGTGAAGTTGAGAGACGCAGACCCGAAGTTGAGAGACACCGGACGGAAGTTGAGAGATAATCAACTAAATTCATTTTTTCTCTCAACTATAAGCGATCGTCTCTCAACTATGCTGTCTTATCTCTCAACTATAATCGGCCATCTCTCAACTATGGGCGACCATCTCTCACCTTTGCTATCTTATCTCTCAATCGTCTTCTCAACTTTGCTGTCCTATCTTCTCATCGCATAGCAGAGATAATCTCTTAACAGCCTCATATTTCAACTAAAAGAGGAATCCTGGTAAATATCAGAGGTGTTATGATATTTGTATTAGGGAATAATATTATTATTAAATGAATTTACAAATACGGAGGAAATCATATGTCGATCTCACGCATCATGAAATTAATAACAGGAATTTTTGAAGGACTGCTTGGTATTCCTTTATTGGGTGGCCTATATATTTTCAGCCAAGGATGGGCACCACTATTTGTCATGTTAATCCTGCACATTATAACATTAATCCTTACTAAAAATGATCGAGGAGCTAGTGGTGGAAGTATATTAGGAATTATCACATCATGTATAGGATGGATTCCTGTCGTTGGAATGATCATGCATATGTTGACAGCAGTTGTGCTACTAATAACGGCAGCAATGGGGGACAGGAAGAGCTATAGATAGAAAATCGAACTGTTGTTAATGTTAATGTTGCTAAAACTATCCGAAGCGAGAATATATCTGCCGGAGAAGAAATATATCGTCCGGAGCGAGAATATATCTGCCGGAGAAGAAATATATCGTCCAGAGCGGGAACATATCTGCCGGAGAAGAAATATATCGTCCAGAGCGAGAATATATCTGCCGGAGAAGAAATATATCGTCCGGAGCGAGAATATATCTGCCGGAGAAGAAATATATCGTCCAGAGCGGGAACATATCTGCCGGAGAAGAAATATATCGTCCAGAGCGGGAATATATCTGCCGGAGAAAGAATATATCAACCCGGGCACAAATATATCGTCCGAAAAACAGATATATCAACAATACCACGCAAATAACGCTACCCAACACATAAAAAGGCCTGCGCTCTAATCTAGCACAGGCCTTTTTTCCACTTATATCTTTTAATCAATCGTAATTCCTTCAAACAGCATAACCCTTGCTGGTGCTGCATCGGTTCCCTAAAGTTTTATTGGTGCTGCGACCATGAAATAATCTCTTTCTGGAACTTCTGCAAGATGCCCAAAATATCTGCTGTAGCATCATATAATTTCAATGTAAACTCTTCTTATTTTTCAATCTCTGTAATCGGCCACCAATGGAATCCATCCTTTTCCAGGAGCTTGTCCGCTGCTTCGGGGCCCATCGAACCTGATTTGTAATTAGGGAAATCAGCTTGTGTCGTTTCCCATGTTTTTAGAATGGAGTCGATATAAGCCCAGGAATAGGCCACCTCATCCCAGTGGGTAAAGTTTGTTGCGTCACCAAGTATACAATCATACAAAAGTTTTTCATATGCTTCAGGTGTGTTGATTCCGTCATAACCATAATTATTATAAGCAAGCTGGATCGGCTCAGCGAGAGATCCACCTGACTTCTTCGCATTTAGTACAAGGGTCACCCCTTCATTTGGCTGGATATGGATTATAAGTAAATTTGGATGTTTTTCCCGATTCGTTTTAAAATATAAATTCATTGGGATATCCTTGAACTCGACAACAATTTTTGTGGACTTTTCAGCCATTCTTTTTCCTGTTCGGATATAAAATGGGACACCACTCCAGCGGTAATTGTCGATAAGTACTTTACCGGCAACATATGTTTCCGTATTTGAATCGATTAATTCTTCAGCTTCATCACGATATCGTTCAACAGGTTTTTCGTTGATCGAGCCACTGTCATATTGACCCCGAACAAAGTACTTATCTACCTTTTCGTTTTCAATTGTCCTCAGAGCCCTGAGTACCTTTACCTTTTCTGAGCGAATTTCATCTGTTGTTAATTTTATAGGAGGCTCCATCGCAAGCAGCGCAACCATTTGCAGCATATGGTTTTGCACCATATCACGGGTTGCTCCGGAATGATCGTAATAACGGGCCCGCTCCTCAACCCCAAGTGATTCGCTTGAGGTGATTTGGACATTTGAAATATATTGGTTATTCCAAAGATGTTCGAATATCGCATTAGCAAAACGGATTACTTCAATATTTTGCACCATTTCTTTTCCAAGATAATGATCAATCCGATAAATTTGTTCTTCATCAAAAGCTGCCCGAATTTCATTATTTAATTCTTTTGCAGATGCTAAATCATGGCCAAACGGTTTCTCAATCACAAGCCGCGACCAACCGGCACTTTCTTTTAATCCGTAGCTTTCGAGGTTTTGGGCGATTGAACCAAAATACTCTGGAGCCATTGCCAAATAAAATACTCGATTTCCATCTGTTTGATATTTTCCATCAAGCTCTTCTAATAAAACCTTTAAATCCTGGTAGGACGAGGTCTCTGTCACATCGAATGGATGATAATAAAAGTGAGAAGAGAATGTGCCAATATTCTCATCGGTAGACAGTGCATCATGAATAGAATTTTCCACATTATCCCGGAAAACATCATTCGTCCACGGTCTGCGCGCAAGCCCGACTACAGCAAAGTCCTCGCTGATCTTACCACTTTTATAAAGGCGATAAATCGAGGGAAATAACTTTCGCTTAGCCAGATCCCCTGTTGCCCCGAAGATTACAATTATTACTTTCGGTTTTTGTTGAATAGTCAAAAATACCGCCTCATTTCATATGAAATTCCTATAAATTTCACCATAGATTTCAGGGTGTTATATATCTTTTGTGTGAAATTTCATTTTATAAGGAAACGAATGTTAAAGCAACTATTGCAGGTTGAACACTATTAAAAGTTTGCACATAAAGTTTGAGTTTATCCAAATGGGGGGATTTGAAAGAGGTGTAGCTTGGAGAATCAAACTTTTAGTGAGTGTGGTCGAGCGAGGAATTACTTCTATTGGACGGTTTGCAGATGACTTTGGTTCGTTTGGTCGTATAGAGACGTTCTATACGACAGTTTGAGCTAATTATTACTCAGATCGGGCGTAGAGACAAAGATCGAGCAGCTGCCCAACCAAACCGTATGCCAAAAGCCAGGCCGGATTCGAGCCAACAGCCATCCTAAACCAAGCGAACGCTACCCCCAAAACTACCTCTTAGCCGGAAACTTCCTAACCACCTGATTCACCACCTCCGAAAACATGAGTCCAATTGCAATGCCACCTGCCAGCAGCATGACTTTGGCAGATAATTCCACTGCGGTAAGATAGTCATTTTCTACAAAGTGGCGCATGGCATTAAAGGCCATTCCACCAGGGACGAGGGGGATAATTCCCGAGACATTAAAAATTATAATTGGCTTTTTATAAAATTTTGCACAAATTTGGCTCAACACAGCTACGAGCATGGCAGCAAAAATTGTTGCCGGAACGACGTCCATCCCAGTGAAAACAACCCAATAATATAACATCCAGCCGGACATCCCAACGAGTCCACATTGAATTAGCGCTTGCCTTGGTGCATTAAAAAGGATTCCGAATCCCGCTGAAGCTATAAAACTTGTGATAAGCTGTATGATGATCATCATGTCATTTCTCTCCCCTCTCTAAACAAACGCAAAAATAACTGCAACCCCGGCACCGATCGCAAAGGCTGTCAGTGTGGCTTCAACTCCTTTGGATATCCCTGCAACTAGATGCCCTGACATCAGATCACGGACTGCATTTGTAATATGTAACCCTGGAACCAGTGGCATGACAGCACCGATAATAATTCGGTCAAGCTCGTTGCCAACCCCATTGTAAATAAAAATAAATGCTGTAACCCCGATAATAAAACTACCAAAAAACTCTGCCATGAAACGGATTTCCACCAAACGTTCAAATCCAAGCATCGCAGCATAGCCCAGCCCACCGGCGATAAATGAAGGAATGAAATCAGGCCAGGTTCCCCCAAACATCATGGCAAAACTTCCACTGACCAATGCTGCAGCTATAATTTGCATCCAGCCTGGGAAGTTTAGTTTGGCGTTTTCAATATCCCTCAGCTTCTTGAGCGCATCTTTTAACTCAAGCTCACCGGCTGTTATCTGACGCGAGACGCTGTTGACTTCAGCTATTTTATGTAAATCATTGGATCGATTGGAAATTCGATTAAAATGAGTATCTGTAGCAATATCACTAGAAAAATTAATTCCTGTGGGCGTTGCATAACTCTGAACATTTTTTAATCCATAAGCAACAGCTATCCGGTTCATTGTATCTTCCACCCGATATGTTTCTGCACCACTCTTGAGCATGATTTTCCCTGCCAGCATACTAACCTTGGCAATCAATGTATGATCCTTCACCTGCATACACCTACTTTTCTTAAGTTATAAACATATTATATAACCTCAAGGGGCACTATTGAAACGAAAAGTGCTTCTCCGTGATGAAGAAGCACTGTAAATGAAAATTATTCAATTATGCTGTTCGTATAAAATCGTTTGTGCAATCCCGATAAAATACTCCGACTCATCTATAATATGATCAATCACAACCCTTGCTGTTGCATTGTTAGCTGCAGCTTTACTTTCTGTTTTCACCTGGCGACAAAATTTTGTGAATGCAACACTTTCCTGCAAACAAAAGGTTACTAGCTCAAGCACCTGCTGATAAAGCTGTGGGGAAAGCTGATTATTACTGCGCACAACCGACTCCACATATCTTTTTACATGCTGATGGGTCGTATTTAAAACTTCTTCCCAGTGCTTTAGAGCGTCAACATATTCCTTCTCCAAATCTTTCATAAGCTCCCGCATGACCACAGTATGCTCAGCTTCCTGCTCCTTCCAAAACTCGGCCTCATCCAGAACCCGAAGCGGCATTTGACTCCCATAATAAAATTGCATCTCTTAAAGACCTCCCTGTTGTATAATCTCCATTAATATTTATGCAATGGAAACAGGCTTCATGCTGGGAATAAATTTTAACTTTACAATTCTGAAAGTATACTTTAATATAAAAGTGAGTAATCACTCACTAAATGAGAATTCACAAATACAAGGAGGCATTTCCATGAATGATTTTGTGAAATTAGAAGGTATTCAACAGCAATTTGACAAAGAGCAAGTATTGAAAAAGGTTGATTTAACAATTCCGAAGGGACAGTTATTTGGTTTGCTAGGGCCATCAGGTTCAGGAAAAACAACATTGGTAAAAATAATGATCGGGCTGCTGAACCCAACGAAAGGCACTGTTTCGATTGCTAACCAAAAGATGCCGTCATTAAAGCAATTGCAGGAGATTGGCTATATGGCACAAAATGATGCATTGTACAGTGAGCTAACAGGGAAGCAGAACCTTGAATTTTTTGCCAGTATCTATGGAATTTTCAAAAAGGAACGAGCAGAGCGTGTCGATGAAGCGGCAAAAATTGTGAATTTAACCGATCATCTTCATAAAACGCTGGAACACTATTCGGGCGGAATGAAACGGCGGATGTCACTGGCGGTTGCGCTCCTGCACCGTCCATCACTACTTATTCTTGACGAGCCCACTGTTGGAATTGATCCGGTTCTTCGTGCATCAATTTGGAAGGATCTTAAAGCAATTCAAGAGACTGGTACGACCATCATTATCACAACACATGTCATGGATGAAGCGGAAAAATGTGATGAGCTTGCCCTGCTGCGTGATGGCTACATGATAGCAAAAGGAAGCCCGGATGAACTGAAAGAAAAAAGTAAAACGGAAACACTTGAAGATGCATTTTTATATTTTGGAAAAAGTCAGCAAGTGGAGGTAGGGTAAATGAGAGTAAATGTGATTATAAAACGGATTATTCAGCAGCTGCTCGGAGATAAGCGAAGTATTGCGCTTATGTTTGTCGCCCCAATATTTGTCATGACATTACTGTGGCTGGTTTTGGGTATGGAGGATTATGAGCCAGCGATTGCGTTAACAGATGTTCCCGAACAGTTTCAGGAAGTGCTGGAGGAACAGGATGCTTCTTTTTCCGAGATGACATTGACGGAAGCGGAGGAAGCTTTAAAGAAACAAGAAGTCGATGCCCACTTTCGATTGGAAAATGAACTGATGAACATCACAATGGAAGGAAGCGACCCAACAGCAACCTCTGCCGTTCAGCGGGTGTTAAATGAAGCATCCAAACAGCTAAACCCCAGTAATTTAAACGTTGAAATTGACTTTCTGCATGGCTCAACAGATGTAAAACTATTTGATAATATTGGTCCAGTTCTTATTGGTTTCTTCGTATTCTTTTTTACGTTTATTATTGGCGGCGTTTCCTTCCTAAGGGAACGGACACAAGGAACTTTGGAGCGGTTATTGGCAACACCACTGAGACGCTGGGAAATTGTCACAGGCTATTTGAGCGGATTTGGAATTTTTATCATTATCCAATCAATTATTATGGCGGCATTTTCCATTTACGTCCTAGATATTTACATGGCTGGTTCATTTTTTGCAGTGATTATTATTTCCATCCTGCTGGCAATCACTGCATTAAGTCTTGGAACACTTTTATCAGCATATGCCAAAAATGAATTTCAAATGATCCAGTTCATCCCAATTGCCATCATCCCACAGGTTTTCTTTGCAGGGATTTTTCATACGGAATCCATCGCCTGGATTGATGCCATTGGAAAAATAATGCCACTATATTACGGGGCAGATGCCTTGAGGGAAATAATGATCCGCGGCCAGCAGCTTACAGATGTATGGGGCGATATAGGCATACTGATTGGCTTTTCCGTTGTATTTATCTTCCTGAATATAGTAGCTTTAAAGCGGCATCGGAAATTATGATGAACTTGGATTTGAGGTTCTCAAGGACAAAGGAGAGCTGTTTCAGGTTCGTGCTGTCCGCGAGAGCGCTTCTCAAGGTCATAGCTTGAGATAGTCTAGATAATGGACACGGATAAATGAGCGATAATCATTTATAATGTAGATAACATTACAAAGGACGTGTTCATGATGGGGAAGCATTACGATCAGGAGTATAAAGACTATGTATCCAAGTTGATTGTGGAGGAGAACAGAGTAATGAGGGAGGTTGCTTATGAGCTGGATATTCCTTATGGAACCTTGCGCCGTTGGGTAAAAGATTATAGAAACCGACTTGGAGAAGGCGATTCAAAGGAGAAGTATATCACTCCTTCCGAACATGAAAAGACGTTGAAACAGAAGGAGAAAGAGATTGCCAAGCTGAAAGAGGAGAACGAGATATTAAAAAAGGCGATGCACATCTTCACGCAAGACCCGAAATAAAGTTTCAATTTATCCAAGCTCACGAGAATGAATTTACTATCGTGAGGATGTGTAACGTGCTTGAGGTATCTAAAAGTGGTTACTATAACTGGTTAAAGAACCAGGACAGGGAGCCAACAGAAAGGGAAATAAAAAGAGAAAAATTAAAATAAAAGGTTAATCAGTTTTTCCATGAGAGCTTCGGTACATATGGGAGTCCTCGTATTCATAAAGATTTAGTAGGCAGAAGGCTATATTGTTTCTGAGAAGACCGTCGCGCGATTGATGAATGAACTGGGGCTACGTGCTGTCCCTAAGGAAAGGTATGTAGTGACAACCGATTCGAATCATAATTATAATATTTATCCTAATTTACTTGATCAGAACTTTGAAGTGGATGAACCAAATACCGTATGGGTAACGGATATTACGTATGTCTGGACGATGGAGGGCTGGCTTTACTTGGCGTCTATTATAGACTTGTATTCGAGAAAAGTTATAGGCTGGTCGATGGCAGATCATATGAGAACGGAATTGACGCTAAACGCCTTGAAAATGGCTCTTGTGACAAGACAGCCAAACGAAGGGCTTATTCATCATTCGGACAGAGGGTCACAGTACTGTGCCAATGAATACATTGAAAGACTAGACGAGATAACAGCTGACATAAGCATGAGTCGTACCGGAAATCCGTATGATAATGCTTGCATGGAATCCTTTCACGCAAGCATCAAGAAGGAGTTTGTTTACCGACATCGCTTCGAGACCAAGGAACAGGCCAAGAAAGGCATTACCAGCTATATGCATTTTTATAACGAAAAGAGAAGGCATTCCACAATAGGCTATGTTTCGCCTAATCAATTTGAAAGAAGGAGGCTGCGATTAGAGGAGAATCGCAGCGCATAAGGTGATCAATTTGTCTTAAAAACAGAATTATAAAGATTGGGCTATTGGATCATCAGGTTATTCAAAGCGACAGAAATCGTGGATTAGATGAAATGAAACATATTAATGTATGTGTCCATTTTCTTGACAGAGGTCCAAAACAGAGCAACTTCAGTCCTGAACTGTCCATGAGAGCACTTCTCAAAGACAAAGGAGAGGCAACATCAAGCCCGAACTGTCCGTGAGAGCACTTCTCAAGGACAAATCAGAACAGCTTCAGTCCCAAACTGTCCATGATAACTATAAAAAATACTTTTCCGAAAGCGTAGGTCTATGTTTGGTCTGGCTTTTGATTTATAGATTATAATTAAAATTATTTTTTTCAGGGTCCTGGATTTTGAACAGAATGAGGGAAACAGATGTGTAACCAATCAGGGAGGATTAAAAATGTCGGAACAAGATCAATCCATCTATAAGCAAATGATCGATACACTTGGCGAATCAGAAAACATGACACCAAAACAAGTGAAAATACTCGAGGCTGCAATTGAAATTATTTCGGAAAAAGGGTATTACAATACATCAACCAGTGAAATTGCCAAGCGGGCAGGGGTCGCTGAAGGAACAATTTTCCGGCATTACCGGACAAAGAAAGATTTGCTGGCATCGATCATTACACCAGTTATTACGAAATTTTCCGCCCCATTTTTTGCTGAAAAGTTTGTAGATCAGGTGTTCAGAAAGCCTCACAAGAATTTCGAGGATTTCTTGTATGCATTTATTAAAAATAGATTTGAATTTGCCAAAGCTAACGTACCGCTTGTGAAAATCCTGCTGCAGGAATTGGCTTTCCACCCTGAAATTCAGGCATCCTACAAAAAAGTATTTGCTGAAAAAATATACCCGGCAATTAATAATGTGCTGGATTATTATAAGGAAAAAGGGGAGATCAAAGACCAGCCCAACCTGTCAATTATACGATTGCTCGCACCAACCGTATTAGGCTTTTTGATTACCCGCTTCCTCCTGCAACCTGATTTGGAATGGGATGATGATCGGGAGATAAGGCGGACTGTAGATTTCATTATGAAGGGAATTGGAAAAGTGGGGGAGTAGTTTTTGCTTGGGAGTGCGTGGGCATGGGGAGGTTTAATGTGGGGAGTTGAGAGGAAAGAGTTAAAAGTTGAGAGACAGGTGCTGTTAGTTGAGAGAAACTAGCGAAAAGTTGAGAAGAAATCTAAAAAGTTGAGAGATAAATGGCAAATAAGCGTTTGTCTCTCAACTTTAGCCGTATGTCTCTCAACAATTGCCGGTGCTCTCTCAACTCTAGCCGTATGTCTCTCAACTTTGCCAGGGAGTCTCTCAACTTTAGACGTATATCTCTCAACTACAACTACTCCTAGCCGCAAGACCGCTCCAGATCCCCCAAAAACAACCTAAGGAAGCATCATAAACAGGCTGACAAGCGCAATTACTGGAAAAGCCAATACAATGGGGATGCTTACCATGGCAAATGAATTGATTGTTTCTTTTGCTTTGGGTTCGACCCCGACATTTTTTTGCAGGAAAATAAAGAAAACTGCGAATGCCATTAGAAAGATGATGATGATTCCAGGTATGTATAATTCCCCCATGCTTGAAACGGCTGACATTTCCATGAAACCCCAAACTATGAGGAGTATCGGAATGGCTTCACTCAAGGCAATTCCAATCATAAAACGTGTTTGGATCTTCCCGCGCTGACTGGGGTCCTCTTTTAATTTGTCCATGTTCACTTTAAAAATAACTAGTATAGGAATAACAGCAAGAATAGCTGCAGCAACGAAAATGTATGGTGCAGGCATGAAATCCCTCCTCCCCTGATAAACTAGTATAAATTTTATCACATTTTTGAGGTCTGTTCCCATTTAAAAGGTGAGAAGGGTAAATAGTTACTATTAATATGTTTAAAAATAATAATGATAAAATATAGAAAACTGCAATAATATAAGATATCGAAAATGATGGAAGAGAAGTTGAATAAAAGAAAAAATCGCCTGAGTTACGAGCCCTTTTTATTAAATTAAAAATTATAGAACTACCTCACCTAAATAGAGTTACAGACCACCCAAATTAAGTTATAAGCTCTTCTAACCAAACGTCTTCCGATAAACCCGCAACATATTCCCTCCATAAATCTTCAACACTTCCTCCTTCTTAAATCCTCTGCCCAACAATGCATAGGTTAGCTCACTCAGCTCCCCGTGATCCCCTAAAATATCAAAAGACTTATGTGGAAGCTTATCACCCTCTTCAGGAGATGAATATTTATTAAACAAATCACATAAATCCAGACCCAACCCAACATGATCAATTCCAACAACTTTAATCATATGTTCAATATGATCGACCAGCTTCTCAATTGTTGCATTCTCACTATTTTCCACAGCGATTATACTTACAGCGTTAATTCCGGCAACTCCGCTGGAATCCGCAAGCGCCCTTAACTGGTCATTCGTTAAATTCCGGGGTGTATTGGCTATGGTGCGTGCATTGGAATGTGATGCAACCACCGGCTGATGGGAGTGGTTGATAATATCGGAAAATCCCTGATCATTAATATGTGTAACATCCATAACCATACCCAATCGCTCAGCTTCCTCAATTACAGAAAGGCCAAAGTCCGTGATTCCGCCAGTCATTGCTCGATCGGAAAAGTTAAATGTACATCCATCACCAGCAGCATTTCTTCTGCTCCAGGTAAGTCCAATCATCCGTACACCTAATTCATAAAATACACGCAAAAGTGTCACATCTGTTCCAAGTGGCTCTACACCTTCAAAGGAGAGCATGATTCCAATTTTACCGCTCTGTTTGGCGTGCAAAATATCCTCCGTATTTTTACAGAGCATAATCTTATCTGGAGATTCCTCAATCTCGCTATAAAGGCAACTCACCTGATTCAATGCCTTGCGCAGGGCCATCTCCGGTAAATCCGAATCATCAAGATAAATGGAGGACACGATTATATTCCACCCACCTTTTACAAAATTAGGAAGATGATCTGTTTCGATAACTTGCTTCCGACCAAGTTCACGTTGTGCTGCTACGTCGTATAGGAGATCAAAATGTGCATCGATAATAATTGCTTCATTGTGAATTTCTTCAACTAAATGCTGATAGTTTTCCTTTTTCATGATAAGATTTCCCTCCAAATTTTAAATTGATATTAATTTTATACTATCATAGGATTATTATTAATATTAATTTTACAGAAAATTTACTCACCACTAATACTCTCTTAACAAAGCCCTTCTATAATTGAAGATAGAACGACCCGTAAGCCAAAAACTTATAGATTGAAGGGAGAATTTTAATGAGTATACGTGGGATCGGGCACAGAGGGTACCCAGCTAAATATCCGGAAAATACGATGTCTTCTTTTCAAGCTGCTATTGAACTAGGCTACACGCATATGGAACTTGATGTGCATTTGAGTAAAGATGGAATTCCAGTTGTCATGCATGATCACAGAATTGACCGAATGACAGATGGAACAGGTGAAATACAGGATTACACATTAAGCGAATTAAGACAATTCACCATTAATCATAATGAAAAAATACCTACCTTAGAAGAAGTGCTGCTATTGGCAAAGGATCGTATTATCGTATCAATCGAACTGAAGGATCCGAAACTGTATAAAGGAATAGAGGAAAAAGTATATGAGGCAATCCAGAGAACCGACATGATCGATCAGGTGTATATCATTTCTTTTGATCATAAATCATTAGCAAAAATGCGAATGATTTCTCATGACCTGCAACTTGGCCCACTCGTCAACAAGCTGAAACGCTCGCATTTCCGCCTTATGAACAAGCTCGATGCTAAGTATATTTCAGTTAAATATGCGGTGCTGGATGAAAAATATATTAAAAAATGTGAGGAACACGGAATACAGGTAGTTGTTTGGACAGTAAATAAAATTGAACAAATGCAGTATTTGAAAAAGTTTCCTTCTATATTAGTTACTACAGATGAACTGGAAAAATTTAAGGCATTTAATTATCCGAAAACTGTGGATTGGAAGCAGGTGAGTGTTTGATGGGTAAGCGTGAAAAGTCAGGGAGATTTGGTAAGGCAAAGTATATTTATTTTGTGGCCTTGCCCATATTAAGTTTGTTTGCTTTATTTAGGTTGAGACGTGAGGATAAGTATGTGCGGGTTTACAGATAAGACTAAGAGAAGAATCGTTTTCTTAGCTTTCTATTATGGAAATGATCGGCCTGTGATAGTCTGGAAAGCCGCTATTTGAATTAAAGTGAAAATCTCTTCATAATTTATACTAAAGTTATTATCAAAATATAATGCATATTTTTGATAATAACTTTCCTCTGTTATATCGTTCTCTTTTAAACATACGCTTTCTAATTATAATTAATCATATCTGTTCATGCTTTCCATACCCATAAATATATTAAAAAAACATAAATTGTAAAAGATTGTCGAAAACTATAATAACAACTAATATAAATATGTTATTATTGTATTGCTTGTAATAAAACTTAATTAAGATGAGGTACTTATGTTTAATGTTACAGATCTTATCATAGCTTTCTTAATATCATTTTGTGCAACGCTATTTCTAATGTACCCAATAAAAAGATTAGCTGTTAAAATGAATGTTATTGATATGCCAAATTATAGAAAAGTTCATAAAACTCCTTTGCCACGTTTAGGCGGGCTTGGAATATATCTGGGAACAGTTATCGGTTTATTATATTTAAGACCAACAAATGAATATTTCCTGGAGATTTGTATTGGTGCGGTAATTATAATTATTACCGGCTTATTAGATGATAAATTTTCAATAAAGCCAATGTTGAAGTTAACTGGCCAAATTATTCCAGCAGCACTTCTGATTTATTCAGGACTAATTATCGAACGCATTACGATACCTTTTTTTGGTGTTATTGAGTTAGGTTATTTTAGTATTTTAATTACTTTGTTATGGATTGTTGGTATCACCAACGCAATAAATTTAATTGATGGATTAGATGGATTAGCTTCCGGAGTTTCCACTATTGCTTTAACAAGTATATTTATTATGGCAATTATGGATGAACGTATCCTGGTCGGTTATCTTTGTATTGTATTAATTGGAAGTAATCTAGGCTTTTTATTTCATAATTTTCACCCTGCAAAAGTTTATATGGGTGACACGGGATCATTGTTTTTAGGCTATTCTATTGCTGTGATTTCAATACTTGGTCTCTTTAAAAATATAACTTTATTTAGTTTTATTATTCCTGTCATCGTTCTTGCTGTACCAATTTTTGATACTTTATTTGCAATGGTAAGAAGAATGCTGAGTGGAGAAAAAATAATGATGCCGGATAAAAAACATATTCATCATCAATTATTATTGGCAGGATTTAGCCATAAAACCTCAGTGCTGATTATTTATGCATTCAGTATTTTATTTGGAGCTTTAGCGATCTTATTCTCAAATGCATCACTAAATTTGACTTTGATTGTTTCAATCATCGTATTAATAATGGTACATATAATTGCTGAACTAGTTGGAGTTGTAGGTTCAGGAAAAAGACCAATAATAAATGTGATAAAAAATGTAGTTAATAAAACAAAATTTAAAAGTAAAAACTAGCTTTTGTTCATTTACTTGATTTTGATATACTGTAAGCTAATCTTATGTAAAGAAAGAAGTTGAATTAAGATGGAAAAAATATGTGTTATAGGTTTGGGATATATAGGCTTACCTACTTCCGGTTTTTTAGCTGATAATGGGTATGAAGTGTATGGTGTAGATGTTAATGAGGATGTTGTTGAAACCTTATCTAAGGGTGAAATACATATAGAAGAACCAAGCTTGGCAGGTATTATAAGTGAATCGATTCATAACGGAAAATTAAAAGTATCCACTACCCCTGTACAGGCAGATATTTTCATTATTGCTGTCCCAACACCAGTGCATGATAATAAAACCTCAAACCTTGATTATGTGAAAAAAGCAACAGAAAGTATTATCCCCTATATGAAGAAAGGGGATATAGTTATTATAGAATCTACAATACCACCAAGAACAATAGATGATATTGTAGTACCGATAATTAAGGCTGGCGGTTTTAATCCTGAAGAAGATGATGTTTATGTATCTCATTGTCCTGAAAGGGTTATACCTGGGCGCATCATGACCGAACTAATTGAAAACAACCGAATCGTTGGAGGATATACAGAAGAGGCAGCTAAGAGAACAGCTGATTTTTATAGAAAAGTTGTTAAAGGCCAAGTATTCGAAACATCAGCATTAACAGCTGAAATGTCTAAATTAATGGAAAATACATACCGAGATGTAAATATTGCCTTAGCAAATGAATTGTCCAAAGTCAGTGAAAAGTTGGGAGTTAATGCACATGAGGTTGTAAAACTAGCAAATATGCATCCAAGAGTAAATATTCACCAGCCGGGACCAGGCGTAGGTGGACATTGTATCGCAGTGGATCCTTATTTCATCATTGAAAAAGCTAATGAGTTATCACCATTAATGCAAACCGCCAGAGAAATAAACAGCTCCATGCCAGGATTTGTTATTGATCAAATTAAAAAAATTACAATGAATATAGAGAATCCTACCATTGCTATCCTTGGATTAAGTTATAAAGGGAATGTTGATGATGTAAGGGAAAGTCCGGCAATTGAGATAGCAAATCAATTAGTAAGTGCAGACTACCATATAAAATGTCACGATCCTTATGTAAAACAGTCCGCAGCAAATCTGGAGCTTTTTGGACTGGAAGAAAGCCTGGCTGAAGCGGATGTGGCTTTAGTATTAGCGGATCATAATGTATTTAAAGAAATGGATTCAATGGTGTACGTTAATAACATGAAAACTCCTGTAATTTTAGACACAAAAAACTGTATACAGGATAGTGACGAGATAACCTTATACAAAATAGGGGATCTCGGTAAACTTAAATCTATAAGATAACACTAAAATCTTGAAACAAAATTGGGTGGGAATATGAAAGAGAATTATTTGGGCATTGATGTTAGCAGCTACTCATATAAAAACCTTATGACTCATGTTGTGGAAGATATTAATGAAGATAAGCAATCTTTTATTGTAGCTATTAATCCTGAAAAAATTTTAACAGCTCAGCAGGATAATAATTTAATGCGATTATTAAATCAAGCAACATATCAAATTCCTGATGGTGTAGGCATATTAATTGCTTCAAGAATAAAAAAAGGAAATATAAGAGAAAGAGTAACAGGTATAGATATGTTGGAAGCACTATGTGAAATGGCTTCAGTAAATGGAAAAAGCATATTCCTGTATGGAGCTAAACCAGGTGTTGCCGACCAGGCAAAGTTCAATTTAATAAAAAAGTTTCCCAGTCTTAAAGTAGCCGGTGTATTGGATGGCTACGAAAAAGATCAGGAATTAATAAAGAATACAATTAACATGGCTCAGCCAGATATATTATTTGTTGCACTGGGAAGTCCCACTCAGGAATATTGGATTGTAGATAATATGGAGGACTTGAATGTAAATATATTTCAGGGGGTTGGTGGTTCTTTTGATGTTTTATCAGGTAGAACAAAGAGGGCACCAAAATTTTTTCAAAAAATTGGATTGGAATGGTTTTATCGTTTAATGAAAGAACCGTATAGAATTAAACGTCAATTGAAATTGCCCTTATTCTTATTAAAAGTTTGGAAAACAAAATAATACTATTAAAAAGCTGTTATTTTGTAATAACAGCTTTTTAATAGGAATCAACATCGCCCATACAAATAAACCAATTAGAAGCATTCGTCAGTTCTGTACTACTTTTAGAAATACTTTTACCGACTAGTGGCATTGGGCTATCCTTATGAATGAATCCTTGTTTCTTAAACAAGCTGGATGTATATTGATGTGGTAATGACCAGGCTTGAACGAAATCCACATTATCCATTTGTTGAATGGCTGTGTGCAGGAGCTTTGTTTGGATATCGATATCATTAATATCATCTACAATTAAATCTACAATGTTGCCTATACGAATCGTTGTATTTGGTTTGTCAGTTATTTTATAGACAATATAACCCCTTAGCTTATTATCATCATAATACCCATACATCTTATATTTATTTTCCGGATGCTGAAAATACCTCCAGTTTAAATAGGAAGAATCTCTTACTATAAGTATTTTATCCATCGATTTGGTTCTATCTGCTAACTCGTCAAATTCCTTATTGCAAATGTTTACTATTTTAATTGCATCTTCCTTGATAAGATTCTTTTTCTTATTTTTTTCAAATAGTTTATCAAAGAACTTAAATATTTTAAATAAGTTAACTTTTGCAGATACGAGTGCAACCGGATGTAGAACATAGATCCAACGAGGCATATCAATCATATGTATCGCATTTGTATATTTTTGGAAAAGCTCATTGGCTTTTGGGGCTGGAAATCCGTATAGGAATGTTATATTTTCTTTTTCCGCTAATTCCAGCATATGTTCATTTAACTTTTTATATATTCCTTTTCCTCTTGCATCCGGATCTACCATAGTATCTACTCGAAGTGCCACTTTCTTTATGCTTCCATTAATAAAAGCATTATTAACCCATAAACTTATGTGTCCCAATATCGCTCCCCTGTCCTCATAAACAAGGATAAAAGGGTTGGCTTTTTCAGGGTTATCTATAAATTTCCATTTCCAAAGTTCAATTGAACGTTTTTGCTGGAAAACTTTATAAAATAATTCCATTATTTTTTTTTCGTCACCAGGTTTGTACTGTCTAATAGACATGTCCACCCCTCCTCGTATTTAGGATTTATTATCTATTGACCAATTATACTAGTAAGTATACAATATACTTGTTTATCAATCTAGTTTATGATGAAATGAACTAAAAGTGTAACAAATAAAAATAGTACAACGTCTAATAAATTAGAATTAAAAAAACATTTATGAGTTTCTAGGCATGGAGGGAATATGAATGGCGTACTTGGCATTAATAATTAGTTTTGTTACAACTATCCTATTAACCCCGGCAGTAAAAAAAATTGCAGTAAAAATCGGTGCAGTCGACTATCCGAATCAACGTAAAGTTCATAAAAAGGTAATGCCAAGACTTGGCGGACTATCCATCTATATTAGTTTTGTTTTATGGCTAATTATATTTGAACCAAGCAATGTTTATATATGGCCATTAATTGTCGGAGGAACAATCATTATGGCTGTAGGATTACTGGATGACCTGTATGAATTATCAGCTAAAGTTAAGTTACTGGGCCAGTTAGCAGCAGCAGTAACAGTTGTTCTTGGTGGCATCCAAATTGACTTTATTAATCTTCCGTTTGATGGTAAACTCGAATTTGGTATGTGGACAATTCCCATAACTATTCTATGGATTGTTGGGGTCACTAATGCAATTAATCTAATCGATGGTCTTGATGGATTAGCTGCAGGTGTTTCTGCAATTGCATTATTAACGATTTCCGGGCTTGCTATAACAATGGGAAACTCGTTGGCGATATTTGCGGGATTAATATTACTTGGCTCCACATTAGGGTTTCTTGTATATAATTTCCATCCGGCAAAAATATTCCTTGGGGATACCGGTTCTTTATTTTTAGGATTCATGATCAGTGTACTAGCAATTCTTGGTTTCAAAAATGTTACGATGTTTTCCATCATTGTTCCTATGATTATTCTTGCAATACCTATTTCAGATACGTTTTTTGCAATGGTTCGTAGATTAATACAAAAAAAGCCAATATCATCTCCAGACAAATTGCATCTTCATCATTGTTTAATAGATCTTGGCTATAGCCATCGCTCAACCGTTTTGATCATTTACTTTTTGAGCGCTCTATTTGGAATTGCTGCAATTATATTCACGAAGGCTACACTGTGGATTTCATTAGTAGTTTTAATCGCCTTAGCAGTGTTGATTGAACTCATAGTTGAAATTACTGGATTAATAGGTAAGAGCTATAGACCACTGCTTAATTTATTTAGTAGGGTTCGGTGAGAGATAATAACCTGAAAATTTATAAAGGTTTGGGTAATATAAAATGAAAATCAATGAATTTTTCAAAAGCTACTTTATATTGTTTTCTATAATTATTTATTTAAAGTTTATCATATTGAGATATTCACTATTTGAGGAAGTTGCATTATTACACATCTTTTCTAATGAATTAATCTATATTTTAATACTGTTCATAGTATATGAACTTCTATTAAAAAAAACAAAATTGATTGCCTATTTAACAACGAACTTTATTCTATCATTATTGTTCTTTGGGATTATCGTCTATGAAAAATATTTTCAAACCATCCCAACCTATTTTGATTTTGAACAAATAAATCAGATCGGCTCAGTAAGTGACAGTATTTTTATTCTGGTATCCCCTGTAGATTTTGTTTATTTCTTTGATTTTATTCTGTTGTTCATCTTATTTTTTATTCTCAGTAAAACAAAGAATTCACTGAATAGCAAAAGTTCAAAGAAGTTATGGACCCCATTATTAGTGGTCTTAATTCTAATTGCTTCTTTTAAATTGAACTTTATTAAAGATGAGCAAATTTTGGATGTAGGTTTGTTTGCTAAAAATAATGGCTATATAAATACACAAATTATTCAAGCCTATTCCGAGACTGCTTTTGCGAAAACAAATAAGTTAATAGCATCCACCTCGAATGACGAAGAGGTATCACAAAAAGATATTATTAGACTCAAAGGGAATCAGCCTGTTCCCTTTGAAGAACACGATCAGTTTGGATTAGCAAAGGAAAAAGACTTAATTATTCTTCAAATCGAATCAATGCAGGATTTTGCTATTAATTTAGAGATTGCTGGCCAGGAAATAACTCCAAACATAAATGAATGGGTGAAAAATAGCTATTATTTTTCCAATGTATATCAGCAGATAGGAGCCGGGAACACGTCTGATGCAGAGTTTTTAATGAATTCTTCTATTTATCCATTAGGAAACAGGGCGGTATCTAATAATTTGCCAGATCATGAAATCCCAAGTTTGCCACGTATTTTGGCTGATGAATCCTATTACGCTGCAACATTCCATGCAGACGATATCGACTATTGGAATCGTATTGAATTATACCCTGCTCTTGGATTTAATGACTATTATGATATAGACTTTTTTGGAGACCAAGATATTATTGGGATTGGTCCATCTGATGAGGTGTTGTTTGATAAATCACTTGAAAAGTTAATCGAAATCGATCAGGAATATGAAAACTACTATACGATGATTAATTCAATGACTTCACATACACCATTTGAAATTCCGGAAGAAAAGCAAATGTTAGACTTACCGGCAGAATATGACGATACCCTATTTGGAAATTATCTTCAATCTATCCATTATACTGATTATACAATTGGGAAATTTTTTTCAGGTCTTAAAGAAAAAGGGCTTTGGGAGAATAGTATAATTGCACTTTATGGAGACCATTCAGGACTTCATGGGCAGTTGCTAACCGATAAAGATGTAGAACTGCTTAGAGGAGTTTTAGGATCTTATTCACTGATGCAGCGTTTTAATATTCCTTTTATTATTGATATCCCAGGTGTAATAGACAAAGGAAGAGAAATTAACAATTTGGGTGGACAGATTGATATGATGCCAACGATTCTGAATCTAATGGGTGTGAAGCCCGAAAAAGTTTATTTTGGACAGAATCTGCTTCAGTACGAAAAGAATCTAATCGGGATGCGATATTATCTGCCTGCAGGATCTTTTTTTAATGGTGATGTATTGTATATAACGGAAAGTAGTAAGAGAGATATTCGTATTTACGATATGAAGAACTATAAAAAAATAGATGATCAATTTGAAAATCCCAGAGAATACTTTGATGAGGATTTCAGAAAGATGTTACAGCTATATAATTGGTCAGATTATGTATTTCAAGAAGGTACTTCTGAATTCTAAAGGATAGGAAGAAGTTATTCTTTGTGGAGGATGTCTCTTATAGTATGGAGATGCCCTCTTTTTTTGTGAAATATAATAAACTTTCCTTAAGATTTCAACCTTCAATTGTCGAAAAATGGTAGATTTGTAAATTTGGATGTTATATTATATATATATGTATTTTAATAGATTACAAACTAATACTCCAAAATACATCATTGCGAGTTAATAATTTTAAATGGAGGGGGAATAAAGTGAAAAGAAGTATTTTCTTGTCGTTAATTGCTTTAATTTTTGCATTAATTATACCTATGCCGGCAGATGCAGCAGAAGGAAATACAGTTATTATTGATCCAGGCCATGGAGGCAAGTTCAGTGGTACAACTGGCTTTTCGGGAAATAGTACTGGTTACTATGAAAAACATGCTAACTTAGAGGTAGCATTAAAACTTAGGGAGGAGTTAATCAATAGAGGTTATACAGTTTACATGACTCGTGATAATGATAGAGATTTTGGCAGTACTCAGGCAAAAGATTTAGCTAAACGTATGAAAATAGCCAATAATTTAGTAGAAGGAAATCGTGATAACTCTATTTTTATCTCAGTTCATCATAACGCTATACCAGGTAATCCTTCATTTAGAGGATACGAAACCTATTTTTATGATATAAACGATGGAATAAATCCAACTTACCCACCAGATCCTTTACAAGAACATTACTCACCTGAAAGTAAAAGACTAGCACACACTATACATAACACTGTTCTGGATGAAGTTCCTATAACTGAAGGCAGAGGAATAATTAGTAATAGTCTATTTGTGACACGTAATGCGCAGATGCCATCCACATTAGTAGAATTAGGTTATATGACTAACCCTACAGAAGAAAAGTTAATTAAAACATCAAAATTTCAAAGAGAGGCAGCTTCATCGATTTCCAACGCCATCGATCAATATTTCGATGTTTATGAAATATATGATAATGAAGATAATAGACTTGGAATTTATGAGTCAAAACAAGAGGCATTGGATAAAGCTAAAACAATAAAGGGCGTCTATGTATTAGAAAAATCAACACAAAATATTATATATAACAATATTGAATATCGTTATGGCGTTTACCATAGTAGTGTAGATACGATTAATCAAACATTTATCACAGCTGAAGCAGCTGTTGATTTTGCTAAAGGCTGGAATAACACCAGAGTAGTAGATAATAAAGAGTCCAGAATTATTTGGTCAAATTACTTAGCGGAAAATTATACAGTTGAGCATTCGGCACAGGGTACTTTAGAAAAATTTTATCAGGCAGATCCAGCGATAGCTTATGCTAAGAAATGGAAAAATACGGCCGTGATTAATATTGAAAATGATAAAGTGCTTTGGACGAATTACCTTACGAAAGAATTCAAAGTAGAACATACAACAAAAGGGTTGCTAAAAGAGTTTTACCGCGAACAACACGCAATAGATTATGCGGAAAACTGGATGAATACTACAGTTACTAATAAAAAAACAAATGAAGTTGTGTGGAGTAATCAAGATGAAAATTATGTTTATGACTTTAAAACAAAGAAAGTTTCATCCGATCATAGAATTACAACGGCTATCGAGGTATCTAAAGACCTTTATCCAGAAGGGTTCTCTAGTAACCATAGTCATAAGACAGTTGTCCTGACTACAATGCTTGAATATGCCGATGCCTTATCTAGTGCGCCACTTGCAGCACAGGAAGGAAATGCTCCTATCCTGCTTACAGATGCCACAAAAATACGAGAGGAAGTTTTGGCAGAATTAAATCGATTAAATACAGAAAAAGTAATCTTAATTGGTGGTACACAGGCAATCTCCACACAAATTGAGCAAAATCTAAAGAGTCAAGGCTATGCGGTAGAACGTATTTCAGGAAAAGATAGATTTGAAACAAATCTCGAAATAAATAAGCAATTAACAGGTGTTGAAGGAGTTTTTGTGACGTCAGGCATGAATTTCCCGGATACTTTAGGGGCTGCACCGATTGCTGCGATTAAAGATTGGGCCATTGTTTTAACAAGAACAGATAGAATTCCAGATAATAGCCTCAACTATTTAAATTTTGAAGACATCGTTATAGTTGGAGGCACCCAGGCAGTCTCAACGGATGTGGAAGATGAAATTATCACTCAAAATGGTGGAGACAAGGTACTGCGTTTATCAGGTAGTGACAGATACAAAACATTAGCGGCAGTGCTGTCTTATTTTAAAGACGACATTCACTCAAATGAAGCACTTGTGGCTACTGGTAAGAATTTCCCTGATGCATTAACTGCTTCTTCACTATCAGTAAAATCAAAAGCACCTTTACTGTTGACTGGTGATAAGCTGGATCCGGAGCTTTCCGGCATTATTGAATCCTATGGAGATAATAACGTTGTAGAGGAATTTAAAGTAATTGGTGGCGTATTGAATGATCAATTAATTAATCAAATAGCAAATCTGATTAAATAACCAATACTTCTAACAGGAGGGACATCAATGCGCAAATTACTTTTTATGCTTATATTGATTACCATTTTAGCTGCTTGTTCAAATGAAGATACGAATGAATCCCCTGTCGAGAAAGGGGATTCATCTGAACAAGAACAAGAGATAGAAAAAGAAAATAACTCGGAAGTTGATAATAATCAACATACAGATGATGAAGAGAGTGAAGAGGATCGGGAAAAAGAAAACGAAGAAGTAGAAGGCGATGGGGAGAACAACGAAGAAGATAGCACGGAAGATATTGGTCTAATTAAATATCGACCTGAAGCAGGTACTTCAAAAACCTTCATGCAAAATGATGAATTTGAAATAACTTATGAAATACTTGCTGCTAATGAACAGTACATTCAAAGAATTATTTCATTTGGAGATAATATTACCTTACAAATACTGGAATGGACACCAGACAGTATCGCAATTGTCTACCAGGAAGAAAACCCAACCGATACATCTGATCAACTGGATTCTTTTGAAGCCTATGAACCTCCCATTACACTTGTAGATTCAGATAGTCTTGGGGAAGGAAATAGTTCCGATTGGGAAATTGTTTCAACAGATGAAACTGTTAAGGTCCCATTTGGAGAGTTTTCTGAAGTGTACTTAGTGAAGCAAACCTTTGAATCAGATACTACTGGGGATAAGACAATCTCACAGGCTTTTTATGCACCAAATATGGGATTGGTGAAAGAAACAGTAGAGGTAACAGGCGATAACGGCTATGAGATAACAACTGAATTAGAAAATACAACAAAGAATTAGATTTATGGGAGGGGAAACCGTGAAAAATTTTAATAGAATACTAATCTTTTCCATTACTCTGATGGTGATATTATATGTACAACCAATTCAAGGTAATGCTGAAGAGGGAAATTTATTTAATTTTTATAATGGTGAAACACAGGAAAAGCTAACAGATACGAAAGAAGTAATTGTAAATAATGGTGAAATAAACTCTACTGTTTCCATTATTGAAAATGAAGAAGAAATTCATCATGAGGAATTTACGTTAATTAATATTTCCAGTATTGAGAAACTAATATTTAATAATCAGGAATACGCTATTGTAAACTATCGTCATGATGGTAGTGCAAATGCGCTGTATTTTGAAGTGTTCTTGATGAACGAAGATGGAATGGAAAGTATCTATACATCTGAAACTTATGAGCGAGGGCGCGTAGTTATTGAAGACAACGAGATTATACTGGAATATCCTAAATTTGAAAAAGGCGATGTGAAAACAAATCCGTCAAATATAGTAACGCAACATTTTTCAATTATTAAAAATAAAGTAGTTGAAAATGAAAAAGAGATTTCTGCAACACTAAGTGATCAAAAATTACAATCGAATACTTTAAATGGTGTTAATCCATCCTATGCAGAAATAAATAGTATATTAACAGAGGAATCTCTTAAAGCTAATGTTTCACCTGAAATAGTTAAAGCAATTGCTTATCAAGAGAGTGGTTGGCAGCAGTATTGGGAAAGAGTGCCGGAATCTGTCAAAAAATGTCCTAATTACGATGGAACAAATGTGAAATTAGGTTATGACTGTATTGGGATTGGGATAATGCAAATTTCTAATCAAATGTATTTAGACGAAGGACCTGAGAAGGAAGAATACATTAGAAAACTAAAAACAAATATTCGTTTTAACATTCAGGAAGGTATAAAAATATTAAAAGAGAAGTGGAATTATCATCGTTCCGGCTTGATTCCGACGATTAATGACAACGACTCAATGGTAATAGAAAATTGGTATTTTGCAATAATGGCATACAATGGCCTTTTACCAAGAAATAATCCGCTGGAAAGACCTTTTTCGCCATATGCGGCCTATCAGGAAGAAGTGATGGAGCGTGTAGGAAATTATAGTTTGATAGATATTAATCCATTTCCAACACATAAATTAGATCCATATATTATTGGGAATGGACAGTTAAGGTTTAAAACGTCAAATTTTACGGTAGAGGGGCCACAGCATTATTCCAGTCAATCCCTTAAAGCTGGTGACACTTCATTTGTAACTGTAAATGATCTAAACCTGCGTAGTGCTCCAGGTGGAAATGTAAAAGGCAGCTTAAATAAGGGTACTAAGGTTATAATCACAGGAAAGTATGAAGGGAACAACTCAAGAGTTAATCAATATGTCTGGTTCCCTATAAGAACAAGTTCAGGTCAAACTGGCTGGGTCGCATCAAGCTATTTAAGCCCAACGAATAATTATATCGATAATTACAGCTTATCTGGCGAAAGACGTTATGAAACGAGTGTAAGTATTGCTAATTTTGGCTGGCATTGGGACCAACCATCTTCTGTAGTTATTGGAAGAGGAGATATACCGATTGATGCATTAACTGGAAGTGTACTTGCAGCAAAATTAGATTCGCCACTGCTGTTGACGCAAAATAATGAGTTAACAGAATCTGTTGAAAAAGAGCTTGACCGATTACAACCTGATAAAGTTTATATATTAGGTGGAGATAAAACTGCCATCTCTCCGGCAGTAGAGGCAAAGCTTAAAAATAAATTTGGAAAGAAAAGTGTACACAGAATATCAGGTACGGATCGTTACGAAACAGCATTTGAGGTAGCAAAAGAAGTAGGGAATTCCAAAGCAGTAAATGAAATTTTTGTAACTACCGGGGATGAATCGTCATCTGATCCACTTGCAATTGCTCCATATGCAGGAGAAAATAACATACCTATTCTGCTGACGAGAAATAATAAGCTAGACCGAAATGTGATTAAGTTTATTCAAGATTATGGCGTTAAAAAAGTTACAATTATTGGTGGTACAGAAGCGGTATCCACAACTGTAGTAAATCATTTAGATACTTTGGTAGATAATGTCGAACGTGTATCTGGAAAAACAAGATACAGCACAAATACTGAGATCATTGAGAAATACTACAATAAAGCTGACATCAGTAAAATATTTGTTTCACAGGGACTTGAGATAGCCGATGCATTAGCTGCATCACCACTGGCAGCAAAAGAGAATAGCCCAATAATCTTAACTCGTACAGAAAATGTACCAAGAGAAGTAAAAAAATGGATGAACGGGTATATAACTGAAAAACCGAATCTCTACTTCCTGGGTGGTAAAAATGCAATATCGAACAATACTAGGAAAGAATTTAATCAAATTGTAAAGTAACTGTAACAAGGCTATTCCTTCGTTGGAACAGCCTTGTTTTTTTGGTGAAAATTCCCTAGAATTATGTCGATAAAATGTTATAATGGAAAGTATGTTTTAATAAGTATTTGGTACATAGCGATTTGAAAGAGGTATAAAAATTGAAATCTAAACTAGGTTTAGCGAGCATTCTTTTTTTAATAGCTACAATATTCCTGAAAATATCAGGTTTGATTCGTGATATGGTTATTGCATTTTATTTTGGAGATAGTTATGTAGCAGATGCTTATTTAGCTGCATTTATTATTCCGAATATGATTATCTTGTTTTTTACAACAGGAATGAAAAATGCACTTGTACCAAGTTATATTCAATCAGTAGAAGAAAAAAGAGGATCTTATCATCTTAGCCAGGTATTTAGAGGGACCTTTGGAATAAGTATTTTATTGTCACTCCTTGGTATGGTTCTGGCAAAATACTATATTCCACTCTTATACCCTGCATTTTCTCCTGAAGGACAGGAAATTGCGATATGGACTACAATAATTCTTTTTTCTTCCGTTGTTTTTGTAGGTATGAATGCTGTTTTGGAGGCCTATTTTGATTCTGAAAATAAATTCTCGCTTTCAATGGTGTCACAAATTATAGTAATTGGATCAACGATAATGGGAGCTGTATTTTTTGCCCGATCTATTGGGGCATATTCACTGGCCCTTGGTTACTTGATTGGTACAATTATGTCATTGCTATTTAAAGCGTTATTGGTTGCTCCAAGAAAACTTATTAAATTTAAAATGAAAACAGATTGGAAAGAAATTAAGCGTTTTTACATAATATTTATTCCTGTGGCCATTACTGTAGCTGTAGGTCAAATAAATTTAGCCGTTGATAATATTTATGCTAGTTATTTTGACGAAGGGGTAGTTACTTATATTAACTATGCTAAGAATTTGGTGCATTTTCCACAAGCAATATTTGGTGTGGTTATTGGAACAGTAATTTTTCCTTTCCTTTCCAGAGCAAATGCACAGAGTAACTTTAATCAATTTAAACGTGGAATAGAAATAGGTTTAAATACCATGTTTTTCATTTTGCTGCCAGCAATTGCAGGTATGATGGTTTTGATGCCAAATATTATTGAATTACTTTATCAAAGAGGTGCATTTAGTGCCGATGCAACCAATACTACAGCTACAGTTGCATATTATTATTTTGGATCCGTATTATTTTTTAGTTTGCATAATGTTGTAACAAAGGGCTTTTATACTCTAAAAAAAGGCCATCTCATATTAATAATAGGTGGTATCTCGGTAATTTTAAATGTGATATTAAATTTTGTATTCACAAGATGGTTAGGATATAACGGAATACCATTAGCTTCGTCAGTAGTCGCATTCCTTTATGTAGGTGCCTCTTTTGTTCTTTTGCTTAAGCTTGTTAAAGGCTTAAACTTAAAAAAACTAGGTGCAGAATATATAAAAGTTATCATAGCAGGCATAATAATGGTAGCTTGCATTTTGTTACTAAAATCGTTAATAAATGACTGGGTTAATATTGTACAAATTATTTTAATTTCAGTAACAGGTGTGATCACTTATTTTATTAGTGCGCTCCTACTTCGGATTAAGTCATTATCATTTTTAATAAAAAGGTTTCTGCCAAAGAAAGCAGCAGAAAAGAGGTTAGATGAATGAGTATTAAACAGAAACTGATGAATAGCAGTAAACCAGTAATTGTTCCAATTACAAGGCTCATATTAAAACGGCATTATCGATCGACAAAAACCTTGTCGGAAATTGGGGATTATCAACGAATTCTTATATTAGCTCCACATATGGATGATGAAACAATTGGTGCAGGGGCTACGTTGAAATTGCATGCGAATAATGGGGCTCAAATAAATTGCGCGATGATTACAGATGGGTCAAATAGTCAAAGTGATTTAGACAGGCAAGAGCTTTCAAAAACAAGAAAGTTAGAAATGGAGAAAGTCAAAGATATTTTAGGAATTACAAAGATGTATTATCTTGATCTTCCAGATTCGAGCTTCAAGAGTAATGAGAACTCCCAGAATAAGCTAAATGAGATAATACAAGAAGTTCAGCCGGATATAATCTATTGTACACCATTTGTTGACGCACATATTGACCATACAAATACAACTAAATTACTAGCTGATACACTAAAGAAAATGGACTATCCGTGCGGGGTGAGGCTATATGAAATAAATTGCCCCATTCCTCCGCTTGAAATAAATTGCGTTATTGATGTAACAACAACTATGAAATATAAAAAAGAGGCAATAAGTGTATTTAGTTCACAACAAATTGCATTTGATGGATTTTTAGAATTGAATAGCATAAAAAAAGCATTGGTTAACAACCCGAATACCCGAACAGTAGAAACATTCCTGGAATTGAATAGCAATGATTTCATAAAGCAATTTGAAATAATTCAAAGCGATCATTATAATTATTCAGTTCTATTTAAACAAGTGAATCGTTCCGTCACATTATTATGGGCAATTTTCAAAAACTATAAGCTTAAAAAAGAAATATATAATAAGGGAATTAGTTAAACATGAAAAAAGAAGGAGAATATGATGAAATTGTCATATAAAGATCTAATATTTGTACCAATTACATTACTGGTTTTCGCACTAGGTATAACACTAAATTATTTTGCTGTAGGGGTTATTATCACATTAGGTTTTGGTGTATATACATTATTTAAACCTAAAAATGGTTTAATCATATTATTCATGTATCTGCCATTAAGACCATTTTTATTAGAATTTAATCCGGACTTGAAATCTATTGCAGATATAATTCTTTTTATAGCATTAGTAAAAGTAGTATATATGTATCGAAAGAATTGGAAAAGCCTGTTTCAATTTCAATGGTTTGAATTAGCTTATTTTGGCTTTATTTTAGTAGGAGTTATATCTGCTTTAATTACAGGAGTTTCTCTTACCTCAATCATTCTTCAAACAAGATCGTTTATTTTATTATATGTAATGTTTTACATTATTAAAAGGATCAATGTTACGAAACAGGATCTTATAAAACTAGGGTGGACGATCGTGGTTTTAACAATTATTATTAGTATTCATGGTTTAATTGAGAAACTTTCATTACGCAGTGTATTGTTGCCTGAATCATGGGAGAACATGCCATTATCTGCAACAAATCGAATTAGAATATATGGTTTATTAGGTAATCCAAATAGCCTTGCCTTGTACATGTCATTTGTATTTATAATAATAATGTATTTGAAAAATCATGTTCAAAAAAATAAGTATTTAATATTGAATATCACATTAATACTGGCCATGGGGGTTTTTTCGCTAACATTCTCCAGAGGGACTTGGGGGGCATTTGCAATAACTGCACTCCTGTATATTATCTTAACTAAGAACTGGAGATTCTTAAAGAACTTAGCTATCTCACTTGTATTAGGAATATTATTAATTGCACTTCCAGTATCCGGGATTACAACCCTTGTAGAAAATACAGATTTTGGTGTAGGGCAGCGAGAAGTCCAAAAAGAGTATGATCAAACGGACGGGAATTTTTCTGATCGAATGCGCCAAACATTTGATCAATCTACCATAGAGGGAAGCATGGATTCAGGCAGGTTATTTATAATTCAAAAAGGATTTCAGGTATTTAAGGATCATCCAATTATTGGTACAGGTTTCGGTACATTCGGAGATTCATCAACACTTTCACAAGGATCACCAATATATGAAACTTATGATATTGGATTAGATTTTTACTCAGACAATCAATACATTCAAATAATTGTGCAAACTGGTATTATCGGGACAATTCTTTTTGCTATATTCCTACTTCATATGCTTTATTTAACCTGGAAACATGGAAGAGGATCTAACTATGGAATATTAGTTTTTTGTCTCTTATTGGGCTCCTATGTAATATGTATGGTTTATAATGCGTGGGAGAGCGATATATTTACGTTGTTTTATTTCTCCTTCTTAGGCTATTTAGTTAATGAGAAGTTTAGAGAAAAGGTCAATCAACATGCGATTGAATAGTCTGGAGGATAAAAATGGGCAGCAGCAGTAAAAAAATACTTGTTATCAGCAACATGTATCCAAGCGATGATAGTCCTACATATGGAATATTCGTTAAAAATCAGGTTGAAGCAATTAAACAATATAATCATCAAGTGGATATTGCGGTAGTTAAAGATCCACGGATGGGTAAATTGTTTGTGTTAAAGAAATACTTAATCTGGTTTTTAAAAGTAATTAGTATATTGTTATTTAAAGGAAGAAAGTACGATATTATTCATGCACATTATGTATTTCCCAGTGGTTTATTCGGATTATTGTTCAAAAAGCTTTATGGAACAAAACTGGTGGTTACAGCACATGGTGGGGATATTGATAAAATGTCAAAAAAAGGCCCATTTTTCTTTAATCAAACCAAAAATATATTAAAAAAAGCAAACCATGTGATTGCTGTTGGAGAAGAACTGAAGCGGGAAATAAATGAAACATTTGGCATTGAACCAGAGAAAATCAGCGTTTTAAATATGGGAGTTAATCGAGAGGTTTTTAAGCCGATTGAAAAAGATAAAGCAAAAGTAGAGCTGAATCAACCCCTGGATAAATTTTCTGTTTTATTTGTGGGAAATTATATCAAGGCAAAAGGCCTTATTGAACTTCTCGATGCTTATAATATGTTGAAAAAGAAATATCCATTTATTGAATTACATTTAATCGGTGCAACGAAACAAGAAGAATTCAAAAAAGAATTAGATGAGAAAATCGAATCAGAGCAAATAAAAGATGTTAAGATTCATTCAACTAAAAATCAACAGCAACTCGCAAAGTGGATGGCAGCTGCAGATTTATTTGTACTTCCTTCGTACATAGAAGGTTTTGGACTAGTTGCACTGGAGGCAATGTCAGTACGTACACCTGTAGTTGGAAGCAAGGTCGGAGGATTAGCTTATTTACTTCAGGATGGCTCGGGAGTTTTAGTTGAAGCACAGAATACTGATTCATTAAGAAAAGGTATGGAAAATATAATAACGAATAAAGATTTACAGAAGCAATTAATTGATAAAGGTGAAGAAAAGGCACAGGAAAATGACCAAAGAATCCTGTTAAATAAATTATTTACAATTTATGAGAAATTATAATGAGATAGCTGTTGCCTATAATAGGTGGCAGCTATTTTTAATCTGATCTGACCTAGGTTATGAAGTATCATTTTATTTCCATTTTAATTAATGTATAAAAGTTTTAATGCCAACATAGCATTAAAAGTCATGTTTTTTTGGCTAGTAAATAAGTTCTGTATCATATCAATCTTAAAGAATAGTAAAAAAGTACTTAATAGAATTTAAAGTAGTATTTTAGAGCCGGCATATTATAGTGCTAAACTATCAATATCAAGACACTTCATTGACTGGAAAATATTTCATGCATATAATCGATATAGTTAGCAGTAATGACTTTTTAATTAAAAAGTAATAATTGTAATTTCAAAGCTTGATTTTCCAATATACTTCATATTAATGTATTCAAATCTTAATGTTTTGAAATGAAAATTAGGAAAAAAGGTTTAGGAAAAAAAGAACAGTGGTATTAACTAAGCATGTCACTAGAAAAAATGATATTTATGAGGCATCCAGTAGACTACATATCAACATGAAAAACCATCATTGTTTTCTAGTAATATATAAAACTATTATCTAAAAAGGGGTGTATATTTTAAGTTCGTGAGTATAACAGATTTAGAGTTTAAAACTTTAGGAGGAATTACATGAGAAAAAACAGAAGACAAGTTAAAGTATTTTCTATCCTTGCTGCGTTTTTAATGGTATTTTCATTAATTGCACCTTCAGCAATTAGTGCGGAATCAGTTAATTCAGCAAAATTATCAGATACTTTGGTTAAACAATTTGAAAATACCGAGAAGGTAACATTTATTGTTGATTTTAAAGACGAAGCCAATACTGCAGCAGTTGCGGAACAGGCTAAAGAACAAGCAACTCTAGCGGGCGCAACAGAAGAAAAGGCAGTTTTAGCACAGCGCGAAGCTGTAATTAACACATTACAGACAACTGCCGATAAAGCACAATCAAATGTATTTGAATATTTAAAAGATACAAATGCTGAAGATATAAAATCTTACTTTATTACAAATGCAATTTCAGTTACCGCTACACAGGAAGTAGCTGAAGAACTGCTTCAATTCAATGAAGTTGCAGATGTTTATCCGAACATTGAAGCTGAAGTAATTGAACCTGTTAAGACAGATGATAATAAGCTGTCAGAGATTGCATGGAATGTTGACCGTGTTAATGCTCCCCAAACTTGGGAAAAAGGGTTTAATGGTGAAGGCGTAGTTGTAGCAAGCATTGATTCTGGTGTTCAATGGGACCACCCTGCATTAAAAGAGAAATATCGTGGTTATAATGCAGAAACAGGTGAGGTTGATCATTCAGCAAGTTTCTTCGATGCAGTATATGGAGAAAAAGAAGCCAATGATTATCAAGGCCATGGTACACATGTTACAGGTACAATGGTTGGAGATGAAGTTGGTGTAGCTCCACAAGCAAAATGGATTGCGGCAAACGTAGCGAATGCAAGTGGTGGTTTACCAAGTGATGCAATCTTGTCAGCAGCAGAGTGGATGATGGCTCCAGGTGGAGATGCCGCTAATGCTCCTGATGTTGTTAACAATTCATGGGGATTCCCAGGATATACTCCAGAGGAAATGAATGAATTTTTCCGTGATGTTATTGTAGCTTGGCAGGATGCAGGAATTTTCCCTGTATTTGCAGCGGGAAATGCAGTACCAGGTGTTGTAGAGCCTGTTGAAGGTTCTGTATCAATTCCAGCTCTTTATCCTGAAGCATTCGCAGTAGGCGCAACTGATCAGGATAATGCACTGGCGGAATTTTCTTTAAGAGGACCATCTCCATATGGAGATATTAAGCCAAATGTTGCAGCCCCAGGAGTAGAAATTCTATCTACTTATCCTGGTGACGGATACGCAGTTTCCAATGGAACTTCAATGGCTGCACCAGCTGTAGCGGGTATTGCGGCATTGATGATTCAAGCAAAATCTGATGTAACAATTGATGAACTGAAAACTACATTGCAGGAAACTGCAACAGAACTTACGAATGAAGAGTATACTGAAACGCCTAACAATGGTTTTGGTCATGGTTTAGTAGATGCACTTGCAGCAGTTGAGGCATTGCAGGAAGATGAAGTGCCAGAACCGGAAGTACCAACAATTGAAAATCTTGAGCCAAGCTCTGATCAAGTAGTAAAAGCTGGCGATGATGTTACAATTACTTTCACTAGTAACATAGAAGAGGGTAACGCAACATATACAGTAGCTGACGGTGAAGCAGTTGCAATGAACGAAACAGAAGCTGGAGCTTACACAGCTGTTTACACTGTACCTGAAGATGCAGGCTATGAAGAAGCTGCGGTGGAAGTAACAATTGCCAACAGCAATGGCGACAGTGTATCAAAAGTTGCAGATGGTAAAATTGTTATCGAACCAGCAGAAGAGCCTGTAGAGCCTTTGGAAAGAATTTATGGTGACTGGAGATATGATACTGCTATCGAAACTAGCCAAGATGGCTGGGAAGATGGTTCAGTTGATAAGGTTATCTTAGCACGTGGTGATGATTTTGCGGATGCATTAGCAGGTGTTCCATTAGCACATGCTATGGATACACCAATTCTGTTAACCCCATCAGAAGGTGAGTTAAGTGATGACGTTTTAGCAGAAATTAACCGTTTGGGTGCTAATGAAATTTACGTTCTTGGTGGGGCAGGTGCAATTGAACTGCCAGATGAAAATGAACTGACAGAAGCAGGTAAGGAAGTAATCCGCCTTGCTGGTGACACTAGATTTGAAACAGCAGTTGAAATTGCTGAGAAATTAGCTGAGGTAACTGGTGGAACTGAAAATGCAGTTATTGCAAATGGATTGAATTTCCCTGATGCATTGACAGTTGCTTCGTTTGCGGCACAAGAAGGAACGCCAATTTTATTAACAAGAGACAGTGAGCTACCGGAAGCAACGCAAACTGCTCTTAATGAACTTGGTACTACAAATACAGTTGTAGTTGGTGGTAAAGCGGTTGTGTCTGATGATGTATTGAATGAGCTTCCTGCTGCAGAAAGATTAAGTGGGGATAACCGTTACGAAACTAACATTGCTATAGCGGAACATTTCGGTGTAGAAAATAGCAACTTATATGTTGCAACAGGAACCGAATATGCTGATGCGTTAACCGGGTCGGTATTAGCAGCGAAAAACAATAGTGCTATCCTACTGGTAGGTAATTTAGTTAAAGAAGATGGAATCATTCCAAACGTAGTTTCCAATTACATTACTGAACAAGGTGTAACTGATTTAACTATTTTTGGTGGTACAGTAGCAGTTGATGAAGCTACAGAAAACGCACTTAGCAAATTGCTTAAGTAAGTAACTTTTTGAAAAAGAACCTGTCTTGAAAAAGATGGGTTCTTTTTCTATTAAACTGAAGTTATATCCAAGCTTTGAATTTAAACAACTTATAATTCGGTGGAAAATTTTATGGTTAACTTACTTCTATAATGTTATTATATATATTGTTATAGTTTCATAGAATAGGTGAATTTTCAGCATCGAAGGGAAGATAATTGATGAAAAGCAAGAGTAATTACATACATAAATGGTTATATATAGGGTTAGCCCTTCTAATGGCAGTTTCAATGGTTATTCCTCAAACTGCCTATGCGAGAGGAACCAATTCTGAAGGTCAAAATCCACAGGATACCATACCTAAGGCGCTAGCTACAGCATTTGGTCAGGAGCATAAAGTTACATTCCTGATTAAATTTAATGATAAGCCTGCAGTCGGGAATGCATTAAATAAAGCAAGTGAAAAGATTAATCAAAATACTTTAAATGCGGAAGAAGTGCAGCTCCAGAGGCATATTGCTGTTCTGAATGAATTAAAATCGACTTCGGAAGGTTCTCAAGAGAGTGTATTGGAATACCTCCGGAAGGAAGCGGAATCAGGCAACGCTGAGGATATCCGCTCATTTCACATTGTTAATGGGATTGCGGTAACCGCAACGGAAGAAGTAGCTAAAAAGGTTCTTGATTTTAATGAAGTAGAAAAAGTATTACCGAACCGGGTTCGCCACTTAACTGAAACAAAAAATGAAGAATCTAATTCAGTACACAATAATATAGAAACGAATATAGAGCAGGTTGGTGCCCCGGAGGTATGGGGACAAAACATTGATGGATCAGGTGTCATAATTGCAAGCATCGACTCAGGAGTTGATTGGGACCATCCGGCTTTAAAGGGAAAATATCGCGGATATAACAGTGAAACAGGTGAGGTTGATCACAGCTTCAACTGGTTTGATGCAGTGAACGGTAAGACTGTCCCCTATGATATCCATGGACATGGCACACATGTAACAGGCACAATGATTGGATCAGAACCAGATGGCTCAAATCAAATTGGAGTAGCACCAGGAGCCAAATGGATTGCGGTAAACGCTTTCAATACATCTGGAACAGCTACAGATGCTGACCTATTAAAGGCGGCGGAGTGGATTCTTGCCCCAACAGATGAGCATGGGAATGAGAGACCGGATATGGCTCCGGATATTGTTAATAATTCCTGGAGCGGAGGAAAAGGCAAGGATGAATGGTATCGTGATGTCGTGAAAAACTGGATTGCTGCAGGTATCTTTCCGGAGTTCTCGGCTGGAAATAATTTAGGTTCAAAACCAACCGTTCCCGGATCAGTTGAAGCTCCGGCAAATTATCCGGAATCATTTGCAACAGGTGCAGTTAACAGTGAAAATAAGCTGACATCCTTTTCATTGCTTGGACCTTCACCATATAATGAAATAAAACCGGATGTTGTAGCACCAGGAGAAAGTATCCGCTCTTCTGTACCCGGTGGTGAATATGGATCAAAGAGTGGAACATCAATGGCGGGACCGGCAGTATCAGGAGTGGTTGCACTACTAAAACAGGCAGGACCAAGCTTAACGGTAAAGCAGATGAAGCATATTTTAAGAGAAACAGCTACTCCTTTGACAGATGAAACCTATCCGGAATCGCCGAATAATGGCTACGGCTATGGACTTGTCAATGCTCCTGCTGCTTTAAATGCTACAATTTCCATGGAAAACAGTAATGTGAAAAGGATTTCTGGATCGATGCGCTATGATACAGCTATTGAAATCAGCAGACAGGGATGGAATTCTTCGGATACTGTTATTCTCGCCCGAGGGGATAATTTTGCTGACTCATTAGCCGGTGTCCCACTGGCACATAAGCTGAACGCTCCTATACTGCTCACAACTAATAATATGATTTTTGACAGAACGATGAGAGAAATTAAACGCCTCCGGGCAGACAAGGTAATCATTCTTGGCGGAACCGGGGCAATAAGTAATAAAGTTCAAGAGCAGCTGATAAAGTCTGGAATAAAGGTAACCCGTTACTCAGGGGAAACAAGATTTGAAACAGCTTCTGAAATTGCTAAACAGGTATCCTCAGGAGAGGCAGCTACCGCGGTAGTTGTGAATGGCATGAATTTCCCTGATGCTCTATCCGTTGCTTCATATGCCGCAAGAGAAGGAATACCGATTCTATTAACCTATAAAAACTCCCTTCCACAGTCAACAATCGATACACTGAACACATTAGGAACGAAGGATACGATTGTTGTTGGAGGAACGAAAGTGGTTTCGGATAAAATCAAAGGTCTACTGCCTCATGCTATTAGGCTCAGAGGAGCGAATCGTTATGCGACGAATATGGAAGTTGCAAAATACTTCGGAGTAGAGACGAAGCATATGTATATTGCGACGGGTGGACACTATGCCGATGCATTAACAGGAGCGGTATTAGCAACAAAAAATGATAGTGGGATTTTATTGGTAGGTAAATTAGCTGGCGAAGAGAAAGAAATACCGAAAGTAGTTTCCGATTATATTTTAGAAAATAAGTTTAATAGATTAACTATTTTTGGGGGAACTGAAGCAGTTACTAAAAAATCGTTTGCAGAACTGGAACAGCTAATTCAGTAAAAAACTTCATGTTTATGTGTTAGAACTCATCTTAATAGGTGGGTTCTATTTTTAATTCTATATACATACTCTTATCAATACTTTATACTTATGTAGTGTGAATTTATACATATTATTATCGTTCTTATACTTAAAATGAAGGTGGATTAATTGGTCTTTAGTAATTTGGTATTTTTATTTATATTTTTGCCATTTGTATTATTTTGTTATTTTATAGTAAAAAATGAATGGAGAAATTTCATATTATTACTTGCAAGTCTATTTTTTTATGCGTGGGGTGAACCGAAATATGTTTTCCTTATGTTGTTTTCCATTTTAATTAATTTCATAGCGGGTTTATTGATAGGGAAATATAAGAGAAATATATCCCTTAAAAAGTTATTTCTAACATTAGGCATAATAGGGAATTTACTTATCCTGGGCTTTTTTAAATATGCGAATTTCCTGATAAATAACATTAATTCCTTGTTAAATACCAGTATAGAAATGGAATCCATCCCATTACCTATAGGGATTTCCTTTTTCACCTTTCAGGCAATGAGTTATGTTATTGATGTTTACCGGGAGGATGTAAAGGTTCAAAGGAGTATAATTTCGTTATCATTATATATTTCATTGTTTCCGCAATTAGTAGCAGGGCCAATTGTGCGATATAATTCTATTGCCGGGCAACTGAAGAAGAGATTCGTTAATTTGGAGAAATTTACAGAAGGTGTAAAAAGATTTATCATTGGCTTAGCAAAAAAGGTAATCCTTGCAAACTCTTTTGGTGATGTTGCGGATGCAGCCTTTAATACGCCAGCTGATAGCTTAAGTGTATCGGCAGCTTGGATAGGAATAGTTGCATATGGGTTGCAAATTTACTTTGATTTTTCAGGCTATAGTGATATGGCAATTGGACTTGGGAAAATGTTTGGCTTTGATTTCCTGGAAAATTTTAATTACCCATACATAGCAAAATCTGTCTCAGAGTTTTGGAGAAGATGGCATATCTCCTTATCTTCCTGGTTTAGAGATTATGTATATATTCCTTTGGGAGGAAATCGTAAAGGGTATTACAGAACACTTATAAATTTATTAATTGTATGGACAATTACAGGCTTCTGGCATGGTGCCAGTTGGACATTTATGGCTTGGGGATTATATTTTGGGATATTTATTGTTCTTGAACGAATTGGTCTGACGAGACTTTTAAATAAACTATGGAAACCGATTCAGCACTTTTATTTATTGTTCATTGTTTTCATTGGCTGGGTATTCTTTAGAGCAGATAATTTTAGTTATTCATTTAATTATTTGAAGACAATGTTCCTATTGAATGATACTAATCTAGTAGACGAATATACATTAATTTATTCACATGATTATTGGCTGATCTTTCTAATTGGTATTATTTTTGCTATGCCAGTTGTTCGGTGGCTAAATGCTATCATAGCTGTAAATAACCTTGAAAAGCGCTTGATGCCAATATTTTCAGTAACAGTACCTTTCGTTTATATGGCATTAATGGTAATTTCAGTATTGCTATTAGTAAATTCCACGTATAATCCGTTTATTTATTTTCGATTTTAATTGGAGCTGTTTTATATGAATAAATTTGGGGACGTCCTATTATCTGTGTTATTTATATTATTTATATTTTCTATAGGTATCTATTTGTTGATCATGCCGGATAAAGAGGTTTCAGACATTGAAAATAGAAATCTCGCACAGAAGCCGGAATTAACTTTAAGTGACTTCACTTCTGGAGAATACATGTTGGGTTTTGAAGCGTATATTACGGACCAATTTCCTGGTAGAGATAAATGGTTGAAAACTTATGTTAACTACCAAATGTTAATGGATAAAACCTATATTCAAGATTACTATATAACAGAGGAGAATTGGATTATGCCTAAACCTCAATCTAATTTCCCTAAAAAAGATATAGATATTGCTGCCGAAAATATAAAAAATTTTGGTGATTATTTAGCAGACAAAGATATAGAATTTTATTATTTTTCCGTTCCTCATAAAGTTAGTGTACTGCCATTTTTATATCCTGATTATATTACAGCAGGTAACTATAAAGAAAAAACAGATTATTTAATGAGCCAAATAGGTAGTGAAAGTGTAATCAAGGTTGATTTCACGAAATTATTTTTAGATGAATTTTCTAATGAAGATCTTAAAAAGATGTATTTTAAAACAGATCACCATTGGAATATGAATGGTGCTTTTCAGGTGTATAAAACAATTGTGGATACATTTTCAAATCATTCTGATACATTTATATCAAGGGAAGTAAATAAAGATCATTATGAAAGAAGATGTTTTCCATCAAATCTTTTTGATGGAAGCTATAACAAACAATTATACAGACTCATCGACACGAGTGGTGAGAATTTGTGCACATTGTTGTCTGACTCATTCCAAAAATATGAAGTTATAATAGAAGGTAAACGGATTGAACCGTATGAACTATACGGAAGTGCATTTAAGGATACCAAAAGTGATTTGATTGCATATAATGATCTGTTTACTCGGGATTTAAGAGAAATAAATATTACAAATCCAAAGAAGAAAGATGAAAATAATAAACTACTAATAATTAAGGATTCCTATACAAACCCGATTATCTATCATTTAGCTGAAGGCTTTTATAAAACGACAATTTATGACCCAAGGCACAATAAAGATAGGACGGTGGTGGAGTTTATAGAAGAAAATAATTTCGACATGATTGCAGTAATTTATAATAGCACCCAAATTCGAGGTGAGAATTTTAATTTTGGAGATGTTCATAAGTAAATAAATAAACGAATAAAATTTGATTGGAATTCAGCTTCAATATGAGGTTGGGTTCTATTTTTAATACATGTAAAGACAATTATCTGAATTAGTTGACAAATAAATGTATAATAATTATACTAAAAATGACCTATGCTTTAAGTGCTATATAAAAATCTCGTGGTAGTTCAATATAATCAATCTATCAATCTTTGTACTCATGAAAAGAATTTCATATAAATTTTAATTTACATACAACATTGTTTTAAGATAAACACTTACACCGAAGAAACTGCAGAATATACAGTTAAGGAGGTGAAATGTGTTTATTGTTGTCTTTTTTTCTAAAAAATTTAAGACAGCGCATTAATTTATATATTTTTAAAAAAAATAGGAGGAATGTTAATTGAAGAAAAAGAAACAGCAGCGAATACGTGCTTTTAGTATCGCATCATCATTACTTATGACGTTTTCATTAGTCGCACCGGGACTTGCCAGTGCGCAATCAACTGGTGATGTAAGTATATCAGCAAAAAGTTCGCAAAACACAGTACAAGCTAAAGTAAGTGACCGCTTATTGAATGATTTTCAAGACAAGGAAAAGGTAACTTTCTTAGTTAAATTTAATGAAAAGGCTGATGCTGCAAAAGTTGCTGAAGAAGCGAGGGCAACCGCAGAAAATACGAACTTATCTGCGCTTAAGACAGAGCACTTACAGCGTTCTGCAGTCATTGCTAAATTGAAATCAACTTCCATATCTTCACAGCAAAGTGTAATCGAGTTTCTCGAGCAAGAAGCTGAAACCGGTAATGTGGATGCGTTTAACTCTTACTTTATTGTCAATGGAATGGCTGTAACTGCTACAAAAGAAGTAGCTGAAAAAGTTGCATCATTTCCGGAAGTAGAAAAACTATTGAAAAATGAAACCCGTGAATTATACACAACTGTTTCTAAAGATGCTGATACACCTAAATCAGACATTGCAAATGTAGAATGGAATGTCGATCGTGTTGGTGCTCCAGCAGTTTGGGATATGGGATTTGATGGAACAGGTACTGTTGTAGCAAGTATTGATAGTGGAGTTCAATGGGATCATCCAGCACTGCAGGAGAAATATCGTGGATACAATGCAGGTGAAGTAAAACATACGTATAGCTGGTATGATGCAACTGCTGGTGAATCCACGCCATATGATGACCAAGGACATGGAACACATGTAACGGGAACAATGGTAGGAAGTGAACCAGATGGGTCAAACCAAATTGGGGTAGCTCCTGGTGCTCAGTGGATTGCCGTCAAGGCGTTTACTGCAGATGGTGGAACTGATGTTGATTTATTAGAAGCTGCCGATTGGATCATAGCTCCAGGTGGGGATGCAACTAAGGCTCCAGATGTTGTTAACAACTCTTGGGGGGGCGGACCAGGTCTTGATGAATGGTATCGTGAAGTTGTTCAAAACTGGAGAGCTGCTGATATTTTCCCTGAATTTTCAGCAGGTAATACGACTTTATTTAATCCAGGTGGGCCTGGTTCAATTGCAACACCTGCAAATTATCCTGAATCATTTGCCACAGGCGCAACTGATATAAATGATACTGTAGCAGGTTTTTCATTAAGAGGACCTTCTCCATATGAAGGTGACATTAAACCGGATATTTCAGCTCCTGGTGTGAACATTCGTTCATCTGTACCAGGGAGTGGATATGAAGGAGGTTGGAATGGAACTTCAATGGCGGGGCCAGCTGTATCCGCAGTTGTGGCACTTTTGATCGAAGCAGATGCTAGTTTAACTGTTGATGAATTAGAGGAAATTATTGTGAACACTGCAACGCCATTAACAGATGGAGAATATCCTGAATCTCCAAATATGGGATATGGCTATGGATTAGTTAATGCATATGATGCAGTTTCAACTCTTATTAGAGGACTTGGAACTTTAGAAGGTCAGGTTACAAAAGAAGGTGACGATTTAGAAGCACCTACTTTTGAACATGAAGCAGTAGAAGAAAACAACTATAAACCTAATGCACTTCCTTTAGGTGCACAGGTTAGTGTACTTGAAAGTGGACGCTCTGTAAATACAGATCCTGCAGATGGAAGCTATTCATTGCTTCATGCTGCTGGAGAATTTACTGTTCAAGCGGAGGCTTATGGGTTTGAATCTCAAGAGCAATCTGTATCCATTGAAGAAGATGGAACTGCAGAAGCAAATTTCACTTTGGAAGAAATCGATCAGTATACAGTAAGTGGTACAATTACTGACGAAGCAACAGATGAAACTATTGAAGGAGCAACAGTGCTTCTTGTGGAAGATGCGAACATTACACCTGTCGAAACAGATGGGGAAGGTAACTATTCTCTAACAGCGTACGAAGGTACGTACACATTAAAAGTATTAGCAAGTGGTTATCATGCTGCAGAGGTTGAGGTTAACCTTGATGGTTCGGATGCTACTGTTGATGTTGCACTGGAGCCATTCTACACAGTTCCGGGCGGAGAGATCGGCTATGATGACGGAACTGCTGAAAATGCACGTGCTTTCTATGATGCAGGCAATGGATGGGCAGTTAAAATGTCCTTACCAGAGGGGGAAGATTCCGGAATCGTAACAGATGGTGTATTCCAATTCCATGGTACCGATTGGCCAGTTCCAGGTGGTACTGAATTTGCTGTAGAAGTATGGGATGCTACAGGTCCTAATGGAACTCCAGGAGAAAAAATAGCAGGCCCTGTTGATGCAGAAGCGACAAGAAGTATAAATGAATGGACAGTTGTTGACCTGAGGGAACACGCTATTCAAGTTGAAGGCGATTTTTACATGGTATATATCCAAACAGGTGCAAATCCAAACGTACCAGGTTTGGCAACAGATGAAAATGGTCCAAATGCTGAGAGAAGTTATCAGTATGTTTCTGGATCATTTGAACCAGCTCCTTCTGAAGAAGGAAACTATATGATACGTGCTCGAGTAGCGTATGGAGTAAGCGATGCTGTTATTACTTCTCCAGCAAAAGACCTTATTACAAATGAAGCAATGCTAACAGTGGAAGGTACAGCATCACCAAGTACAACAATTGAATTAATAAATAATGGTGAAGCAGTAGATTCTGTTGACATTAGTGATAATGGCCAATTTACATTCGAAACAGAGTTAACAGAAGGAGAAAACGTATTAACCGCAGTAACATTAATTGATGGTACTTCTGTTAATGAATCCGCACCGATTTCGGTAACATTGGATACAGAAGCACCTGGTTTAACGATTGATTCTCCTCAGGATGGAGAAGTAACAAATAGCGAGACTGTAACAGTTGAAGGAACTGTGACAGATGCTAACCTTTCATCAGTAACAGTAAATGGTGAGGAAGCAACTGTAACGGATGAAAAATTTTCTAAACGAATTATCGTTGAAAATGGTGAGAATGAAATTAATGTAGTTGCAGTTGATGTTGCAGGTAATGAACAAGCAGAATCCGTTACAATTGTAGTGGATCAAACTACACCTGTAATGGAAAATCTACAACCATCAACTGATCAAAATGTATTACCAGGTGATGAGGTAGAAATTTCCTTCCATAGTGAAAAAGTAGGAGGAGAAGCAAACTTTACAGTACAACTTCCAGGACAGGCTGTACCTCAATCCTCTGCTTCAAATCCAATGGAAGAAGTAGAACCGGGAATTTATCAAGGAACTTGGACTGTTCCCGACCTAGCTCTTCAAGGTGGAGTGATTGAAGTTGAATTAACAGATGATGCAGGCAATACAACTGTACAGGAAGCTGAAGGGAAACTTTATATCACTACAGAAAAAATAGACCGTATTTCAGGTGAGTCGAGATACGATACAGCAATAGAAATAAGCCAGGAAGGTTGGGATTCTGCCGATACAGTTATTCTGGCACGTGGAGATAACTTTGCTGATGCACTAGCAGGTGTGCCTTTAGCACATAAACTAGATGCTCCAATATTATTAACACCTAGTGATAAATTATTGGAAGAAACATTAGCGGAAATCGAACGCCTGGGTACTAAGGATATAATTATTTTAGGTGGAACAGGTGCAATTGATGAATCAATTGGATCACACCTGGTAAGTGAAGGTTTTGATGTAACACGTTATGAAGGTGACACAAGATTTGAAACAGCTGCTGCAATTGCTAATATAGTTGCACCTGATGGGGCAGAAAAGGTAGTCGTAGCAAATGGAATGGACTTCCCTGATGCACTATCTGTTGCATCTCTTGCTGCTAAAGATGGTTTACCAATCTTACTAACATTTGCAGATGAACTACCAGAAGTAACTGAGGAAGCGATTAATAATCTTGGTGCTTCTCAAACACTAGTAATTGGTGGTAAGTCAGTAGTTTCAAATGCTGTAAAAGATCAGCTTCCAGAGGCTAGCCGACTAAACGGTGAAAATCGTTACGAAACGAATGTTGAAGTAGTGAAACACTTTGGAGCAGATAACAATCATATGTATATAGCAACAGGTACAGCATATGCTGATGCATTAACTGGAGCTGTATTAGCTGCAAAGAATAATAGTTCTATTTTATTAGTAAGTAAATTAGCAGGCGAAAATGGAGAGATTCCTGAAGTAGTTTCCAGCTATATTACTGAACAAGAAGTAAATCGATTAACTATATTCGGAGGTACTAATGCAGTTAGTGAAGAAGCTTTAGATGCACTGAATGAGCTAATCCAGTAATAAAATAATAGCATTTCAAATAGAACTCATCTTCTTTTAGGAGGTGGGTTCTATTTGTTTTTACATTTAATTACTATATTGGTAGTTAGGTGGAATCTAAGTAAATAGCAAAGTAGATAATTATGCCTATGTAAAAAAATTATAAAAATGATACAAATCTATCAATTCTGACATTTACGGCTATATTTGGTTAAGTATCATACTATTTTAGTGAATTTTCTATTATAGTTGTATTCAATACTAAAATATTCATATTAAAGGTTACTTGAAGTAAAACCTGGATGAATATTAATGAAAAAGGGTGTGATTAATTATAAACAGCTAATCAAGCATTAATACAAGAATAGTAAACATAAATATGGGGAGGAACGTAAATTGGGGAAAAGGAAAATTTATCAGGTAAGGTTTTTTAGTATAGTAACATCAATGCTATTGCTATTTTCATTAGTAGCACCTGGACTTGTTAACGCAAATGATGTATCGGGTCGTGTCTTAAATGAATTGAATAACGAAACAGAAAGTAAATTGAGTGAACGATTACAAGATCAATTTAATGATGAAGAAAAGATAACGTTCTTAATTAAATTTAAAGAAAAAGCAGATACCCAAAAAGTAGTAAAAGATGTAAGAGAAGATGCGAAAAAAGCGGAACTAACTGCCCAAAAAGCAGAGTTTGTTCAACGTTCTGCTGTAGTATCTGAATTAAAAGCAACAGCTAATAAAGCACAGCAGAATGTATTGGAGTATCTTGAAGAAGAAGTGGATAAAGGCAATGCAGAAGCTATTAAATCCTATTTTATTGTTAATGGAATAGCAGTTACGGCAACGAAAGAGGTTGCCAAAAGTATTACGGCATTTGATGAGGTGGAAAAAATTCTGCCAAATGAAACAAGCAAATTATATACTTCAGTAAAAAAAGATATGCCACAAAAACCGGCAGCAGATTCTGCTAATGCGGAATGGAACATTGAGCGGGTCAAGGCACCTCAGGTTTGGGATATGGGGATTGATGGTACCGGTACAGTCGTAGCTAGTATTGATACGGGTGTCCAATGGGATCATCCCGCATTAAAGGAAAAGTATCGTGGCTATGATAAAACGACCGGCGATGTTGACCATGATTTTAATTGGTACGATGCTACAGCAGGTGAGGTTGAGCCATATGATGACCAGGGACATGGAACACATACAGTTGGAACAATGCTTGGGAGTGAAACCGACGGGCCAAATAAGATTGGTGTAGCACCTGGTGCCAAGTGGATTGCTGTTAAAGCTTTCACTGAAGACGGTGGAACTGATGTAGACCTGCTGGAAGCTGCAGAATGGATTTTAGCCCCAACAGATGAAGAAGGTAATACCCGTATAGATTTGGCGCCAGATGTAGTTAACAATTCCTGGGGTGGTGGACCTGGACTTGATGAATGGTACCGGGATGTCGTAATAGCATGGAGAAATGCTGATGTCTTACCGGTGTTCTCTGCAGGGAATATAGGAAATGGAAACCCGGGTGGACCTGAATCGATTGTCTCACCAGCAAATTATCCAGAATCATTTGCAGTTGGTGCGACAGATATTGTTGATCAAGTTGCAAGATTTTCTTTACGTGGACCTTCGCCGTATGGTGAAGTAAAACCAGATGTGACAGCACCAGGTCAAGTTATTCGCTCATCCATACCAGGAAATGGATATGCTGAGAATAGTGGAACATCAATGGCAGGACCAGCGGTTTCGGGTGTGGCAGCATTAGTACATTCTATTAACACAGAATTATCTGTTGATGAACTGGAAGATATTTTATTATCAACAACGAAACCATTAACAGATGATGAATATCCAGAGAGTCCGAATAATGGCTATGGCTATGGATTAGTTGATGCATTGAACGCAGTAGCAGCTGTAGATGAAGGTGTTGGAACAATAGAAGGTAAAGTAGTACAGGAAGTAAAAGAATCTGAAATCCCATTAAGTGCAAGTATAAGTATACTGGATCGTGGAAGGTCAGTAAACACAGATCCTTCAGATGGATCCTACTCAATAAATTATGCAGCGGGGGAATACACCGTGCAAGCAGAAGCTTATGGGTATCAAGCGGTGCAGCGATTAGTGAATATTGAAGAACACGAAACAGTTCAAGCTGATTTCCCGTTGAAAGAAATCCCACAAAGAACAATCAGTGGGACGGTTACAAATGAATCGGGTGAAGCTATTGAAGGAGCTGCATTATTACTCGTGGAAGACGCCAATATTACACCTGTCACAACCGATCAAAATGGTCATTATGAGTTATCTGCCTATGAAGGAACATATAAATTAAAAGTAACTGCACATGGTTATTACACTGCAGATATTCCAATTAAAATTGATGAAGCTACTTCAGATATAGATGTGGAACTAGAACCTTTTTACAGTTATCCCGGCGGTGAAATTGGCTATGATGATGGGACTGGTGAAGGTGGGAGTTGGTTCCTTGAAGCAGGTAGCGGCTGGGGAGTAAAAATGTCACTAGCTGAAGGTGAAGAAATAGCTAAAGTGACTGGGGGCAAATTCTTATTTTCAGAACGTGGTGGTGATAAATTCCAAGTTGCAGTATATGACGCTACAGGACTTGACGGAGCCCCGGGAAATAAACTTGCCGGGCCGATCGACGCGACTGCAATAAAAAATGACGAATGGACAACAGTTGATTTGGGTGATGAGGGGATATTCGTTAATGATGATTTTTATATTGTTTATATCCAAACAGAGGATAGGCAAAATACACCAAGGCTGGAACAGGATAAAAATGGGCCTTTTACAGAACGCAGCTGGGAAATGTACCACGGTTATTGGTACCAGCTTGAATCTAATTTTCTTACTGGAAACAAAATGATTCGAGCACTAGTTGATTATGAGGTAAATGAACCGGCTATTACATCACCAAAGCATGATGAAATAACGAATGACAGTACTATTACTGTTGAAGGTACTGCATCACCTACAACAACGATTGAGTTGATGAATAACAGTGAAAAAGTAGGTGCAGCCGAAGTTGGTGATGATGGCAAATTTGCAATTACAATGGAATTGACAGAAGGTAAAAATGAGATAACAGCCTTATCAACATTAGATGGAAAAGTTACAGGCAGCTCAGATCCGGTTATTGTAACATTTATTGCAGAGAAACCTGTTATTGAAAATTTACAACCATTGACAGATCAATATGTACGAGTAGGTGACGAAGTAGATATATCTTTCCAAAGTAATGTCATTGGAGGAGAAGCAAACTTTATCGTAAAATTCCCGAATCAGAGTTCTACACAATCTACTTCCAACAATATGGAAGAAGTGCAAACCGGGGTTTATAAAGGTACATGGACAGTACCGACAAATGTAGACCTGCAAAATGTAACCATTGAAGTGGAACTTACAGATAGTACCGGCAATAGAGTTACAGAAGAAGCACCGGGAAAACTATTTATATCTTCAGAGCAATTGGATCGTATTTCAGGTGAAATGAGGTATGATACGGCAATTGAAATCAGTCAGGAAGGATGGGAGACTTCTGATACAGTTATCCTGTCACGTGGTTTGGAATTTGCCGATGCACTTGCAGGTGTGCCATTAGCACATAAACTGGATGCGCCGATCCTGCTCACACCTAATGATGACCTTAGGGACAACACCTTAGAAGAGATTGAGCGTTTAGGTGCAGGTGAAGTAATTATCTTAGGTGGAACCGGGGCAATAAGTGAAAATGTTGTAGAAGAGCTTGAGGAGGCAGACCTGGATGTACGACGTATTGCCGGGGGAACCAGATTTGAAACGGCAGCATTGATTGCTTCAGAGGTATCGCCGGATGGGGCAGAAGAAGTAGTCGTAGTAAATGGAATGGACTTCCCTGACGCTTTATCTGTAGCGTCACATGCAGCGAAAGAAGGCCTGCCAATTCTATTAACTAAATCAGAGTCATTACCACAAGTAACGGAAGCAGCAATCAGTGATCTTAATGCCGGTAAAACAATTGTCGTTGGTGGAACGATGGTAGTATCCGATGAAATCTTAGAACAGCTACCGGATGCTGATAGATTAAGAGGAGCAGACCGCTATGAAACCAATGTGGAAGTTGCGAAACACTTTGGTGTGGAAAATAAGCATATGTATGTAGCAACAGGAAAACTGTATGCCGATGCATTAACAGGCGCAGTACTTGCGGCTAAGAATGATAGTGCTATTTTACTCGTAAGTGATGAGGTTCCTAAAGGAGTATCAGAATTTATGACAGAAAATGACGCAAATCGAATAACTATTTTCGGTGGAGAGGGTGCTGTAAGTAATAATGTGGCAGATATGTTAGAAAAAATAATTAAATAGTAAATTAAGACTGTAGAACTCAGCTTTTAGCAAAGTTGAGTTCTTTGTATTATCAATTTTTTTAATTTATAGTATTTATAAGAAAGGGGAATAATTTGAAGATATAAAAAATGTTTAATGAGGTGAAGATCATGAAAAAGCTCGGACTAATCATTGTAATCTTATTAATTGCAGGTTTAGGAACTCTCCTTTTTTTGTCAAATCAAGAGAGTGAAAATGATCAGGAACGAAATAATGAGACAAATGAAGAAAGTGAAGAAGTAAATGAAGAGCCGAAAGAGGAGGATGATAATGTGGAGGAGAAAGATCTAACGTTTTCTTTAGAAGAAGTTAATTCAGGCAATTCGAGTAAGGAATTTAATTATATCGTAAAAAATGAAGGGGCAGACGAAGTAGAATTATCATTTAATACAAGTCAAAGATATGAATATGAATTAAGTAGTAAAGAAGAAGGAGTAATTAAACGATATTCTGATGGAAAGGCATTTATGCAAGTATTGAAAGATATTAAACTGGCACCGGGTGAAGAGCTAAGTTATGATATTTCCCTTTCGTCTTTAAATGCTGGCGAATATACTTTACGAGTCTTCTTAACAGCTCGTGACATGAGTAAATCAGAAAAAACTATTTCATTTAAAATAGATGAGTAAAAATTCCTATAATTGATTGACTATTACTTTTTTTACCAATATAATATAATTGTAATAATTTTGTAAAATATTGAAAAAAAGGAGGGAATGATTTTACATTTTTCCTCTACTAGATTACTAGTTAGAGGAATCAATAGAAAAAGGGAGGAATATGGATTGAGGATTAAAAAAGCTTTTGTCTTACTAGCAGCATTTCTGTTAGTGTTCTCAAATTTCGGGATGGTATTTGCTGCTCCTAATCTAGATGGACCAGCTAACATTACGAAAGAAGTAACAAAAAACAACAAAATTAGTAAAGAAGATGTGAAAGAAGCAACATATAAAGCAACTGATAAGGTAAGGGTAATTGTTGAGGTTGATGGTGAACCTGCGATTACATACGCAACAAAGCAAGGAAAGAAATTCAGTGAATTAGAAGAGTCTAAACAGACAGAATTACAAAAAAATGTTTTAAATTCCCAACAACAAGTGAAAGAACAACTTAACAGCAGTAAAGTAAACATGGATTTTAAAGAAAACTTTACTACTGTATTCAATGGGTTTAGTGGAATTGTTGAATTTGGAGAAATCAAAAATATCGAAAAGTTATCCGGTGTTACAAAAGTAACGGTAACGAACGAGTATGAACGTCCGGAAGCAGAGCCCGATATGAAATACAGTAAAGAAATAGTTGAGGCTCAAAGAGTATGGGATGATTATGGTTTAAATGGTGAGGGAATGATCGTTGGTATCATTGATACTGGTATTGACCCAAGTCACCAGGACATGGTTTTAACAAATGAAGAGGAAGCTTCATTATCAGAGGAAGGAATTGAAGCAGCTATACTTGAAAATGACCTTCCAGGGCAATTCCATACAGCGAAAGTTCCTTATGGCTATAACTATATGGATGAGACCCAGGAAATCCTTGATCTTGGACCAGATGCTTCATATCATGGTATGCACGTTGCAGGTACAGTGGGTGCAAATGGTGATGAAGAAAATGGCGGGATTAAAGGGGTAGCTCCAGAAGCACAACTTTTAGCACTAAAAGTATTTGGTAATGATCCGGAAATGGCTTCTACATGGGGTGATATTTATATCAAGGCAATTGATGATGCGATCATTCTGGGTGCTGATGTGCTAAACATGAGTTTAGGTTCTACGGCAGCATTTGTTAATGAAGAAGACCCTGAACAGCAGGCAGTTGAGAGAGCAGTAGAAAATGGTGTATTAATGTCCATTTCTGCCGGTAACTCTGCACATTTCGGGAATGGATTCTTTAATCCATATGCATCAAACCCTGATATTGGTGTTGTAGGTGCCCCGGGGATTTCATATGACTCCCTTCAGGTTGCATCTTTAGAAAATAGCTTCATGGATATGGATGCAGTGACATATAACTTTGGTGACGAAGAAGGACTGGCGCCTTTTATGTCGGCAAGTGAAGTTCATCCAAATGATATTGAAGCTGGTGCCTATGAGATTGAATTTGTAGGTATTGGTGATGCGGAAGGTTTTGCAGGGAAAGATCTGACAGGGAAATTTGCTTTTGCAGTTAGAGGTAATTCATTTACTGATACTGCGTTCAATGCAATGGAGGCAAATGCAGAGGGTGTTATAGTTTATAACCATTCAGACGGTTGGGTAAACATGGCATCTGATCCGGCTATCGATATACCACAGTTATTTATGTTGAAATCAGATGGTGACTTATTAAAAGAAAAGTTGGATGCAGGTGAAACAGTATCCCTTTCATTCAATGGTGACAATGTTACAACTGCGAATCCACTTGCAGATACAATGTCAGCTTTCAGTTCATGGGGTTTAACTCCAAACCTTGATTTCAAACCTGAGATTACAGCTCCAGGTGGAAATATTTTATCGACACTTCAAGATGATCAATATGGAACAATGAGTGGTACATCAATGGCTGCTCCACATGTATCAGGTGGTTCTGCACTAGTACTGCAGCGTGTTGATGAAGCGTTTGATTTAAATGGTAAAGACCGTGTTGAAATGGCTAAGAATATTTTATTGAATACTTCTGCACCAGTTGTAGATAAAGGGGCAGCTCAGTCAGCGTTAGAGCAGGAAAATCCATATTCTCCTCGTCGTCAGGGTGCTGGAATTATGCAACTACATGGAGCAATAAGCACGCCTGTAGTAGTGACAGAAACAAATACTGGCGAAGCTAAAGTAGCTCTAAAAGAAGTAAATGATCAAATTAGCTTTACACTTGAAGCAACAAACTACAGCGATGAAGCAGTAACATATGATGTCGATGCAAACATACAAACTGATTTTGCTTTTTACGGTTTAATTGGGAATGCGCAATTAACTGGTGCTCTTGATGAACTTGAAGCACAAGAACTAATTGACGCTGTTGTAACACTAAATGATGGAGAAACAGCTGTTGAAGTTCCAGCAAACGGTTCAGCAACAATTGATGTTGAAATTGATTTAACAGAAGCAAAAGTACTAAATGAGGATGGATCTGGTTTTACATCACCAGAAGAAATCTTCCCTAATGGTTATTTTGTAGAAGGTTTCGTTACACTATCAAATGAAGCACTGCCGGAGCTTTCTGTTCCATATGTTGGTTTCAATGGTGACTGGAACGAAGCACCAGTACTAGACGAATTAGCATATGATGGAAATGATTCATTCTATGAGCAGGCGGGAGTATTATCTGATGGTGGAGATGGAAGCTATTACTACTTAGGCTACGATCCATTTACAGATACAAATAATACTTCTGATATCGCTATTTCACCAAATGGTGATGGTGAAAATGATGAGATTATTCCACTTTTATCATTTTTGCGTAATGCGAAATTAGTAGAATACAATGTACTCGATGAAGACAAGAATCTGGTACGTACGATTAAATCAGAGAATAATGTTAGAAAAAATTACTTTGATGGTGGTTTAGGCGCAATGTATTATATAAATCCCGCTAATGGTTGGGATGGCACAGTGAAAAATGAAGTTGTTGCTGACGGTCAATATTACTTTGAAGTTGCAACAACAATTGACTATCCGGACAAAGAAGCTCAAACACTTGAAATTCCTGTTAAGGTCGATACAGTTGCTCCGGTAGTAGTTGCTGGTATAGACGGAACAGAATTAACAATCACTGGTTCAGATGAAACTTCAGGTTTATCTTATTACGAGGTCTTACTAAATGGGGACCCATTAGGACTGGTAGAACCAAGTGAAGAAGCTGTAACAAAATATGATTTAGGTAATGAGTTTTCTGAAAAAGGTGAAGTAACTGTAAAAGCAGTTGATAATGCAGGGAATACTGCCAATCATGTAGTTGGCGATGAGGAAGCACCGATTATTAGTGTATTTACACCAGAAACCTTTAGTATTGTTTCTGAAAGCGAAGTATATGTTTTAGGAACTGTGACGGACGATACAGAGATCGTAGAGGTTACAGTTGAGGGCCAAGAAGCTGTGGTGACAAATATAGGTGGGGGAACATACATCTTTGAAGCAGAAGTAGAATTTGAAGATGGTGCAAACCCGATTAGAATTACAGCAACTGATATTAATGGAAATGTAGCAGCACAATCAAACAGTCGTACTATTTTTGTTGATACAACTTCTCCTCAATTAGAAGTGGACGTACCAGCGTATGTAAACCATGAAATTACGTCAGTTAGCCTTACTGCACAACTAGCAGATAATGCTGAAGAGTTAAGATTACTAGTTGATGGCAGTGAAGTATATTACAATGAAATGCCTGGATATGAAATGGTACCTTTCAGTGATGAAGTATCCACTAGTGTATCACTTGAACCAGGAAACAATGTGATTAATTTAGAATTAACTGATCTGGCAGGAAATAAGACAACTAAGGAAGTTAATGTATATCGGGCTTCATCTGCAAACGAAGATCGTATTCCAAGATTAAAAGGTGATGACCGCTATGCAACTGCCGTAGAAATAAGTCAAGAAGGATGGGAAACATCTGATGTTGTTGTATTGGCACGTGGGGATAACTATGCGGATGCTTTAGCCGGCATTCCTTTAGCTAAGAAGTATGATTCTCCGCTATTGCTTACAAAATCAGAACAATTATCAGAAGCTACTAAGGCTGAAATTGATCGCTTAGATGCGGAAACAGTATACATCCTTGGTGGAACAGCTGCTATAAATGAAAATGTAGAAGCAGAACTCAAAAACCAAGGACTGGCAGTTGAGCGTATATCTGGTAAAACACGGTATGAAACAGCAGTAGATATTGCAAATGAAGTGGTAGAAAACGGATCAAGTAACGAAGTTGTTCTTGTTAATGGGATGAACTTCCCTGATGCATTATCTGTTGCTTCATATGCTGCAGCAGAAGGACTACCAATTTTATTAACTGATGATGAAAGTGTTCCAGGTGCAACTAAGCAAGCATTATATGATTTAGATGTATCCAAAACATTAGTTATTGGTGGAACGGTAGCTATTTCGGATGAAGTGTTTAATAGTGTACCAAATGCATTGCGAATAAAAGGTTCAGATAGATATGCAACAGCAGTGGCAGTGGCTGATTACTTTAATGTTGATACGAATGAGTATTATATAGCTACTGGTACAAATTATGCTGACGCATTATCCAGTGCAGCATTAGCCGCAAAAACAGAAACAGGAATCTTACTTGTAGGAAACAATGTTTCTGAGGATGTTTCAGAGTTTATTTCTGAAAAGGATCTTGACTTTTTAACTGTAATCGGTGGAACAGTTGCAGTGAGTGATCAAGTAATTGATGAACTTGCTAAATTACTAAGATAATCTGCTGACAGTGAAGTTAAGTATTATACAAAAAGGGAATTTCTAAAAGAAATTCCCTTTTTGTTGTTGAATAATCGTAATAAAGCCCTTTACCTCATAATGGTAAAGGGCTTTTGCTTATTCACTTCTCACTGAACCTTTATACTCTAAATGCTCCTTCAAAGTTTGCTTCGTCTCAGCAAGTGAAGCTTCATCCAGCTGCCAGTAATATGTTCCTTCAGGCTGGTAATCATGTCCTTCGAGTGTAAGTGTATTAATCTCGAGGTTACCTTTGGTTCCATAGGATATAAAGCTCTTCATTTCATCAAATGTCATATTCGTTGTCATATTGTCACCGACAGCTTCAATGATATTGTCATATTTTAAAACAGAGCCTAATGAAATTGATTTTTTTAGAACAGCTTTGATGATATCCTGCTGTCTTTTTCCACGTTCAATATCATTATCGAACTTCCTCGTTCTCGCCAGTGCAAGGGCTTCTTCGCCATTTAGCTCCTGTTCGCCTGGAAGCAAGTGGATTGCACCTTTTGTATCACTGGAATCCTGTTCACTTAATTCATACGGTACATCAACGGTAATCCCATTTACTGCATCGACCACATCGATAAATGCATCGAAATTGACTTTCACATAATAGTCGACAGGTATATCCAATAAGTTTTCTACAGTTTCAACCGAAGCTTTCGGACCGCCATATGCATGGGCATGGTTGATTTTTGTTTCATAACCTACTTCTGGAATATAAACGAGCGAGTCTCGTGGGATACTTACTAAATTCACACTTTTGTCTTCAACATTCATTGTAGCTAGCATCAGTGTGTCAGAACGCGCGGAACCTTCATTGTCACGCTTTTCACTTTCATCGACACCAATAATTAGGACGGATACATGATCTTCAGCTGGATCAACGGCTTGTTCTCTTAATTCCGACTTTTCTCTGCCATCATCTTTATAGGAATCAGAGAATACAGAGTCAGCTTTGATATATAGGTATGTTGCATATGATATTACAGATAGGAATGCAATCAGGAAAAATACCAATAAAAAGTAAGCTCTCTTCCTTAATTTACGCTTTTTCTTTCTGCGTACCATCCGTGTTTGTGTTGTCTTCTGTTTGTCAGACATCGTAATTCCCCTTTTGTATCATTGGTTCAATTCATAAGCTTTCTTCGTACGATACTATGCGTTCATGTTTAGTTAATTGACTGTTTGTTTTACGTTTGACATTATTTTACGCTATGCTACATAATTCACGTGCTTTCGTCATGCTATTACAAACCAATCTTCATTTTACTATGAATACGTGTATCCGTAAACTACTATTTGATTACAGTTTTGTAAGAAATTATTTCTCCTGTAATATATATAGACGTTTGAAAAAGGAAAAGGATTCACATTGAACAAAAGTGCAAGCGCCCGTTAAGCGACGTATGGACTGGACTGAGCCGTAGGAGATAAAGGAAACACGGTGAGCTAAAAGCGAACCGATGTTGACTTATCGTACGGAGGTGAAGGAAGTCCACTAGTCGCTGGGCGCTGGAGCTGGACGTGGCTTACCTTGTCGTTAACTTAATAAAGCCAAAATTTTTATACTTTCCTATAACTTAAAAAAAGTGCTGCAACTCAAGAACGATATCCTTTGAATTGCAGCCTTCCCTGATTAATGTAGCTGAAAATTTTTATTTCTGCTATTTATTTTCCCTTTGTGTTACGTACTTGCTATTAATCCACATCTCTTTATCATTTAATTTTCCTCTATACCAGATATTTCTGCCGACTTTTTCAGTTTTGTTCACAGGAAACTCCTTGTTTTTATATGGCTTCAGGTCACCATAAACAATGTTGTTTTTTCCACCCCAGGGACGGGAAAAACCTGATCCTTCTCCGTTGAGATATAAAGATTTAGGGTCTTCATCAATTTCTACATTTTGGTGAATGGATAAGTCAGTGGATTTCATCCAACCAATGACATCCTTCTCTGCGCTGGGACTTTCACTAAGCAAATAAAATGTTTCCTCACGATACGTAATTTGTCTTTTTATATAGTAGACATTATGTTTAAATGACTCGGAAGGCTTTCCGGACTCCTGGTCTACGGGTGATGAATAGATATAAGATTTACCTGCTTTTAAATGACCGAGCAGGCTTGTTAATTGCTCTTGCTGTTCGCTACTGTCGCTTGATTCTTTTTTATTCGGCTTATTCAAAAAGTCGCTGCCAGTCCCACCAGCCAATATATTATTTTTATATTGCTCACGTTCTTTTTTGGACAGCTTTTCCCACATCGCTAAAAAGGCTTCATAGTGTGGTATTACTTCGTCAACCGATCCGAATTCTTTTACCCTGCCAAACTCAAGCCATAAAATTTTTCCACAGAATTTTTTCATTTGTCCAATGGAATGACTTACAAAAATCATGGTCTTTCCTTTATCCTTGAATTCCATCATCTTATCAAAGCTTTTTCCGGCAAATGCCTTGTCTCCAACAGATAATGCTTCATCAATAATTAAAATATCAGGGTCTACATTGACCGAGATAGCAAAACCTAATCTTGATTTCATCCCACTGGAATAGGACTTTACCGGCTGATCAATAAAATTTTCAAGTTCGGAAAACTCAATGATACGAGGCTCCAGTTCTTTAATTTCTTCTTTATTAAATCCGAGCATCAACAGTTTTAATTCAATATTATCACGCCCGGTTAAATCGCCTTTTAATCCTGAAGCAACTGCGATCAAGGCAGCTTGTCCATTTATTTGGACTTTCCCTGAGGTTTCGGGAACAATACCTGCAACTATATTGGATAATGTTGACTTTCCAGAGCCATTAATACCTACAAAGCCAATGACATCCCCTTTATCCGCTTCAAAACTAACATCGGTTAAGGCGAAAAAATCCTTCCCATAGCTTTTAGGTGTAAGCAGATCCAATAGACGTTCTTTGCCGCCATTGTACAGCTTATATTTTTTTGAAATATTACTGGCGATAATCGCTTTTTCCATCATTCTCACAAGCCTTTACAAGTAATCAATAAAATGTCTTCGGAATTTAACATGGAGCATGGAACCAAACAGGAATAATACAATCACAATGCCCCAAAAAATCAATGTATACTCCCAGTGCGTTATAAAATGCCACTCTGTACCAAATAAAGCTGATCGATATCCTTCAATTAAATAATATAATGGATTCAGTTTTATCAGATTCATTATGATCGGAAAACCTGCCAAAAGTGTTATTGGCCATAATACACCTGATAAATACAGCATCATCCGCAATGTTGAATTGAGTAGCATGTGCACATCTCTTATGATTGTGGATAGTGTTGACGTAATAAGTGATATAGCAAATAGCAGACACAATGTTGCAAAGATATAATAGATGAGTTGCAAATAATATATGGAAATGGAATAACCGATAAATTGCAAAATTATCATCGATATACCCAGCATAAATAAATGAACATAGAACTGTGAAAATATCACATAACTAGGTATGATACTCATCGGAAAATTCATTTTTGATAGCATTCTTAGCCTGGAATAAATGGATTTTGATCCTTGTATCGTGGATTGATAAAAGAAAATCCACAAAAAGAATGCAGCCAATAGCCAGCTGAAAAACTGTATTTCTTCTCCGTCTACCATTATTGGGTTCCGCTCACGGAGTGTCCCAAACACAAACCAGTAAATAAGGATTTGTATTGCTGGATTAATAATCTCCCATGCCATACCCAAATAATTATTTTTATTTTTACTTTTTAATTCATACAACGAAAGTCTCCGAATTAAGTAAAAGTGTTCAATTTGCTCTTTAATAACCGTAATTGCAGATTTCATTAGTGTATCCTTTCAGATCTATATACATAATTTCATGTTAATAAATTATACAAGTTAAAGATATAAAAGACAATAATCCTAGCGATTTGCGTTTAAAACTAATATAAAAAAGGCTTGAATCATACAGTAGTAGATGTAACAGTGACAATTCTTTTGCAAACATTGGTTGAGAGCAAGGATTCGCTCCGGAAATATACTTCGCTGGTAATGTGCCTTCAACTTCAAAAAAGTGTTGTACATCCTGGTTGAATCAAACATTTGCTATCCACTTTTGTGGCGGTTGTTTGGAGCGGAGGACCGTTGACTCCTGCGGGAACAGCACGTGTCTGAAGACCCCACAGCGGTGGTCTTCCGCGAGGAGGCTGAAGCCGTGCCCGCGGAAAGCAACGGTCCGCAGCGGAAAACAACCTAGTACATACTTCGTCTTTTATAAACTGTATTTATGAAAAAGCAACAATTTTTTCAATGGGTCTAGCAGTGCACTCTCCCCAATATTCACTGTGGGGAGAGTAACCGCATTTCCAACCTTTTGGATAACAGCCAATAAGAAAAAAACTGCCTCATTTAGTGTCACCAATCTGCACATTTTGAGACAGTCTTTTTATACAGGAACTTTTTCCTTTTCTTCGATTCCAAGCAATAGTTTTGCCAATTTTAAACTTGCGTTACCATCGGAATAATCATTCCATTTTGTAGCAAAAGCCTGGATTTGATTTTTGTCAAAAACTTTCTGTTTAATGGCACGAATAATTGCTTCAGTTGAAAATACGACTGGTCCTGGCATTTGATTTTCATAATCCGGCATTAAACCACTTTTAATCTTGTATTCTTCCATATCATAAGCAAAGAAAATCATCGGTTTTTCAAGTACTGCAAACTCAAATGGAATGGATGAATAATCGGTAATTAATAAATCAACAGCTAGCAATAAGGAATTTGTATCTTTCACATAGGATACATCGATTGCAAAGTCTTGATATGCATCACTTAGCGTGTAATTAACGGCCGGATGTGCTTTAACAAACAGCACATATTCATCAGATAACTGCTCATATAGCTGTTTAATATCCAGTTCAAATTCAACATTCGACAATTGCTCGGCTCGAAATGTCGGGGCATAAAGCATGATTTTTTTGCCTTTAATCTGCGGATATTTTTCCGTTAAATCCTGATAGATTCGCTGTCTTTCGTCATTATCAAACAAAATATCCGTCCGTGGTGTTCCTGTACGAATGATTCTATCATCGGTTAAGCCAAAGCTTTCTTTGAAAATAATTGCCATTTCTTCGGAACCAACGACGCAGTAATGGAAGTTATCATATACCCTTTGAAAACGATCCTTGGCTTTTGGGGTTCTGTTTTCAATCGAAGGATCAAGCAAACCGAATTGTTTAATAGCACCGGCTGCATGCCAAAGCTGGATACAGTTTGTACCCTTTTTGAATTCTATGGCTGCTAAAAAGCCAAAATACGTATCTACTAAAATAGTAGATGCTGTTGCGAGATGATAAATAGATTGTAGATAAGCAATTGGATGTCTTATATTAAATTGGATGATATTACCTATTGATGGATCAAATTCATATTTGCAAGAGCTATTTTTTAAGATGATAATCTCTTCGTTTGAATGCTCCTTTAAAGCGCAAACTGTATAAAAAATATTATCCCCAAATGAAGCAACACCAACTGTTTTCTTCTTTTGGGGAAATAGTTTAAAAGTATTAAAGAGTATGCGGAAAGCAAAAAGGTAGAGAGAAATTCCAAATTCTCTAGCCATTATTTGCTTTAGTCAAATCTGTTTTAATTTTCGTAGTTGATATCCCGACAGTTCGAGGTAAATAAACAACGTCACAATGGTCTTTTAAGAAGTCAAATTTACCATTCCAGTCATCTCCCATTACGAAGATATCAACGTTATGCTTCTCTACATCTTCTACCTTTTGTTCCCACGTATACTCTGGAATAACTTCATCTACATAACGAATCGCTTCAAGTATTAACTTTCGTTGTTCAAACGTATAATAAGCTTCTTTCCCTTTAAGTGCGTTGAACTCATCTGCTGATATAGCAACAATTAAATAGTCACCGTATTCTCTGGCACGGCGTAATAAATTTATATGTCCAGTATGGAGCAAGTCAAATGTTCCATATGTGATTACTTTTTTCATAGTGTTTCTCCTCCAATATCAAATGAAATGCATCTACTTCTTGATGTTAATTCCACTTATCATTATAATACCACAACTTTACACAGAGTTAACATTAAGTTAACAAATTATTAATAATTTAGTCGAAAATATGAAATGAAACGATTTTAACTTTTATTTCCAAGACGAAAAATTGTATACTAATACGTAAATACTATTATTGGTGTTGGAAAACAACGCATTTAATGTTACGTTATGTGAAATAATTAGTAAATAGTAGGTTACTGGAAAACAGAGAGGTGCAGCAATGAATGCTTTGAAAAATAAAAAAATAGTGGATATGACGCTTGATGGAGATACATATTTGCTTGATATAGCTATTAGCAAATCCTTTGTGGACGAATGGGAAAATTACTATTTTGCAATGTATCAGCGCAGTACAGATAATTATAAAATCATTCCATATATATTAAAAGAAGAAACAGATTCGTATTTTATTTTTCATTTAGAAGTTTCGTTTCCTGAATACCAGGCTTTCCTAACAGAAGTTGAAATAGTTGATTTGTCGATTATAAGGCAGCGTGATGATGAAGAGAAACGATCCAGGATTAAAAGTAACTATGATTACATTGAATTTCTCAAATTGGAACTGGATGAATCCCATATATTTTACCCTTCTACCACAGGGCAGGGGAATTTAAGCTTTTATTTTAGAGAAGTATTTTTATTTGCAAAACTTGAAGAGGTTGCATTAAAGAAAGATGGACTCCTTCAGATGAAAGGGATGTATCATTATAGTGGTTTGCGTTTTGAAGCTATAAAAAATATAGAACTTATAGCCACATCGAATTTGAATGATGAAACAATCCACATACCAGTGCGTCCAATGGTTATTCCGGATTCATATGCAGGATATGTCTGGTTTCATGGAATGAAAGAAAAGGGATTTCAGGCTGAAGTGGATTTAAAGCCATATATGTCACTCGGCAAAGCTCAATTTTTAAAATTTTACTTAAAGATTGAAGCAGAACGTGAAGGTACTCTGGAAGTTCTTGAGAGTACACGAATTAAAGTAAATCATTTAAAACAACAATATCCGCTAATAAGGAAGCTGAAGTCAGGTTCAAACAAGGTTAAAATAACGGCTAAACCAACGAAGAAATCAAAATATTTTTCCCTGAAAGTTGCTGAGTATAAGCTGCCGATTGAAATGATCCGCAATGCAAAGAAAAATTGGGTAGCATTACGTCGAAGCAAACAGCTTTTAAAGGTGTACAAGTTAGCTTTTAAAATTCTAGGTTTAATCATGCCTGTCGATAAAAAGTTAGTTATTTTTGAAAGCTTTCATGGGAAGCAGTTTAGTGATAATCCACGTGCTATTTACGAGTATATGAAGCATGAAAAAACAAATTACAAACTAATTTGGAGTGTTGACAGAAGGCATGTAAACTATTTTAATGGCAAAGATGTAACTTACGTTCGTCGTTTCTCCGTAAGTTGGCTGTTATTAATGAGCCGTGCAGGATATTGGGTAACCAATGCAAGGCTGCCACTTTGGATTCCTAAACCAAGACATACAATTTATCTACAAACATGGCATGGTACCCCATTGAAACGTTTGGCTGCAGATATGGAAGAGGTTCATATGCCTGGAACAAACACAACAAAATATAAAAAGAATTTTACCAAAGAGGCGAGTAAATGGGATTATCTCATCTCACCAAATGCCTATTCATCAAAAATATTCAGACGGGCTTTTCAATTTAATCAGGAAATGATCGAATCGGGCTATCCGAGGAATGACTATCTATACAATAGTAATCATCCGGAAGCTGTAAAAAGGTTAAAGCAAGCACTGAATATCCCGGAAAATAAAAAAGTAATATTATATGCGCCAACTTGGCGTGATAATCAATTTTATGGGAAAGGTAAATATAAATTTAATTTAGAGCTGGATTTAAAAAAGTTATATGAGCAATTTGGAAGCACTCATGTTATTGCACTCAGAATGCATTATTTAGTAGCGGAAAACCTGGATATATCTGCATATAAAGGGTTTGTGTATGATTTTTCAACATATGAAGATATTAGAGATCTGTATTTGATTTCCGATGTTCTGATCACCGATTATTCTTCTGTATTCTTTGATTATGCTAACTTAAAAAGACCAATGCTGTTTTTTGTCTATGATATTGAGGAATACCGTGATAATCTTCGAGGCTTCTATTTTGATTTTGAAACAAAAGCACCCGGTCCCTTGGTGAAATCGACAGAGGAGATTGTGCGTGAAATCAAGCAGCTTGAAACGGAAGACTTTCACCCGTCAGCAGTACATGAGGAATTTTATAATCGTTTTTGTTATTTGGAAGACGGAAATGCATCGAAGCGTGTGGTTGATGAGGTATTTAAAGAATGATTTCGTATTGCGTTTTTGGGATAGATAGGAGATCCGGAAGCTTGAGAATAGTGCAGGCTTCCAGGTTGTCTCCGTTGGGATAAGATGGTAGCCTTTATTGTCTTTTCAACTTTTGAATTGTATAATTTAGGAAGTTATAATTGCTTGTCCAAATCAGAAATAAATATTAGAAAACTTGGCGTTCGCCAAGCCTTTGAGCGAATGCTTTAGTTGCACTTATGCAGGAGAAGAAAGTTTATACTTTCTTCTCTGCTAAAAAATGAAGCAATAAAGTGATATATTGATTTTTATGCGCTACTGTTAGAGGTGGCGTGAGAGGTTGTTAAAGATGCCAAATGAATCAAACATTAAAAATCAGGTCTCTATTATGGATATTGATTTTATTAATATGACAAAGAGCGAATTTTTGCATGATCACATTTATCCTCGGCTTAGCAGTGAGGATAAATGTTTTGTTGTGACAGCAAACCCGGAAATCGTCATGCGAACAAGAGATGAAGCCGCCTATAAAGCTATTGTTGAAAAGGCAGATTATGTCGTACCGGATGGTGCCGGTGTCGTAATGGCTTCAAAAATGATTAATAAACCACTCAAAGAGAGAATCCCCGGCTTTGAACTGACGATCAGTTTGCTGGAACATGCTGAAGCTCAAGGGTTATCCTGTTATTTTCTCGGTGCAAAAGAATATGTAATTGAAAAAATGGTGCCGGAAGTTAAAAAGAGATATCCGAATTTGAAAATAGCCGGGCAACAACATGGTTTTTTTGCTTTGGATGATTCTTCGGTTACTGAAGAGATTATTGCAACAAAGCCGGATGTGGTATTTGTCGCACTCGGTTCACCAAGACAGGAAACATGGATCAGCAAATATATTGATCAATTTTCCAAAGGTCTCTTTATAGGAGTCGGCGGCAGCTTTGACGTATTGGCTGGAGAAGTGAAGCGTGCTCCGGATAAATGGATCAAATATAATCTTGAATGGCTGTACAGACTATTGAAGGAGCCCTTTCGCCTGAAAAGATTTTTAAAGTCAATTGAATTTATGATAAGAATGGTTTTGAAAAGGAAGTGATTCTTCGGGATTGCTTCCTTTTTTTGATGGGTTTGTAGGCTTGGTTAGTGTAGTGGGACGAATTGCAGGCTAAAGTGGTGTGGTTATCTGCTAGAGAGTGGGAATATCATCGAGAGCGGGAATATATCTTCCGGAGAGCAAATATATCATCCGGAGCGGGAATATATCTTCCGGAGAGCAAATATATCATCTGGAGCGGGAATATATCTTCCAGAAAAGCAAATATATCAACCGGAGCACGGAAATATCGCCCCGAGCGCAAAAGTTACTTTAAATAACCAGAATCTGTCTCATTTACGCGTATAAAAAAGAAATCGGCCCACTAGCCGATTTCCCTTCTATTAATAAGCATGATAACCCTCGATATTTTCATCTTCCGCACTAAACTCCGTTTCGAATTCCTGTGTATGCATAATTGGTAAATCCAAATGCTCTCTCAAGTCTTGAGAAATTTCTGCTCTGCTTTCTTCATCCACCTGGTAATACCATAATCCGTCTACCATCTTTCCACCACTGCCTTCGAGGTTGACGGATTCGATTGCAACATCTGAATTCATACCATAGCTCAGAAAGCTTTTCATATCGTTAAAGTTTAAATTGGTTTTCATATTATCCCCAATTGCATCAATTAAATTATCCAGTTTTAAAACAGAAGAACTGGAAGTTACCTTATCAGCAATAATTTTAATGATTTCCTGTTGGCGTTCACCGCGTTTGATATCACTGTCATATTTTCTGGAGCGGGCTAATGCAAGAGCTTTTTCTCCATCAAGTCTTTGATAGCCTTTATCAATTTTGATCGTATTTTCCTGACCCTTTGTATTAATCTCACTCATGTCAAATGGCACATTATAATTAATTCCACCGATTGCATCGACGACTTCAATGAATGCTTTAAAATTAAGTTCTACATAATAATCAACAGGCACGTCTAAAAAGTTTTCCACCGTTTCAATGGAGGCTTTTGTCCCGCCATAACTATGTGCATGATTGATTTTTGTATCGTAACCTACCTCCGGAACGAACACACGGGAGTCCCTGGGGATACTTAGTAGCTTTACGTTGCTGTCTTTTTTATTAAAAGTTGCCAGCATTAGCGTGTCAGAGCGTGTTGTACTATTGTCACGTTCTACACTTGCATCAACACCTATAATGAGAATGGACACATTATCCTCCACCGGATCTACAGCTTCTGTCCTCAGGTCAGAGGTCCCGTTGTCTCTGCCAACATCTTCATAAGAATCCTCCACAGCCCTTTCAGCTTTCGTGTATAAATGAACGCCATAGGAAAGAATGGTTATTAAAATAGCCAAAACGGGTATTCCTGTATATAATAGGACTTTCTTTCGTTTACTTTTCTTTTTTTTGGTCTGGTTGTCAGTTCTTGTCTCAATTTGATTATTTTTAGACATCATCAGTCACCTCATAAAACGTGCTAATTATCATTTTACTATTAAGTGTTGGTTTCGTAAATCAAAATTTCAAACACCTACATAAAAATCTATGCATTGCCGAAGTTATTTATATCCAGGAAGGATGATGAAGATGAAGAAACAAAAAATATACTTCTTATGTAATTCCGTTGACATTGAACGGGGTGGCTTAACGAAGGCCTCACTCAAACAGGCTTCCTTGTTTGCAGAATTAGGCTATGAAACGGAAATAATCACCTTTAATTTTAACGCATATTATCCATATATAAAACAAAAGCTTGCAGATCTTGGGAAAGTACATCCAAATGTATTCATTCGAAATATGTACGAAGATATTGAAGGTCAGAAGAATAGCGAACTAAAAACTAAACTGAAACCGGCAAATTTGAAAAAATTGGCGGATGGTGGTGCATTAAGCAAACGGAATGGTCATAACGCCTATCGTGTTCTCAAGAATGGCTATTATACAAAGTATATTGGTCTGGGTAAGGGCAATACATTAAAGCTAATTGACTATTTTAATGAAAATCGCTACCGCACAAGACGGGAAGAATATGATCCGGGTGGAAATTTGAAACGAACTATCTATACAGATCTGGAAACAAATAAACCACGTCAAACCATTTATTTTGATAAAAAGGGGCGCTCTTATTTATCAGCCTGGTACAGTAAAGAGAAAGATAAATATGATCATATTCATGTGTTTAACAAAAAAGGCGAGATCACCGAGGAATATACAGGTGACATTATGAAATTGAAACAGGCTTGGTTAAAGGATTTAATTAAAGATGATAACAATCCGGTGATCATCTCAGATACAAGGAGTACTGATGCTATTCTGACAGGGCTTAAAGCTAAACATGCAATAACAATCTGGCGGCTCCACAGCCATTATCTCGGCGCGCCATATAAAGATGATTCACCGATAGCAAATAAAGTCGAGCATGGTTTAAATCATATGGATAAATTTGATGGTGTATTTTTATTAACAAACCAGCAAAAGCAAGATATGAGTGACAACTATGGAAATGGAGAGAAAATGTATGTAATCGGCCATTACCATGAAAGTAGTAAGTCATTTCTGGAAAAATTAAAACCAACGGAAAAAGACAAAAATCGTGCAGTTGTAATCAGCAGGTTGTCTACCTTGAAACGTGTAGACCATATCATTAAAGCATTTAGAAAAGTAGTAGATCAGCTTCCAAATGTTAAGCTCGACATTTACGGAAAAGGAACCGAGGAAGAAAAGCTCCGGAACCTAATTGAGCAATTGCAATTAACGAATAATGTCCATATGAGCGGGTATACACAAAATCCGGATAAAGCATATGAAAATGCATTATTCACTGCGTTAACATCAAAAAGTGAGGGATTCTCGTTATCAGTACTGGAAAGCATGGCAAATAAAACCCCTGTGATCAGCTATGATATCAAATATGGTCCTAATGATTTAATTGAACACGGAAAAAATGGCTATATCGTTAAGGATAAAAACATCGATGCACTTGCCGAAAAAATGATTCATCTATTCGAAAATCCGATAGAAGCAATTAAAATGGGTAAGAATGCCGAACATTTTATTCAGGATCATTTCAGTAAAAAGTCCTATGCTGAGAAATGGGAGAACTATGTGCAGCATTTAATTGAACAGAAGAGCCGTGTACAGAGTTAGTTTTAGGTAAAGCATCTTCAGTCTTGTGCTGGAGGTGTTTTATTTTTTAGGTGTGCAGATTGATAGAGTTTAACCTTAGGTATTCTATCACCTTAAATGCTGGATTTGAGTAATTTAGCAAAAATGATCAAGAAGCACAGTAGATAAGTTTGAGTAGTATCAAGAAGTCCTAGAGTCAGATTTGGAGTTGCATCTGCTTAAATAATTGTGCTTCTTTTTTATGAAATTGGGATTTTAAGTGTTGAACTGAACATGGTGGGAGAGATAGTTGCTCTTGTAGTATATGTTAATTAAATATGGGTATATATCGTTTTATTCTGTAAAGAAAATCCCTTATTAGAGATCCGCACTTCTTAGCTTACCTTCCTGTTCAATGGAACGTAATGCCAGCGTTGCTAAAATATCTTCCTGCTTTGTACTGCTGTTTGTCAAAGCGTTCAACTGCTCCGAATTAGCAACAATTTGCTTGTAATTCAGGTCAATCTTATCAGTGTTTTTGTCTGATTTATCTTCAAGCCTTTTACCGCTAACTTTCAATTCCTTCATATCATCCTTTAAAGAGAACGATTGCTCCGTGTTCGTTACAATCTGTTTGAAATTAAGGGCGATTTTATCAGTATTTTGATTCGTTTTTTCTTCAAGGCTTTTAATATTGGCAGCTAAGTTTTTGATATCATCTTTAGTTGCCATGTTGTTGAGATCACTTTTGGCCGCCATATTCTTGATATCGCTCTTGGTAGCCATGGTCTTGAGGTCATCTTTAGTAGCCATATTTTTGATGTCGCTTTTGGTCGCCATGGTCTCAAGATCATCTTTGGTGACCATTTTATTACTCATAAACTCTATTCGATCCATTATATGATTTAGTATTTTGTCAGACATCCCAATTCCTCCTTCCTTTAAAATTTCTATAGTTTGTGTTGCTTTTCAAATCTTACTTAGAATATACCACTTCACTGTTAAAGGCGCAATTTGTTAAAAAAACATTTATACGTCGAAAAGCAGAATTTCCATATAATATATTTCATAAAAATTAATTTTCTATAATGTTGATGGAATTTTACAGCTGATAAATAGAGCAAAAAGCAAAATTATACTATTTTAACTTTTTACCTAGTCTTTTTTAAAAAAAGATAGCAGTTTAAAAATTAAATATCCTCCCCATGCCCCCTTTCCACCATCCAATTCGATAGTAGTTATGAAAGGGAGGTGAGTTACATGGCAGTACAGGATATGACGAATTCTCAGTTGCAGTTGGTGCTGAATGATGGAATTGATACATCAACAGGATTACCAATCTACAAAACGAAAAGCTTTAACAGTGTGAAGACAACTGCGACAGCGGATCAATTGTATACAATCGCAGTAGCATTCGCAGGCTTGCAGGAGCGAAATCTTTACAATATTCACCGTAAAGACAGCTCAGACATCAGACAGGCTTAAAGCTTAAAAAACAATAAAGAAGGGAGGTCAGAATATGAAAAAGCTGGAGCTTAAATTTGAAAATTACGATGGCAAAACGGTAACATACTCACTCGATGTACCGATCGAACCAGTTGATCCTGCTACAGTAAATGCAGCAATGGATGAAATCATTGCACAAAATGCATTTACATCATCAGGCGGCGATCTGGTTGCTAAGAAGAGCGCACGATTGGTTGAACGTATTATAGAAGAAGTGGATTTAGGACTATAATGGAATGCTTTATTGAAACAGACCAGCGGCCGGGCCACTGGTCTGTTTTGGTTAGATGGGGGTGCGGGTTTACGGAGCTGGGATGGAGACATGAGTGGAACTAGGAGCTGGGGGGTGAAGTTGAGAGATACAGATTGAGAGTTGAGAGATCCTGGGTGGAAGTTGAGAGAAAGCCAGATAAGTTGAGAGACTCCCAGTGAAAGTTGAGAGAAAACAACAGAATATGCAACTATCTCTCAACAATGGGGAGCTATCTCTCAACTTTCTGCTAATCTCTCTCAACAATCTGAATCTGTCTCTCAACTTTAGCAGTTTTATAGCAACATACCGTATTTATCTAAATAGAACTTAAGCAGCACATTTCCATATAAAATCCATCCAACTACATCATAAATCCGGAAACCCCCAGCAAAAATAATCATAGGAGGAGGTTCTACCATTGGAAACCTGGATACCATTCATTACAGAATTAGGCTTTCCCATTGCGGTGACGTTTTATTTGCTGCACCGGATTGAGGGGAAACTAAACCAATTGATTGAATCTATTCATGGGTTGCCTGAGAAGATGAAGTGAGAAAGAACAGCTGGAAACCTGTAAGTGATATGGTTTCCAGCGCATAAATTTGAACTAATATACAATCTTCAAACCCGAACATAACTTAACAAGTATTTGTATTGCCTGAAAAAAGTGGACAAGTTGTATTCATGGTACTCTACATGCTTCCCTTGACAGGAGTTAAGCATTACTGTTAACAGTATGAGTATAAGGCAAGTAAATGAAAACCAAACATTTCACCTCACCTTCCATTAGAACAACTTTTGGTAAAATCATAAATAGAAAAGAACCTTTTTGATCTAGCACAGGTTAAATGAATAAAAATTTTAGAGCGTCCGGGACTGGCGCTTTTTTTGTGATAATAAAAACTATCCCCCCAACTGCCACAAAACTTGTTATGTCCTAATCATAACGGGAAGTACTATAACAGAAATACTTATCGTATAATTTTCTCCATCTTACTTATCCAAAAATAAGTGGTAAAGGTTTCTTTTTAATAATGTCAACAAGTGATTTGACAAATTGGTATTTTGATTAGATTGAAAAGCCAAATGTAAGCGCATATCATTAGAGTATAGAAGGAATAATAAATTATTTTTAATATAAAAAAGGGAGAGGTTAAGATGGCTGAAAATAGAGGATTTCGTGCTAAGGTTCAGCGGTTTGGCAGTTATTTGAGTGGTATGATTATGCCGAACATTGGCGCATTTATTGCTTGGGGTATTATAACCGCATTATTTATTCCAGATGGGTGGTGGCCAAATGAACAATTGGCAACATTAGTAGATCCGATGATTAATTATTTATTGCCACTATTAATCGGTTTTACTGGTGGGCGAATGGTACATGGTTTCCGTGGAGGGGTTGTTGGTGCGACTGCAACGATGGGGGTCATCGTTGGTGCTGACATTCCGATGTTTTTAGGTGCAATGATCATGGGGCCATTAGCTGGTTATCTCATGAAGAAAATTGATCAGGCATTCCTCGATAAAATTAAATCTGGATTTGAAATGCTTTACAATAACTTCTCTGCTGGTATTCTTGCTGCAATATTAGCAGGTATTGCTGTAAAACTAATTGGACCAGTAGTAGAAAGTTTAAATAATGTATTAGCTGCAGGTGTTGAAACAATTATCAATGCTGGATTATTACCATTAGCAAATGTCATTATAGAACCAGCTAAGATTTTATTTTTAAACAATGCAATTAATCATGGCATATTAGGCCCAATTGGAGTGGAACAGGCTGCAGACACAGGTAAATCCATTCTATTCTTACTAGAAGCAAACCCTGGACCAGGATTAGGTATCTTGCTTGCATTCGCTATTTTTGGAAAAGGAATGTCAAAAAGTTCTGCACCTGGTGCTATAGTTATTCAATTTTTGGGTGGGATCCATGAGATTTATTTCCCATATATACTATCGAAGCCTGCATTACTTCTAGCTGCAATTGGTGGGGGAGTTAGTGGTGTGCTCACATTTCAAATCTTTGGAGCGGGATTAGTCGCAACAGCATCACCAGGTAGTATTTTTGCTGTATTTATAATGGCATCAAAGGGAAGCTATCTAGGTATTGCGCTAGGTGTCATTGTAGCTGCTGCGGTTTCATTCTTTCTTGCTGCATTAATTTTGAAAACAAGTAAGACAGAAGAGGAAGATCTTTCAGAAGCGACTGGAAAAATGGAAGAAATGAAAGGGAAGAAGAGCTCTGTAACTGGTGCGCTTGGTCAAAAAGACGAAGAAACGGATGCTCAAGCTGAAAGTCAGGAAGAACAGGAAAAAAGCAAAGACGAAATAAATAAAATTATTTTTGCCTGTGATGCGGGGATGGGTTCAAGTGCAATGGGATCTTCCCTATTAAAAAATAAATTTAAAAAAGCTGATATCGATATTTTCGTTACAAATAAAGCAATTAATGAAATACCTGATGATGCTGATATCGTTATTACCCATAAGGATTTAACAGATAGAGCCAAAATGAAATTACCAACTGCAGAACATATTTCTGTGGAAAACTTCCTGAACAGTCCTAAATATGAAGAGTTAGTTCAAAGACTTAAGAACTAAACCAAACAGGGCGGTGAACAATTTGTATTTACCAGGTCGGGAACGAAAAGTTATTGAATTTTTATTGAATGCAAAAGAAGCTATAACTATTAAGGAAATTGCAAAAGCACTTGGTGTGAGTGACAGAACCATTCATCGGGACATAAAAAGTGTTGAAAAGCTGATGGCTGATTATAATCTGAAGCTGAAGAAAAAAGCGGGAGTAGGGCTTCAGATTATTGGAGATAAAAGGGATAAACAAAAATTGGAGAGGTTACTTGCGAACGTAGCATCCTCCAACTTCACATCTGATGAAAGACAGGCTGTCATTTTATCCACCCTTTTTGATACAAATGAACCAATCAAGCTTCACGCGCTTGCAAGTGAGCTTAAAGTTACGGTAGCAACAATAAGTAATGACCTGGATCAAATGGAAGAAGAGTTAGCGGACTATCAGCTCCAACTTATTCGAAAAAGAGGATATGGCGTAAAGGTTGAAGGCGATGAGGGGGATAAACGTGCTGCAATAAGTAATTTAATTTCCAAGTATGTGGACCCTTTTGATTATATTTCCCTGTTGAAGGAAAGTATTCAGAAGAAATCTCAGCAGCAATTAAATACTATTTCAAATCGATTATTGGGTTTAGTCAATCCTGAAAATTTAAATGTGATTGAAAAAAGAGTAGAACTAGTAAGAGAAGAGTTACCACATGAATTAGCAGACAGTGCATATATTGGTTTAGTTGTACATCTTTCATTAGCAATTGAGCGTCTTCAAAAAGGCGATAAAATAACATTTGATAAAGTTTATATGAAGCAAATCCAAGGAACAAAGGAATTTGAGATAGCCAGTAACATGATCAAGGATCTGGAAGTCTCACTTTCCATGGATATTCCCGATGACGAAATAGGGTATATAACGATGCATTTAATGGGCGCTAAATTGCGTATTAATCAACATTATTTAATGGAAGATTCCAGTTTGGATATCGCCTATAAAGCGAGAGAATTAATCCAGTATGTAAGTACACAGCTGGATACGGATTTAAGTGATGATGCGCCATTGCTGAACGATTTAGTAGCACACTTGAAACCAACGATTTACCGGCTTAAACAGGATATGAATATAAAAAATCCCTTAATCGAGGAAATTACAAGAGATTATTCTGACCTTTTTTATTTAATCCGAAAAGGAGTTCGTGACTTATTCCCTGACATGGAATTCCCGGATGATGAAATTGGATACCTTGTCCTTCATTTTGCAGCTATTCTCCTTACTAGTGAAATAAGGACAGACTTACATGCATTGGTTATCTGTTCAAGCGGTATTGGTACAGCGAAAATCCTTGCTACAAGACTCATGCAACGAGTTCCGGAAATTAAGCAGGTTGACAATAAATCCATGTTTGATCTGGAAGATATTCATACAGATAGCTATGATATTATTGTTTCAACAATTTCATTAACAGGATTTGATGGCGACTATATTCACGCGTCACCAATGCTAACCCAATCAGAAATTCATCGGATTAAGAAGTTAATCAGACAAAAAAGACTCAACTTTAAGCCGGAAAAAAGTCCTGTGAAATCGAAGCAAGCAAAAGTGCATAACGATAACTTCATTCCAAAGCTGGAAGCAATGCAAAATTACTCCAAGGCAATTTTGAGTCTGTTGAATTCTTTTCATATGACACAAATAACGGAAAAGAAATCCTTGGAGTCCATTTTGAGCATGGCATGTAATGAATTGAAAAAAGGAAAATGGCTAACAAATAGCGAGAATGTTTTTAAAAAGCTGCTGAAGAGGGAACAGATAAGTGGACTCGGAATTCCTGATACATCTCTTGCGCTGTATCATACCCGTTCAGCGGGTGTATACAAACCCAGTTTTTCAATCTATTCATTATCCCATCCTTTAACGATTAAAGGTATGGATGGGGAAAACATGAAAATGAATACAATAGTTTTAATGCTGGCACCAGAGGTAACCCATCAGGAAGTGTTGGAAGCTTTAAGTTTTCTAAGTAGTTTAATTATACAAGGGCAGGAAAGCATCAAATTGTTTGAATCCGGGAATGAATCACATATCAAGCAATTTCTGTCTGAACAATTTCAAAAGTTTTTGCAGGAAAAAAACATCATCATTTAAGGAGTGCATATACAATGGCAAAAGAAATTTTAAGCAAAGAAAATATCGATCTAAATGTAACATTAAGCAGTAAAGAAGAAGCGGTTCGTTATACAGGAGAAATCCTGGTGAACAAAGGGTATGTTGAAGCATCTTATGTAGATAAAATGCTGGAGAGAGAAGAATTAACCTCTACATTTATGGGAAATAATGTCGCAATCCCGCATGGAACAGAGGATGCGAAGGGATTAGTAAAAGAAACCGGACTTTCTGTTGTAACCATACCAGATGGTGTTGATTTTGGTGATGGAAACATTGTTAAAGTACTAATTGGTATTGCTGGTAAGGGAGACGAACATTTAGAAGTTTTGTCAAAAATTGCGATCGTTCTTTCCGAGGAAGAAAATATCCAAAAAATATTAGATGCTGGTTCAAAAGAGGAAATCATAGCTCTTTTCGATGAGGTGAACTAAATGTTAGCTGTACACTTTGGTGCTGGGAATATCGGCCGGGGCTTTATTGGTTCCCTTTTATACCAGGCAAATTATCATACCACTTTTGTTGATGTAAACGAAGCGGTTATTCAGGAATTGAATGAAAAGCAACAGTATCATGTTGTTTTAGCTGCTGAGGACAGTGAAAAGTTCACCGTGAAGAATGTTTCAGGAATTAATAGTATCAGTGATCCGGAAAAAGTTGTTGACGCTATCTCAAAAGCTGATATTGTAACAACCGCTGTTGGTCCGAATATTTTAGCTATGATCTCAGAATTTATAGCAAAAGGCTTGCGTGAACGAATAAAATCGAACCAGCAGCCACTTAATATTATCGCATGTGAAAACATGGTTGGCGGTAGCACGTTATTAAAAGAGAAGGTATTTGAACATATAACAAAAGAAGAACAACCAAAGTTTAATGACCTTTTTGGTTTCCCGGATGCGGCTGTTGATAGAATTGTGCCAAATCAAGTAAATGAGGATCCATTGGAAGTGTCTGTTGAACCTTATTATGAATGGGTTGTTGAAGAGTCATCGATTGAAGGTGACACACCTCCCATTGATGGAATTACTTTTGTTAATGATTTAAAACCCTATATTGAACGTAAATTATTTACGGTTAATACAGGCCATGCAGTACCAGCATATATCGGTCACTATATGGGATATGCAACAATTAATGAAGCAATGAACGACCAAAACGTTCAGGAAATCATCAAAGGTGCATTAACCGAATCTGGTGAAGCACTAATCCAAACATATCAATTCGATAGAGAAAAACATCAGACATATATTAATAAAATTATCAAGCGATTTATGAACCCGTATATTTCCGATGAAGTTACCAGAGTGGGACGAGGCCCAATTCGTAAGCTTGGCCCAAATGACCGCTTAATTCGTCCTGCCACAATGTATATGGAAGTTACGAATAAGGAGCCAGTTTACCTGGCCAAAACAATTGCGGCTGCTTTGGAATATAAGAACGAGCAGGATGAAGAAGCGGCTAAACTGCAGGAAATGGTTGAAGAACAGGGGTATGAAAAGACATTGCAGTCTGTGTCACAGCTGGAGGCTGATCACCCGTTGGCTGGTGTTGTTTTGGAGGAAATTGAGGAATTGACTAGGTTGAGAAAATAATAATTGAAACTCCTTTTGATAAGGGAGTTTTTTATTTTGGATTAGATTAGGTTGTAATAGAGCTGGAATTTTGATGTTTTTTTTGAATAATGGTGGTTTTAGCAGCGTATTCGGATTGACCCATTTATGTGTGGAAATATCGCTGCTTTGCTATTGATCAAACGTTTGATCAATAGCTTCATGCTTTGTAAATAAAGCATTCCATATAATCATGCCTAGAATCACTAAGATGGAAATAATTCTATTTTAAAAAGGGGGGAGTTAGAAATCGTTGTTTAAAGCACTATTTTACGAATAGAAAAGACCAGGCGAATTTCATCATTTCCCGGGAAATATCGACAGGATTTTTAGAAGCTGGGCGCAAATTAACCCTATTAGCAGTTTTCTTGAATAATTTTTAAGCTGATGCTACAATAATAGTGGTTAATAAACCGTGATTCATAATTAAACTGAAATATCTACCGATAATAGTACCAAACCGTTATATAATGACATTTTCTTTGTACTAGCTAACCTTAGTTTGATAAGATATTTCAAGCTACACTAGATGAACACTATTTAAGTCAAATATAAAAGGATTTATTATTATTGATTGTTAGTTGATATAAGTTAAATAACTATGGAGATATGGACTTCCTCGTAAAGTTAGGGGTAATGGTTTAATAGAATGGGTTTAAATATATAATGCTGGGAGAGGCAATTGATGAGAATTATTCAAACAAGAGATTACAATGAATTGTCTAAAGAATCGTATAAAGTAATTGCAGATACGTTAGAAAAAAATGAATCTGCAAGCATAAACACAACTACAGGTGCTAGTTATGATGGTACATTTGAATTATTAGTGGAAGCAATTAACAACGATAAAATTTCTATTGAAAACTCAATTTTCACAAATCTGGATGAGTATGTTTCTTCAAGAGATGCATCTTTTTCTGTTTACACGTATATGCATAAAAATTTCTATGATCTAATTAAAACCCATCCTAAGTATATTGGATTAATTGATGGAAGTGTTGCGGATGTACAGACTGAAATCGATCGTTATAATGAAGTACTTAAAAGATATCCGAGAGATCTACAAATTGTTGGCTTAGGTGTGAATGCTCACTTAGCTGCAAATGAACCTGGAACATCTTTTGATTCACGCTTATTCTTGGCTAATAGTGATGATTCTACTATCCAAAGCACAATGGGCTATCATCAATTGACGCCTGAAGAAGCACCAACTCAAATGATTACAATGGGGTTAGCGGATATTATGGAAGGAAAGCATATTCTTGTAGCATCATCTGGCGTTAGAAAAGCAGAGGCTGTTAAAGCTACACTTGAAGGCCCAATCAATGAAGATTGTCCGGCATCAATATTACGTGCTCATCCCAATGTCACGTTTATTATGGACGATGCTGCAGCCTCATTATTAGAAAAGGATTATAAGTAAATTTTTACTGTCTGCCTGTTGACGGATTTTTCTCAGCGGGCGACGTTATTAAACGACCACCTGCTTTAGTGAGGTGGTCGTTTTAAATCTATACTTTCTTCTTTTCTCTTGATAGGCATGAATCAAGAAAGTCTATAACAGAATCAGACTTTCATTTTACTTTAAGTTCTTAACTCCCGTTTCTAATATTTCCATTTGCAGCAGTGTCTGTTCATCTGTAATGGTTTTATCTTTACCATTTATGACGGCTTCATATAAGTCATCATACACTCTTCCATAATCACCATTTACAGATTTTACTTTTTTTTCGTGGATTGTATCTTCCTCATCAATATATGTCAGTTCACCATAATGTTTTATTGTTTCTATACCAAAATCCTTGTTATCAGGCATATAAAATAACTTTAAATGTTCCTCCTGACGATCTTTGGTTTGTTTCACAAAGCATCCCTTTTTACCATACACGGCGAAGCTGGGTCTCTCTTTAAGTCTAAAGTAACTGGATTTTACAGATACCTTTAACCTGCCAAAATATAAATCTAAATCGAAATAGTCATTCATTCTTCCTTGCCCTAATAATTGCCTTACATCATAATGTATATGATCCGGCTTGCCAAAGTAGCTGATAACTTGATCCAGTGTATGACAGCCATGTCCATATAAAAATGACGAAGCAGGATCAAATGAATGAACAGACTCGGGTACTTCCCGGCGATAATAGTCATAATGCATTTCCACTTCCAGCAAGTCCCCCAATTTCCCTTCTTCCATGACCTTTTGAACTGTTAAAAAGTCACTATCAAAACGTCTGTTTTGATAAGCCTGAACAATTAAACCTTTCTCTTTTGCCAATGCAAATATTTCTTTTGCTTGTGCGGATGTTTCCATAAAAGGCTTTTCGACCAAACAGTTTTTATTATGTTCTAATACGAGTTTTGCGTACTTATAGTGGCTGTCATGTTTTGTGCAAACCACAATGAGTTGAATGTCCTTGTCATTTAATAATTCATCTAAATCAGAAGTATAATTTACTCCTGCGATCTTATCCCAGCTATCATGTTCGGGATTTCTTCGATAAATTGTTTTCACCTTTATATTCTCTCTTTGCTGCACGAACGGCAGATGATATCTGTTTGTGCTTTTCCCATTTCCAATATAACCGATAGTAAGCATAGCAGCCTCCTGAGATGTATTTACCTTTGACTTCTTCAATTGAATCGTTTGAAAAAGCACCTCCTTATATTGATAGGTTTATCAACAAGGAGGCACTTCTCTATTTGTATACGTTATTTGAATACGTAGCTTATATATTTAATTTTATGAAAATGGCCTGGATTAACGTCTTTATCTATTACATCAAGCCTAAAACGTGGAAGATGACACCGACTACGAACAATCCAAGAATCATAGTAATTGGAGAAACTTTCTTCCTTAGCAGCCACATGCAAAGAAGTGTTAGCAATAATCCAGCTAAACCAGGAATTAAGCTATCTAAGTTGTCTTGTAAAGTAGTTACCTCATATTCGCTTAATGACCGGCCTTCAGCTTTCTGTTGCATTGCAGATTTAATTCCTTCAGACCCAGCAGGTAATTTATCCCATTCAATAAAAGCGCCATCATCTAGCTGAACCTCAGATACCGTTGGTGTAAATGCTACAGCTACCCAACGGTTAACTAATGAACCAAGGATGAACATACCCAATATTCCTGCGCCTTTCGTAATATCCTGAAGTAATCCGCCAGATAAGTCCTCCGTAATTTTAGAACCAGCTTTGTAACCAAGTTCTTGTGAATACCACATGAATCCCATACGAATGATATTCCATAAAACGAAATAAAGAATTGGTCCAAGTATGTTACCGGTCAGAGCAAGGGAAGCTGCTAAAGCACCGAGAATTGGTTTAACCGTGAACCAGAACATTGGATCCCCGATACCTGCTAAAGGCCCCATCATTCCGACTTTAACCCCTTGAATTGCCTTGTCGTCAACTGGCACACCATTTGCACGTTCTTCTTCAAGCGCTAAAGTTACACCAATAATAGGGGAAGCCACATAAGGGTGCGTATTAAAAAACTCTAAGTGACGTTCCAATGCAGCAGCACGATCTTCTTTTGATTTATATAATCTTTTGATTGCGGGAATCATGGAAAATGCCCAACCGCCGTTTTGCATACGTTCATAGTTCCAAGAACCTTGAAGGAAAGTGGAACGCCACCAAATAGAAATACGATCTCTTTTTGATAATTTCAATTCTTGTGCCATTTTATGTCCTCCTCCTTCTTTAGTAGTTATCAATAATATTGCCTAACGGATCACCAGTGTTTCCGTTTCCGCCACCTGAACCGCCTTGTTTAGTAAGCGCTAAATAGATAAGTGCAAGGGCTACACCGATACCACCAAGACCAACAAGGGTGATGGATGGAATAGTAGCTAATACGAAACCAATTGCAAAAAATGGCCATACTTCTTTTGTTGCCATCATGTTAATAACCATTGCATAACCAACGGCTACTACCATTCCCCCGCCGACTGCTAAACCGCCTGTCAACCAGGTTGGCATAGCTTCGAGCGCATTTCTAACCGGACCTGCACCAATAGCCACAATCAATGCAGCTGGAATTGCAATACGTAATCCCTGCATGCAGATAGCGATAATATGCCACATTTCAATTTTTCTAAAGTTTCCTTCTTTCGCTGCGGCATCCATTATATGTACTATTCCTGTTGCCATGGTTCGGACGATGATTGTGAGTAGCAAACCTGCAACTGCAAGTGGAACTGCAATCGCAATAGCTGAAGATACACCGGCTTCACCTTGCCCACCTAATACAAGAATAATTGCAGATGCAACTGATGCTAAAGCAGCATCCGGTGCTACGGCAGCTCCGATATTTGCCCAACCTAAAGCGATTAGTTGCAGGGTACCACCTAAGATAAGGCATGGCACTAATTGTCCGGAAACTAAGCCGATTAACGTACAAGCAATAATTGGCTGGTGAAAGTGGAATTCATCCAAGATTCCTTCTATACCAGCTATAAATGCCACGATAATAATTAGTATTATTTGAATAATAGTCAATTCCATGATTACTAATCCTCCTTTTTTGGCAGATAGGAAAGTATAAAAAATTTTCCTACTGCATAAGTGCAAGCTATGAGCATTTGCTCAAACTATAGCAAACGCCAAGTTTTCTAATCTATTGATTAGGATTATTTCTGTCTGTTTAACTCCGCTTGAGCCCTTTTTAAAATATCGTCCATGTTGCCACTTGAATCGTTCGGAACCTTGCGTACATCGAAGTCCAAACCAGCTTCTTTTAACTTAGCGAAGGCATCAATATCATCTTGGTCAAAGGCCAGTACCTTATTCGGCTGTACTTTACCAATTGAATGTGCCATAGAGCCAACGTTGATTGTCTCCAATGGAACACCCCCTTCAACCGCTCTAAGCGCATCTTGGGGATTTTCGAAAAGAAGTAATGCACGCTGGCCGCCAAAGTGCTGATCATCTTTAGCAAGTTCAATCATTTTATTGACAGGAACAACGTGTGCTTTAATACCTGAAGGAGCAGCCTGCTGGATTAATTTTTTACGAAGTTCATCCTTGGCTACAACATCAGATACAACGATGATACGTGTAGGCAGTGTACTTTTGGTCCAAGATGTCGCTACTTGTCCGTGAAGTAAACGAGAATCAATACGCGCTAACACGTATTCAAATTTACCAGGAGCACCTGTATTTGATTGCCCTGCAGGTTCTGCAGCTACTGAGGAATCTGCTGGTTCTAATTCTTCAGGATTTACTTTAACTGCTTCTCTGGCTGTGCCGAGAATATGCGCAGCAATTTCATGCGCTGTGTTCATTGAAAGGCGCGATGCATAAGCTTCGATCACCATTGCTAAGTTTAAACCAGCAACGATTGCCCATTTATCTTTGTGTCCTTCCATCAAGCTGTTGGCTTGATTGAAAGGGGTCCCCCCCCAAAGATCGACTAAGAATAATACTTCATCTTGGTTGTCGAAAGAGGCGATTGCTTCTTTCATTTTAGAATTTAGATCATCAGGTCCTTCGCTTGGCATCAATGTAACGGCTTTCGCATTTTCTTGTTCTCCAAAGATCATTGCTCCAGATTGCAAGATACCATTAGCAAATTCACCGTGACTTGCAATGACAATTCCTACCATCTTTTTACCTCCTCATATTATAGTATTGTTAAGGCTTAAATAAGCATGGAAGCTACTAAAGCAGTATTTTTTCAGCCCATTTCCAACAGTTACATTTTCGGCAAAAAAGGCATGGGCGAAAAGTAATTCAGTAGCGTTAAATGAAGGCAGAGGTATTAAGGACCTTTATGCTTCATTTTAATCACTGCTTTTCACTCATGCCTGATCCAATCAGTAACACGTAAAAAAACCTAAGATAGTTATTTAATCTATTTGAAAAGTTTTAATTATAGCGTTAAATAAATAAGCATCCGAATTACTTTAATGAGCTTCCACAAGATATCTTAACACACCAGTTTTCCCCCTTCAAGAATGGGTTTGTCTGTCTCCGTTTCCGTAACAGTTTATCACTTAACAATTATGGAGATGTCCCAACAAAAAAAGCAAGTTCCAACCTGTCTAAGATGTAAAAGTACTACTTTTTAATTTTACTTTTCAAATTGCGTTTGATTACATCAAAGAAACCTAATGATTTGACTATGTGATCTGGATCAACGTATTCACGAATTGCTCGAAAGACCTTTTTTGGATCTTTAGAAGAAAATGTATATGTTCCATTCCGCTTCGTTTTGATAGCATAACGTGGGATCCATTTCCCTTTGAACAAGACTGAAGCAATCACATAATCAAATTCTTCCCAAGGAATTTGAATAAATTTACGAGCATCACGATTATTGAAGAATTCAAATCCTTTGTCTCCAATCATAATTTTACCATAATCTGAACTTCTTATATGTGAGGTTGCACCAATAATTAAATCGACTTTTGTGTTGATTGATTGGACCATTTGATCTACCCCATTTCTTTCTTTAAATATTCATTATTATTATACCGCTTTACCACTTTCGTAATTTTACGGGAATGCAGGTTATAAAGTAAGTAGTTTTGAAATCTTTCTTGAAATTTCATGCGTATTGATGGTTGATTCGATTTGTTCTTTTTTAACGCTTTTAATAAACTCGGCTACTTCATAATACATTGTTTCAAATTCGTGTTTGATGGAGATGTTTTCTGTTTCGCCATCTTTGTATCTGATAACAATTCTTTTCGGGTCACTAATTTGATCGATTTCAATGACACCCTTTTCACCTTGTATTTCACTTGGTAAGTGTGAATCTGAAATTTTAGAGTACATAACAATCGCTTCAAATGTATCGTAGTTTAGTATCATACTTCCTTGGCCTTCAGCTTTCGTAGATAATAAAAAGGTGTTATTTAACACAGACTTTGGTTCATCAACCAAATGGATAATTGGTGCGATAGTGTAAACGCCTAAATCCATTCTTGCACCATTACCGAGTTCAGGTTTAAATGCATTTTCAATAATACCCTCTTTGTATTTATCATAGCGAGATGAGTACTGATTATAATGAAATACGAGACGCCTTAACGTACCTATTTTATCTAAGTTCTTTTTTAAATTAAGAAATGAGGGTGTAACGGTTGACTTCATTGCTTCCATAAAGGTTCTTTTATATTTTTTTGAAGCCTCAATGACTTGATCCATTTCATTAACAGAGGTTACAGCTGGCTTTTCACAAAGCACATGTATACCATTTTTCATTGCTAAAATGCTTTGCTCAGCGTGTAATACATTTGGTGATGCAATATAGACAGCCTCAATATCACCACTTTGAAACATTGCTTCCATATCTGTATAAACGTTGGATACATTATATTTACTGGCAAATTCTTTTCCTTTTTCAAATGTTCTTGAGTAAACCGCACCTATTGTGAACTCAGGGTGTGCTTTGGCAGCGTGAAGAAAGCGATCCGTAATCCAATTTGTTCCAATAATACCGAATTTCATAGAAAATTCTCCTCTTATATTTTTTTACAAATCAAAATTCATGCAGAAGTTATGTATGATAAGCATCATTTTTTATTACCTTTTTTCTTTTTTATATAAATGGGGACGGCATCGAGGAATAACAATATGTGTATAAAATTCCATTGATACTCGTTAAAGATAATAAAAGTAAATTAATCAAAAAAACAATAGGCTCATTGCTAAATAGGAGATCCATTTTTCATTGCAATAACCTCTGTAAAATATTGATATAATATATTTAGTATACATCATAATTTGCCGCAACTACAATGGAGTCTTTCAGTTATGATTGATGTTGTTTGTATTAATAATATGTAACAGAAAATCATCAGGCGGCGATCTGGTTGCTAAGAAGAGCGCACGATTGGTTGAACGTATTATAGAAGAAGTGGATTTGGGAATATAAGGGAATGCTTTATTGAAACAGACCAGCGGCCGGGCCACTGGTCTGTTTTTAGTCGGTGGCGGTGCGGGTTTACGGAGTGGAGATTGAGTGGAAGTAGGGGCTGGTGGGGGGAGTTGAGAGAAAAAGCAGTGGAGTTGAGAGAAACCGGGAAGAAGTTGAGAGAAAGCAGAGGAATATGTAATCCTCTCTCAACTTTCAGGGATTCCCTCTCAACTTTGCACAAACCCCTCTCAACTTTTAGGGATTATTTCTCAACTTTGCAGAACCCTCTTTCAACTATTATCTCCCAACCAAGCAAAGCCTCTCCCAACCATACATAATCCTCTAAACTTTTACTGACCAGGTATTCAACCACATTATTAGATAGAGAACCTGTGAAGCAGTCAACACAGATCCACGCAAAAATCTATTTCATCAAGAATCGAGGCATCCCAATACTAATATAACAACTCGATGTACAACAATTCATTAATTTTTTACCAAAGGTTGTACAGCCGACACCCGCCACCACTTGAATCTCCAAGCACTTAAGAAATCCCTACCGAAAAGGCACGAGCAGCCCCCTTCAATTACTCTCTCAACGGAATGTACAACAACCCCTTCAACAATAGTAAAGCACAACATTGTACAATCGTGCTCCAACAAACTACGATGGAAACGTAACCAAAAGTGTTGTTTTCAGTGATATAATAAATTGTGAAAGAGGGATACTCATGGAACTTGATGATCGCAGTAAAGTAATTGTAGATGATTTATTGAGCAATCCAAGTGTCAGCAGCAAGGATTTGGAAAAAAAATATGATCTGACGAGAAGACAACTTGGGTACAGTATTAACAAAATAAATGACTGGCTTAAAGACAGTAATCTCCCGGCTATTGAAAGAACCAGGCAGGGGCATTTTATTATCGATCAGACAGTTTTTACAAATCTTGCAAGTGAACTGCCAAAAGTTCTGCCCGCAGACATGAATATCCTTTCAGAGAACCAGAGAGTGTACATGATTGTGATGATGATTTTAAGTAATGAGGAGCTTTCTTTATTTCATTTCACAAGCGAGCTTGCAGTCAGCAAGAATACAATACTCAGTGATTTGAAGCGCGCGCAGGAATTTGTCTCCGATTATAACTTAACCATCCGCTATTCACGACGCTCAGGTTACTTGATTGAAGGTAAGGAATTTAATATTCGCAAATTGCTTACCAACGTTATTTCCAAATTACTGGATATGAAAAATGGTTCTGATTGGATTTATAAATTGGCTAATATTCAGGAATACGAGATTACAGAAATAAATAATCGGATTGATAATGTAGAAAAGAAATTAACTATACAATTTACAGATGAAAAGGTTGCAATGATGCCTTTTACGTTAATTTTGGTACTGGAAAGAATTAAAAAAGGACATATAATAGATCCGTTTTACATTCAGTATGAGGAATTGTCGGATACAAAAGAATATTTGGCAACTGAGGAAATTTTGTATGACCTAAAAGATATTCCTATGGAAGAACGAATGTTTATCACTTTGTATCTATTAACGGCAAATGTTTATTGGTCTGAATCTTTGACAGAAGAAGCAATTCCGAATCTTAAACAGGCGATAGATGATATGCTGCGGCTTTTTGAAAAAAGAGCAATTATATTTATACAGGATAGAGAACAATTATTAAATAAACTGCTGCTGCATGTTAAACCCGCTTATTATCGAATTAAATATCATCTTAATGATGTAAATGATATTCAATTGACAGTAAGTAAAGAATTTATGGAATTGCATCATCTGGTTCAGAAGTCAACAGAGCCGTTGGAGGAATTGATAGGAGAAAAAATTCCTGAAAGTGAAACAACCTATTTGACCATGCTAATTGGCGGGTGGTTAACGAAGCAAGGTGAAAGTATACAGGAAAAAGTGAAAGCGATTGTTGTCTGCCCAAAAGGCGTCTCTGTTTCTAGGCTTATGTTTAGTGAGCTTAGGGAATTGTTTCCAGAGTTTGTTTTTCTGGATTCTCTCTCCGTAAGGGAGTTTGTCAACTACAAGCTGGATTATGACATTGTATTCTCCCCAGTTTTTTTGGAGACAGACAACCGATTGTATATTGCCAGTTCTTTTCTTGAACGTGAAGAAAAGATACGTCTAAGAAAACAGGTAATGCTGGATTTTCATGGCTATATTCCTTCAGATATAAATGTGGATGATTTAATCACCATTATTAAAAACAATGCCGACATCGAGGACGAACAGCAATTAACGAAAGATCTATATCGCTATATTCATCGTGATGACACAGCACAGGTGAAAAATCAGAGGAATGATCTCCCAGCGGCATCATTGGATGAACTGATTATTCCGGAAAATATTACATTAAAAAGGTCTGTTTCATCATGGGAAGAAGCTATTCGTATTGCTGCAAATCCACTTGTTGAAAGTGGTCATATAAAAAACGACTACGTAGAGGCAATTATTAGTTATTATGATAAGGATCCTTACATTGTAATTGGACCAAATATTGCAATTCCGCATGCGGCACCTGATGAAGGTGTGAATGATGTTGCGATGAGTCTGCTGCGGTTAGAGAAAGGCGTCATATTTACGGAAGATTACTCTATTAATTTAATCGTAATTATTGCCGCCGTTGATAAGCAAAAGCATCTAAAAGCTCTAATGCAGTTAATGAAGCTGGCAGGATCTGATGAAGATCGAAATGCGATGATTTACGCAGATTCAAGGGAAGAGATTTTTAAAATAATAAACAAGTATTCAGTATAAAGAACAACATGGTTAGGAGTGCATAAAAATGAGTGATATCCATTTTAACGAATCTATTATTCTCGTAGATTTAGAAGCAAAAACGAAAGAAGAAGTTTTAACAGCGATGGGAGAAAACCTACAGAAATTAGGACTTGTAAAAGAAAGCTTCACACCTGCGATTATTGCTAGAGAAGGAGAATTTGCAACTGGACTTCCTACAAAGGGTGTATCTGTAGCAATCCCGCATACAGATGTGGAGCATGTAATTACCAAAACAATCAGCTTTGCTGTATTAAAAGATCCTGTGGAATTTGGTGTTATGGGTGATCCCGAGGAAACTACACCTGTAAAAGTAGTGTTTATGCTGGCGATGGATCAGGCTCATGATCAGTTATCATTGCTTCAGCGCTTAATGCAGGTCTTCCAGGATGAAGATACATTAAATTATCTGGCAAATGAAAAAGAAGCAGTTAAAATTAAGAATCTTTTAGCAGAGAAATTAGACTTTGCATTTGAAGGAGGTGAATGACATGAAAAAAGTATTGGTAGCTTGTGGAGCAGGAATTGCAACTTCAACTGTTGTTAATGGTGCAATTGAAGAAATGGCAAAAGAAAACAACCTTAAAGTTGATCTAGTTCAAATTAAGATTACAGAGGTTGGTAGCCATGTAGATTCAGCTGATTTACTAGTAACTACTGCAATGACTAAAAAAGAATATCCATTCCCAGTAATTAATGCACGTTCATTCTTAACCGGAATTGGTGTTGAAGATACAAAGAAACAAATTTTGGACGAACTTCAAAAGTAATAGTAAAAGCTCCAGTACCCAAATTGTTGGGTACTGGAGATAAATATGCATAGTAAATAAAGTCTCGGTTTCTTTTAAAGGTAGAACGCACGTGGTTCAAGAGAAATCGGGGTTAAACATAAAAAAATAAGGAAATGTAAGGAGGATAAAATCATGGATGGATTTGTTGATTTTATACAAGCATTCTTAGATCTGGGAGCAACAGTAATTCTACCTGTAGCAATCTTTCTATTAGGATTATTCTTTGGTCAAAAACCAGGTAAAGCTTTTCGTTCCGGTTTAACAATCGGGGTTGCATTTGTTGGTATCTTCTTAGTTATTGATTTGCTTGTTCTTAACCTTGGTCCTGCAGCGCAGGGTATGGTTGACAGATTAGGAGTAGAATTAACCGTTATTGATGTGGGGTGGCCTGCAACATCATCTATTGCATGGGCATCTGTCGTAGCTGCATTTATTATTCCACTAGGTTTAGTTGTAAACGTTGTTATGCTTCTTACAAAAACAACGAAAACAATGAACGTGGATATTTGGAATTTCTGGCATTATACTTTCATGGCAGCAATGGTGTATGCAATCTCAGACAGTATTATCCAAGGTTTGATTGCAGCAGTAATATTCCAGGTCGTATGTCTTAAAGTCGCTGACTGGACAGCACCGATGATGAGTGAGTTCTATGAATTACCGGGTGTTTCCATCGCAACAGGTAGTACAATTTCCTATGCGCCAGGTATCTTCTTAGTAAAAGGGATTCAAAAAATTCCTGGAATTAGAAACTGGAATGCAGATCCGGATACAATCCAAAAGCGATTTGGTATTTTTGGAGAATCAATTTTCATCGGACTATTCCTTGGTGCAGCAATTGGTGCATTAGCAGGATACAATGTTGGTGAAATAATTGAAATTGGTATGGCGATGGCAGCAGTTATGGTTCTAATGCCACGTATGGTTAAAATTCTGATGGAAGGTTTAATGCCTGTATCAGAATCTGCACGTGAATGGTTAAACAAACGCTTTGGTGATAAAGAAATTTATATCGGACTTGATGCAGCGGTAGCACTAGGACATCCGGCTGTAATTTCAACAGCATTAATCCTTGTTCCAATTACTGTTGTACTTGCAGTAATTTTACCAGGTAACGCAGTACTTCCATTTGGTGACTTGGCAACAATTCCGTTTATTGTCGCATTTATCGTTGGTGCAGCAAGAGGTAATATCGTTCACTCCGTCATTGTTGGTGCGATTATGATTGCTATCTCATTATATATCGCGACAGATGTTGCACCAATGTTTACACAAATGGCTGAAAACGCCAACTTCGATATGCCTGAAGGGTCTGCTTCTATCTCAAGTATTGACCAAGGTGGTAATATCGTGAACTGGGTAATTTATAAAGTCTTTGCATTGTTTAATTAATAGTTTAGTTTCGTCAAAAAGTCAGCATGATTATGGTGACTTTTTGACATAGTTTATGACATTCAACCAGAGTCACTGATTATTTAAGGAGGAATTCAACATGAAATCATTAGTGAAAACAGATCATGGATTTGGAAATTTGGAAATACAAGACAAACCGGAACCAACAGCAGGCCCTGGTCAAGTGAAAATCGAAGTGAAATATGCAGGAGTCTGTGGTTCAGATATCCATACCTATGAAGGACATTATAAAGTTGGTGTTCCTGTAACATTGGGACATGAATTTTCAGGAGAAGTAGTGGAAGTTGGAGAAGGGGTTACAGCATTCAAACCAGGCGACCGTGTTACTTCAGAAACTACTTTCTACATTTGCGGTGAATGTGAATACTGCAGGGCCGGCGATTACAACTTATGTAACCACCGAAAAGGTTTGGGTACACAACAGGACGGTGGATTTGCAAAATACTTGATCGCACGTGAAAAAAGCGTTCATCATCTTCCGGAAAATGTTGATTATCAGTCAGCGGCGATGACAGAACCATTAGCATGTACACATCACGCTGTTTATAAAACAGACATTAAAGATGGCGATATTGTTGTTGTTATCGGACCAGGACCAATTGGTTTATTCACAGCACAGGTTGCAAAAAGCCGTGGTGCTAAAGTTCTTATCACCGGTTTAACAAATGATAAAGTTCGTTTGGATAAAGCAAAAGAATTAGGTATCGATTATGCAGTGAACACACAGGAAGAGAATATTAGAGAGCTTGTTAACAGCTTAACAAATGGCTATGGCGCTGATGTTGTATTCGAATGTTCCGGTGCAGTACCTGCAGCTAAGCAGGGACTTGATCTTCTTCGCAAAAAAGGACAATATGGTCAGGTTGGACTATTTGCACAACCCGAAGTGCAATTTGATCTTGAAAAAATTATTCAAAAAGAAATCCGTGTTGTCGGAAGCAGAAGCCAAAAACCCGCTGATTGGGAACCTTCTCTTGAATTAATGAATAATGGCAGTGTAAACGCCAAAGCAATGGTTACACATGAATTTGACATTACCCAGTGGGATGAAGCATACCAAGCAATTAAAAGCGGGGAAGCAATTAAAGTATTGTTGACACCTGTGGATTAATAGATATAGCGTTCTGCTATTAGCGGTCGGGACTCTGGACAATATGGAGCAGGATGCTTTAGTTGAGAGATTTTACCGTAAAGTTGAGAGATACTGCGATGAAGTTGAGACACGCGGGGGCGAAGTTGAGAGACATCGCCCTAAAGTTGAGACATACTGACTATATACACTGATTTCTCCCAACTTTTCTGCTTATCTCTCAACCTTGGTTAGTTATCTCTCAACTTAGTATTCCTGATCGCTCCTGTGATTAGGTACTTGGGCAGCAACAAGAAGTCACTAATGGAAAAACATAAAAGTGAGGCGATATGAATTGAATAAACAAGAATTAATCAACATGTTTGACTATACACTCCTGAAACCAACAGCAACGAAGGATGATATTACAGCATTCTGCAATGAAACTATCGAGAATGGATTTAAAACGGTTTTTGTTAATCCATATTATGTTGCACATGCACACAGTCTGTTATCACCCCATCAAATTAAGGTTGGTGTGCCAATCGGATTTTCACTTGGTGGTGCCACAACTCATACGAAAGTGGAAGAAACCAAAGAAGCAATCAAAAATGGCGCAGAAGAAATAGATATGCTGATCAACCTTGGTGCATTGAAATCCGGTGACCTGGATGTAGTGAAATATGATATTGCCGAAGTAGTCAAAGCTTCAGAAGGTTTGACAACAAAGGTGATCATTGAAACGGCATTACTAACGAAAGAAGAAAAGATAGCTGCAGCAAATTTAATTGTTGGAGCTGGTGCAGATTTTGTAAAAACAGCTACAGGATTTAATGGTGGCGGCGCAACTGTTGAGGACGTACAACTGCTTCGTTCTATCGTCGGTGAAGACTTTGGAGTTAAAGCAGCTGGCGGTGTACGTACTTATGAAGATGCTGTAAACATTGTAAAAGCAGGAGCAAACCGGATTGGAACTAGTGGAGCGATTGCAATAATTTCAGGCGATACTTCAACTGCTTCCTATTAAACTGTTTGAATAATACAGAATGGACGATTAGATGTAATAGCATAATCGTACGTTACTATTCGAAAAAAGAAATGAGGGTGATGAAAAATGACAGAAACACTTCTTGATTTTATGATCGGCCCCTTTAGAGTAATTTCCGATTTTTATTTTGAAAATCAACTGATTCTAAATACGATTGTAATTGGATTTGCACTATTTCAAGTAATTTTCAAAAAGAAAAAAACGCAGGATAAATCAGCAAGCTAGAAGGATAGACAGCAAGAATATAGAAAGGGTGACAATAATGAAATCCTTGAGACTTTATGGAAATCAGGATATCCGTTTTGAAGAAGCAGATAAACCAGTAATTGAAAAAGCAGATGATGTAATCATTAAGGTGAAAGCTGTTGGGATCTGTGGTTCAGACATATCGAGATTTAGTAAATTGGGACCTTATGTGGAAGGTAATGTATTTGGTCACGAATTCTCCGGAGAAGTAGCAGAAGTTGGATCAGAAGTAGAGCATATCAAAGTGGGGGACCGGGTTGCCGGGTGCCCAACTTTTTACTGTGGCGAATGCGAAAGCTGCAGAAAAGGCGAATTGTCACGCTGTGAAAATTTGCATGTTATGGGTGCTTACCATCCAGGTGCCTTTGCAGAATATGCAAAACTGCCAGCTGAGAATATCGTTCCTATTCCTGATAATGTAGACTATGAAACGGCAGCAATGGTTGAACCTTCTGCAGTAGTTGTTCATGGTTTTTACCGTACAACTATGCAGCCAGGTGCAGAAGTGGCTGTCATGGGCTGTGGAAATATTGGATTACTTGCTATTCAATGGGCGAAAATTTTTGGAGCTAAAAAAGTTTATGCGATTGATATCGATGACTCCAAGCTTGAAGTTGCCAAAGAAGTTGGAGCGGATGTATTAATTAATTCATTGGAAAAACCACCGCATGAACAGATTTTAGAGCATACAAATGACGCTGGTGTTGATGTTGCAATTGAATCGGCTGGATCTCCAATCACATCTGCACAGGTATTTGCATTGCCTAAAAAAGGCGGACAAGTTGTGTTTATGGGTATTCCATATGCAGATATCAATATCGAACGATTCTATTTCGAAAAAATTGTTCGTAATGAACTGACCGTATTAGGGTCATGGAATGCAATCTCTGCCCCGTTTCCTGGAAAAGAGTGGAGTACAACTGTCCACTATATGAGTACAGGGCAAATCAATGTGAAGCCAATTATTTCACATCGTCTTCCATTGGCAGAAGGACCGGAGACATTTGATAGAATTATTAATAGAAAAGAGTCTTTTGGGAAGGTTATGTTTTATCCGGAAGAGGGATAAAGGAATAGAATAGTAGGATTTTGTGAAGCGTCCGGGAGCGGGCGCTTTTTTAATATTTATATTTAGGAAGTTGAATGTAAGACTAGAGATTAGCTACCATGAATCATTTGTATAAAAGTTTGTTCATTCTCCAGAACAACTTACTCCTCAAATTAACTTTACGTTAAATATTTCTGTGATTTCAATTGTCACTTCTAATTTATTGGAACTTATTATAAGAGTCCTATATTAAAGACAATTTATAGACTTGTCTATTTTAAGGTTAGAATATAGTATATATTTTATGTTAATTAATTTAATTAATTTAATTAATTGTAAAGGAAGGTTTTAATTACCAAAGATGACGCCACAATCTAATCTAAAGTAATGAACTTTTCAAGAGGTTATAAGGAAATGCAGAATCTGTAATACCGGCATTAAAAGGTTAGATGAAAATCCAGCCGATAAATGACATTAATAAGATTTGATGCCAATTATTTAGAAAAAGAGGAAAGAGCATGGTTAGTATAAAATACATGGTGGGTAACTTGAAATGGAGGATAAATAATGCAAGAGATAAAACTTTCAATCATTAAAAAGTTAGTAAATTATTTTGATACTACATTGATTAAGGACCATACTGATCAATTCTATTTATTTGATTCAGACTTAGATGGAAATGCTAGTAGTTGTACAACTGGACAAGTTGCGTGTTTATATTTGCTAGATGAAATCTATAACGGAAATGACAGAAAAAAAATAATTAAGGATCTCCTTAAACAAATTCGGAATCAACAGCTAACTAGTGGCGCTTTTGCACAACCGTATTTTGTTGAACATGGAAAACAAGGAACAATAGATATTGCCGAAATTGGCGCTGTATCAAACGCACTATTTCATATATACCAGCAAACTGGAATAGTAGATGCTAAAAAAGTCTTGATAAGTGCATCTAATTATTTATTAACTCAAGTATCAAAGGAGAACCCAGGTGCTGTTTATAAAAATCCACAAGCTAAACAGCACGATGTATTAAATGGAGACATATATGCTGCACACACTTGGGGAAGGGCGTTTCAGCTTACTGAAGATAAAAAGTATCTTGACCAAAGCCTGACAGTTGTTGAGCATATCCTAAGTCGATTCGGAGTAAACAGCAAGGGATGGTGGCCTTACATTGAATTATGGAATGGTCAAGTGGGTATGGGGAATAGTGTAAGTTATCAGGCAACAATTATTGCTTTTACTCATACTATCTTACCCTTTATGGATGATTCACTAAGAAACAAATGGATGAATGTTGTTAATGAAGCGATTAAAACGATAGAAAAGGCAGTAGATATAGGCCCTAATGATGAAAATGAGGAACCATGGTGGTGCAGGGATTGGAACAATACCTGGGAAATATATTTAGCCTTTTATAGATTTGAAAATAGAGAAAAGATCAGAGAAATAGCCGATACAAGATTAATCGAATTAAACAGGGACTTTCAACAATATGGAATAGATTTATTTAAACCTAAGATTGATAGTAAAGATCCTAACAAAAGCCCAGTAACAACTACGTTTAGGAAAGCAGCTACATTTTCGGGGATTTTTTCATATATAGTCTTGGATGAAAAATATACATATCTAAACTAATGAGGTTAGATATTTAGTGTAGAGGCGAGGCTAATGCTATTTCCTGACCCGAATTTCCGTTGGTTTAAAAAGTCCAAATAGGACAGGGTATTCAGATCAGGCAACAATGCATTCTATTAAACTCCCGTTACCAAAATCAAGACTACTATAAAGTAGATGAATTAATTTAGGGAGGTGTTTAGAAATAGTAATATTTTGAAGATAATTGACTACATAAAAGGAGGGCTAGTATTAAAACTTAATAAAGTTTTATTTCTAATAACAACAATTGTACTATTATTACTAGTTGCGTGTAATAACGACGATTTTAAGGATAATAAACAGACAAGTGAAGAAGCGCTTGAAAATTTGAATAAAAGTGGGATGCCTATTGTCAATGAAGAAGTCACACTAGATATTTTTGCCGGGAAGGCCCCGGCCAATAGTGATAATTGGAATGATATCATGATTTGGGATCATTATTCTGACATGACAAATATCAATGTGAATTGGGAATTGGTTCCACACACTTCATTAGGAGAAAAAAGAAATCTAGCATTGGCAAGTGGAACCCTTCCAGATGTATTTTATGGTGCTGGTCTTACTAATTTAGATTTACTGAAATATGGGGAGCAGGGCATTTTTATTCCTTTAAATGATTTAATTGATAATTATGCACCTAATTTAAAAACGATACTTGATGATAATCCAGATATAAGAAAAGCGATTACATTTCCTGATGGAAATATTTATTCTCTACCAAATATCCGATCACCGCAATTTTTATCGATGCTTGTAGGTGCAAGACCATGGATAAACCAAGAATGGCTTAACGAACTAGGAATGGACATTCCAGAGTCGACAGAAGAGTTTTATCAATATTTAAAAAAGGTTAAAGAAGAAGATCCAAATGGAAACGGAAAAGCGGATGAAATTCCTTATGGTGGCAATGTTATTGATCCATTAATCGGATGGCTTAAAGGATCATTTGGATTAGGAAACCAAGGTAAACATCTTTTTGATATGGATCCAAATGAAGATAAATTACGATTTATTCCAGTTGCAGATGAATATAAAGAGATGCTTGAATACGTGCACAAGTTGTACAGTGAGAATCTTATCGAGCAAAATATATTTTCAATTGACTATAATCAATACCTTTCTAATGCCTCAGAAGAATTATATGGTAGTACGGTTTTTTACGACCCAGAGGAAGTGTTTGGGATTGGTGAAAGTTATGAAGGAGCTTTAGCCTTAGTTGGTCCTGACGGTGAACAAGCATATGTAGATGTGGATCATCCAGTTTATACTATGGGAAATCTTTCTATTACTAGCGAAAATGAAAATCCTGAAGCAACAATAAGATGGTTAGATTATTTTTATGGTGATGAAGGAGCAAAACTTTTCTATATGGGAGTCGAAGGTGAAACTTATAAAGAAAATTCAGATGGTTCAGTTGAATACCTGGAAAAAATAACAAATAGCGCTGAAGGATTGACCTTTGAGCAAGAACTATCGAAGTATCTGATTTGGATAGGTACTGCTGCTCCGGGTATTGTAAAGCAAGAGTATTTTCGTGGTTCAGAAACAACAGAAGCATCTATAAAAGCTGCTGAAAAGTTGGAACCTTATATTCCTGAGGAAATATGGCCAAAATTCACGTACTTAAAAGAAGAAAACGATACGTTGTCTGCATTAGGTACAGATATAGAAAAGTATGTTAGCGAAATGCGAGATAAATTTATTACCGGTGATGTGCCATTAACTGAGTGGGATAACTATGTGGAGACAATTGAAAACATGGGATTAGAAGAATACATGAGTATCCAGGAATCAGCTTATGAAAGGTATCAAAGTAATTAGGGTTTTAGTAATTGGAAATTTAAAGACATTCTAATTTTTATTAGTTAAGAGTAGGTTAATATACCCTTAACTAATAAAATTGGCTTTTTAACCAGCTATTCTTTGGGATGAATATAGAAGTATAGAAGTGCTTCCTCGTATTCGTGTCCATCCATTTAAGAAAGATACGGTGCACACTTCTAATTGTTATATTTAGTCCTGTGCATTATAATCATATATGTTTTATAGCGTATGACACGAGCTCTTTCCTTTCATCCCGATTCTTTAAAAAGGAAAGAGCTCTTATTTAATTGAGTTTATATTCTGCTTAACTTTTTACTTTGAATTTATATTTTCAATTTGAAAAGTGTGTTCTCCTTCCCATTTTTTAAATGGATAAAATTCCATTTCCGATGATCCGTCACTATTGATGCTAAAGCCTGGGTCCATACCATCTATCTGAATAATCGTTTGTTCGTTTTCTCTGATTATCTCTTTGATTTCATAGCCATGTGTTTTGCCGTCTGGGTGTGTCACTACAATATGGCTTCCCTGTGTATCCTCCGGTATATATGAGTCTGTTACAAATGCATCATAGCTGTCCCGATTTGCCTGGCGCATTACATCTGTGAGAGTTCCCTCGACAGTTCCATTACCAGTCAATTGTTCATCACCTTTTTCTAACAGACTGCCCCCGATCAAATACATATCCTTTAACTCATCGTCTTGCAAACGGATCATACCCATTTTTCCTGTCATGGTTATATCATCAACAATCAACGGTTCCTCTGGATGATGAGGAGAACTTAGGATAATATCAGTAGTGTCTCCGTAAGTAACAGCGACCGCAATATCACCCGGACTGGATTCATCCATCTCTAATTTTTCTACACTGTCAATCTGTGGCCCAGTATCATCCCGATAAGGTTCCATTAACGTAATAAATTGACTGGTTAGGTCTTCACCGTTTCTTCTTAAGACGTATTTAGGCATATGATATTTCACAGCTTCATCATTCGTATCCATACTTGTTCCATGTAATCTGGTAGAGCGAAGGGAAGGTGATTCAGCTAAAAACAATTCATTCTCCCCAGATTCCAGGAGACCGGTAATTTTCATTTTAGCTTGTTCTTCATTATTCTCTTCGGTCACTAATGTTAATTCATACTGATTATCTTCAAGCATTGCTTCCATTACATTTTGAAGGTAGATATATCCGTAATAGTGCCCTTCAGCGTACCCTTTATCATAAGCAGTTTCAGGAAGGGTAACTTCAGTTCCTTCAGGCAATAGATAATCACCATATTCCTCCAACGCCATGTCGGTATCAAATCTGGCATCATGGTTTGCATCACCTTGTAATGTATATTCATGGCGATCTCCGCCTGAGACACGGAACAAATCTAATACATATCCATCTTCATTATTAGGAAAGCCGATAAACCAAGGCTCTCTGCTATACTCATCTGTACCTGGATAAGCTTTTTCATGGTTCGCACGCATAACCTGCAAATTGTCGTCTATAGGTGCAAACACCTCGATATTACCTCCATGCTCAGCATCACCAGATGCTGTCATATCTTTGCTGTCTACCACTACTGTATTGTGTCCCATGGTCGATGTTGCCCATCGGCGGTAAAAAGTATAACTATAACCGATATCCGGCAGCAATTCTTGTCCCTCTGCATAAAGATTTAAATTAAGTGGGTCAAAATGATCATGACCATATTTCGGGTCGAAATTCATGTATAGCTGTGACAGTTCAGCAGGTTTTCCATCATCATCTTCTTCCTCTTCCTGAGCTTCTTCATTGAGGAGAGCAAGCTCGATTACACCCATTTTATAATTTGTCGAGTCAACAGATTTGCCAATATTTCTAAAGGTGATCTCGTGTGTACCTTCCTCTAGTTCCATCATTGTAAGTGTTTCAGTATCAGTCGGTCCAGATCCCGTATTATAGAAGTCAAGTTCTGCTATGGCTACATTATTGATTAGAATTTCGTAAAAGCCATAACTTGCGGCCTTGAATGGCTTCAAATCTACTCGGTACGTATCTGTTTTGGGGACCTCAAATGCAAAGGTGATATGATTTCCTTCGCTTACTGCTTCAAACTGTACCGTTCCGCTAGCATCAAATAACCTATCCTCAGCGGTTTGATCTACAATTTCCAATTCAGGAAATAAATAGGTTATACCTGAATCCTCACCCTCACTATCTGGTGTTCCTCTCTGCAGACGAGCAAAGCCAGAGGCAGGAAGCAAAAATGAACCAGCTGCTAAATTTGGATTTCCCGATAATTCATTAGCCCACGTGTCCTGAGTTGGGAGGTATTTCCCATCTGGATAAACAAGTATTTCTGGAATTTCCTGAGATTTACCCAGTGCTGGGAATTGACTTCTCATATCTAAATTATCAAATCTCATCCCCGAACGAGGTGAAATGTATCCTTCCGGGTCACTCCACCCCTGAAAGGCATCGATCGCCCGATTTATTCCGTTTGTTGACTGGTTATGGTAGGACAATGTTGTTTCTTTATAAAATCCATCGAATAAATATTCATTCGTTGTATAGTCTTCTAATAACTCCACTCCTTCGTGAATGTAAGAAGGGTCATTAATAGCTTTAGACATTTCACCTAGACCTACCCATTTGGTGTAATCCATATTATGATTAATAATTTGGAAAGTACGAGCAAATTCAATAGATGGTTTAAACATATCTTCAACAATCCTGTGATTTACATCTTCTCCTACTTCCGCACTTATCAACTCAAACGCGTTGGTCTTCTTAACTGTTTCATAAGCCTTGAACAAATTGCGGAGATCCCAAAGCTCAGAAGCCGACCAGCGGTTCCATACTCCACCCCACCAAGGATATGGCGGCCCAGATGAAACTTCTACTGGGAAGTTTTGCCATATATGATCACTTACAGGTGTATAGCCTTCATAAACTTCAGCAAATCGATACAATAGTCTAGCGGCCCCCAGTGGATCGGAAGACGCAATGCTCTGTATTTGTCCCACTGCATAATTACGCTGTAAATACCATTTGTGGGCGCTTAAGAAATATATCCTGCCATTTTCATCCTCATAATATGGATATTCAACATCTTCTCCTTTTCTATTAGTTACTGTTAAGACTTGATCTTCTGGATATTCTTCATTAGGATAAGTCATATCACTGTGATTGGAACTGATTACATCAGGATTATCGATATCCCAGCTAAAATTTCTATCTGGATGTAAATGTGGCTGATCTGGTAATCCAGTAAATCGAAAGCCGACCTGTTCTGGAATAATATCCAGAATTTGTTGGACATCTTCTGTAGCAGGTTCCCATTCTAATGGAGTTCTCTCCCCCTCGTAAGGAATGTGATTGTATAATTTCCCCCCAGCTTCAATCATATTGTTGCGGTCAAAAGAAAGAATCGTGAACATTGCTTCTGGTTTATTTCGGTTTTGATCCAGACTGACATATAACTGATACAATCCATTTTTATCTGGTTCTGGATGCTCAAATGATACAACGATTCGGTCATCTACTCTTTCTAAATTTACGTTTTCGAGTTCAGCTTGTTCTCCAGATGGTGTTTGCCAAGTTAATGCAATTTGATCATGAATATGATTGATTCCAGATCCTTTAAAAGACAACTCTTTCTCTGTGAACCCTTTATATTTAAATTCTAACTCCTGTGGATTCCAAATGGAGCTGTATGGTTCTGGTGCCCATTGCTCTGGCAATTTATTGAAAAAAATACTGCCCATACGTCCTTCATCTGAAACATCGAAATTAAACCTATAAGATGAGCTAGTATCCGTTTTGGTGTACCTGGATGTACGAATAGGAGCCCATGAAGTCATGGGGCGCGTATTAATTTCATGCTGATTGATTACATTGATTTGCCACTCATCTCCATCATGAACCTCGTCCACATTAAGTGATGAGATAGGAACAGCAACCTCTGCCGTTATTAATCCCTCTTCATCCACTATTTCGTAATCATAACCAGCAACTTCATTACTATCGGTTCCCCAAACATTTTCAATTGGTAAATCTAGTTCTTTAACAGGGATGGGTGCATGAAAGAACTCATCTTCAGCCGAAGAAGGCTGAATCAAAATCTCAAAATTAGCTAATGAATGACTAACATCATCGTGTGCATAGGTTAATCCAAAGTAAAGATTTTCGGAGTCATATGCCACCAGGACATCCGTGCCTTTTTCAGCCTCTTCATTATGAAACACGGTGATAAATTCTTCTAACATAACTGCTTCATCCCACACATCGTCAGTCAAGACACCGTCTATGACAAGGTTCTGTTCCACTTCCGGTATTATCGCCCAACGATTGTTAAAATGATCGATAGCAGCTTCTGTGGCTTGAACAGTCTCAGCAGCACTCGCCGTATGGCTAGATACATTATGTGGGGTGATTTCAGCAAAAGGGCTGAGTACTAAAAGCAGTCCGAAAAACAAAATCAGTGTTTTTCTTTTCATTTAATTTCCTCCTCCTTTATTATGATTATTCTAAATTTTATAACAAACTCTATTAAATACAAGTCTATAAAAGGTCCATAAGTGGAACTGCTAGAAATTAGTAATTTAGGTCTATTAGTAAAGGGTGATGTCAGCCAGAAGGAGTGTTTATTTTGTCTTTTCATTCATTATGGCCTTGCTTACAGTTAATTTGTTCTATGGATTTCTATCTAAAACGGAAAGAAAGGTAGGAAGAAATTCTCTAACGGCAGTGCACGGGGACCATATGAATCGATTAATGGACCGAACAAATTGATTTTCAGACCGGACGAAATGTTAAATTGACCGGATGCATTGCAAGGCACAATAAAAAAGAAGCCATTTATTAAAATAGCTCCTCCTACACAAGTTACATCATAATTCCATCATCTACAAAAAGGGAGTGTCCATTTACATAACCCCATGGTGCAGTCTCAATCTTTTAGTTTTATAAATTAACTAATTTTCCCTTCCTTGCCCAAGGTATATCAAATTCGCTTGGCATTCGCGATTCCTCAAAACATTTAATTAAGGTTTCGGATAGTCCATCTACCCAGATAAGATCAGTTTTTTCATCATGATTAATAAGTATTTCAGGAAAATTAATAATCTCAGGCATAGAATTATGCATGCTGTTAATACATAATGTATGGGTGTAAGCTGCCTCTGGACCACAATAAATATCTTGATTTCCTAATTTAATTGCCTCAATACACGTCGCTAATTTTTGTAAAGGATCCTCTTTTCTCGGATCTGTATATAACTTTTTTCTTCCATCATGAAATTGAGCAATTACGTTATTTGAACCTTTTTCTTGTGTATAGGTAATGGTTGCATGTTCAAATTCAAAAGTGAAACGAGGTCCAACCGAATTTTTAACAGCATGTGTCGCATAATACAGTAACTCCACGCCCTCATCTGTTATTGCTCTTAATGCACAGGTGTCAAAATTTTCAATGGGGTTCGCACGATAAAGCTCAGCTGTAACTTGATTCAAACACGAACTTTCTTCTTTTGTTGGCCCTAAAAGGTAGAACATATGATGAAGGTAATGTGCTCCGGCATTGCTGGCCACACTATCTAATATCAGCTCACTTTCCTCGCTATACTTTCGTCCTACCCAAGGTGCACGATTATAATAACTTCTTGATCGTGGCCAAAGTAAGACTGTTTTTAGCCTTTTGGGTTTTCCGAAAAAACCATTTCTAATATCTTTCTTTAATTCTTGAACCGATGGATTAAAAGACCAATTAAAGCCGATTGCTAAAAATTTGTTCATATCATTTCTTGTATTAATCATTTTATTAGCATCTTGAGTTGTGGTACACATCGGTTTTTCGCAGAGAACATTGCTGCCATGTGTCAAAGCATAGCATGTCTGGTATGCGTGAAGATGAATTGGCGTAGAAATTACTGCAAGGTCTGCTTTCTTATTTTCATAGAATTCCTCAATGGATGAAAAAACAGGAATATGATTTTCGATGATTTTATTATAATTTTTACTCATCTTAGGGTTTATATCAACGACTCCCACGATAGACGCTTCTTTTTGTTTATTGGTATCAAGCAGATGACTGACATAAAGGTCACCATATCCTCCTATTCCAATTAAAACAATAGAAATTTGTGTTTTTATAATGTTCTCCTCCTTTACCTATCAAGTTTCTAAGGAAAATATATGAACAGTATAATTGTATCAGATAATTTTAACAAGTCTTTAAATAGACTATATGTTTAGTTTGCTGTATTAAATTTGACTTTTAAATCTGTTATATAAATTTTCCACTAGTTGTAAGTTCAAAATCAATGAAGTGGCAGAATTGCCAGGAATCACTGATTGAATAAAAAAAAATTGTTTACTGAGATTAATAGACACTTTAAAGACTTGTCATTTCAAAATGATTCAAGTAAATTTAAAGTTAGCAGACATCAATATCAGAATCTTATTAATATTTTAAAACGAAATATACGCGTATTTATGGGATTCTAAGTGACTTGAAAAGGAGGGAAGTTTGTGTACATACGAGATTACTTGGTTAAAATTGCGGAGGATATTACAGAGCGTCCTTTACCTTCTTTTTCTTCAGAAAGTGAATACTTTTTATGGAAGAAAAACAAGCAAATACAATTTCAGCAGATGCTTGGGATCGATACATACTTAAATGAACAGAGATCGCCATTAAACGTAACAATAACTGGAACACTGAAAAGCGACACACACCGAATTGAAAAATTATATTATGAAAGTTTACCTGGCTTATATGTAACAGCTAATTTATATATCCCAAATGATTTAAAGCATCCCGCTCCAGCAATCGTGTATCTTTGTGGTCATAGCCCTACACAGAAAGTAAAATATCAAGACCATCCGAGAAAATTCGCTCAGCTTGGGTTTGTAACTTTGATAATTGATACAATCCAGTTCGGAGAGGTACAAGGGATGCATCATGGGACGTATGCTCATGGTCAGTTTCAATGGACCAGTAAAGGCTATACACCTTCAGCAACAGAGGTTTGGAACGCGATAAGAGGTATAGATTTGCTGACAGAACGACAGGAAGTAGATCAGAATAGGATTGGAATCACGGGGCACTCCGGTGGGGGAGCAATTAGCTGGTGGACTGCTTGCTGTGATGACCGAATTAAGGCTGCTGCTGCATCAAGTGGTACAGGCACGATTGCTTCACAGGTCAGAGAAAGAACAATAGACACACATTGTGATTGCATTTTCCCTAATAATCCATATGGGTGGTCGTTAATTGAGTCATATGCTTTGATGGCTCCTCGTCCGATGCTGATCATATCTCCGGATAGAGACAGAAATTATACAATAGAATCTGTTCGATTGGTTTATGAAAGATTGAAAGCGTTGTATTCAAACCTGGGGTTCAAGGAAAATATTCAGTTATTTGACTTTCATGCACATCATTCATATAGTCCAGATTCTCGAAAGGCTGCATTTTCATGGTTCCTTAAACATTTAAAGGGTGAAGAAAATAGCGAAAATAAGGTTAACGATATTGATGGAAAGCAGGAAAGCGAGAAGGAATTACTTGTATACCAAGGGAAAACACCGCCAAACGATGAATCAACTACGGTTCAGGAATGGTTGATTGAATCAAAAGAACTGCCATTGATTCAATCATCTCAAGAGCTTAAAGCTACTAAAAAGAACTTAATCAAGAAACTAATGACGGAAAGCTTTGCTGCATTTGCTAAACATAATATTCCATTGGCTGTGGAAACAAAGCAAAAATACTTTAGTAATGAAGAAACCTGGCATCATAAATTTTCATTTGTTTCGGAATATAACTGGAAGATTCCGGGGGAATTGTGGGGATCTTCTATGAAGGCATCTAATTCACCTACAGCTATTTATTTAAAATCAACTGCGAATACTGACGGATTTAAATTTCATAAAATCCCCATTATTCATGATTTGCCATCTGAATGGCAGCGAGCAATGATCGAGGTTAGAGGGACAGGTGAAAGTGCTTGGGGAACGGAGATGAACTGGAATGTGCGAAGGTCATTAGCACTCACGGGAAGAACAATAGCATCGTTACGAGTTTGGGATGTTTTGCGGGGAATCCAGGCCATAAGATCTAGGCCAGAAGTTAACCCTGACAAGATAATAATTGCTGCAGAGAAGGATATGACGGTCCCTGCCCTTTATGCTGCATTGTTGGATAGCAGGATATATGCAGTTATTTTAAAAGACCCCCCAGCTTCACAAGATATATCAAGTAATGCAAATGGCAGTGACAATGTAATTGAAATAATCAATTCATTAAGACATACAGATTTACCGCAGCTGGCAGGACTTATTTGGCCTACTAAATTAATTTTTCTTGGAAATCGGCCGAAGAATTATCGTTTGTCTGAAGATATTCACAAAAAACTAGGTGAACCTGGTGGAGTATGGAGAATGCAGGAATTATCAGATTTGAACATCTGATAGATTTCAGAATAATGAAAGGATGATTCTAGAAAAGGAGTGTAAAGATGGGATTAATCTTAAAATACTATGAAGAAATCAACAAATTTTTATCAGAAATCCTAAGAACGGAAAAAGAAAAGATCGCAAAATCTGCTCAATTGGTCGCTGCACATATAAAGCAGGATAAAATATTTTATGTGTTTGGACCTGGGGGACATTCTAACCTTGCCTCTCAGGAAATTTTCTATAGAGCGGGAGGATTAATGCATGCTAATGCTATTCTCGATGAAGGGACGTTACTCAGTAATGGTGCTTTAAGGTCATCAGCGATGGAACGTATGCCCGGATATGGAAGAATGGTAATTGATGATAACAATTTGAATGAAGGTGATCTTTTAATCCTAGTTAATGCTTATGGAATCAATTCTGCTGTAATAGATGCTGCTCTTGAAGCAAAGGAGCGGGGTGTTCAAACAATTGGAATTTGTTCTGTTCAGCATGCTGAAAATACACCTTCTGATCATCCAGCAAGACATCCATCAAAATACAATCTATTTGAAATAACGGATGTCAGCATCGATTCCAAAGTAGAGGAAGGGGATGCAGTTTTAAAGATTGAAGGGCTTCAGCAAAATGTAGGGGCTATTTCTACTTTTGTAAACGCATTCATCGTAAATGCTATTAGTATTGAGGCTACAAATATTTTGGTGCGTGAGAATGTACAACCACCAATCTGGAAAAGCAGTAATATTCCAGGAGGGGACGAATGGAATCAGCAGTATATCCACAAATTTAAAGGGATAATTAAGAAGTTGTAACTGGGAAGTATCTAAACCCTTTAAAGATACCGATAAAATATAAAAAAATCTATTACTACATTTTTTAAAAATAGAAATCGATTACTAAAAGGTGAGGAAATGGTGAAAAAGCATCCGACTATATATGATATAGCAAAAAAAGCAGATACCTCTACAGCTACAGTTTCTCGTGTATTAAGCAACAGCGATTATCCAGTTAGATCAGAGTTAAGAGAAAAAATAAAAAAAGTGGCGAAAGAAGTAAATTATATTCCTAATATGATAGGAAGACAGTTAAAAACAAATAATAGCATGACGATCGGAGTCATCATTCCATCCATAACGAATCCCTTTTATTCCTCTATCGTTCTGGGGATTGAAGATATTGCCAGGAGTCGGGGATATCATGTGTTTTTATGCAACTCCCACCGCAGTCCGCAACTTGAAGAGGAGTATTTAAAAACGTTATTTGAAAAACAAGTAAAAGGATTAATTGTTTCTTCGATTTCCCCAGATAAGAATTTACTCGGGGCTTTAGTTCAAAAAGACTTAAATATTGTAGCATTTGATCAAACAATAGAAGGGTTAAATAGTAGCCAGATTCATTTCGATTATAGAAAAGGTGGATATATGGCGACGGAATATTTAATAAAGAAGGGGCACAGAAAAATTGCTTTAATAAGTTCTCCATTAACCCGACCAAGTCGAATAAGTGTATATAAGGGCTACTTAAATGCATTGGAAAATTATAATATCGAAATAGATAAGTCATTGATACAGATCGCTTCAAGAGAATACGAAGAATTTGAAAGAAGCTATGAGTTCAGGAATGGCATTGAATTAACACGAAACTTATTAAAGTGTTCTGAATTACCTACAGCTGTGTTCGTTTGTAATGATATGACAGCTTTTGGTGTTATGAATGAACTGAATAAACAAGGTATAAATGTCCCTGAGCAAATTTCTGTTATGGGATTTGATAATATTGAGTTTTCGGAAATGATTACGCCACCTTTAACTACAGTTCAACAACCGGATTACGAAATGGGCAAATTAGCATGCAATTTGCTGCTGGACCAATTAGATGGAAAAATAGTTGAAAATGTAGATATCATGTTACAGCCAAGAATAGTCAATCGCAGCTCTGTACTAGATTTAGAAAGTTCTTTATTAAAGAATTGAACAGTTATGGTAATCGATTACTGTTACAAATGAATTAAAAAGGAGGTACCGATGAATGGAGAATTTAGAGGGATTAGAAAAAGAAAAAACAAAACGAAAGAAAGAATACCATAAGCCCTTAAATAAAAAGACTATAAGGAAAAAACTTAATAGCAGCAAATATCTCCTAATATTATTTGCACCTGTTTTACTATATTACTTAATTTTTCATTATGTACCAATGTTTGGGATCGTTATTGCATTTAAAGATTACAACTTATTTAAAGGTGTTTTGGAAAGTGAATGGGTAGGATTAAAATATTTTCAAATGTTCATAGAAAGTCCAGACTTTTTTAATTTATTACGAAACACTTTTTTGTTAGGTTTATATAATTTCATTTTCGGGTTTCCAATACCAATCATATTTGCGCTTCTATTAAATGAATTGAAAAATATGTATTTTAAACGCTTTGTCCAAACCCTTAGTTACTTACCGCATTTTATATCAAATGTAGTGGTAGCGAGTATGGTTGTAGTTTTTCTTTCTCCTTCTGGAATTATAAACCGATTGATTTCGTTCTTAGGGATTGAACCGCTTAATTGGATGATCATGCCGGAAATGTTCCGTACTATATTTGTCACGTCAGAAATCTGGCAACATATGGGGTGGGAGGCAATCATCTACTTAGCTGCCTTAACCTCCATTAGTCCGCAATTATACGAAGCAGCGGAAATTGATGGAGCCGGACGTTTTGCAAAATTATGGTACATCACGTTACCTGGGATACTGCCCGCAATCTTTATAGTAGGTATTTTAAATATAGGAAAAGTGTTGGAAATTGGCTTTGAAAAGGTTTTCTTGTTATATAACCCAGTAACCTATGAAACGGCAGACATCATTTCTACCTATGTATACCGAGTTGGTCTTGTCCAAGGAAACTACAGTTATGCGACAGCAATTGGATTATTTTTAGGTGTAATAAGTTTTATCTTCTTATTTGGTGCGAATTATCTTTCGAAGCGATTTGGACAAGAAAGTCTATGGTAAGGGGGCGTTGGCTTTGAAAAAAACAAAAATTACTCCGTTTACATTTGTAATCTCCATTCTTTTACTGGGCGTTGCATTTGTTACGATTTACCCATTTCTTCATATGATTGCTGTCTCATTAAGTGGAGATGTTCATGTTATGAGGGGGGAAGTAAATTTAATACCAAAGGAACTAACATTTAAAAACTATGAACATGTATTAAGTGACCCTCGAATTGTTACTGGATACCTTAATACCATTTTATACGTAACCTTAGGAACTACTATCTCTTTAATAATTACTGCGATGGGAGCTTATGCATTATCCAAGAAAGAGATGTTTTTTCGTAAAGGTTTTATGATAATGATTGTTTTCACTATCTTATTCGGCGGAGGAATGATTCCAACTTTTCTAGTCGTTAAATCTTTGGGGTTATTGGATACGATTTGGGCAATGGTGCTGCCACAGGCGGTAAGTACATGGAACTTAATTATTATGAGAACCTTCTTTTCCGCTACAATACCAAAGGAATTAGAGGAATCTGCTAAAATCGATGGTTTAAATGATTTGGGTATATTCGCTCGAATTGTTTTACCACTATCAAAACCGGTATTGGCAACAATTGGTCTTTTCTACGCAGTAGGGATCTGGAATAACTTTATCCTTCCACTGCTATATCTAAGGGATGATGCACTGTATCCTTTACAGGTCATTCTTAGAAATTTAGTTCTTGTTGAACAAATGGCTGATGTATCAGGGGGAGATGCCGTAGTAGTTCAGGAATCGATTCAATATGCAACCATTCTTGTTTCTACGCTTCCAATCCTTTTACTTTATCCATTCCTTCAAAAATACTTTGTTAAAGGGGTGATGATAGGATCATTAAAAGAATAAGAAGCTTATGCTCTTATCAGGTATTTATGGCTGGTTAGAGAAGAGTTTTGCAATTCACAACAAGAACGATAAACCTGCATTTGCCTTTTCGCGAGTGAATAAACAAATTATCAATAAATGGAGAGGGGATTAATCAATGAAAAAGATGATTTCTAATATTATTATCATGATGTTCATTTTAGGAGTCTTGGCTGCGTGTTCTGATGAACCATCTTCATCGGATGCCGAATCAGATGAGGAAAGGGCAACGATAGAATTCTATACGAATGAACATCCGAGCTGGCCGACTGATGAGGATTGGCTGGTATTCGACTTGATGGAGGAAGGCGGTAATATGAATATAGATTTAACGATTGCTGCAGATCCTTATGGTGAGTCATTAAATCTTGCTGTTGCATCTGGAGATTTACCGGATTTAATGCGTATGCCAAATTACTCGACAGCTAACAGATATGGAAATGATGGGGCTTTAGTAAACCTACTTGACCATATTGATGAAATGCCTAATTTACAAACATGGATGGAAGAATTTCCAGAAGCAGCCAGAGCCGCTCTTTCACATGATGGAAAAATGTATATATCACCAAATATTGGTATTGGAGAAACCAATCGAATGCTGTATATGTATCGGCAAGATATTTTTGAAGAGCATGGTTTAGAGGTGCCACAAAATTGGGATGAATTTTATACCGTTTTAAAAGAGTTAAAGTCGATCTATCCAGATAGCTATCCACTTGGCTTCCGAAATGGTACAGACAAACTTCAAAGCTTTGCACCAAACTTTGGTACTAGCCTGGATTACTATTACGATAATGAAAAAGATGAATGGCGTTATGGGCCTATAGAAGACAATTTCCGTGCATTGGTGGAACATCTAAATAAGTTTTATAGTGAAGGTTTAATTCCATCAGATTTCTTATCAACAGATACGGCTCAATGGCAAGAATTAATGTCTACGGATACATCTTTTATTACCCAAGACTATATTGGAAGAATAGACGAGTTTAACCTTGCAAATCGTGAAACAAATCCAGATTATACGTTAATAAATATGGCACCACCAGCTGGTTTTCCTGGGGGCGAACAATTAGCTTATTCAGCACATACAAATGCACCAGGTTATTCGGTTGCTGTAACTTCTGAAAATATCGATACAGTCATTCAATACATTGACTGGACCTTTTCTGAGGAAGGAAGAGATTCATTAAGTTGGGGTATTGAAGGTGAAACGTATACCGAAGAAAATGGCGAGAAAACATGGATTGAAGACTATCAAAGTCCTGCAGACCTTCGTAATGACACTGGGATATCTACGTATGCAACATACTCATGGTTTGATTACGATGCACATATGAGCTTATTCAGTGATGAAGTGAAACAAGCATATGAAGAAGGTCCACAATACGATGCACCAATCGTTCCAATCCCAGCTTTTTCCCCTGAGGAACAGGAAATCATAGCCATCCAGGGAGAATCAGTTATTAAACACAGGGATGAGCAAATAGCTAAGTTTATTATTGGTGATCGTGATTTAAGTGAGTGGGATGATTATGTGATGGAAATGGAAGACCTTGGTGTACAGGAACTTGTAGACATACATGCAAAAGCATATAAACGAATGCAAGAAGCAGAGTTAAACTAGAAAGTAATTATTTATTTAAAGAGGTGGTTTTTATGTCTAATAAAAAAAAGGTAGTGATTGTTGGGGCTGGAGTAATTTCAGCCTCCCACGCAAGGGCGATAACAGCACATCAGGAGGCAAAGCTGATCGCTATTTGTGACATTGAACAGGGTAAGGCAGAGAAATTAGCTAATGAATTTGGAGTAGAAAAAGTATATACGGATTATGAGGAGATGTTTGAACAAGAAGATATTGATATTGTATCCGTTTGTGTGCCCAGTGGCTTGCACGCGGAGGTTACAGTAGCAGCTGCCAAGAATGGAATCCATGTACTATGTGAGAAACCACTTGATATTACAAATGAAAAAATGACAAAAATGATAGAGGCATGCAAATCTTACGATGTTAAGTTAGGCGCTGTTTATCAGCGAAGAACATTGGATGCAGCTATTAAAACCCGAAAAGCAATACAAGAAGGAAAGCTTGGAAAACTGGTTCTAGGAGATGCTTATTTAAAATACTACCGAAGTCCAGAATATTATAAGAGTGCCGGTTGGAGAGGCACTTGGGAAATAGACGGCGGTGGAGCTTTAATGAATCAAGGAATTCATGGAGTTGACCTTATTCAATGGATGGTTGGAGATGTTGATTCAGTATTTGCTTATGCTGCCCCTTTAGTTCGAGATGTAGAAGTAGAAGATACATCAGTTATTGCTGTTAAATATAAAAATGGGTCCTTTGGTGTTATACAAGGGACTACATCCGTTTATCCGGGGCAGGAAACAAGATTTGAAATTCATGGTGAAAAAGGCTCGATTATTTTTGGAGACTCAGGTTTCAAACAATGGGATTTCCTGGATAATGACGAAGAAATTCCACAAGTTAGTAATACAGAAGGAGGTAGTAGCGATCCAAAAGCTATTTCGAATAAGGGACACTATATTTTTGTGGATGATATGATACAGGCAATAAAGGAAGACCGCGAGCCACTCGTCCCCGGTGAGGAAGCTCGTAAAGCAGTTGATTTGCTTTTGGCAATATATGAATCAGCAAGAACAGGGAAAGAAGTACAGCTAGATGCAGCAAATCAATTAAACTACAAATAAATATCTTAATTTTTTACAGGAGGAATAAAATTTAATGGATTATTTTAGAATTGGGATGATAGGTTTAGATACATCCCACGTAGTAGCATTTACAAAATTACTAAATGATTCAAATAACCAGCACCATGTACCTGGGGGAAAGGTGATAGTTGCCTTTCCAGGCGGTTCAGATGATATGGAATTAAGCTTCTCACGTGTAGACGGCTTCACCAATGAATTACGTGATAACTATGAAGTTGAAATAGTAGATTCCCCAGAGGAGGTTGCTGAAAAATGTGATGCTATTTTTTTAGAATCAGTTGATGGACGAATTCATCTCCAACAATTTAAGAGAATAGTTTCATATAAAAAACCAGTATTTATTGATAAGCCTTTTACAACATCATTGAAAGAAGCGAAAGAAATGCTTCGTTTAGCTAAGGAATTTGATACACCGCTGATGAGTTGTTCTGCTGTTAGGTTTGCAGTTGGTTTGTCCTCAGCATTAGAGAAATTCGAAGGAAAAAATATCATAGGAATGGACTGCTATGGTCCACTGCAGATTGAAACCAATCATGGGTTGTTCTGGTATGGTATCCATACTGCTGAGATGCTTTATCGTGCCTTTGGTAAAGGATGTAAGAAGGTAACAGTTACAAAAAACGAAGACCACGACATAATTCTGGGAGAATGGAAAGACGGACGTATTGGTACGCTTCGGGGAAATAGAAAGGGAAATAAATACTTTGGTTCGATAATTCACAGTGATGATCAAACAGAATTTGTCGATGCGTCTTCAGGTGAAAAGCCTTTTTATGCTGCTTTGTTAGAAGAGATTATTCATTTTTTAAATACCGGAAAGCCAGCAATAGATATCGAGGAAACAGTTGAAATTACTAGATTTTTAGAAGCAGCAAATGAAAGTCGTTCGTCTGGAAAAACAGTATTATTGTAAAAACTGAAGGAGTGAAATCATTGATTCTTGATAGGTTGGGAGTAATTACAGATGAAGTATCACCCAATATTATGGAGGCTTTAGATTGGATTAAAGGAAAAGGTTTAAAACATGTAGAACTTCGGAGGATTAACGATAAAAATATAATTGATTTGGGTGACAACGAAATTAGGCATCTGCTTCAAGAAATAGAACAGCGAGGATTATATGTATCATGTATATCATCACCGGTATTCAAGTGTAAACTTGACCCTTCAAGAACTGTTGCCTCAGGAGATACATTTGGGCAAGACGAAGAAAGTGTTGAATCCCATTATCTGAAACTAAACCGAGCTTTTGAAATTGCTAAACTGTTAAAAACAGATAAAATTCGCATATTCTCATTTTGGAGGGAACAAAATCCTTCCGATTATGAAGATGAAATAGTCGATCATTTAAAAAGAGCAGCCAATCTGGCGGAAAAAGAAGATATTTTACTATTGCTGGAAAATGAAGGTGCTTGCAATGGTGGCTATGCCTCTGAAGTTAGCAGAATGGCGAAGAAGGTTAATTCGTCTAATCTCAAAGTACTTTGGGATCCCGGAAATGAAGAGCATGGGGGGCGGTCCGCTTTTCCTCAGGGCTATGAAGCTGTGAAAGGATTGTATGGTCATGTCCATTTAAAAGATGCTTACATTGGAACAGATGGCCAGCCAAAATGTGTTCCAATTGGTGATGGTAATGTCCCTTATTTAGAACAGTTACAGGCTATTGATAGAGATGGTTATCAAGGATTGTTCACGATTGAAACACATTATGTTCCAGAAGGTGGAACAAAAATGGATGGTACACAATTAACATTAGATGGTTTAAATCAACTATTACAAACTGCGAAAAGGTAAAAATTCACTTGATGAAATTTATTACAGTTTAGATGTAAACAATCAAAGAAAGGAGTTTTTATAAAAATTGGAACTAAAAATACAACCTAATAAACAAAAGAAGTTTGATGATTTACTTGTAAGAGTATATGAAAAGAGGAAAGAGATGGGGCGGGCTGCGGCAGCAGATGTTATAGAAAAAATGAAATCTCTATTAAAAGAGAAGGAAACGATTCGTATGGTATTTGCTTCTGCACCTTCCCAAAATGAATTTCTTGAGACGTTAAAGAATGCTTCAGGGATTGATTGGGAACGGGTTACAGTATTCCATATGGATGAATATATTGGTCTGAAACCAAAGTCAGAACAATCATTTAGCAAGTTTTTATGCGATCGTTTATTTGATGGTGTAGAACCAGGTAAAATACATTTAATCAATGGTTTAAATAATGCAGCAAATGAATGTCAAGTTTATAGTGAATTGTTAAATGAAGCTCCCATCGATATTGTATGTTTAGGGATTGGTGAGAACGGTCATATTGCATTTAATGATCCCCCAGTAGCTGATTTTAATGACCCAGAAAAAATAAAAATGGTTATGCTGGATGAAGTATCTCGACAACAACAGGTTAACGATGAAGTTTTTCCTCATCTCGACGATGTTCCTACACATGCACTAACGTTGACTATTCCAGCATTAATGTCCGGAAGCCATTTATATTGTATCGTACCGGGTTTGACGAAAAGGGAAGCAGTTAGGAAAACTTTAACAGGGCTAATTTCTGAGATAATTCCAGCTTCTATTTTGCGTCGACATCCAGACTGTACATTATATCTAGATAAGGATTCTTATAATGAATGAATATCTGGAAGGGATCCATTATGTCACTGGAGAACAAATCTCAGTAACATTTGAGGGAAGTATGATTAGCGATATTAAAAGGCTCTCTAACCAAAAAAAAGAATTTTTACCATATATTGCGCCGGGGCTCGTTGATTTACAAATTAATGGCTATCAGGGCAATGACTTTAATTCGCTGCCCATCACTCGAGAAATGGTGAAAAAGGTTACTACCTCACTTTGGAAGGAAGGTGTTACTTCCTACTTTCCAACCATTATCACAAATAGTGATGAAGCGATAGAGAGTGCAGTGCAAGTGATTTCAGAAACCTGTGAAAACGATAGCTTTGTTGAGGAATGTATTGCCGGCATACATGTAGAAGGACCATTTATATCAACTGAAGATGGTCCAAGAGGTGCACATAGCAATTCTTATGTAAAAGCTCCTGACTGGTCTCTTTTTCAACGTTGGCAGGAAGCAGCAAAAGGAAGAATTAAAATTATTACCATTTCACCTGAATGGCCAGGGTCAGCAGAATTCATATCAAAATGTACAGAGAATGGTGTTACAGTTTCCATTGGTCATACAGCTGCAACTCCCGAACAAATACAGGAGGCAGTGAAGGCTGGAGCAAAAATGTCAACACATTTAGGAAACGGAGCACATCTTATGCTTCCGCGTCATCCTAATTATATCTGGGAGCAGTTAGCGGAGGATAATTTATGGTCGTGTATTATTGCTGATGGATTTCATTTGCCTGATTCCTTCTTGAAAGTTGCAATAAGCGCAAAAAAATCTCAATCCATATTAGTAAGTGATGCAGTGTATCTCAGTGGACTGGAGCCAGGGGATTATGAAACTCATATTGGCGGTAAGGTAGTGCTTACACCCGAAGGTAAACTTCACATGAAAGAAAACCCGAAATTATTGGCTGGTTCTGTGAAAATGTTAAAAGACGGAATTGCACATCTTTCAAAAAGTGGCGTTTGTTCGATACAAGAAGCCTGGGAAATGGCCTCAGTCCGCCCATCTACTTTTATGAAACTTCCAGTGATGGAAGGACTTAAGGAAGGAGAAAATGCTGACCTGGTAACTTTTACACGGGAAAAAAACTCTGTGAAAATAGTACAAACATATAAATCTGGAAAACTAGTTTATACTTCGTGATTTTACGAATAAAATTAATGTGCTGTCTGTTCAAAAATGCAATTTGAAAGTTTTGAACAGATAGCTTTTTCGTTTACATTTCGTCATCGTTTTAAGTGTTTTTGTATTATGAAAGCATTAAATAGCGTTGGAACTTATTCAATGTTTTGTTGAATCGTCTTTTTCTCATTCAACCTGCCGTTCTTTAAAAAAACTTTATGACAAACAGAAAAATTAACAAATGCAGCAAAACTAAAGAGAATTAAAGACATTATAGGAAAATAATATAAAATAACTAAGATCAGAGCCAAAAGAATGAGATTCAATATTGTCATTGGAAAGTATGCCATTGATACCAAAAAAGAACTTTTAATTATTACTTTAATTGAAGCATTATAGTGAGAGATTGTGGAAAATAAATAGATTGTTGTAAAAATGAATAATAAAGCAATAAAAAGTAATGGAACTAATAGAAAAACTCTAAATTCAAATTGTCTAATGAAGAGAAAGTCGAAATATAATATTACTGAAAAAATAACCCAAATAGTTCCAATTATAAAACTTTGTTTAAAATTTTCTTTAAAATACTTGATGTATAAAAATAGAACCCCAGAATCTCCTTTTAATTTCCAACGTCTAATGACACTAAACATCGCTGAAGTCGCGGGGAAAAAGGTTATAATTGGTAAACATGTTATAACCCAAAGAATATTCAAAATGAAAAAGTTTGCGAAAACTGTAAGTGTTCCATAAAAATTGCTGTAAAATAGCTTCATAAGTATTCACCCTATTTCCGATTTTCTGTATTTAAAGTAACATATATAAATAATAATTGATAGATGAAGTATAAATCATATCCTGTTATTGAAGACAAATTTATACAGATTGTGAATAGTAAAAAAAACAATCGAAATAATATACTTAGCTTCCTAATCAATAATAAAACTCAACCTATATATCCTGCGTGGTCTACCTTTATGAGTTACCTTCTCTTCACCAATAATTTCGACAAGTTCCGCGTCCATCCATTTAAGCAGAATACGATGAGCGCTTCGAATGGTTATATTTAGTGTTGAGGCTAATTCCTGGGCAGTGTAATCATATTTATTATATCTGGCAACACGTGCCATCAATTTTGTCATATATGTTGCGGACATCCCGGCTTTATCAGCTTTTCCAAGCAGTTCTGCGTCTGTAATGGATAGGTCATAACGTTCGTACTGGGTGTGGGTTGTAATGTCAACAGGTCCAAGAACACTGCGGTCTTCACGGACAATATAACAGACATTCCCTCCTAATTCTTTTGATTGACGCAGTGCCAGGCGGGCATGGCTGCCAGCTTCTGCCGCGGTACTGCCAAATCCGACACCGATGCTCAATGTAATGTCGATTTCACTTTTTGTTTCGTGAAGTAATGGGATGAATTTATAGCCTCTAGTCTCACGTTCAAAAATACCTCGGGTAGTTATAAAAGAATATTCTTCACTGCCTAGATTAATTAAATGGCCGTCAAGCTGTTTTATATAATTAAGAAGCATCTGCTGTATTTGTAATTTTAATAATTGAACATCATGCTCAGAAGGATATTTTTCGATTACCTTTTTAAAATTATCAATATCAATTAAACCAAAAACGATTTGTGATTCTTTATTTCTTCGGGTAGTTGTGGCCAGAAGTGCGCGCTCCAGTGAGACGATCATATCTTGAGATGTCGGAATTACCCATTCATTTGGGATATTCATTTCAGTTAGTTTTATGGAAACCTCCTGGATACCAGTAATGGCAATTGCTCCATTTTTCAGGTGGTTTTCTCTATGAAAATCAATAATATTGGTGATCAGCATATTTTTGGAAAGATCGTTAAAAACAGTGAATTCATAACCTGTCTCATCTAATTCATACAGTATTTGTTCAACATATTTCTTTTCGATGGTGTCAACAGATAATTTTTTTAAACCATAACTGTTTTTTATAAGAAATAAGGATCTGTAAAGACCTGTTCCCATTAGTGGCACATGGTGAACAGGAATGGAAAAATCAATCATCTGTTTTGCTAAGTGATATTGATGGTATTCGGTAAACATTAATACATCTACATCATTTATTAAATCAATTATAGCATCAGCAAGCACACTATCAGGATTAATAATAGAATATATCGGTTTGAAGTTTGGAAACGATTTTAATGTTTTCTTTGTCTGTACAATAAGAGCTTCTGGGCCAATAATTCCAATGCTAATCTCTGAATTGTCTGTTACAGTATTGATTTGCATAAAATCACCTTCCTTAATAGACAAAAGTGTAGACATGTCTATTCTGATTTATTGTAATTATCATACTTTTTAAAATCCGCTTTGTCAAAAATGAGTAACCCATATGAACTATTGAAAATATGAAGTCTATATAAAGACACTTTTAAGACTTGTCTTTTAATGGCTGTGTCCATACTATATAACTATAATTATCTGTTTTATATTTCAATAGATTAGGAGTGTTTGAATGAAAACGATTGCAGAACTGGAAAATTTTATGACCAAACCATCATCGGCATTAATTAACGATTTAAAAAACCTGGATGGTGATATTCTAATCCTAGGTATTGGTGGAAAAATGGGACCCACCTTGGCAAAAATGACAAAAAGAGCGATTGATGAAGCTGGATTGAATAAAAGGATAATTGGTGTTTCCAGATTTTCTTCAGGAAATTTGAGACAGGAGCTTGAGGAAAATGGAATTGAAACTATTGCAGTTGATCTGCTGGACGATGCTGCATTAGACTCGTTGCCAAACGTAAAAAACATCATCTATATGGCCGGAAATAAATTTGGCACTGTTGGCAATGAACATTTTACTTGGGCAATGAATGCATATCTCCCGGGACGCTTGGCAGAGAAATTTAAAAACTCTCGTATTGTTGCATTTTCAACTGGAAATGTCTATCCGCTGACAAATGTTTTGTCAAATGAATGTTCGGAGGATACTGCTGTCAATCCCGTTGGGGAATATGCTCAATCCTGTCTTGGGCGTGAACGTGTCCTGACATATTTTTCACATAAAAATAAAACACCGATGGTTTTATTCAGGCTGAATTATGCGATTGACTTACGCTATGGTGTATTGCTCGAAATAGCTAAAAGTGTCAATGAAGGGCAGGAAATTGATCTGACAATGGGGAAAGTAAATGTTATCTGGCAGGGCGATGCCAATGAATATGCGGTCAGATCATTGCTGCATACAAATATTCCCCCTGAAATATTGAATGTAACAGGTCCAGAAACCCTTTCAATAAGATGGCTGGCGGAGGAATTTGGAAAAAGATTCAATAAAACAGTTAGATTCAGTGGTGAGGAAAGTCCACAAGCACTCTTGAATAATGCCTCTAAGGCGCATAAGTTATTTGGTTATCCAAATGTTTCTGTTCAGCAAATGATGGATATGATTGCAGACTGGCTGATAATTGGCGGAGAAACACACAATAAACCGACCCATTTTCAAGAACGGGAAGGTGCATTTTAAATGTTAAAACAGGAAATAAAAGGGCTTTTGCATGAAGGGACTGTAATTCCTGCACATCCATTGGCGTTAACCAGTGATAGACAATTAGATGAAACACACCAGCGGGCACTTACAAGGTATTATATAGATGCCGGTGCCGGTGGAGTGGCTGTTGGCGTTCATACGACACAATTTGAAATACGGGATCCGGAATTCGCTTTGTTTGAAAAAGTACTAACGATGGCAATGGAAGAAATAGAAAATGCCAAAGTTCAAAATTCCTTTATCAAGATAGCCGGTATTTGCGGGCCTGTGGAACAGGCAATTCAAGAAGCAAAATATAGTAAAGAAATCGGTTATGATTTGGGGTTATTGAGCATGGGTGGCTTGAATGATCTTTCAGAGGATGAATTAATCAGCAGGACTGAGAAAGTGGCTGAAATCATTCCGGTATTTGGATTTTACCTGCAGCCATCTGTTGGAGGCAGAGTTTTCACCTATGATTTCTGGAAGCATTTTGCAGATATACCAAATGTTTACGGCATAAAAATCGCGCCATTTAATCGCTATCATTCATTCGATGTTGTCCGAGCTGTTTGTAATTCGAAAAGAAATGATGAGATTGCTTTATATACCGGAAATGATGACAATATCGTAAATGATCTTCTTACAACCTATCGAATTAAAACAGGTGACAAAATGGTAGAAAAGAAGATTGTTGGGGGGCTGCTTGGTCACTGGTCTGTATGGACGAAGCGGGTTGTTGACCTATTTGAGGAAGTGAAAAAGGTTCAAAACGCTGATACAGTTCCCAGCAAATTATTAACATTAGGACAGGAGATTACAGATGCCAATGCTGCCTTTTTTGATCCGAAACATGATTTTAAAGGCAGTATAGCCGGAATTAATGAAGTCCTGACAAGACAAGGGCTATTACAAGGAAACTGGTGTCTGCTGGAAAAAGAAAAGTTAAGTCCGGGGCAGAGCGAAGAAATTGATCGTGTTTATGCAGATTACGCCCATTTACATGATGATGAATTTGTGAAAAGGAATCTATCCAAATGGTTAGCTGAAAGGTAAGAAAGGGGCAATTTTCAATGCGGAAGATCATCGCACATAACAAACAGGTTTTTATCGTGGAAGACGAAATGCCAAAAGTAAAACCGTCCTATGTATTAATTAAAACAATGTATTCGGTGATCTCACCCGGAACAGAATTATCGATTATTAATAATAGTACGGATAAAAAGGTACCCTTAGGCTATAGTGCGATGGGGCAAGTAGTGGAATGTGGCAGTGGTATAACCGATGTGGAAAAAGGAGATTTAGTGGCATGCTATGGTGCTCCATATGTCCAGCATGCAGAGTATTTACTCGTACCAAAAACGTTATATACCAAAGTTCCAGCTAACGTTGAACCAAAGGAAGCGGCACTTGCCGGAATTGGGGCTATAGCGATCCACGCACTACGGGTAGCTAAATTGCAGTTTGGTGAAACGGCAGTTGTTGTTGGCCAGGGTTTACTCGGCCAAATGATAGCTAAAATAGCTAATGCGGCAGCGTACGATGTTATTACATATGATCTTCATGAAAATAGAGTAAAAATGGTGAAAGAAAATCAAATAAGGAGCTTTTCATCCATGGAGGAAATGGAAGAAGAAATCGGAAAAACCACAAAAAACAATGGAGCGGATGCGGTTTTATTATGTATAGGTGGTAAACGCTCACCCCTTACACATCGAAGTCTCAGGTGGATTCGAAACAAAGGGAAAGTTGTTGTCGTTGGTGATGTTGAGCCGGATTTTCCAAGGGATTTAATGTTTGCTAAAGAAGCCGAGCTATTAATCTCCAGGGCTGGTGGTCCTGGACGCTATGACAAAGTATATGAAGCAGAAGCGATTGACTATCCATATGGGTTTGTTCGTTGGACGGAAGGAAGAAATGTAGAAGAATATGTCCGCCTGGTAAGTGAGAAGCGGATTGATGTAAGCTCATTTATTACGGAAGAGATTAATTTTGCGGATGCCGCAGGAGAATTTGAGGATTTGTTGAATAAGAAATCTAGTACGTTAACGAAACTTATACGTTTTTAAAATTTACATAAGTGAAGGGAGATTGAAGATGCTAAAAGTCGGAGTAATTGGTGTTGGTTCGATTTCAGAGTTTCATATTAAACCATATATGGAAAATAAACAGGTAGAACTGGTTGCTTTATGTGATAAAAATGAGCAGCGTCTGGCTGGAAAAGGTGAACTATATGGGGTAAGTCAGCTGTATCGTGATTATCATGAGTTGTTAGCAAATGAAGAAATTGATGCTGTGAGCATCTGCACATGGAATAACTCACATGCCGAAATAGCAATTGCTGCATTGGAAGCAGGAAAACACGTATTAGTGGAAAAACCCTTATGCATGACAGTGGAGGAAGCGCTGGCTGTTCAAGCTGCCGTTGAAAAATCAGGTAAAGTTCTGCAGGTAGGCTTTGTTCGGAGACATGGAGATAATACAAAGCTACTTAAAACATTCATTGATAATGGTGAGTTAGGTGAAATCTATTATGCGAAAACCTCATGCCTGAGAAGACTGGGAAATCCTGGCGGCTGGTTTAGCGATATTTCCAAGTCCGGAGGAGGTCCTTTAATAGATTTAGGTGTACATATGATTGATATTTGCTGGTATTTCATGGGTAAACCTCGTCCAGTATCTGTTACGGGAAACACCTACCGAAAATTAGGTAACCGCAGTCATATTGAAAATCTTTCATTCTATCAGGCCGCTGATTACGATCCGTCATTGAATGATGTGGAGGATCTGACAAATGCCTTAATCCGTTTCGAAAATGGAGCTTCCATTATGGTAGATGTTAGCTTCACACTGCAAACGAAAAAGGATGAATTATATGTAAAGCTTTTTGGTGACAAGGGTGGAGCAGAATTCGAGCCTGAGCTGGCTTTAGTAACAGAGAAACATAACACTATCATGAATGTAACTCCACAGGTTGATAATCTTGGTTTTGATGTCCATAAGGCATTCATTAATGAAATTAATCACTTTGTGGACTGTTGTCTTGAAGGCAGTGAAAACATTGCACCCGTAGCTGATGGTGTGCAAGTAATGAAAATGCTGAATGCCATTTATGAATCAGCAAATACTGGCAAAAAAATTTATTTGTAGGTGACTGTCATGAATACAGATTTAATCATTGTTGGTGGCGGATTGGGCGGCTGTGCTGCAGCATTAGCCGCATGTGAACAAGGGCTTAACGTAGTTTTAACTGAAGAAACAGAGTGGCTTGGCGGTCAGGTTACCTCACAAGGCGTACCTCCGGATGAGCATAAATGGATAGAAGAATTTGGTTCTACCAGGAGGTATCGGAACTATCGTAATAAAGTCAGAGAAACTTATTTACGGACAATGAAAGTAAATGCAAGGGACGAACCGTTAAATCCCGGTAACGGATTAGTGAGCACTATTTGCCACGACCCCCGTGTTACCTTACATGTCCTGAATGTGATGCTGCTGCCATATGTATTAACGAATCAACTAACTGTTGAATTAAATACAAAGATTACTGAAATAAAAAGAAATGGAAAGTCAATTCATGAAATAACCTTGAAAAATCTGCAAAGTGACAGAAATAAGAAAATGGCTGCATCTTATTTTATTGATGCAACAGAAGCAGGAGATTTTTTACCATTGGCGAATATAGAATATGTAGCTGGAGCTGAGGCGAAATCCGAAACCGGAGAGTCCCATGCAGTGGAAAGTGCTGATCCTAATGATATTCAGGCATTTACCTATGTATTGGGAATGGAATACCGTGAAGGAGAAAATCATACAATTCCAGAGCCTGAGATGTATTCCTTTTGGAGGGAATTTCATCCTGATATTTGGCCGGATAAACTATTAAGTCTGTTTGCGCCACATCCAATTACAAAGGAAAAGCGCCAATATACATTATTTCGTGAGAAGACAGGCTTTCCATTATGGGAATATCGAAGAATTTTTGATAAAAATCAATATGAAACTCCTTTTGTTGCAGGAGATGTCACATTAATGAACTGGCCGCAGAATGATTACTTTTTAGGGAATATTTATGATGTAACGGAAGAGGAAAAAGAAAAACATTTATATCAGGGGAAACAATTAAGCCTTTCCTTGTTATATTGGCTGCAGACAGAGGCCCCTAGACCTGATGGAGGGAAGGGTTATCCCGGACTGAAGCTTCGAAAGGATATTTTTGACACGGAGGATGGATTGGCAAAAGCACCATATATCAGGGAATCAAGAAGGATAAAAGCAGAATATACAATTGTTGAACAGGATGTATCCCCGGATTTTAATAAAAGAAAGACCGGCAAGAAGTATGATGATCGCGTTGGAATCGGTTCGTATAGTATTGACCTTCATCCAAGCATGACTGGCCGGAATTATGTTGATATACCCGCACTTCCATTCCATATTCCATTAGGTGCGCTGATTCCAAGGGATGCGGATAATCTGCTGGCGGGGTGTAAGAACATCGGAACAACACATATAACGAATGGCTGTTACCGATTGCATCCAACAGAATGGAATATTGGTGAAGCCTGCGGTGCACTCATAGGGTATTGCTCGAAACATAATGTTACTCCAAAAATGGTTCGTGGTGATAAGCAGCTGCTGAATCAGTTTCAGGAAGCGTTAAGGAAAGATGGCTTCGAGCTTGAATGGCCTGAAGAATTTTATACAGAGTAAGACTTTAACACAGGAAACTATTAAAAAATGAAAGGACACCTCAAAAGAAGGTGTCCTTTTTAAAGGGACAGGGTGAGCATATGTATACGATTGGAATTGATATTGGAGGAACCAAGATTAAATTTGGAATGTTAGATGAAAAGAAACAGCTTGTACAAATAGATGAAATAAAGACACCAAAAGAAGAGGTTTTAGAAACGATCATTGGGTCAATTAAATCTATTATCGGAGAAAACGAGCTAAAAGGTATAGGAATAGCAACTGCTGGAATTGTCGATGTTGAAAAAGGAAAAGTTACTAGTGCCGCAAACATACCAGCATTTGTAAATATACCATTGGTTCAAAAGCTGGAAGAGACTTTTCATGTACCTGTGGCTATTGCCAATGATGCAAATAGTGCTGCATTGGCTGAAGGAAAGGTAGGAGCAGCAGTTGGTGCGGACAGTTATATTTGTGTAGCAATTGGAACAGGAATTGGTGGAGGGATTATCCATAATGGTGAACTGGTGCATGGCAGAAATGGCTACGGCGGAGAAATTGGTCATATGATTATTGAGCCAGATGGAAGACAATGTGGGTGTGGCAGAAAGGGATGCTGGGAAGCTTATGCGTCAGGCAGTGCATTGGAACGTATGATTCAGGAAGACCCTGTTTTAGCAAAGGAAACCTATCATCCAAGGGATCTTTTCGAAAACTATACGAAAAATGAATCTTGTAGGGAAATTGTAGATGCTTTTATAGAATATCTTTCTATCGGAATTAGTAATCTGCAATATTTATTTGATCCGGAAATGATTGTTATTGGTGGTGGAGTGATTGCTTCAGGTGAACATTGGTGGGACAAACTAGTGGAAAAAGCGGCTAACAAATCTTCTATTCCATTAAATCTACAGCAGGCACAGCTGAAAAATGATGCAAGCATGATTGGTGCAAGCTTTTTAGTTCCAGAAAGGTGAGGGAATACATGTATTACTTAAAAGGCGATGTTGTCACAGATGGAAGAATTTTAAAAAATTCATTTGTTGAAATAAAAGATGGAAAAATATCTTATATCAATCAGGAAATGAAAAAGAATGATGTTCCCGTGTACGAGATTAACGATGGCTATATTTGTCCAGGGTTTACAGATATACATATCCATGGTATAGATGGGATGGATTTTATGGATGAAGAACCTGCAATATTTCGTTCGATTTCCAATGGGCTGCTAAAATATGGAGTTACTTCCTATCTGGCAACCTCACGAACAGCAGCATTGCAAGATATTCAGCGATTTCTTGAAGCAGCCGATAAACATAAACATGAGCTGATAAATGGTGCCAAAATGCTTGGTGTACATATAGAAGGTCCGTGGATCAGCACAAAATACAAGGGTGCTCAAAGCGAAGAACTTATTCGAAAGCTGACAAAGGAAGACATGAAGAATGTGATCAAACCGTTTACAGATATTATCAAAAAAATAACACTGGCACCGGAGGAATTGACGGATATTTCAGTCATTCGCAAGTTAAAGGAAATGGGCGTAAACTCCTCTGCAGGGCATACGAATGCAACAATTGATGAAATCGAACAGGCAATGGAATATGGTCTGAAGCAATTAACCCATACATTTAATGCCATGAGTCCATTGCATCACCGCACACCAGGTGCAACAGCCGCTGCATTACTTTTTGATGATTTGATCTGTGAGTTGATTACGGATGGCGTACATGTTCATCCTAAAGTAATCGAGCTTTTATATAAGGTTAAAGGAAAGAAAGGGCTGGCACTTATTTCCGATTGCACCGGCTATAATAAACTCCCAAATGGTGAATATAGCTTAAGAGGCAAGGATCTTATCGGGAATGGCAACAAAGTTACCCTAAAGAACGGAACATTGGCTGGAAGTGCAATAACATTGGATAAAGGAATCAAGTTTGTTGTAGAAAACTGCAATATCCCTTTGGAAGATGCTATCTTTATGGCTACACAGACGCCCCTATCAACAATCGATGGTATGTCAAATTCAGGTAGAGTTGCTGTTGGACATGCTGCTGATTTGATAATTTTAAACAAAAAATTGGAAGTATCTGAAACGATTATTAATGGAAAAACAGTATTCAAAAAGGAGATGGAGTAAATGGAGATCAGAAAATTAAATCCGGATGAGTTTGATCAGTCTATTAAACTAGCAGATGAAACCTTTCGTGATGAGGAACAGAGATTCCCACTTCCATTGCCAAATACTAAAGGAATGAATTATGTCTAGAAAAAGGTATGTGATTGTATGAAATACTCATTGCTTAAAGTCTATTACTTTATATTTGCCTTTGGTACTGGTGCTTTTCAGTTTTTAAACCTGTACTATGTGGATGTTGGTCTCACAACAGCTCAAATTGGAATATTGTTTGCGGTTGGCCCCTTTGTTATGATTTTTGCTCAGCCGTTCTGGGGAATGCTGACAGATTACTGGGGTTCACCCAAGATCACACTATTCATTATGATTATAGGCTCGTTAGCAACTGCTTTATTTTTTCCGTTTTCCTTTGAATTTGAGCAGCTGCTTTACCTGAATATAATTTACTTTTTCTTTCAAAGCTCTATTCCACCAATTGCTGATGCTACTGCACTGTCACTATTGGATGACCGGAATGATTTTGGGAAAATAAGACTATGGGGTTCTTTTGGATATGCGGTAGGCGTCATGTCAGTTGGGAAAATACTGGATCTGTTTGGTCTGCAGTTAATGTTTATCTTGCATAGCTGTTTTCTGCTTATCGCTTTGCTTCTTGCGTTAAGGCTTCCGATTAAAAAGGGTGGAAAAAAGGATTTCAGTATTCAAAAAGCAGTTAGTTTATTTAAAAACCCTGCATTTATTATGTTTTTATTATTTAGTTTTTTAGTTCATTTGACAGTACATGCGAATAATTCATTTTACGCCATCTACATTCAAAATATGGGTGCTACATTGACGATTGTTGGATTCGCATTATTAATTAAATCAATTTTTGAGATACCTTTTTTTGCAATATCCAGTAAGCTGATGAGTCGTTTTTCATTCCCTTTTCTTTTATCCACTGCAGCAATTATCTATGCCTTCAGGTGGCTGATATTGGGCTACAGTGATGGATTGCAAATTCTTGTGTGGTCTCAGATTTTGCTGAGTCTGTCATACGCAATCCAATATTTTGTATCAGTAGCTTATGTCGATGTGATAGCACCGGAAAGGTATCGTGCCACGGGTCAAACCTTTTACTGGGCTGTGACGTTCGGATTAGGTGGGTTAGTCGGAAATATTCTGGCAGGCTTTTTGCTGGATTATGTAGAAATTGATGAAATGTATAGGCTCGCGGGGCTACTTTCACTTGCCAGTGTGATTCTGTTATGGATAAAACCAAAGCGAAGGATTCAGTAGTAATCAGTTTACTTATTCTTTACTGAAAATTAACACAAAATGGGTAAAAAGACATTTCAATACAAAGATTTTAAATGGTAACATAATTAGTAAATACGTTAGTTAATTAACAGAGGGAGTTTTTTTATGATGACGAAAATTTTTGCGCATAGGGGCAGTGCCGGAACACACCCGGAAAATACAATGGCTGCTTTCAAAGAGGCAGAAAGGATAGGGGCAGACGGTATTGAACTGGACGTACATTTAACAAAGGATAATCAAATTGCTGTAATCCATGATAAAACTGTGGACAGAACAACAAATGGCACAGGTGATGTTGGCATTCACACGCTGGAAGAATTGAAAAAACTGGATGCGGGATCACATTATGCAAAGAAGTTTAATGAAGAAACTATCCCGGCTTTAACGGATGTATTTTCCTGGATGCAGGGAAATACATTGGAATTAAATATTGAACTGAAAAATGTAACGGTAGATTATCCCGGTTTTGAAGAAAGGTTACTTGAAGAGATTCAGAGATTTGAATTGAAGGATCGCATCATTTTCTCATCATTCAATCACGATTCACTGAAGAAAATAAATGAATTAGATTCGGAGATAGAATGTGCGATTTTGTACTTGGAGAAGCTTTATAAGCCATGGGAATACGCTAAAACACTAGGAGCAAAAGGGTTGCATCCGCATCATCCTAATACTTCGGAAGATATGGTAAAAGAAGCACAAAGACAAGGATTCCCTGTAAGGGTTTATACAATAAATGATGAAAAAGTGCTGGAGAAATTTATAAGAGCGGGATGTGAGGCAATTATAACCGATTACCCGGAAAAGGCATTGCAAATACGAAAAAGGATTGAAGAAAAAGTAAGAGGCAAAAAGTGATTCGATCATTACAGCTAAATTTAGGGGGGTGAATTTTCACAAGTTCATGTGAAATTTAAAGAATTGGAGGGTAGACGAATCTGGTTATCCTTTTATTGTCAACTTATGATTGTTTTGAAAACAGGCTTTGAATTGAATAAGTGATTTTAACTTGAAAATCTATCAAACTTTTAATCGTGAGGTGCAAAGTGAATATAAAAAAGATATTTAGTTTATTACTGTTTATTGCAATATTAACTGGATGCAGTGACTCTGCTGAACCTGAGGATGTGGAACTGGATGAAGAACAGCTTGCGAATCTTAATGAAACAGGATTTCCAATAGTTGATGAACAAATCACTTTAGATATATTTGCTGGAAAGTCTCCGGCGACGAATGACGACTGGAATGATGTTTTGATTTTTAATAAGTATCAAGAAATGACCAATATTGACATCAATTGGGAAATGGTGCCTGTAGAAGGCTTGTCTGAAAAGAGGAATATCAGACTGGCGGGGGATACGCTGCCTGATGTATTTCATTCCGCAAGATTTTCTTTCGCTGATTTGCAGACATATGGCAGTCAGGGTATGTTTATAAGTCTGAATGATTTAATAGAAGACTATGCACCAAATTTAAGCAGCTTGTTTGAAAGCCATCCCGATGTAAAAAAAGCTATCACGATGCCTGATGGCAATATTTATTCTCTTCCATATTTATTCGATCCGGAATTTACATCAGTCCTGGTGGCGTCACGCCCTTGGATTAGGGAGGACTGGCTACAACAGCTCGAGATGGATAATCCGGAAACTATGGAAGAGTATTACCAGTTTTTAAAGGCGGTAAAAGAAACTGATTTGAATGGAAATGGGGAAGCTGATGAAATCCCATTTGGTGGAACTTCTATGGCACGCCTAACAAACTGGTTAAAGGGTTCCTTTGGATTACAGAATAAGGGAATGAAGCATGGATATGTGGATATGGATCCAAATGAAGAGCAGCTTCGATTTTTCCCAATTGCCGATGAATATAGGGAGATGCTGGAATATATCAATAAACTTTACAGTGAGGGTCTGATTGAGGAAAATATTTATTCCATTGATACAACACAGTACCTTGCTAATGCTTCTGAGGGTGTCTATGCAAGCACGGACTACTATAGCCCCGATATGCTCTTTGGGGAAGAAGTAGGTAACAAATATATTCCTGCTAATGCACTCGAGGGGCCTGATGGAATAAGAGAATACAGTAATATCACATCTCCAGTCATGCAGCCAGGTGCTTTTGTCATCACTAGTGAAAATGAGAATCCAGCTGCAACGATACGGTGGGCTGACCATTTTTATGGTGATGAGGGTGCGGAACTTTTCTTTATGGGAATTGAAGGCGAAACCTTTGAAACTGATGAAGAAGGAAATAGGGATTATGTTGATGAAATTGAAAATAATCCTGATGGTCTCTCAATGGAACAAGCAGTTTCCCAATATCTGACATATCCAGGCGGGTTTTATCCAGCACTCGTTAAAGAAGAATTTTTCATAGGCTCGGAAAACACGGAAATGTCCTGGGACGCTGTTGAAACACTTGAACCGTATATGATTGAAGAAGTGTGGCCGGAATTCACTTTTACAGATGAAGAAGGCAAAACAATGAACACACTTGGTGCGGACATGCATAAATACGTTAATGAAATGACTGACAAATTTGTTACAGGTGAAGTCCCGTTTAGTGAGTGGGATAATTATGTTGAAACAATCAAGGATATGAACCTTGAGAAATATATGGAAATTCAGCAGGCTGCTTATGAGAGATTCAAAAAATAAGTGAAGCAGATGTAAAGAGGCAGGGGGGAAGGGCAATCCCCTCTGCTTTGTACTTTATCCAAGGTTTAGCAGTTGAAAGTGGAGATTAATGGAAAAAAACTGACTAGAGATTGGAACCTACCCTTAATCCTAGAAAGGGCAGGTGTTTTCTTATTCATTTGAACGCAGCTTAAAAGTACAAATATGATGGTGGAGGAATGAACAATGGGTACAAGAGAAGAATCATTACCAGAAGCTCTTTTTACTGTAGATGGAACGAAGATAGTGACTGCAGAACAGTGGGAGAAAAAAAGACGTCCGGAAATTCTTGATTTATTCCGTGAACATGTTTATGGTCGAGAAGCTGTAAAGCGTCCCAAAAATTTAGGTTTCAAGACAGTTGAGAAAGAAGGTATGATGAAGGGATTGTCCAAACGCAAGAAAGTGAACATCACTTTCGAAGGACCCGGTGGAGTAGGTTTGTTACGTCTCCTGCTATTTATCCCAACCCAACCTGTCAAACCTGTCCCTGTCTTTTTACTCATTAATAATAGACGTCTGGAGGATGAGGATCCAGAAAGAGATATGCGATCACCATTTTGGCCAGCAGAGTATATTATTTCCAGAGGTTATGCAGCAGCAGTTTTCCATGTTGAGGATATCGATCCAGATTATAATGATGGATTTCAGAACGGGGTTCATGGGATATTTGATTCTCCCGATCAACCACGTCCTTCGAATGCTTGGGGAACGATTTCTGCATGGGCATGGGGGGCAAGTCGCGTCATGGATTACTTTGAAACGGATCCTGAAATTAATTCTGAGCAGGTTGCTCTTGTTGGCCACTCTAGAGGAGGTAAAACTGCTCTTTGGGCAGGAGCGGTTGATCAGCGATTTGCTATGGTGGTAAGTAATAATTCTGGAAATACAGGAGCTGCACTTTCGCGCGGAAAAAAAGGAGAAACAATCCAGATTATAAACAATGGATTTCCACATTGGTTTACTGAAAACTACAAGAACTACAACGATAAAGAATACGAATTACCAGTGGATCAGCATATGCTATTGTCCTTAATTGCCCCTCGTCTTTTATATGTTGCGAGTGCTTCTGATGATTATTGGGCTGACCCGGAATCAGAGTTTCTTTCACTAGTTCATGCCGAACCAGTATATCGTCTTTTTGGCTTACATGGACTAGGTACCCGACAATTTCCAACGCTAGATTCACCGGTACATAGAGATAATGTAGGATATCACGTGAGAACTGGAAAACATGATTTATTAGAGTATGATTGGCAGTGCTTTATTAATTTTGCAGATTATTATCTAGAGACAGGGGTTTCCTGTAAGGGTTTGCGCAGTCAATGAAGAAAAGAGCTGGAAAAAGTATTCCCCTATTTTGTGTAATTTATAAAAACTTTAAACAAACGTTTGATCAATTCTTAAAAAATAGTAAATTTCATCATTTCCCGGGAAATATCGACAGAATTTAAGAAAATAAAAGGAAATAAGGTTTAGTCATCGAATATATATTAATAGATACGCTTGAAAAATGGTGAAGCTTATCGAATTTATAATTATTATTTCACGAAAGGATCATGTACATATGCCATTGTTAAAATGTGACTTTTTCTCGGAGGCTTTGATGTTAAGTACTTCCATGACAGTAATCCTGCCAAAGAAATCGGGAGAACATTCAGGCAGGAAAAGCAGCCCTGTACTTTATCTTCTTCATGGTTACAGTGATGACCATACGGCTTGGACGAGGCGCACATCTATAGAACGATATGCTGAGGATATGGGAATTGTTGTTGTAATGCCACAGGTTGATCATAGCTACTATACAGATATGGCCAGTGGAAATAGGTATTGGACATTTTTAACTGAAGAAATTCCCAATACGGTTCATTCTATGTTTCATTTATCAGAGAAACGGGAGGATAATTTTGTTGCTGGTTTATCTATGGGAGGATATGGTGCCTTTAAATGGGCGCTCCGGTATCCGGAAAAGTTTTCAGCAGCCGCAAGTTTGTCAGGTGCTCTGGATGTTTCCGATCTCTTAGACAGGGTATCCGATAATGATCGAAAAAAAGAATTCATTCAGATTTTTGGTGAACAGCCTGTTCGGGGAACTGAAAATGATTTGCTGGAATTGATTAAGCAAGGGAATGGGGCAAAGCAGCTAAAACCAATGTTATACCAGAGCTGTGGAACAGAGGATTTTCTTTATAATGATAATATTACTTTCAAAAAGGTATGTGAAGAAACAGATTATAAGCTGGAAACTGAATTTGAGCCTGGTGATCATAACTGGGGTTATTGGGATAAGAAAATTCAGGATGTATTGAACTGGCTTCCAATTCAAAACTAGTAAAACGGAGGAGATATTATGGGGAAATTAGGGTTACAACTATACTCGGTCAAAGATGCAGCTGAAAAAGATTTACTGGGAACAATTCGAAAAGTATCGGAAATGGGATATGAAGGCGCACAATTTGCTGGTTTTTTTAATCATTCAGCAGAGGATGTAAAGGCGGAGATAGATGCCGCGGGAATTGTGCCTGCTGGTGCCCATGTGGGGATTGATCAGTTGGAAAATAATTTGGATGAAACCATAAAGTTTCATCAGCTGATTGGCAATGATCTGATAATCTGTCCGTATTTGCCTGAAAATATGCGTTCAGGTTCAGATGAATATTACCAAACTGCAGCTGTATTAAATAAGCTTGGAAAGCAGCTAAAGGAATCAGGAATTGCATTTGGCTATCACAATCACGCTTTTGAGTTCGATAGTTTTGATGGGAAAACAGGATTTGATATCCTCTATGAAAATACGGATCCAGCGTACGTGAAAATGGAACTGGATTGTTTCTGGGCCTCAAATGCTGGATATGATCCACTTGAGATTATAGAAAAATACGATAATCGTTGTGTATCCCTACATATTAAAGATATGAAAGTAGCGGGGGATAAAAAAGTGTCTACGGAAATTGGAACGGGAACACTTGATATTGGTAAGTTAATCGAAAGTGGAAAAAAACACCAGGTTGACTGGTTCGTTGTAGAACAAGAGGACTTTACAAAAGATCCACTGGTAAGTGCAGAGGAAAACGCTAGTGAATTAAAGAAGATTATTGGTTGAGATCTGTTGTTGAACTAGATTGAGGTAGTTGAGAGTAACAGCCGTGGAGTTGAGAGACACAAGAGAAAAGTTGAGAGATAACTTGAGAGAATAAGGTTATCTCTCAACAAACTTTAAATGTTTCTCAACTTCAGCATCACTTCTCTCAACTTTGGCAATATGTTTCTCAACTTCAGCATTACTTTTCTCAACTTCATTCAATTGCTACAAACTTCAATCAATTTTAAACGTAATATAAATTGATCAAACGTTTGATCAATTATTTTTAGGCTATTTTAATTAAAATTTTTATGTTCTATGAAGTATGGGAACCATCCTGAACAAGCCATTCACTCTTGACAAATAAAATTTAAAAATATAACATAAATGTAATCGATTTCATGGAGGTGATTTTATGGCAACTATTCAGGAGGTCGCTAAAAAAGCAGGGGTTTCTGCTGCAACGGTTTCGAGAGTGTTAAATAATCGTACTACGGTAACAGAAAAAACAAGAAATAAAGTGGACCAGGCCATCAAGGAATTAAACTATGAACCGAGCGTGCTTGGACGTAATTTAAGAAATTCAGAAAGCAGGCTGCTGCTTGTTTTGATTCCAAGTATTTCAAATCCTTTTTATACAAAGATTATTAATGGGATTGAAGATCGAGCTATTGAGCAGGGTTATAATATTCTGTTATGTGAGACGGACTCCAATCCAAAAAGAGAGACGATTTATTTCAATCTGCTAAAGAATAGGCTGGCAGACGGTATTATATTAATGGATCCGACGGTTAATCAAGAAAGTTTACTTGAACTTGCGAGTAGTCATCCAATTGTGCAATGCAGTGAATTTGATGAGAATGAAATAATCTCGTATGTATCAATTGACAATGAATTAGCTGCATATCACGCGGTCAGGCATTTGATCAAATTGGGTCAGGAAAAAATTGCGTTCATTAATTTTAATGAAAATTTTTTATATGCCCGTGAACGCAGAAGGGGTTATGAGAGAGCTCTGAAGGAATTTGGTCTTGAAATTGAATCAAACTGGATATATAACACAACCCAACTCGGGTTTGAAAATGGTCAGCAAGCAATGCGGAAATTATTAAATCAAAATAATAGGCCAACTGCGGTGTTTGCAGTTTCCGATGTACTTGCTATAGGAGCATTGAAGGAGATTCAGTCAAGTGGCTTAAAGGTTCCGGAAGATATAGCTATTATTGGCTTTGATAAGATTAGTTTTTCGAATATGACTCATCCAACATTGACTACGATTGCACAGCCAATGTATCAAATGGGTGTCTTATCGGCAAATATGCTTATTAAAAAAATAAAAGGTGACCAAGTTGAAAATATGATCTTGGATCATGAATTGATCATACGCGAATCCACGTAGAATAAAGAAATAGCTTCCACTATGCCATAAAAAGAAAATAAATATTAAAATATAATAAATAATTGACAAGATTTAATAATATCATATAATGAGACCATTAAATGAAATCGATTTCACAAATAAGAATCCAAATGGATGAAAAAATATAAAAAAAGGAATGATTTAACATGGCTAAAAAATTAAAAGTTGCAATTATTGGATGTGGGGGAATTGCGAACGGAAAGCATTTTCCAAGTCTAAAAAAGATAGAACAGGTTGAGCTTGTAGCGTTTTGTGACATTGATTTAGAGAAGGCACAGGCGGCTGCAGAAGCATATGGTACGGCGGGGGCAGTAGTTTATGAAGACTATAAACAACTATTAAAAGATACTGCAATTGATGTTGTACATGTTTGTACACCAAATGTGTCACATGCAGAGATTTCAATCGCTGCGATGGAAGCTGGAAAGCATGTAATGTGTGAAAAACCGATGGCGAAAACTTCTGAAGAAGCAAAGTTAATGGTAGATGCTGCAGAACGTACAGGTAAAAAATTGACGATTGGTTATAATAATCGCTTTAGACAGGACAGCCAATATTTACATAATGTGTGTGAACGAGGTGACTTAGGTGAGGTGTATTTTGCCAAAGCACATGCGATTCGCAGACGTGCTGTTCCAACATGGGGAGTATTTTTGGATGAAGAAAAACAAGGTGGTGGGCCATTAATCGATATTGGAACACATGCACTTGATTTAACTTTATGGATGATGGACAACTACAAGCCAAAAGTTGTATTGGGATCAACGTATCATAAGCTTGGTAAAAAGAAAGATGCAGCAAATGCGTGGGGACCATGGGATCCGGAAAAGTTTACTGTTGAGGATTCTGCATTTGGATTTATTACGATGGAAAATGGAGCAACCATTACACTTGAGTCCAGCTGGGCATTAAATTCACTGGATGTAGATGAAGCAAAATGTTCGCTAAGTGGTACAGAGGGCGGAGCTGACATGAAGGATGGGTTGCGGATAAACGGTGAAAATTTTGGGAAGCTGTATACAACGAATGTGGAACTGGGGGCTGGCGGTGTTGCTTTTTATGATGGAAAGGAAGAAAGCGACTCAGATCTTGAAGCTCGTTTATGGATCGAAAGCATTCTGAATGATACAGAGCCGACAGTAAAACCAAGAGAGGCGCTTGTTGTAACCCAAATTTTAGATGCAATCTATGAATCTGCAAAAACAGGAAAAGCAGTATATTTTGATTAATAGAAAGGGTGAGACGATGATTAATGTCGCTTTATTAAGTAGATGGCACGTACATGCGGATGATTATGCTAGAGAAGCTAAGGAAAATGAGCAGCTTAATATTACCCAGATGTGGGATGAAGACACAGAACGCGGTTTAGCATGGGCAGATGAACTTGGAGTTCCGTTTGAAAAGGACTTGGAAGCTGTCCTGTCTAATTCGGATATCGATGCTGTCATTGTTACAGCACCAACAAACAGACATAAAGAGATTATTATTGCTGCAGCAAATCATAAGAAACATATTTTTACAGAAAAAGTACTGGCATTTACCGTTAAAGATTGTGAAGAGATTCTTGCAGTTGTTGAAGAACAAGGAGTTAAATTAATGGTCTCATTGCCAAGGCTGACAGAAAGTGATTATTTATATGCAGATCAATGCTTAAGCAAGGGGTGGCTTGGAAAGTTAACAATGGTTCGCTGCCGTCTAGCACATAATGGCGGTGTGGCAGCTGAAGGAGCTGAACATGGTTGGCTTCCTGCCAGGTTCTATGATAAAGCTAAAACTGGTGGCGGCTCATTAATAGATCTTGGAGCACATCCAATTTACCTGACTAATCGCTTAGCAGGACCAGCACATGCAGTATATGCACGTCTTCAGCCGCAAACCAGTAAAGATGTGGATGATAGTGCAGCAGTCATTGTCGAATATAATTCTGGTGCACTCGGTATTATCGAAACTGGGTTCCTGTCACATGGAAGTCCATTTCAATTGGAAATGTTTGGGACAGAAGGAACGCTATTAATAAAAGATGGTGAAGTAAGTCTGAAAAGTATCCACGTAAATGATGATCAATGGGTAAATTTAGAAGAAAAGTTACCCGTCGTTCCTAAACCGATAGAGCAATGGGCTGCCGCTATAAATTCAGATTCTAAATCTGTAATTACAAAAGAAGATGTTATTCATTTAACATTGATCAATGAAGCAGCAAGATTGTCGAATGATGAGGGTCGAAGGATAGAAACGAAGGAGATCACGGGATAGAAGGTTAGATGAATAAATTGACACAGCAAGGAGCATTCAGATGAAAATAACCGTTTGGAATGAATTTCGGCACGAGTTGGAAAATCCAGATGTTAAAGACATCTATCCGAATGGAATCCATAGCAAGATTAAAGAATTTTTAAATGAGGAAGATAGCTTTGACATTCAGACAGCAACACTTGATGAGCCTGAACATGGTTTGACTGATGAGGTTTTAAAAGAAACAGATGTGCTTATCTGGTGGGGACACAAGGCACACGAAGAAGTTGCAGATGAAATAGTAGAAAAGGTGAAAGCACGTGTACTCGACGGGATGGGACTTATTGTCTTACACTCCGCTCATTTTTCCAAAATATTTAAACAGCTTATGGGTACAACATGTGATTTGAAATGGCGTGAAGCTGCTGAAAAAGAGCGTCTCTGGGTTGTTGATCCTAGCCACCCTATTACAAAAGGCATTGGTGAATATATTGAACTTCAGGAAGAAGAAATGTATGGTGAACACTTTGATATACCGGTACCTGATGAGCTGATATTCATCAGTTGGTTTAAGGGCGGGGAAGTATTTCGCAGTGGTGCTACATTTAAACGTGGGAAAGGGAAGGTTTTCTATTTCCGACCAGGCCATGAAACATATCCTACCTACCATAATGAGGAAGTGCAAAGGGTTATAAAAAATGGTGTGAAATGGGCAGCGCCCGAGGAGACCCCGATATCAAAATATGGGAATGCAAAGCCATTAGAGGAACTCTAAAAGTAGTTAAATTGCCTGATGGAATCTTAAATATTATAGGAGTTGATATAGATGAAACTAGGAGTATTCGCAGTATTATTTCAGGATAAACCGTTTGAAGTAATGCTTGATCATGTGAAAAATGCCGGGCTTGATGCAGTAGAAATAGGAACAGGTGGAAATCCGGGAAACGCACACTGTAATGTAGACGAATTACTGGAAAGTGAAGAAAATCGAAAAGAATATCTTGATAAAATTCATTCCCGTGGGTTGACCATCAGTGCATTCAGCTGCCATGACAACCCAGTATCACCAAACAAAAAACATGCGGATGATTCTCATGAAATTTTTGTAAAAACAGTCAGATTGGCAGAAATGATGGATGTTCCGGTTGTAAATACATTTTCTGGAACACCGGGATCCAATGAGGATTCGAAATATCCAAACTGGCCGGTTACACCATGGCCAACAGCCTATTCCGATATTTTGGAATGGCAATGGGAGAAGAAGCTGATTCCATATTGGAAGGAGCAGGGTCAGTTTGCCAAAGATCATGGTGTGAAAATCGGTCTGGAACTGCATGCTGGGTTCCTTGTACACACTCCATATACCATGCTTAAATTAAGAGATGCTACAAATGACGCGGTGGGAGCGAACCTGGATCCGAGCCATCTCTGGTGGCAGGGAATTGATCCAGTTGCAGCAATAAAAATCCTTGGAAAAGAAAATGCGATTCATCATTTCCATGCGAAGGATACGTACATTGATCAGGATAACGTCAATATGTACGGATTGACAGACATGCAGCCATATGGTGAAGTACAAACGCGTGCCTGGACATTCCGTTCGGTTGGATATGGTCACAGCTCACAGGAGTGGTCCAATATTATTAGTGCACTCAGAACATATGGCTATGATTATGTTGTGAGTATTGAGCATGAGGATCCGTTGATGTCGGTGGATGAAGGGTTTAGTGCAGCTGTTAAGAATTTGAAGGATGTTTTGATTAGAGAGAAGCCTGTGGATATGTGGTGGGCTTAGTTTGTTTAAAAAAGAGGCAGAAATGTCTCTTTTTTTTGAAAAAAATTTTGGTGTTGTTTCATAATTTTTCGAAAAGTAACTGTAAATAGTTGAAAAACTTAAAAATATACTATATATTTAAATCAATCGATTTGATTATATAGTAAAATGTAAGCGCATATACTTAAAAGGTGGTAAACACATGCAAAAGGTATCGAGCCAGCAGGGACTGAAATTCATTAATCAGCAAAAAATACTTAATTTAATTTACAACGAAAGCCCAATTTCGCGAGTTGAGCTGGCAGAAAGAACATTTCTTACACAGCAAACTGTCACCAATATTGTCAATCGTTTAATGGAAGATGACCTTGTGATGGAAAGAAAGTCAACAGCAGGATCCAGAGGAAGAAGACCAGTTCCATTGGTGATTAATTCCGGCAAAATGTTTGCTGTAGGTGTTGAAGTTGCAGTCAAATATGTTTCAGCCAAATTGATTGACTTTTCAGGTAACGTAATTAATAGATCTAAATATGAAGTGGATGTATTTAAAGAAGGAGAAGAAACATTGGCCTGTATCCAGAATGCAGTTAATAAAATCCTGAAAAGCATCCCGAAGAAGAGTGAACTCAAAGGTATCGGTGTAAGTATTCAAGGACTAGTTGATTCAAAACAGGGAATTGTGATGAACTCACCCGGATTAGCCTGGAAGGACTTCCCACTTGTGGAAAAGCTGAAAGAAACGTTTGACTTCCCTATCTACATTGAAAATGATGTAAATCTTTTAGCTATTATAGAAAATCAGAAAGGGAGTTTAATGAACTCTGAAAATAATCTGGTATTAAAATTTGACCACGGAATTGGTGGTTCAATTATTAATAATAAACAGCTGTATGTGGGGTCTTCACATGTTGCTGGGGAATTTGGACATATTAAGGCATTTTCGGGATCTGAAGCATACAAATGCCATTGTGGTGCTATGGGCTGTTTAACAACTTTAGCCTCAAATAGTGGCTTAATAAAAAATATAGAAGTCACACTTGAAGAATTCACATCAAGGGTAAGGGAGGGAGGGGAGGAAGAAACAAAGCTCTTGGAGACAATAACGAATGCTATTGGGGTAGCGTTAGGTAATGTTGTTACATTTATGAATCCGGATGAGATTCTTTTAACGGGGAAAGTCATTGAATTATTAGGTGATATTGTAGTACCTCAACTAGAAGAAATTGTACATACCAATGTGCCCGAATCGTGCAGAAATATAAAATTGCATCATATAAATAAACCACTTGATGAATCTATTCTTGCTGGAAAACTTGTGATAAAAAAATACTTCGATGTACCATTGGAAATTCTTTCATTAAAATAGGGAGGACAATATGGAAAAAAAATATAAGTTATTAGCACTCGACCTTGATGGAACACTGCTTACTGACGATAAGAAGATCACCTTGAATACAAAAGAAACAATTTATAAAGCAATAGAATCAGGTGTTTATGTAGTCTTTGCAACAGGCAGAGGCATACAGACGGCAAACGCTTTTTGGAAAGAGCTGGGATTAAATGGTCCTATGGTTTTTGTGAATGGTGGAGAAATCTGGAAGGGGCCTGGAAAGTTACTGAAACGAAACTTTATCCGTAAAGAAGATATAAAGAAATTACATCAATTAGCCATAGATACAAATACATGGTTCTGGGGCTATAGTGCGGAGAACTTGGTTCACCGTGAGGAATGGACAGATGAAATGTTTGCACAGAACTGGATGAAATTTGGTATCCGTTGTGAAAACCCAACTACTTTAAAAGAAATGTGGAAGACAATTGAAAGTTGGAGAACATTGGAGGTCACTCAGGCTGCACCGATTAATATGGAAATTTCGCTAAAGGGTGTAACAAAGGAGACTGGTATCCGGGAAGTTTGCAAGGAATTGGAAATTGATATGGGAGAAGTAGTAGCAATTGGGGATAGTTTGAATGACCTGCCATTGTTACGGACAGCGGGTTTAGGTGTGGCAATGGGCAATGCTGTAGATGCTATAAAAGAAGCGGCAGATGTTATAACAGATACAAATCAGAATGAAGGGGTTGCTAAGGCCATCGAAGCATATGTAATCAAGAATCAAGTTGATTAATAAATGGAGAAATGATCTAATTTGAAAATGGATACGTCCCTAGTAAGTATTGGGAAGGGACTATCCAATTAAGAGGGAAAGGAACATGACACTTGGATATTTTCTTATATGGATTGATTGGAGCAATTTTAGTGCTTCCTGCTGTTTATTTTATTTGGATGCACTCATTCCCATTGAAAAGGAAGGATGCAGATGCATTAATTATTCTTGGTTATAAATGTAATGATGACCTAATCCATCCGCTTTTAAAAGAAAGGCTGGATACCGCAATAGAACTCGTTGAAAAATATCATTACAAAGCTATTATCCTATCTGGAGGAGCAGTAGCCTCTTCAAAAACAGAAGCTGAAATTATGTGCAGCTACTTACTGGAACAGGGAATTCCAGAAGAAAAAATTTTATTAGAAGCTGAATCAAGAAACACGGTTTTTAATATCCAAAATTGCAAAAGAATTTTCATGCAATATGACTTCAAAACATGTCTCCTCGTTTCAAACTCATTTCATATTCGAAGGATGAAATATATTACGCATGCTGTTGAGTTACCTGCATCCTTCTATGCAAAGCGGAATTTCCAAACGGTTATTAAGCAACTCAAGCCAACAATGGATGAGATTAGAGCATTTAGGCTGACACTGCCTTGGCTTGATAAGCTGAAAGACACAAAAGACAATATAATTAGCTGATATTATAAAATAATTTAGATAATTCGTACTATATACAAGATCACAACATGAATATATAATTTTGTTAACGCTTACACAAATGCTAAAAAAAGGTAGTGGAGGTGTACAGTGAATTAACTGAAAGTAAACAATAAATTAATAATTACTTAATATTCTTATGATAGGATTAATTTATTAAATCAAATTGATTAAATAAACTAGGGATTGGAGGGATTTTTTTAACCACTGATCAGATTTAAAAGAAACCGATTAGAAAGGAGTTTAAAATGAAAAGCAAAAGTAGAAAAAGAGTTTACAAGTTTGTAAGTTTACTGTGTATTATTGCTTTTTTTGTACAGATTATCCCAGCCCAGGCATTTGCACAAAATGGAAATCTTGGAGCTGGGGAAAGAAAAATAACGGATGATAATCGGGCAGAATACTTAAAGATGAAGTTGTATACAGGAGAACTTCACGCCCATACATCGATTAGTGATGGGGTTTTAATGCCCAGTGATGCTTTTGATCATGTTCAGGAAAATACTGATCTTGATTTTTTCGGGACAACTGAACATGACGTAACTTATGATATAAGTTCTGGTAATGGTTTTTTGAAAAAGTATCAGGATTCCTATTCCGATGAATATAAGATTGTCCGTGAACAGCATGATGAATACAATAGTAAGGAATTTGTGACCGTTCCAGGTACAGAGGTAACATGGTATGACAATGCGGGTCATGTGAATTTATTCAATACGGAATGGTTTCCAAGGACATATGGAAAAGGCGCTACGGGACAATTTGGCATGGGAGATTTAAAATATGACCTTCCTACATTTTATGGTCGCGTAGCTGAGGACCCTGATGCAATTGTTCAGTTTAACCACCCAGCAGGCAGCAAAGGGGATTTCTTTGGATTTAGTCATTTTAATGGAGACATTGATGACAATATCACATTATTTGAGTACAAGGCTTCTAGTTATTTTGACAAGTATATCGAAGCATTGGATCAGGGATGGCATCTGTCCCCAACCTATGGCGGTGACGAACATAGTGCAACATGGGCAACGAGCAGTACAGCACTTACGGGTTTATGGACAAAAAAGTTAAATAGAAAAAACATCTATGATGCTATGAAAAATCGTCGTACCTATGCAACCTTTGATGAGAATTTTGAATTTGCCTATTCAGCTAATGGTGAGATTCTAGGTTCGATTCTTCCAGGAAAAACAGAGAAATTAGACATTAATATTACCTTGAATGATCCGGATACAGAGGATCTGATCGACCATGTGACTATTCATACAAATAATGGAGAAATCGTTGAAGAATATACGGATATTAACAGTAATGAATTTGAATTGAATGAAACGATTTCCGGTACAGATGGGGATTACTTCTTTGTAAGGGTTTTTCAAACAGATGGCGATGAAATTATTGGTGCACCAATCTGGGTTGGTGATGTAACGAAGGGAACAGATTTTGCCCCGGAAATTGAAATTAATAAAAAGCCTAAATTACCAAAAAAAGTTAAGTTAGGTGAAACTGTTAAAATCCCTCAAGCAAAAGTGACTGATGACAGTGGAGAAACACCTGCTGTAACGATTGATGTATTTGATTCCAAAGGGTTGGTTGAGGTAACAGATAACCGTTTTACCATAGAGGAATATGGTGAGTATTTTGTCAGGTACTATGCTACCGATTCAGCGGGGAATTCCCGGGTTGAGTTAATCCCGATTGAAGTAAAAGATAATAAACTGGTTGCGGAAAAAGTTTTAAATGAATTTTTACCAGTAGTTAATGTTGGTGAAAGAGAAGATGAGGTCGGCATTACACTTGTAACGGATAAAGCGCTTGATAAAGCCTTTGTGCAATACAAGAAAGCCAATGAAGATAAGTGGAAAAAAGCAGAAGTTGTGAAGACAAAGGTTTCTTATTTTGAGTCAGCATATGGTGAAGATATTGATTCGAGTAATTATCGGATTCTGGCTTCCCATGAGGCAGATTTAACTGGACTGGAACTAGGGACAACCTATCAATACAGGTATGGACTCAAAAAAAATGGGCCGTGGGGTGAAACATATACTTTTGATACAGCTCCGGCTACAGATGACACTACAATTTATTTGATGGGTGATCTTCAGGTTCCAGATCGTGATAAGGAAAGCTACGAATTATTTACAAATATGCTGGATGTTTTACAACAGAAGAAACCTGATGGTGAATTAATGGTTCAGGTTGGCGATATTGTTGATGCTGCTGGCAGTACGGAAGTATGGAATGACGTATTTAATTACATCTACAAGGATTTAGGATTATTATCAGCAAATATGATTGGAAACCATGAATTAATCCAAGATTCTGATGCAAGCTCATTCAGAAATTTCTTCAACCTGCCGGAAAATGGTGGAGGGACAGAGAAGGAAGGTAATTACTCCTTTGATTACGGGAATGTGCACATTGCTGTACTGAACTCGCTGGACCTTAATGAAGAACAGCTTGACTGGCTGGAGGAAGACATGCGTGCAACCGATAAAAAATGGAAGGTTGTTATGGGACACTTCCCTTATTATGGTGGTTCACATAGTGACGATCCTGGGATGAGTGCAGATCGTGCACGAGTTACGAAGAAAATGCAGCAATTGGGAGTCAGTTTATACATTGGTGGACATGACCACGTATACAAACGGACAACCATTCGCGATGGGGAAATGAACAACAGTGAAGAAGCAATGAAACTGGGAACAACTTTCATTACGATGGGTTCTTCTGGTCCAAAATTCTATGATAATGAAATCTATGATTGGGACCATGTCGTCTATGATGAAAATGTTCAAACAGGTGCGATCCTTGAAGCAGATAATGATTCGTTAACATGGAAGACATATAACAAAGAAGGGAATCTTATTGATGAATTTACACTAACCCCTCCTGAAAGATATATTGAATTAACAAGCATTGATGTAGAAGATGGTGCTTTTAAAGGGATAGGTATTTTAAACTATGAAAATTCAATTGATCAAGTCGCTGTCATGGGGGCAGTTTATGATGAAACAGGTACAGAGCTAATAGATTCCCAGGTTAAAGAAGTAGAATTAGAGCATCTTGGCAGAGAACAGGTAATAGAATATGATGAACCATTAGTTTTTGATGATCAAAATACAGTAAAATTATTTGTTTGGGATAACCTGACAGATAAAAATGAGGTTTTCCCTGAAACGATTGTCAGGGAAGCGATGGATGGTGAAGGTACTGCAGAAAATCCATATCAGATTGATAGTCTCGGTGATTTTGGTAAAATCCAGTATTATCCAGACAAACATTATCAGTTAACTGCAGATATCGTTGGAAATCAGGATATTTTAAAAGCAATTGGCTCCCCTGAAATACCGTTTACCGGTGTGTTTGACGGTAATGGCCATTACATTACAGGGATTGAGATAACATCCGAGGTTGGTGGCGCTGGTTTATTTGGAATCAATAATGGAACCATTAAAAATGTAGCAATATTAGATGCCAATATCAATGCCGGCAGAAGTGATGCAGGAATCTTAGCCGATGTAAACAATGGAATAATTGAAAATTCCTACACGACAGGTAATATCACCGGGACATCCAATGTCGGGGGACTGGTGGGTTATTCTGATGGGTCCGTTCGAAACAGTTATTCCACTGCCAATGTCAAAGCAACTTCAAAACAATCCGGGGGACTGATTGGAATAACAAACAGAGGAAGTTTGACGGAAAATGTCTATGCGACAGGTTCAGTTACGTCAGGCTTAAGTAACTCGGGTGGGATAAGCGGCTATAGCTACAACAATACAGTTATTCAAAACAGTGCAGCATTAAACCCATCTGTAATTACTACTTCTGCAGCCAACCGGATTGTGGCAAGAATGCTTGCAGGTGAACAGGCGACATTAGTTAATAACATTGCGAATGAAGAGATGATGGTCAGCAAAGAAGGAAGAACTGAAGCAGATCCAAATAATGAAAAAGGTGAAAGTAAGAGTCAAGAACAATTAAAAGAACAGGGCACATATGAAGAAAGGCTTGGCTGGGATTTTGAAAATGTTTGGACATGGGATGAGGTTGCCCAAAGGCCAGTATTAATGGCTAACAGGGAAGATACGGAAAATAGTGGTGGTGGAACCCCGTCACTTGAACAAGATGAAAATGGATCCTATATGATTCAAACCATTGCAGATTTACAGGAGATCAGCAGATTCCCGAACGAGAATTTCATCTTGCAAAATGATTTGGATTTCGAAAATCAACCAGTTAAACAATTAGTAGCTGATATACCGTTTATGGGTGTGTTTGATGGAAATGGCAAGAAACTGAAAAACTTTACATCAAATTATGGGGCACTATTCCATCTCAATGCCGGAACGATTATTAATACTGCAATGGTCAATGTGGATGTTACCGGAGAAACTGGTGCACCACAGACTGGAGTTCTGGTTAATGTTAACAGTGGAACCGTTGGAAGCAGTTATTCGACTGGTACAGTAACCGGTGAAAACACGGTCGGCGGATTGATTGGCTATTCAAACGCTATTGTTCGAAATAGTTTTTCCAATACGGATGTAACTGCAACGGAAAAACAGGCTGGAGGGCTAATTGGAATCACCAATTCTGGCAGTTTGACAGAAAACAGCTTTGCAACTGGGAATGTTACTGCCAATCACAGTAATGCGGGTGGAATTACTGGATATGCCTATAATGAAACAGTTGTTAAAAATAATATTGCTCTAAATCCATCTGTTAAAGCTCCTATTAGTGCTAACCGAGTAGTAGCAAGGGTTTTGAGCGGAGATACAGCTATATTGGAAAATAACTATGCTTTTGAAGATATGGTTGTAGAAGTTGAGGGAATTACGAAAGAGTCTCCATCGAATGAAAAAGGCTTAGGTAAAACACAGGCGGAAATTGAAAGTATTGGAACCTACCGTGACGGATTAGATTGGGACTTTCAAACAATTTGGGAGTGGGATGAAGAAAATAACAGACCTGTACTACAAATGAATGGATTAGTAGAGGATCCAGATCAACCAGGTGAACCCGGCGAAGAACCAGCACTAGAAAAAGATGCAAATGGTTTTTATATGATTGAAAAGATTGAGGATCTGCAGGAAATGAATAAATATCCCGCAGAAAACTATATTCTAGCAGCGGATCTTGATTTTACAGAGATATCTGCTCCAAAACCAATTGAAGTATTTTCAGGAGTTTTGGATGGAAATGGGAAAAGGATTTTAAATTATCAATCAAACAGTGGTGGTTTGATTACCGTAAATGAAGGAACGTTAAAAAATATGGCTATGGTAGATGCAGAAATTTCAGCGAAGAAAAATAATGTTGGAATCCTGGCAGATACGAACAATGGGATGATTGAAAACTCCTATTCAACTGGTGAGATTGCGGGTAATTCTACAGTTGGCGGATTAGTCGGTTATTCCAATGGAACAGTTAAAAACAGTTATTCCACAGCAGATGTTATGGCAATAGCCAGACAGTCTGGTGGCCTGATCGGTATAACAAACAGTGGCAGTACGACGGAAAACAATTACGCCGTAGGTTCCGTCTCTTCCGGTCTTAGTAATTCAGGTGGGTTAAGTGGCTATGCTTACAATGATACAGTCATTCAAAATAATGCAGCACTAAACCCTGTAGTTAACACAATATCTGCTGCCAATCGAATTGTGGCCAGAGTACGTGCTGGGCATGAGGCTACTCTAATAAATAATATTGCAAATCGAAATATGATTGTCAGCAGGGAAGGGGTCACAGAAGCTAGCTCATCAAATGAAAAAGGCCTAGGTCAGAATCCTGAAGTATTAAAAGCGCAAGCAGTATTTGAAGAGGACCTAGGCTGGGATTTTGAAAATGTTTGGGCTTGGGATGAAACCGTAAAAAGGCCTGTATTAATTTCGACTCGAGAAGCAATAGAAAACGATGAGGGAGGGGCACCGTCATTAGAGCAGGATGAAAATGGCTACTATATGATTAAAACTGTGGAGGATCTGCAAGTAATCAGCAGTTTTCCAAATGAAAATTATCGTTTGGAAAATGATCTTGATCTTGCTGGACTTCAAGTGAAGCCAATAGCTTCTAATCAACCATTTATGGGAATATTTGATGGAAATGGCAAGACGATCTCCAATTTCACATCAAATTCCGGAGGGCTATTCCATATCATCGGTGGAACCATTAAAAATATCGCCATGGAAAATGCAAATGTCAATGAGTTACATGGTGCACCACAAACAGGAATATTGGTCAATCTTAATAGTGGGACAGTTGAACAAAGCAATACTTCAGGAAGTATTGCCGGTGACAATACAGTTGGTGGACTTATAGGAACATCAGATGGCGTTGTCCGCAACAGTTATTCCAAGGCTGATGTAACAGCTAATAGTAATCAGGCAGGTGGTTTAGTTGGAATAACGAATCCAGGAAGTATAACTGAAGATTCTTATGCTGAAGGAGCAGTAGTTGCCGAAAACAGTAATGCAGGTGGGATTACATCATATGCCTATACTGGAGCGGTGATTAGAAATACGGTTGCCTTAAATCCATCCGTAATGACGCCAAGCAATGCCAATCGAATTGTTGGAAAAGTATTAAGTGGAGATTCGGCCACACTGGAAAATAACTTGGCATTCGCTGAAATGGTTGTCGATGTCGAAGCAGTTTCCACAGAATCCCCTTCAAATGAAAAGGGATTAGGTGTGAGTCTAGAAGAAATCGAAACTAGAGATTTATATGAACAAACATTAGGTTGGAATTTTGAAACCATATGGGTTTGGGATGGATCAGAGAATCGTCCAGTATTAAGGTAAGGCAAAACAAAACCTTGTCCAGAATAGATTGCTGGTTTGATAGTGGCTGCTAGTATGTTGGGGGTAATTGTTCCTATGTATTAGCAGTCCAACATTAATTTTGAACCTTCTTTATTTTACAAAAATGATACACTAATTTCATTATTACTTAACATTCGGATGATACTATTACTTTGATAAATCAATTTGATTAATTACAAAATGAATGGGGGAAAATTTGATGATTAAAAAATCCATGTTGATCTTTTTCTTATTTGTGATTCTTGTAGGTCTTTTGGTTGGATGTAGTATACCAGGTATGGGCGGCGGAGATGAAGGTGATGATACTTCAAGCAATGAGTCAAGTGAGGAAGCTAGTGCAGAAACAGGTGGAGAAGTATATGAAAACGGACTTCCGAAAGATCAGAAGGTAACACTGAAATATGGTTTTTTCGAAGGTGGACTTGGCAGTGCCTGGGTAGAATATGCAATTGAAACATTTGAGGAAAAACATCCGAATGTAACCATTGAAATGCTAGCATCACCGGATATTTCACAAATTCTTTCAACACGGATTTCTGCCGGTGATGATGAAGAAATGTTTGATCTCTTCAATCGTGATCCATCCGGAGGAATTGTATCATTAGCACAAGCAGGAAAACTGGAACCTTTGGATGAATTATGGGAACAAAAACTTCCGGATACAGATGCAATTGTAAAAGATATGATGATGAATGGAATTTATGAATCTGTGGACCGTATTGATGGAGTTTCTTATCAGGTTCCAACATCAGCTAGTGTTGGTGGATTATTCTTTAATAAAAATTTATTTGAAGAATACGGATGGAATCAAAATCCACAGACATGGGATAAATTTACTGCATTGCTTGAACAAATTAAATCTGATGGTATCACTCCAATCACTTTCCCGGGAATGTATCCATCCTATCATGACTGGGCGTTTGGGGATGTTGAATCATTTGAAATTGCAGACATAAAGGGAAATGCAGACGAGCATATCGAAAATTACCAAAACTTCGAAGGTGAAATATTCACAAATCCAGCAACTGTTGAGCGCTGGGAGAGAATTTATGAACTTGGAAAAAAGGGCTACTTTCATAAAGGGCTGCCAGCACTTAGTCATACACAATCACAAATGCAAGTGCTTCAAGGTGATGTAGCAATGGTATCAACAGGAAGTCATGTTGAAAATGAAATGAAAAATGCTGCACCGGAAGATTTTGAATGGGGCTATATGTCGGTTCCATTTGTAGATTCACCAGATCAGAAAAACTGGGTTCGCCAAAGTACGACAAATGGACATTATATTTGGGCGGCAAAGCCTGATTTAAATAAGGACTGGGCAAAAGAGTTTATTCTTTGGATGCTGACACTTGATGTTCAACTGGCTGCTGCGGAAGATGGTGGTGCAATGCCTGTACGAAATGACTTTATTGATGATTCAAAAAGATATGATAAATTGCAAAGCTCATCTAAATCGGTACTCAGCTATATTGATGAAAACAATGTTCAATTAGTAAAGGCGTACAGGGCTATTGCTATTTCACATCCTTCCTACGATCAGGCATTTAAATTGCGGGATGAGTCAATCAGTAATATCTTCCTTGGTAAAGAAGATCCAATACCATTACTTGAGGAAATAGAGACACTTATACAGGAAGCGATAAGTGCCCAATAGGCAGAAGAAGTAAAAGGAAATTTAGTGACCAACGTGGGAGGGGCTTCTCCTCCCTAATCCTTTTACCTTGAAAGGAGACGGTATTTTTGGCTGTTTATACAAGTACCAAAAAGGTGAAAAGACCTGAGAAAAGATTTTCCTTGGAAAAATCAAATGTACAACGAAATATATTTTTACTTCTTGCAATTGCCCCACCATTTGGAGGGTATTTGCTATTTACCTTGTATCCGAATATCTTATCGGTTTACTATTCATTGTTGAATTGGGATGGAATGACAGAACCTGTATTTATAGGCTTTCAAAACTTCATTGCGATGTTTCAGGATCAGTTTGTCTGGCGTGCATTATCCCATAATTTGTTTTTATTCATTATTGTTCCAGCGTCCGTTGTTATTATTTCCTTAGTTCTCGCTTATTTATTGTCTTATAAAAATTACTTCGAGAGTAAATTTCTGAAATTGCTGTTCTTTTTTCCTAACATACTCTCAACCGTTGTTATTGCTATACTTTGGCAATTTATTTATGACGGAAACTATGGGCTTTTGAATGAAGTTCTTGCATTTATTGGAATTGATGCTGGAAACTTTTACTGGCTTGGAGACGAAAGAACTGCTTTATGGGCAGTAGTCCCAGCCTGGATTTGGGGCAGTGTAGGTTTATATGTAATCATTTTTGTCAATGCGATGGATGCAATACCGAAATCCTTTTATGAAGCAGCAATCATGGATGGTGCCAGTGATTGGACATTATTATTTAAAATTACCCTTCCAACAATTATGCCGATTGTCCGAGTCAGTCTGCTATTTCTGACTTTATTTACAATCAAAGGTTTTGATATGATGCTGATTTTAACTAATGGTGGTCCGGCTGGCGCTACAGATGTTATTGGCTTATATATGTTTAACCTCGCATTTGGTGAAGGTACACATAGCTATGGTTATGCATCGGCGATTGGCATGCTCCTTTTTGTAATCCTGATTACAGCAAAAGCAATCATGGACAGATACATGAAAAAACGCGGAATTGACTATTAAGCGGGAGTTGATTTAGTTGAAAGAAAAAAGGAACTTCAAGGACATTATCTTCCGGGGAATCCTTTATTTATGGGGGCTTACAATTATTTTCCCGCTTGGGTGGGTATTGTTTGAATCTCTCAAAACGAACCCGGAATTTTTTGCAAATATTTGGGCCTTGCCGGAAAAGTTGCAATTTGGAAATTATATAAAGGCCTGGAAGGAATACAATTTTGGTAAAGCACTTCTCAATACACTTTATTATGTTGGCGGAAGTATGATCTTAGGGCTGTTTTTCACCACATTGAATGCGTACGCTTTGACACGGATTGAATTTAAGGGAAGACAGCTGATTTGGGGTCTTATTATGATGTCGCTGTTTCTTCCGGGAATTAATGCGCTCGTTCCACAGTATGTAGTCATGAGAGATCTCGGATTAACCAATAGTTTATCCGGATTAGTTTTGTTATCCAGTCTTGGGGAAACGGTGTTTTACTTAATGATTCTTGGTGGATTTATGAAATCTATCCCTAAAGAAGTGGAGGAAAGTGCATTTCTTGATGGTGCATCCCATTGGCAGGTATTTTGGAGAATCATTATCCCATTATCCACACCAGGAATTGTAACAGTTGCCATCTTTAAATTTATCGATTTCTATAATGCTTTCCTTTCACCATTTATCTATTTAAGTGACCCGGATAAATATACGATTGGTGTACAAATGTATCAGGCAAATAAACTGATGGAATACTCCGCAGATTGGGTAACCTTATTTGCCGGAATCATTATCGCAATGATTCCTAGCCTAGCCGTTTTTATTTTCTTTCAAAAGTGGATATTAAAAGGTGCAACATTAGGCTCAGTGAAAGGTTAATAAATTGGTAGTGGATATTCATTTTGATTTCTCAGGAGATGATTCGTGATGAAAATTGTACAATATAATGTACTGGATGGTTGTAGAGAAAAGGAAGGCTATTCAAGATTAAGCAATTTTTTAAAAAATGGGGATTACGATGTTGCGGGCTTCAATGAATTAAATGATTGGACTGCTGAAGAGTTTCAAGTGGAAATGGAAAAGGTTGGCTTTAAATATACTTACTTATTTGAAATGGATTCAAGCCGCTTTTTAATTGGAATAGCGGCGAAATTTCCCATCAGTAAAATATCCGCCATTGAAAAGCCTCCTTTTCATCATGGGATGCTACATGTGAAAATAAAGGATATAAACTTTATCATTACACACTTGACACCTTTTGAATCTAAATTCAGAGAACTTGAAGCTGAGAGTTTAGCTACATACATCGAAACTATAAAGGAACCTTTAGTTGTCATGGGAGATTTGAATACATTATCTCCATTCGATAAAGCTTATTATGATATCGAAAAAATTAGTGCCAGTAAGTTTCAAAATCGACAGCATATACGTAATGGAGCAATTAATTTTCGACCCATGCAAATTTTGTTGGATGCTGGTTTGCTTGATGTTAATATGTCCGAAAAACTGGATTATTCAATGCCAACAAAAATCAAAGGGGAATTGAAAGACCCTTCCTATGTAAGAATTGACTACATATTAGTAAACCCTATTTTGCAGCAAAGAAATCCTGTTGCTAAAATAATTCATCACCAAGATGTATCAACATTGTCGGATCATTATCCAATTGAATGCAAGTGGGAAGAACTAACTGAAAAATTATGAAGGAGGGATACTATGAAAAGTGGCCAAAATGGGGATGGAAGCATAATAAAAGATGCTGTTTCAAATGGGGTGCAAGAGAATCAGATTAATTGGTGCGATCCTAAGGAATATCCATTTGATTTAACGGGTTTTGCGTGGTTTCAAAAGGAAAAAATATACCGCAGATTTCCGAAGCAACCTGTAGCTAAGCTTCCTGACCGAGTAAATGAATTAGCTGATTGCACATCAGGTGGACAAATTCGATTCAAAACGAATACTAGAAAGCTAGAGATAAAAGTAACCTTATCAGGGGAAGCGAATATGGGCCATATGTCGGCACTGGGACAATGCGGTTTTGATGTATACGTTGGAGAACCAGGGAAGCAACAGTACCTGTCTTCAGCGATTCCCCCACTTAATGAGAAAATATATGAAAGTACACTTTGGCATTTTGGGAGTAAATTGGATGAATTACTCGAAGTGACGATAAACTTTCCACTCTATCAGGGTGTGGAAGAGGTTCTAGTTGGAATAGACCCAGATGCTGTTATTCAGCAGCCAAAGCCATATCAAACTGAAAAAAGGGCGATTTTCTATGGAACTTCTATTACGCAAGGAGGCTGTGCCAGCCGACCAGGAATGTCGTATACTAATATTTTAAGCAGAAGATTTCCATTGGAATTCATCAATTTGGGTTTCTCGGGAAGTGGCAAAGGAGAGAAAGAAGTTGCTTTGTCGGCAAGAGAGATTGAGAGACCGGGCTGTTTTGTCATAGATTATGAAGGCAATGTTAATGCCGACCAATATAATGCAACACTGCTTCCTTTTATAGAACTATACAGGGAGTGGCATCCATTTGTTCCGATTATTGTCATGTCACGAATCCGATATGCCAAGCATTTAAATGATGAACAGGGTAAAGACTATGAGCGGCGCAGAGAAATCTCCAGGTCGACTGTTGCAGAACTCCAGCGCAAAGGGGACAAGTATATTTCTTTTCTGGATGGATCACAGCTGCTTGGTGAAAACTGGCATGAATGTACAGTTGATGGTGTCCATCCGAATGATCTTGGTTTTATGAAAATGGCGGATGGGATTGAGGATGTATTGCGGACCAGTTTGGAAAAGGGTGGAGTAATTTGATTTAGTGGTAGAAGTTCGGTTTTAATATGAATACCCCTCTGACTCATAGTTTTATCTAAGTCGGAGGGGATGATTATATAATAACTGTTTGATATCCGGACAAAAGATATTCTACTTTAATATTGCGGAATATTAGTTAACAGCCCTAACTGTTATAGCAGCTGAATAATTCGTAATCCTACACTCTTCCAAATCTTCCTCCTTCAATAATCCCAGACTCACAGCTGCATTTATCTTCTTATCATCTGGTTTTTTCACAACTTTTATCAGATCACTCATATTCAAATCTTCCAGTCTTGAGATAGTCAATTCATCCTTAAATTTTTCAGATTTGCGGATCTGTCTTTGCAGTTTGAAGCCATTATGGCTGAATTCCCCCTTTGATCCCGAACCAGCCTCACCATCAAAATAGGTGTTAAATATTTTCTTTAAATGATTCATTTCTTGCTCGATTTCTTTCTTCCTTTGATTTAGATCATAGTATTTCTTGATCATATCACCTGTTAGCAATGTATCATTTCTTGTCATCGTATACCCTCCCAAAAATAGCTTGTTAGTTAATACTATTAAGCTGGAAGGGAGAATATTACTATCTATATATGCTATTATAAATAAGGTTTAAATAAAGATTTAACTGCAACATAGGAGTTGACATATTTGGATATATTATTTAAAAAGAAATGGCTTGTCGTTTTGATTGCTGTATTCTGTTCCATTTTGTGGGGCAGTGCTTTTCCCGTATTAAAAGTAAGCTATGAAGAAATACAAATGGCGGCAGATGACACCATTGCAAAACTTGTATTTGCCGGTATGCGTTTTCTGTTAGCCGGTTTAATTATTCTCGTAGGTTTATTCTTTTTCAATAGAAGACATCTTTTCGTTACGAAGAGACAATTTTTGTTTCTTATTATTCTTGGTATTATCCAAACAGGTTTGCAGTACTATTTTTTCTATAATGGACTTGCAAAAGTGTCTGGAATGCAAGGGGCGATTTTATCCTCAAGTGGTATATTTATTACTGTAATATTAGCACACTTTTTCTATTCCAATGATCGCTTGAGTGCAAAAAAAGCTTTTGGATTAGCTGCCGGCTTCATTGGGATAATTGTCGCTAATTGGGGGCAGGAACTGCAACTAAGTTTTCAATTAACCGGTGAAGGATATATGATATTAGCTGCGCTGACCAGTGCCATCGCAACAATTATGGCAAAGGAATTGGCCGTTGGTATCCATCCGTTTGCAATAACGGGTTGGCAGCTGACAATCGGGGCAGGACTTATGTTGATTATTGGTGTGCCGCAGCTCAGTGAGAATGCAATGACATTTACGCCACTGGGCTGGGGACTGTTCATTTATTCGGCGCTGCTGTCTGCTGCCGCATTTGGTCTTTGGTATTCGCTATTGAAATATAATAAAGCTGGTGAAATAACGATGTTCAAATTTATTACACCGGTTTCGGGAGCAATTTTGTCAGCAATGTTTATACCTGGAGAAAAATTGAATTTGTATATTTTGGCAGCATTGGTGTTGGTTGCTTTCGGGATAGTTGCGGTAAATTATAAAGGGCGTTCCGTTCGAAAACGGTCATAATAATAAATCATTTTTAAAAAGGTGGCTATCGATTGGAAAAATCGAAGCGGTTATAGTATCATTTCAATTAAAATCATCAAACAAATACTAGATACAGAGAAAGAAGGCATGTAATGAAAAAATGGCTGCTGATTACGATCATGCTCCCAATAATATTAATGGGATGCTCCAATTCGGGGGGATCAACAAAGGATACGTCTTCTGAAGGTTTGAGCGAAAATGCGAAAGCGGTAAAAGAAGTATTGGAAAAAAATCTTCAGGCGACACAGGAAGAAGAAATGGAAGCATATCTAAACACATTAGTAGAAAGTGGCAGAGAGAGTACTAAGAATGAAATTGAAGGTTTTTTTAAGGATTATGATATTAAATATGAGCTGTTGGATTTTGAGGTTTTAGAAGAAGAAGAGACTAAAATGAAAGTTGAATCAGAGCAGCGGGCAACTGCTGAATATATCGCAGAAGGACTATCCTATCATGACCATATTGCAAGGATGGAACAGACCTTCATTGTGGAAGATGGAGATTGGCGAATATCAGAATCAAAGATTATTAATACAGATATCATTAATTGAGCAACAGCATATCGAGTAGGCCTGCCGGAATCCCTGCAGGCCTATTTTAATGAAAAAGTCAATCAACATAAGGCTTTGTTCAGATAGTAATGTAAAGGGTTACATAGTCAAAAAAATTTACATATTTACTTTTTATGTCTGAGTGACTGATAATGAGCAGTAGTAATATGGTAACGCTTCCGTCTTTATTATTGATATATGGGAGGTAGTAAACCAAGATATGGGGGAAATAAATATGAATAAAATCGTACTATTTTATGATTCAGGATTCCCGATAGATGGCGATAGACCGGATGTTTCCTTTTTTGAGAATTTTGGAGATGACTTAACGGTTGTAGACGCTGTATCTCTAAATGATGCTTTAAGAAACAAAGAAGTAGACTGTCTGATTAACTTGCATGGCCCTTATTTTCCAAAAAACGCCTGGCAGGCAATTTATCAACATATGGAAAATGGTAAAGGTTTCCTGCATATTGGTGGCAGCCCTTTTCGAATTCCATGCAATTTCATTGATGGTGAATGGAAAAAAGAACGTGAGCAGACAGCATACCATCAGGAGCTGAATATTCACGAGACATTGCCTGTTAAATCGAAACCAATCGTATCACTGGAGCATAATGAAGATATTCCATTGTTTAGCGAGAAAGAAGAGCTTTTTACAATTGAGGATACATATAATTTTATTCTGCATGTGACAAAATCCAGCACTATAGAAGCTGAGATGGGTTCTGTTGGCCCGATGGATGCTCGTATTTATCCATTGTTGAAAGGTATCTCGAAAACCGGACGTCAGGTAGCTGCTCCAGTTGTACTGATTGAAAATGTGAAAGGGAAATTCACCGGAGGGCGCTGGCTGTTTATCAACCAAAAGATAACAGAGCAGTTTTGGACAGCTGGTGGAGCGAGGGCCATCAACGAATTTGCAACATTTACCGCAAATGGTGTTACTGAAATGTCGTTGAAAACAAATTATGCTACGTATGAGGACGGAGAGCGGGCAAATGTCAGCTTCCAGATACAGGCTTTCCGTGAACAGTTGATACCATGGTCATTAACCTATTCAATTACTAAAGATGGAGAACAGGTCTATTCCAAAGTGGAAGAGATAGAAGTATCAAATAAATTTCAGATAAAGTCATTTGTCATTCCCGTGGATATAAAGCCCGGATACTATGAAGTTTCCTGTGTCGCTAAATCTGCGAATGGTGAGAAGCGAACATTACATCAGGGATTCTGGGGAATGGATAGAGATCTGCTGAATGAGGGAGAACCCTTATCCAATGACAGAGATTATTTCCAAAAAGATGGACGGCCATTCCCAATTGTTGGGATGACCTATATGACTTCAGATGTGGCCCGTTATTACCTTTTCCTTCCGAATCCATCTGTATGGGATCGTGACATGGCACAAATGAAGCGTGCCGGCATTAATTATATTCGTACAGGAATTTGGACGGCATGGAGACATATGATGTTTGTCGATGGGCATGTGGATGAAAATGTGCTCCGTTCCGTTGATGCTTTCATACTTTGTGCAAAAAAGCATGATTTGGAGGTTACTTTTAATTTCTTCTCCTTCACACCGGAAACATGGGAGGGTGAGAATCCATACCTTGATCCAAGGAGTGTTGAAGCTCAAAAACGGTTTATTACAGCATTTGTCTCAAGACATACTAAGACGACAAATATAAATTGGGATCTGATTAATGAACCTTCCATGTTTGACCCAAGTCGAACTTTTGCCGGACCGCGTTCACTTCATGATTCCTTTGATCGTAAAGCATATAGGGAATGGCTGGAAAAGCGTCATGGCTCCATTGCTGAGCTTCAGGAAAAATGGAATATGACAGAACGGGAGCTACCATCGTTTGCTGTGGTTGAACCTCCTGAAGCCAGTGAGATTAACTTTGGAATCAGGGACATGCTTTCAGGAAAAAAAGGATTGAAATGGATCGACTATGCTTTGTATACCATGGACATGCATAACAAATGGGCGAAGGAGCTTACTGACACAATCAAACAGCTTGCACCAAACCAGCTTGTTACTGTTGGTCAGGATGAAGCACTGGCAGGACAGCGCCCATCTCCGTTGTTTTACAGTGAGGCGGTTGATTATACGACAAACCATACATGGTGGCTGATGGACCAACTAGTCTGGGATGGTATTTTCACCAAAGATCCTGCAAAACCTAACCTGGTACAGGAAACTGGAATTATGTACGTGGAAAATCCAAATAATCAGGCAAAAAGAAGTGAAGAGGAACTACGAAATATTCTGGAAAGAAAGTATGCCTACTCCTTTTCAACAGGTGGAGCCGGAGCTGTTCAATGGCTTTGGAACACCAACTATTTTATGAATAATATTAATGAATCAAATATCGGTGCAATTCGTGCAGATGGGACGGAGAAGCCGGAAACTGATGTGTCTTATGACTTTGGGGCGTTTATTAACAAAACACGTGATTTATTTAAAAACCGGAAGCTTGAGGATATTGCAGTAGTATTTCCATACTCCAATGATTTTTCAAATCGTAAACTGGCACAAGAGGCTACATCGAAGCTTACAAGGACCCTTGCCTATGAGATGAATATACCTTTTCGTGCACTCAGCGAATATCAACTGGATTCACTAAAAAGTGATCTACCGAAATTAGTTGTCGTACCAAGTCCACATAATTTCAGTGACAATGCACTGAATTCTATTTTGGCGGCTGTAAAGGAACAGGGCATCACCCTGCTTTTCACTGGACCGGTTAACCTTGATGCGTATTGGAACAGGACAGAACGCATGGAGAAAGTGATTGGATCAACACATATAGAGAATATCGTGCGTGAGGAACTGCTTGAGGTAAATGGAAGGCATTATCCATTATCATTTGGTGGAGAGCGAATTGCTGATGCGATGCGAGAGATGCTTGCAGCTGAGCCAAAAACAACTGCGGTAAAGGAATATTCCTATGGAAAAGGTGAGATTATTTGGAGTCCTTTACCTGTTGAGCTGAATGAACGAAGTGAGCCAATCATCGCTTTGTATGAACATGCATTGAAAAAAGCTAATATTTCAGCTGAACTCGATTGGCTGGAGGGTGATTTTCCAGGGGTTTATGGAAGGAAGCTTTCGTTTGAGAATGGTTCACTGTATATCTTTGTATCTGAATTTGCAGAGGATACACCGATTACTTTCAGGGATTCGATAACAGAAAAAAGCTATTCTTTCATTCTTGCGACGGAAAGAACTGTTATGTTTTCCACAGATGAAACTGGAAAAATTACTAATGTTTATCGACCGGAAGAGGTAGCTATAAAGGGATAATTGAAAATGGCTGTTCCAGTAAAAATGGGAACAGTCATTTTTATAAGACTAAATCAGACAAAAAATTGAATATTTCGACAAAATATGACATAAACTGAAAGTGTGATATAATAAATGAAGATTAATCTAATAATTCCGCAACATTTTTACTAATAAATTCAAAGAAATCGGAAAAAGCCGGTTTCTTTTATGCTTTAAGAAAGCTTAACTTTGCTAAAGGATTAAAGTATGAAAAACTATGACGCTCGCAAGCAAAGTTTTTCTAATATTTATTTTATTTTAGTCTTAGGGGACTGTGCTCTGCTCGTCCCACCGAAGTGACTTGGAACTGCGATTACTCGCCCCACCAAAAGACTTGCTGTCATCTGCGCCGTAGTTGATCTAATAGACGACACAACTTTAGTGTGACTTCCTTTCACTCTTTAGAAGATGAGTGCTAATACAGCGCTCCGGAAACACATTACGCTTTCCGCGGGCGGCTGGTGAGCCTCCTCGTGCTACGCACTGTGGGGTCTCACCGAGGCCTTTCCTCCCGCAGGAGTCTTCATGTGTTTCCTCCGCTGTGATGGTACTTTCACCTTCAAAAAAACTTGGCAGTTTGATTAAAACTATTAAGATAATTCCTACTAGCGTAGGCAGAATACGAAGACTCCTGCGGGAACAGCACGTGTCCGAAGACACCGCAGAGTGATCTTCTCGAGGAGGCTGAGGCCGTGCCCGCGGAAAGCGAAGTATTCTGCCGGAGCGAGTTTTTTAAGCACTCAACCAGCATTCGCATGAGTGAATACGTAACACAAACGAATTTTCACTGTGTGGTCTTTTTTATTTTCTTCGAAAGTTAAAAAAGCAACACATGGTTTCGATGGGGCGAGCAGTGCGCAGTCCCCAGTATTTTGGTGGGGCGAACGAAGTGCAGTCCGAAAGTTTACGAAAGAATACTAGTCTTAACTGGCTTCAAGAAGCAGTACACAAAAGGAAGTGACTTATATGTCATCATTACATGGTATTTTTAAGTGGATATACGATTTGGGGAATTGGCTGGCAAAAGTGATGTACCTGCATATTCTATGGGTATTGTTCACAGTGCTCGGTCTTGGTATATTCGGAATTTCCCCGGCAACTGCCGCATTATTTTCCGTTATGCATAAATGGTTTGATGATGATTTTGATATACCGATATTTAAAAATTTCTTTACCGCATATAAAACGCAATTTGTTAAAGCCAATGGACTTGGACTTATTTTGATAGCGCTTGGAGTATTTTTGTATTTTGATATGAATGTCTCCAAACAAGTGATAGAAACTGCGTACATACATTTTTTGCTATTAATAGTTATTTTTCTTTATATCGTTACTGTTATGTATTTCTTCCTAGTATTCGCACGCTATGAACTGAAATTTTTTCAGTATTTCAAGCAATCATTTTTTATTGCTTTTGCAAGACCGATGGAAACAATTGCTATGATAATTTGTTTGGTTCTCCTCTATTACTTACTTAGTTTTCTGCCTGTCCTTATTTTTTTTATGGGCTCTTCTATTGTTGCATTCCCAATTTCCTGGTTTGCATACGGGGCCTGTTTACAGATAGAGGAAAAAAGAGCAAGTTAATTCATTTTAAAGAACATAAACAGGGGGTGAACCAATGTGGCGTAAGAGGAAAAAAACCAGTCTATTATATAAGTACATCATCTCCTATTTGCTAGTATTTCTTGTTCCATTTTTAATCATGAGTCTGGTTATTTATTTTAATTCTGTATCTAACCTCCGACAGGAAATAGAGCAGTCTAATATTAACAAACTGGAACAGGTAGAAAATATAACAAATGAACGAATGAAGGAACTGGAAACCATTGCTGCCAGAATTTCATATGACCCCAGGCTGACACCATATATGATCAGCCACGGCTATTACGGTACGGAGGCAATAAATGAATTAACAAAATATGAAGCGAACAGTTCCATTGTTGAGGAATTATTTGTTTATTATCATGAAAAAGATACGATTTATTCGACTAATGGATCCTATTCAATTGATGCATTACTACAAAATAAATACAGTTTTAATGATTGGGATAAGCAAACACTGCTTCGTGATTTACATACAAAAACTCCTTTTATTAAACCAATTGAAAATGTAGTAATCAATAACGAGCACCATGTGAATATGATTGCTTATTTATTTCCTGTTGCACCAGGAAGTCCTAATCCATATGGCACGGTCATGTATTTTATTGAAGAAGATACAATTGCTGACCTGATAAAAAATATTTCTGGAGAGTTAAATGGCAATGTATATATCCTTAATGAAAGCAATGAGGTAATTACGTCTGTTATTAATGATGAATCGATTGATAAGGAGCAATTGGCAGCTCTGTCTTTTAATAATTATGGCGTAAATACTGTAGAACTGAATGGGAAGGATCATTCCCTTGTTTCGGTCCAATCCGAAATGAGTGGGTGGAAGTTTATAACGCTGATGGATACGGATGAATTTTTTAAACGATTGGATAATACTACAATCCTCATCTCAGCAATATTGATTGCCCTTTTAATTATCGGTTTTATTTTGGCAGTGTTACTCGGGAAAAATCAATATAAACCAATCCAGAAGCTATTTGAAATTACGAAAAGAGATGGCGATAAGGCAACGGATTCTAAAGGGGAAAATGAGCTTGAGACAATCCGTAAAACGATAACAGATGTTTTTGAGGACCAACAAATTTTGAATAATACGATGTACTTGCAAAGACCCTTTGCCAGGGAGCAATTTTTAATCAGGCTGCTGAAAGGGGATATTAGTGATCACGAAGAAATAGATTCACTTATACAATCACTCAATATTCAAATGTGGGATGACTATTATTTTGTAGCAATTGTCTATTTCGAAAAGGGAACTTTCACTGAAGAAAATATAGATGATAGAGAAAATATTTTTAATCTGTTATCTGAGATTTCCCTTGGGAATGCTAAAGTGCATGGAATTGATTTATTTTATAATGATTCGATGGCGTTGATTATAAGTTTGGATAGAACCCAAGAAAAACCAGAACAGCTGCGAAAGGAAATCGTTTCTCAGGTTCAATTGTATATTCGAAAAAAATCACTTTCTAATCCAACAATTGGGGTAGGGCGGTTATATGATGAAAAAAACCGGATTAACCGATCCTATATCGAAGCACTTGCGACAATGGAATATAAATTTATAAATCCTGAAGGAAGCATCATCTATATTGAGGAATTAAGTTCACAATCAGAGCAATCCCTAGGGTACCCGGAAGAGGATCAAATGAAACTTGTCCAAAGCCTAAAGCAAGGGGACGAGACTGTAGCCGCAGAGACATTGCAAAGTATGTTTGCAGCACTTGTTGAGAGAGAGCCATCCATTCAGGTTTCAAAAATTATTTGCTTTGATATTATCAATACAATTGTTAAAACCGTAACGGAGATGGGACAGGGAAAACATATCAGTGATTTGAACCGGATTGCAGATTTTAATTCAATTGAACAATTGCATCAGCAGCTGCAAACGATTGTCATGGATGTGTGTAAAGAGGTTGATAGTAAAAAAGAGAGTCATAATGATAAGATGCGAAATGATATTTTGGATTACATTAAAGCCAGCTATAAGCTGTATGATCTCTCACTGGAAAGTGTCGCATTGAAGTTCCAGCTTTCCGTATCATATCTCAGTCGATTTTTTAAAGAACAGACCGGTACAACCTTTACCCAATATGTACAGGATCTTCGTATGAATGAGGTGAAGAGGCTGTTAAAAGAAACGGATCAGCCTATCAAGGATATTGTCGTTGAGGTCGGTTATAAGGATGTGGCAAACTTTACCCGCAAGTTCAAAAATCTGGTGGGAGTAACGCCGGGACAATATAGAAAACTAAATAAATAATATCAAAAAGACCATGAGATGCGCTATCATGGTTTTTTTGATGAAGGCTATTTTCGCATATATTGGGACTACGTACTGCTCGTCCCACCGAAGTGACTTAATGTTATCTGCGCCGTAGTCGATATAAAGTGCGACATAGTGAAAAATCATTTGCAAACGCTGGTTGAGAGCAAGAATCGCTCCGGAAATACACTACGCTTTCCGCGGGCTCGCGATGAGCCTCCTCACTCACAAAGAACGCTCGTTGCGGGGTCTCATCGTCTTCGCTTTCCCGCAGGAGTCTCCGTGTATTTCCTCCGCTGGGACGGTGCCTTTAACTTCAAAAAGTAATTTACTTCTTGATGATAGAAACATTTGCTATCCGCTTACTTGGCGGTTGTTTGGAGCGGAGGACCGTTGACTCCTGCGGGAACAGCACGTGTCTGAAGACCCCGCAGAGTGGGTTTCTCGAGGAGGCTGAAGCCGTGCCCGCGGAAAGCAACCTAGCGCTTACATCGCAGTTTATAGAAACTACGAAGATTAAAAAAGCAACAAATGGTTTCGATGGGGTAAGCAGTGGGCAGTCCCAAAGTTTACGAAAAGAGTCTATATGAATTAACAGATGAGGGCTAAATGCATTGATGCAAAGCCCCCTTTGTAAAGGGAATGTAAAGGTATACATAGTTTAACAATTTTAACATATTTGGATGAATGAATCCCCTTACATTATAAGCCTGAACCCCCATTTTGTTCTTTATGATGACAAGCCCAGCCAGAAACAACATATTGAACTAGTATTCTGAAAAGGCTAATATGTAAGCAGTTTCATAAAAACATAAGGAGGGATAATGGATGGCTTCAGATACAGCAACTTCCCCGACGAAAAATGAGGAACCTATACATGATTCCAAACAAATGAAGCAAACGAATGCTGGTTTAAAGCAGCAGAAACCACCAAAGAAACGCAAAAACAGAAAGATCCTGCAAAACTGGCAGCTTTACATATTCGTATTGCCAGCATTTTTGTACTTTTTTATCTTTCATTATATTCCAATGTACGGGGTTCAAATTGCATTTAAAGATTTCATTCCAACACTGGGTATTTTCGGAAGTGAGTGGGTTGGCTTCGAGCATTTCACCCGATTCTTTGATTCCTATTATTTTTGGGATTTAATTACGAATACACTCGGAATCAGTGTTTATGAGCTAGTCGTTGGTTTCCCTCTGCCGATTATTCTGGCATTGGCATTAAATGAGGCGAAAGATGGCTTATATAAACGCACAGTACAAACAGTTACCTATGCACCACACTTTATATCCGTTGTTGTAATGGCTGGTATGATTATTGCATTCCTATCGCCGGCAACAGGTATGGTAAATCACTTTCTTCAATTCCTGGGATTTGAACCGATTGCCTTTATGAGTGATCCCGCCTGGTTTAAAACGGTATATGTCCTGTCGGGCGTATGGCAAAGTACTGGTTGGGGAACTATTATTTACCTTGCTGCTCTTGCTGGTGTCGATCCACAGCATCATGAAGCAGCAATTGTAGACGGTGCATCACGTTTTCAGCGTATTTGGCACATAAATATTCCTGCGATAGTACCTACAATTGTTATTTTATTAATAATGAACGTCGGTAACATCATGGCAATGGGCTTTGAAAAGATTTTACTTCTTCAAAACCCGCTTAACCTTGAGTCTTCAAACGTTATCGCAACATTCGTTTATCAGGCTGGCTTACTTGATGCGCAGTATAGCTTTGCAGCCGCAGTTGGTCTGTTTAATGCTGTGATAAATGCAATTTTACTGATAGCTGTTAACCAGATTGCTAAGAAAACAAGCGAAACAAGTCTATGGTAAGGAGGGAAAAGAAATGAATACAGCGATAAAAGATACCAGAGCAGACAAAGTTTTCAAAGTCTTTATATTTCTATTCCTTACTGCAGCATTAATGGTTGTACTGTATCCGTTAATTTATATAGTCAGTGCATCAATCAGTAATCCAGCAGCAGTAAATTCTGGGAAAATGTGGCTTTGGCCAGTGGATGTAACATTTGAAGGGTATAAAATGATTTTTCAAAATGATGATATCTGGAGAGGGTATCTTAATACTATTTTTTACACAGCATTAGGAACACTTATAAACCTCGGGGTTACCATTCCCGCAGCTTACGCGTTAGCCAGAAAAGACTTTTACGGGAGAAGCTTCTTCACCGGCATGTTCGTATTAACCATGTTCTTTAGTGGTGGGTTGATCCCGACATATTTAGTGGTAAAAAGCCTCGGCCTTATTGATACAATCTGGGCAATGGTTTTACCAAATGCTGCTGCAGTATGGAATATCATTATTGCCCGTGTTTTTTTCCAGGCAACGATACCAAAGGGATTAGAAGAAGCTGCCATTATTGATGGCGCATCCAATTTTAAAATGTTTATGAAAATCATCCTGCCACTGTCAGCACCGATTATTGCGGTTATGGCCCTGTTTTACGGAGTTGGCCACTGGAATGGATATTTCAATGCATTGATTTACCTATCAGATAAAGAAATGTATCCATTACAACTGGTATTAAGAGAAATACTAGTTTTACAGGAAATGTCATCCCAGAATACAAATATTACAGGAAGTATGGCTGAGGCAATGCACAGTAAACAGCAGCTTGCCGCAATTATCAAATATGGTGTCATGATTGTATCGACATTGCCGATAATTATAGCTTATCCATTCCTGCAAAGGTATTTTGTTAAAGGTGTAATGATTGGTTCGTTGAAAGGGTAGAAAATTACATTTGTAATAGTAAGGGAGGTGGTTGAATATTATTACAGTTCAATCTGGAAAATACTACTTTTTGAGCAATTATAAAATTTGAAAGGGGATATACAAAATGAAAAAAGGGTTACTTTTATGGATGATCGCTCTGATCGCTATTGCGATGCTTACAGCCTGCAGTTCTGGTGATGAGGAAAGTGATAAAGATTCCTCTGCAGCTGCTAATGTTGAAGTAAATGAGGAAGGTTTTCCAATCGTAGATGAGGAAATTGAGCTATCTTTAATGGCACCTGGAACTGGTATGGCAGAATGGGAAGATATGCCGACAATGCAGGAATACTCAGAAATGACAAATATTAATATGACTTACACCACACCACCATTAAGTGATTTCCAGACAAAACTGAACCTGGCATTTGCCAGTGGAGATGTTGCTGATATCATTTATGGTGCGGGAACGACTAATCTGACTCCAGCAATGGAAGTGGATTATGGACAGCAGGGAGTATTACTCCCATTGGAGGACCTAATTGCTGAGCATGCTCCTAATCTTCAAAAAGTATTGGATGAAAATCCTGATATCAAAAAATCAATCACTACCGTAGATGGACACATTTATTCACTGCCAAGAATTGCAGATGGCCCAACATCCAACTGGTATTTAGGTCCACTCTGGTATAACGGACAATGGCTTGATACATTGAATGTTGAAGAACTTCCGAAGACAACCGAAGAATTTTATGACCTGCTTGTAAGGTTTAAAACAGAAGATCCAAATGGCAATGGGGAAGCTGATGAGATTCCACTAGTTGATGTTAAAATGAACAGTATTCGTTCATGGCTGCTTGGTGCTTTTGGAATGAAAGAATGGGGTATTGAGGAAATTGACGGAGAAATAAGATATGCGCCAATCACAGAAAACTACAAAGAATATTTAACTTATATGAATAAGCTTTATGAAGAAAAACTTCTGGATCCGGAGACATTCTCCCAATCGGATGAACAGAAAAAGGCGAAAGGACAGGCCAATCGTGTTGGGGTATTTTCAGATTGGTACTCATTCTTTACAACTGGTGAAACAGAAGAAGAGGCATTAAACAACCCAATGTATCAGCCGTTAACAAGTCCTGTTTCCGATGAGGCAGTAATTCCGCTTAATCCAGGAATTACAAGAGGTACATTCTCGATCACAAAAGGAAACCCTAGTCCTGAAGCGACCATTCGCTGGATAGATTATTTTTATTCACAGGAAGGCTTCCAGTTCCTAAATGAAGGTCCGGAAGGCCATCTGTGGGAAGAACAGGACGGGGAAAGAGTATACCTTGATACACCGGAGCAATTTGAAAGCTCAGAGGACCATCGCGGCACATTGACACCGGATTATGGAATTTCCACACCGACTTTAAGTGGTCCGATTGAAGGTAAAGAGCAATCAGAATTCGAGAAGTTTATCGAAACTGAAACAGAGGAAAGAATTATTCCCTATGCAGAAGTTCCATTCCCGCTTGTTTATTTAACTGGGGAAGAACAGGATAATATTAATTCCATTGAGGTTGATCTGGAATCCTATGTAGAACAAATGGAAGCTAAATTTATCACTGGTGTAGAACCATTATCCAACTGGGACAAATATGTGGAAACAATTAAAAACATGAAGATTGAAGATTATATTCAAGTCCATCAAGATGCTTATGACCGCTGGGCTGAAAGCTAAAAAGCAATAAATTTTAAATGGAGAAGGCTCGTATGTCCCTTGAATAGGAGAATACATACGGGCCTTCAATCAGATAGAGATAAAGGTGGCTGTAAATGATGTTTCTGACTGAGGATAAGATAAAAGGCAGAATAAATGAGCTGTCCGGATACCGTTACAGGGATAGCACTCCATTACAGGAGTGGTATTTTGTTGAGGATGAAGCTGGGGAGATTGGTGAATACCCGCCTGAAAATACTTGTAATTCACCGAAAATAAACATTGGTGAACGCTGGGAGGGACGTGACCTCTATGTCTGGATGTCAGCGAAAGCGGAAATCCCGGCTGAATGGACAGGCAGGAAAATTGTTGGCTTGTTTGACTTTGGAAATACTGGCGGTGGAAATAACTCGGGATTTGAATCTCTATTATTTTTAAATGGGAAACCCTATCAAGGGGTGGACTCCAATCATAAAGAGGTTTTTCTTTCGGGAGATCAAGCAGGAAAAACAGCAACGCTTGATTTCAGATTATGGACAGGCCTTGAAGGCGGGGGAAAGCCTGCTATTCAGGAATATAAGCTGCAATATGCAAAGATTGCCTGGCTGGATGAAGCGGCAGATAATTTTTATTATAATGCCAAAGCCGTACTTGAAAGTATTATGGTACTGCAGGATAACCAACCAGAGAGACATATGCTGCTGAAGGCTCTCAATCAATCAATGAATCTCATTAACTGGCTGAATCCAGGTTCTGAGCAATTCTATGAATCTATACATGAAGCTGGGGATTATCTGGAAAACGAACTTAACAGCATGGAAAAAAGTCATGCTGTAACTTTTCATGCAGTAGGCCATACACATATTGATGTTGCCTGGCTGTGGCGTCTCAAGCATACCCGGGAAAAATCGGCACGTTCTTTTACAACGGTAATGAGGCTGATGGAACAATATCCGGAATACCTCTTTCTGCAAAGTCAGCCGCAATTATATGAATATATCAAAGAGGATTATCCAGAAATCTATGATGAGATGAAACAAAGAATTAATGATGGCCGCTGGGAAATAGAGGGTGGTATGTGGCTGGAGGCTGATTGTAATATACCTTCAGGCGAATCCTTAGTCCGCCAGCTGCTGCTTGGAAACAATTTTATGCGTGAAGAATTTAATAAAGAAAGTGAATATCTCTGGCTTCCGGATGTTTTCGGATATAGCTGGGCACTTCCGCAAATTTTAAGAAAATCGGGCATTAAAACATTTATGACAACAAAGATCAGCTGGAGTCAATTTAATCGCATGCCACATGACACATTTAAATGGCGCGGAATTGATGGTTCCGAAATTTTAACCCATTTTATTACAACTACGGAACCATGGCCCGAGTCAAGATACTATACATACAATGGTTTCATGACGCCACAGGTCGTCAAGGAATCCTGGGATGCCTATAAGGACAAAAATATTAATCAGGATTTGCTGCTTTCCTATGGTTATGGGGATGGTGGCGGCGGGGTCAATCGTGAAATGCTAGAAATGCGTCGCAGGATTGACAAAATTCCAGGGCTTCCTCACGTGAAAACCTCCACTGCAGGAGACTATTTTGACAAACTGCATAAAAACGTTGATAAAACGAATGAGTATGTTCACACCTGGGATGGAGAGCTGTACCTGGAATTCCACCGCGGCACCTATACATCACAAAGCTTTATGAAGCGGATGAACCGTAAACTGGAATTGCTTTATCGTGAAAGTGAATGGCTAAATGTACTGAGCAGTGCAAAACAACAGGATTTTACAAGTTATCCATATGCGGAGCTGAAAAGTGGCTGGAAAACGATTTTAAGGAATCAGTTTCATGATATTATTCCAGGTTCCTCTATTAAGGAAGTATATGATGATGCGAAGCTGGAATATGAAGAAGCAAGGGGACAGGGAAATGCAGCCTGGAATACTGCTGCAGAATCACTTGTTCAGAAAAAAGATTCATATACATGGACAGTATTTAATTCAGCGCCATGGGAACGTGAGGATCTGCTTTTTATCACAGGAGAATCCGATTTAGATGTAGGAAGCTGGGTTGATGCTGATGGCAGAAGTCTCAATGCACAACGCTGTGAAGCTGGCTGGCATGTAAAAGTCGAAAAAATGCCCGCAATGGGATACATGACAATTCAGTTTAAACCAGCAGGAACAGCCGATGAGGAAATGAATAGCTTCCGTTTAAATGAAGACAGTGTGGTGACGCCGTTTTATGATATTAAATGGAATGATAAAGGGCAGCTGACGAGCATTTATGACCGGGAAAATAAACGGGAAGTACTTGCAGAAGGAAGCCTTGGCAATGTATTACAGGTATTTGAAGATAAACCATTGATGTTTGATGCATGGGACATTGATATTTTCTACCAGCAGAAAATGGAAGAGGTTACTTCATTGCAATCTGTTGAACTTATTGAAAATGGCAGCCTGCAAGCGGTAATTCGATTCGGCTGGAAATACGAAAAATCTGTAATCAGTCAGGATATGATGGTCTATGCAAATTCTCGCCGGATTGATTTTAAAACAAAGATTGACTGGCATGAACAGCAACGATTGCTAAAAGCAGCTTTTCCTGTAGATATCAGGTCGACAGAAGCGACTTATGATATTCAGTATGGAAATGTGAAGCGGCCGACACATTGGAATACAAGCTGGGATTATGCGCGGTTTGAAAGTGTCGGACATCAGTGGGCAGATCTATCAGAAGGTGGCTATGGAGTAAGTCTCCTGAATGATTGTAAATATGGTTATGATATCAAGGATAATGTAATAAGATTATCCCTGCTGAAATCGCCAATCCATCCTGATCCATGGGCAGACCAGGGAGAACATGAATTCACGTATTCTCTGCTTCCACATGCTGGCAGTTGGGTGGAAGGTGAAACTGTTCAGGAAGCCTGGTACTTGAATAACCCGCTAACATATACGGAGGGAAGCGCAGCTGCTGATAAATTGTCAATGCTTCATATGAATGCTTCCAATATTATGATTGATGCAGTGAAGAAGGCTGAGTACGGAGACAAGGCCGTTGTCAGGGTACATGAATTTGAAGGGAAGCGGACAAATGCTGAAATAGGCAGTGACTTCACTATAAAATCCTGGCAGGAATGTGATCTGATGGAACGACCGGAAACTGATGAGGTTTATGAAAACAGCATTGCTTTTACATTGAAACCATATGAAATCAAAACATTTTTAGTGGAGTTTTCGAATTAGTAAAATCACGTAGTTGAGCCCCGGCGTAACCTTGGCGTGATTTTTACCCTTTCTTAGATGATGAGTGCTAGTCCAGCGCTCCGGAAATTACACTACGCTTTCCGCGGGCGGCTGATGAGCCTCCTCGAGCTGTCGCTCTCCGGGGTCTCATCTAGGCCTTTCCTCCCGCAGGAGTCTCCGTGTATTTCCTCCGCTATAGTTGCAGTTACTGGCAATGAACTATATTGGTAACTAATATTAAGCATTGAAATACCCTACCAGTTCGGGTGAGCGAAGGGCGGTGACTCCTGCGGGAATAGCACGTGTCCGAAGACCCCGCAGAGTGGGGTTTCTCGAGGAGGCTGAGGCCGTGCCCGCGGAAAGCATCCGCCCGCAGCGATCCCGGACGACGGCAATAGCACATGTTATTAGAATCAATATCGATTTACGTCGCATTTTAGATCTTTAGTGTCAAAATAAACTTTTAAGAAAACGTTCCTTAATTAAAAGAAGGAATAATCATAACTGGAATAGAAGTATTAATTTTGGAGGGTTCACTATGAAAGATAACAAACAAGTTCATATCATTTCCCACACCCACTGGGATAGGGAATGGTATTTGCCATACGAAAAACACCATGTTCTTCTTATTAAGTTAATGGATAAACTGCTCGCAACACTCGAGGCTGATCCGGATTTTAAAAGCTTTCATCTCGATGGGCAGACCATAATCCTTGATGATTATTTACAGGTACGTCCCGAAAAGCGTGAAATTCTAAAAAAATATATTCAAGAAGGTAGACTGCACATCGGTCCTTGGTATATTTTGCAGGATGAATTTTTAACAAGTAGTGAAGCAAATATCCGCAATCTGCAATATGGAATAAAGGATGCTACAAAATGGGGTGGAATTTCAAAGGTCGGGTATTTCCCAGATTCATTTGGAAATATGGGTCAAGGACCGCAAATTCTGAGCCAGGCCGGTATCAATAATGCGGTGTTTGGCAGGGGAGTGAAGCCAACAGGATTTAATAATACTGTCAGTGAATCAGATAATTTTGAGTCACCCTATTCGGAAATGCATTGGCGCTCACCGGACGGGTCCTCCGTTCTTGGTATCCTGTTTGCGAACTGGTATTGCAATGGTAATGAGATTCCTACAGATTCAGAGGAAGCCAAAAATTATTGGGAACAGCATATGGATTCACTTGAAAAGTATGCAGCAACGCCACATATGCTGATGATGAACGGGTGTGATCACCAGCCGATTCAAGCAGATTTGCCTGAAGCAATCCGAACAGCCAAAGAACTGTACCCTAATGTCGAATTTGTCCATTCCAACTTCAATGAATATGTTGAGAAGCTAACTGCCTCAGTTCCTGAAGACTTAAAAGTAATCGACGGGGAACTGAGAAGCCAGCAGACAGACGGATGGGGTACACTTGTAAATACCGCGTCGTCACGTGTATATATTAAGCAAATGAATCAGGTTGGACAGACATTGCTAGAAAAAGTTGCGGAGCCATTAGCTACATTTGCTTATATGCAGGGAGAGGAATATAACGGTCATCTGCTTGAATATGCGTGGAAGACATTAATGCAGAATCATCCCCATGACAGTATTTGCGGCTGCAGTGTGGATGAGGTTCACAGTGGTATGATCACCCGTTTCGAAAACAGCAAACATGTTGCGGAAATGCTGATTGATGAAAGTCTCGAAGCAGTTTCTAAAAAAATCAACACATCCGGTTTTGAAAAATGGGGAGAGGATGCACTTCCATTTACTGTTTACAACACAACAGGCTGGGAGCGGACTGGAACCGTATCAATTACGCTTGACGTTAAACGTGAGTATTTTTCAAATGGGGTAAATAAAGAGCAATTAAAAAGTTTCCCATTTGGTCAAAGAATAATCGTTGATGAATCCGGCAACGAATTCAGCTGTACAGCGGAAGATCTGGGTATTGCATTTGATTACGATCTGCCTGAGGAGAAATTCCGCCAGCCGTACATGGCTAGAAGGGTGCGACTCACTTTTGAAGCAGGGAATGTTCCAGCACTAGGGCTTAAAACATTCGCCTGGGTACAATCGGAAAAACAACAAGAAGACATCTCGCTGATCACTGCTGATAATGAAATGGAAAATGAATTTTTGCATGTGAAAATCAATAAAAATGGTTCTTTGACATTGATGGATAAAGCTACAGGAAAAACCTATAAAGAATTAGGCGTGTATGAGGATACTGGTGATATTGGCAATGAATACATGTACAAGCAGCCAGAAAATGATACGGCATTAACGACCAAGGATGTGTCTGCTTCCGTAAGAGTTGCGGAAGATACGCCATTTCAGGCTGTATACGAAATTACCCATGAGTGGGAAATCCCTGAAAGTGCATCGGAACTCCTGGAGAAGGAGCAAAACGAGGTTGTCTGGTTTACAGGGAGAAAAGCGGAGCGCTCCGACAAGAAAATAACTTTTACTATCAAAACTCTTGTTTCATTGCAAAAAAATGGCAAAGGTGTTGATGTAAAAGCATCATTTAATAATCAGGTGAAGGATCATCGTCTCCGGGTATTGTTTCCAACAGACATCGAAACAGACGTACATCATGCAGATTCAATATTTGAAGTTGCTAAACGATCAATTCAGCCTTCTAAAGAGTGGACGAATCCTGATTATTCCCAGCATCAGCAGGCATTTGTTGATGTAAGGAATCAAGAGCAGGGCTTAACCATTTCCAACCTTGGATTAAATGAATATGAAGTTCTAAGAGATGGCCGAAATACGATTGCGGTAACATTATTGCGTTCCGTTGGTGAAATGGGAGACTGGGGTCATTTCCCGACACCTGAAGCACAATGTCTAGGGGAGCAATCCGCATCATTCCGGATCTACCCTTCCAATGGTGAAGCAGGTGGAGCAAAAGCTTATCAGGATGCTTACCAATACCAGATTCCGTGGTCAGTGAAACAGACTGGAATTCATGATGGTGAACTGCCAGCAGTACACTCATTTTTACAATGGGAATCTGAGAATCTAGCATTTTCCTCATTAAAAGTTTCTGACAAGACTGGTGATGTAATGGCTCGCTGGTTTAACATAACTGATAAGGATAGTTCGTTAGCTGTTCATACACCGGATGACATTGGCAAGACATATAAGAGTAATGTGCTTGAAGAGGAAAAGGAAACTATTAATAATGAAGAGGGACACTCTGTTCGCGGACATGAAATAATAACAGTGGGATTTGAAAAAAGGTAATCCAGTGAATAGTGTTCAAGAAGTTGCCAGACAAGACTTTTTGAACACTACTTTTCCAACGATAAGACTATGAAAAGGAAGTGTGCAACCATGCAAGGGCAATTACCAATATCCATGAAAAATTTAATCGAAGAAGTGAAAACAACATTTTCCGGTGACCAAAAAGCACAGGAACTTTTTGAAAACTGTTTTTCCAATACATATGAAACAACAATCCGCCCACAAGAAGACGGAACAACATTTGTGATTACAGGTGATATTCCGGCAATGTGGTTAAGGGATTCCGCTGCACAGGTTCGCCCATATTTAATGCTTGCAGAGCATGACGGGCAAATGGCTGATTTGATAGAAGGGGTAATCCAAAAGCAATTTTCCTTTATCAACCACGACCCATACGCAAACGCATTTAACGAAGAGGCAAATGGGAACAGATATCATGATGATAATACAGAAATGACACCACTTTTATGGGAGCGAAAATATGAAATAGATTCATTATGCTATCCAGTTCAGCTTGGCTTTCTATTCTGGAAGTCTACCGGAAGGACATCCCATTTTAACGAAACCTTCAGGAACGCAGTTGACTTAATCATAGAAACGTTTAAAACAGAACAAAATCATGCAGAGGATTCCACTTATCACTTTGAAAGGGATAACTGTCCACCGCAGGATACATTATCACATAATGGAAAAGGAGCTCCTGTTTCCTATACAGGAATGACATGGAGTGGCTTCCGTCCAAGTGACGATGCTTGTAAATATGGTTATCTAATTCCTGCAAATATGTTCGCAGTCGTTTCCTTGAAGCAGCTGGCAGAAGTTGCTGAAGAAGTTTTGGAAGATATAAGTCTTGTAAAAGCAGCATCAGATTTGGCAGAAGAAATCCATCAGGGTATTCAAAAACATGGCAAAGTAGAACATCCCGAATATGGTACGATTTATGCCTATGAAACAGATGGATTTGGAAACTATAATCTGATGGATGATGCCAATGTTCCAAGTCTGCTCTCACTGCCGTATTTAGGTTATTGTGATGTAGATGATCCAATCTATCAAAATACTAGAAATTTCATTTTGAGTGAAGAAAACCCATATTATTTTCAGGGCAAGGTGGCTAAAGGAATTGGCAGTCCACATACACCAGAGCACTATATTTGGCATATTGCTTTGGCCATTCAGGGAATGACAGCTGCATCAACTGATGAAAAGGATGAAATCTTTGAACTGTTCAAAAAGACAGATGCGGCAACAAATTTCATGCACGAAGGCTTCCATGTGGATGAACCTGAAAAATTTACAAGACCTTGGTTCTCCTGGGCAAATTCGATGTTCAGTGAATTTTTATTAAGTAAATGTAATCGGTATGTGAAAGGCAGTCCCTTGGAAAAACAGTGAATGGGAGTTGAGTCTATGAATGAGGAAATTCTTGTTAACGATTATCGCAACGGCATCTTGGAAAACATTCATCCTGGTCATATTTGTGGGATTGATGCAAACGAAGAAGTGAAATATACAGTTGGAAATGCACGGCATTTAACCTTTTTGAGATCTGCATTCAAGCCGATTCAGGCAATACCAGTGATTGCACATAAAGTTCAGGAGCATTTTAAGCTGACGAACCGGGAAACCGCCCTTATTGCTGCATCACATCGCGGGGAGGATTTTCATCTGGAGGAGCTTAAAAAACTAATGGATAAAATAGGTGTTGCAGAGGATGAATTACTATGCCACCCAACATATCCGCTGAACCCTGGGGCGAAGGATGCAATGCTAAAGGATAACCAGCCGAAAAGAAGGCTTTGTCATAATTGTTCCGGCAAGCATCTTGGAATGATTGCACTGGCAAAAGTACTTGGTGTAAGTACAGAGGGATATTACGAGCCGGAACATCCTGCTCAGCAGGAAATTCTTAAGGCCCTTTCCACAGTTTCCGGTTGTAACATAGCGGAAATCAGCATAGGTGTCGATGGTTGCGGGGTTCCTGTTTATGCATTGCCGCTTCAATCGATTGCAAATGTGTATCTGAGATTTGCAAGGCCTGAACTGATAGCGGATCAAACTATCCGTGAAGCAGTGGTAGCGATAAGCAGTCTCATGAATGAAAACCCGGAAATTATTTCCGGTACAGATGCGATTTGCACAAACCTTTTGATGGATAAAAATATTGTTGCAAAAGGCGGGGCACAGGGTGTTTATTGTTTTGGACTAAAGGATGAAAAATTTGGATTCGCTTTAAAAGTAATGGACGGTACGGAGGAACAATGGCCGTTAATTGTTGCCACAATCCTGGAACAAATCGATTATAAAAATAAACAGACCATTCAAAGGCTGTATCAGATTTCACACAAAGATATTTATAATGACAATGATAAACTGGTAGGAAATAAAGAAGCTGTGTTTCATTTAGCAGGAATCAAATGGGGAGTGTAAACAAATGAATACGACAGAGCCTGTACGTGCATTTCATTTAAGATTCGGTTCACACGATCAAGTCGAGGTTTTTAAAAAATTCATTGAAAAAGTACTGGTTCCAAAGGGGATTAATCATTTATTTTTGGAATGCAATACATCGTTTGTATTTGAATCCCATCCTGAAGTCACCGGTGGAACATTAACCAAACAGGATGCACGGGAGATTTCAGCCGTATGTAAACATAATGACATCCGGCTTATTCCGTTATTCCAATGCCTTGGTCATCAAGGCTGGGGAGGATCTCGTAATTCCATATTAAAAGCGTATCCTGAATTTGACGAAACGCCGCATGTACCGTTGGATGCCGAATGGCCGGAGATCTTCTGCAGAAGCTGGTGCCCGGAGCATCCGGATGTTAACCAGCTTGTTTTTGATCTAATGGATGAAATTATTGATGCTTTTGATACCGATGCATTTCATGTTGGTATGGATGAAGTATTTGAAATAGCGGATGATAACTGTCCTCGCTGCAAAGGAAAAGACAGATCTGTGTTATTTGCGAAAGCTGTTAATGACATGTATGGCCATCTTGTTAAAGATCGTGGTGTTGAAATGTTCATGTGGGGTGACCGATTAAACGATAGTAAAAAGATGGGCTATGACCAGTGGGAAGGGGATACTTTTGGTACGTATAAAGCAATAGATTCCATCCCCAAGGATATTGTAATTATGGATTGGCATTATGAAAAGTCAGCTGCATATCCTTCAATTGGAAATTTTATTGAAAAAGGTTTTACGATAATTCCGGCTTGCTGGTATAAAACAGATGCTGCTGAAGATTTGTTGGAGGAGAGTAAACGCCAGGCTAAGCAACTGAATAAAGAAGATAAAATGCCCGGTATGCTGGTAACATCATGGAATGGGTGGAATGAACATACTTTTGAAAAGTTTGTTCATATGACGCCACAGACTTTTGAACCCGAGGAACAGTTGGAAGAGCTTGATGAATTATATCGAACACTGGATTTAATTACGAAGAAGCTAAAGTAAAAAATAAAGGTTCTTTTCGTAACCTTTGGGACTGCACTTCATACGCCCCATCAACTTGCTTATTTAACTGTCGCAGTTTCTGTAGAAGACGACGTATGTGTTGGGTTATTTTTCGCTGCGGACCGTTGCTTTCCGCGGGCACGGCTTCAGCCTCCTCGAGAAAAACACTCTGCGGGGTCTTCAGACACGTGCTTTTCCCGCAGGAGTCAACGGTCCTTCGCTCCAAACAACCGCCATAAATGTAAATGTGCAAGCATTTGTTTATTTAATTAATCAAGAAATCTTAAAAAAGCTCTTAAAGCACAATTTCAGCGGAGGAAACACATGAAGACTCCTGCGGGAGGAAAGGCATAGGTGAGACCCCTAAAGACGAGTAGCACGAGGAGGCTCACCAGCCGCCCGCGGAAAGCGAAATGTGTTTCCGTAGCGAATCCCTGCTCCCAACCGCAAATAAATTTTCACTGTGTTGTCTTTTATATCGACTACGGGGCAGATAACAACAGATCTTTTCGAAGGGACGAACCCATGGTGCAGTCCCAAATCATTTCGGTGGGCCGAGCAGTGCGCAGTTCCGATCTATTAGAAAACAGCCAAAATAAAAGGAGATGGATAAAATGAAAGTTGGTTTAAGTACGTATAGTTTGCTTGATGCAATTAAGGCAGGAGAAATGGATGTTTTGGATGTAGTGGACTGGATTGCTGAAAACGGTGGGGAGCATATGGAGATTGTGCCCTATGGATTTACACTTGTTGACAATTTGGAGCTGGCAGATCAGGTACGCGATCGTGCAAAGGAAAAGGGAATTGAGTTGTCCAATTATTCCATGCCAGCAAACTTTGTTCAGGATTCAGAGGAAGAATTCAATGCAGAAGTGGCACGCCTAAAGGAACATGTGGATCTTTTAAACCGGATGGGAATCAAACATATGCGCCATGATGTAACAGCCTTTACGGTACCGCCCGAGAAACGGACCATTGAATACTTTGAAAACAGTTTGCCGCAGATTATTGAAGGAAGCAGGCAGATTGCAGATTATGCAGCGCAATTTGATATTACAACAACTATTGAAAATCATGGGATGGCCGTACAGCACAGTGACCGGGTGCAGCGTGTCGTGCAGGCAGTTGATAGGCCGAATTTTAAAACAACACTAGATGTAGGGAATTTTATGTGTGTTGATGAAGACCCGATTGTCGGGGTAAAGAAAAATCTGCCTTATGCTTCACTTATTCATTTTAAAGATTTTTACCTTCGTCCTTATGATGAAAATCCAGGTGGTGGAAAATGGTTTGAAACGTCAAATGGCAACTTCCTTAAAGGCACAATAGTCGGTCATGGGGATATTGAAATAAGAAAAATTGTTAAGCTTATTAAAGATTCCGGGTATGACGGCAATATCACATTGGAATTTGAAGGTATGGAAGAATGCCGGGAAGCAAGTAAAATCGGTATGGAAAATTTGAAACATTTTTGGGAAAAAGCATAAATAGTAAAAAAATTAGTAAAAATATTTGTAAAAATGAAAACGTTATTATAGGATTGATAGAATAGTAGAAAAAAAAGCGAGGTGGATACAGTGGTAAAAGTGGCGGTAATTGGAAATAGCCGGAAGCATCTGGAAACATGGTCGAACATTAAAAATGTGGAAGTAATTGCAATTGTTTCGGGGAAAAGTCATGAATGGATACCTGAAGCACACCAGAAAAAAGCAGTCAGCAATGCTGAGGAATTAAAAACAATGGATGTCGATGTGGTAGATCTTTGTGTACCTGTAAACGAAAGAGCTGAATGGATTCAGCAAATCGCAAAGGAAGGGGTACATATTATTTGTGAAACACCACTGGCAGAAACAATGGAGAAGGCTTCTTCCATAATTAAGGAATGTGAAGCGAAAAAGGTACATTTATTTGTGGGGAATCGACGCAGATATTCTCCGGAATATGCAGATGCAAGAAATCAGGTAAACAATGGGAATGTTGGAAAGTTGGGTGTAACTAGGCTTTCAAGTGGAGCACCTCACCCTGGTGGAGAGGAAGATATAATTACTGGACTTGGAATGATTGAATTCGATTGGCTTCTCTGGACATTTGGAGATGTTGAGCGGGTAATGGCGAAACATGTGAAGAAAAAACGACGAGATGGATGGCCAGTGGAGTATGCTCTTATAACACTGCGGCATAGGGATCAATCGTTTACACAGGTGGAGTTGAACTGGGCAAAAACAACAAAAGAGACGAGCTTTGAAATTTCCGGTGATACGGGAATGCTCACATTTAACAGCAATGAAAGCAATCCGATTTCACTGCAGCTATCTGGATCTGAAGCCGATGTTGATCTTGAGGAAGCCGTACTTTTCAAATCAGCCTTAGAGAGACAGCTTGAGCATGTTGCTGCATTTGTAGAAGTACAAAATAAGCCGGTAAAACGGGCAGATGATGCCTTGAAGCCGATCCAGCTTGCTGAGGCTGCACGAAAATCGGCTGAGACAGGTCAGCCTGTATCTATTGAGGGGGTGCTCAAATGAAAACAGCAATTATCAGTTTTGCACATATGCATGCACTAGCCTATGCTAAATACCTTGTAGAGCATCCGGAGGCAGAGTTGGTAGCAATTTGGGATGCTGATTCCACAAGAGGAAAAGAAATGGCTGACCGTTTTGGCAGTGATTTTTACAGTGATTTAGATGAATTATTAAAAACTGATGTTGAAGCGGTCATCATATGTTCAGAAAATGTGAACCATAAAGAGCATGTATTTAAAGCAGCAAGCTATAAGAAACAAATACTATGTGAAAAGCCGATTGCGACGGAAATTGCGGATGCGAAAGAAATGATTCAAGTCTGTGACGAGCATGGTGTTATTTTACAGGTTGCCTATCCTGTCCGTTTCGTACCTGCAATACAAAAAGTAAAAGATTTGGTGCAGGCAGGAAAAATCGGTGAGGTGATGGCAGTGAATGCAACCAACCATGGGCAGATGCCAGGTGGCTGGTTTGTGGAAAAAGAATTATCCGGTGGCGGTTCAGCAACAGACCATATTGTTCACATTATGGATGTGCTGCGTTGGATGCTGAAGGATGAAGTGAAAACGGTTTATGCAGAATTTGATACCAGATTTTACGATATTGAGGTGGAAGATGCTGGACTGGTAACACTTGAACTCGAATCTGGTGTCATTGTTTCAATAGACCCAAGCTGGTCCCGTCCCAAAACTTTCCCTACCTGGGGTGATGTGACAATGGAAATTGTCGGGACAGAAGGAACGATAGCGGTTGACGCCTATAAACAACATTCCCTTCTTTACAATGATACAGATGGGAAGATTCAGCAGATGCCATGGGCCGAGGATATGGATGCTGGGCTCGTCAATGATTTCATTGACTGTGTCAAGAATGATCGAAAGCCTTTCATTTCAGGAACCGACGGACTCAGAACACTAGAGGTTGTAAAAGCAGCCTATGAAGCTGATGAATTAAAAGAAACAGTACTTCTGAAACGAAACTAGTAATTCTTGCAGGCAGTTTCTAAAAAAAGTTTGGGGCAATTCTTCGTTTGCCCCACCGAAAGGATTAGTTTTCTTGATGGAAAATCTATAAATGACGACGTAATTACTGTTTGCTATAAGTTTTTACTATAAACGCCATTCGGGATCGCTTCGGCAGAATACTTCGCTTTCCGCGGGCACGGCCTCAGCCTCCTCGAGAAAACCACTCTGCGGGGTCTTCGGACACGTGCTATTCCCGCAGGAGTCTTCGTATTCTGCCTACGCTAGTAGGAATTATCTTAATAGTTTAATTTAATTAAACTGCTAAATTTTGAAAGTGAAAGTACCATCACAGCGGAGGAAACACATGAAGACTCCTGCGGGAGCAGAGGCCTAGATGAGACCCCGGAGAGCGACAGCTCGAGGAGGCTCATCAGCCGCCCGCGGAAAGCGAAATGTGTTTCTGGAGCGCTGAACTAGCACTCATCTTCTAGAAGGTGGGAGTAAGTAACACTAAAGTTTCGTCGTAGAGTTTATATCAACTTTGTTGATTAAACAGCACTAAAACTTTCAAGTAATAGTCTAATAGAATAATGAAACAATGGAGGGGTAAATATGAAGCTTGGCATGAGTTCATACAGTTTGGCAGGAGCGATTAACTCAGGAGAAATGTCCATCCTCGATGTCATACAGTGGACAGCTGATCAAGGTGGAGAGCATATTGAGATTGTTCCAATAGGCTACTCCTTGACAGATAATCCGGAATTAGTTAACCAAATTAAGGACAAGGCAAATGAAGTTGGAATTGATATTTCAAACTATGCAATCGGTGCTGATTTTCTTCCAGAAACGGATGAAGCATTCGAAGCAGAGATTGAAAGAGTGAAAAAGGAAGTAGATATTGCAAACCAGCTTGGTGTGAAATTGATGAGGCATGATGTCTCGTTCAAGCCACCTGCTGAAGCTTCTATTAAACAGTTTGAAGAGGATCTTCCAAAATTAACTCAAGCCTGTCAGCGTATTGCTGACTATGCAGCAGAGTACGATATTGTGACAAGTATTGAAAACCATGGCTTTTATGTCCAGGCAAGTGACCGGATACAGCGCCTGATTGAGAATGTTAACCGACCTAATTTTAAAACAACGCTGGATACCGGGAACTTTCTGTGTGTAGATGAGGATCCGGTGTCGGCGGTGAAGAAAAATATTGGTTACGCATCCATGGTTCATACAAAGGATTTTTATGTTCGTCCCGCTTCTTCATTTAGTCCGGGTGAAGGCTGGTTTCAGTCAACAGCAGGGAATTACTTAAGAGGTGCGATTACAGGGCATGGAGATATCAATTTGCAGGATGTTCTGAAGGTGGTTAAGAAATCAGGCTATGATGGGTATATTTCCATCGAATTTGAAGGGCTTGAGGATTGTAAAAAAGGATCAAAGATTGGTTTGGACAATGTACGCAGAATTTGGGATGAATTATAATTAAAAGGAGATGGCATTATGGGGATAAAGGTTGGAATAATTGGTGCAGGTTCCATTTCGGAAATGCATTTTGAATCCTATAAAAACAATGAGGAAGTAAGTATTTATTCCGTTTGTGATTTGAATGAGGAAAGAGCAAAGGCAAAAGCAGAGAAATATGGTGCAGAAAAGTATTTTACAAATTATCACGAACTGCTTGCAGTACCAGAAATTGATGCAGTAAGTATTTGCACATGGAATAATACACATGCGGAAATTGCCATTGCCGCATTAAATGCAGGAAAACATGTATTAGTCGAAAAACCTTTATGTAAAACCGTTGAAGAGGCTCATGCAATAGAAAAAGCAGTTCAAGAAAGTGATGGGAAAACACTACAGGTTGGATTTGTGCGTCGCTTTGGTACAAACACTCAAGTTTTGAAAAGTTTCATTGATTCAGGCGACCTTGGGGAAATCTATTATGCGAAAGCTTCCTGTATCCGTGCTTTAGGAAATCCCGGCGGCTGGTTTGCAGATAAGGAACGCTCTGGCGGTGGACCTTTAATCGACCTTGGTGTACATGTAATTGACATGTGCTGGTATCTGATGGGTAAACCAAAGGTGAAATCTGTCAGTGGAAATACTTACAATAAACTTGGAAACCGCTCACATATTGAAAATAAATCATTTTATAAGGCTGCAGATTATGATCCAAGCCAGAATTCAGTTGAAGATATGGCGAATGCGATCATTCGCTTTGAAAATGGGGCTTCCCTGATGGTCGATGTCAGCTTCACCCTTCATGCAAAGGAAGAGTCAATAGCTGTAAACGTGTTTGGAGACAAGGGCGGTGCTGAAATTGAACCGAAGCTGGAAATCATTACAGAGAAGAATAATACGATATTAAATTCAACACCACAAATTGATGCATTATCGTTTGACTTTAGTAAAGGCTTCCAAAATGAAATCAATCATTTTGTATCCTGTGTCCAAGGAGAAACAGAAACAATTTCTCCGGTACAGGATGGCGTGGAGATTATGAAAATATTAGCTGGTGTGTATGAATCCAGTGAAAAAGGCGAAGAAATTCGCTTTGATTAATTATGTAGGTTTTTGACTTGCAAGTTATGAAAAAAGCCTTGTCACAGTTTTTGGGTGACAGGGCTTTTTTTGTGTTGTTAGCAAGTTGTTAATAGATTTCTATCCAAAATATAGTATGGGTGGAGACTTTTCATACGCTACCCGAGTAAATGGTTGTTTCAAATAAAAATCAATATAATACAAATAAATCGATTTCATTCATTGCGATTAATCGGAAAATTGGGTATATTGATGATAATTTTAAATTAGACAAACGCCATTCTCTGAAAGTACTATCCACTATCATTGGAAGAATGGTTCCGTCGAATAGCTGAAGGGGGTTCTCCTATGAGTTTTTTGTAAACGCGATTAAAATGCGCCTGGTCACAAAAGCCCAAATCATTGGCGATTTGCTGCATGTTCCGTGTTGTGTTCAACAATAACTCCCGAGCATGCACAATGCGGATATAGTGCAAGTAATTCATCGGTGTCATTCCTTTTACCTCTTTAAAGAGACGAATGGCATAGCTGGTTGATCGATTAATATGATTCGCAGTGTCTTTTGTCGATATATTTTCATTGTAATATGATTGAATGTATCCTTCGATTAAATTAGCAAACTGTATTTTTTGGGGGGAAATATATTTGGTATCCATTTCCCTGCTGATATATGCCATGAGATGAAGTAGTTCTCCTTGGCACATGAGCTCGTAATAGTGATTCCGATTGAGATATTCCTGATACAGGATACTCATCTTTTGTTCTAAATAAGCAAACTTTTTCGTCCTGAAGTGGGTGAATTGATGTCGTTTTATGATAGAAAGCTGCTGTAATTCAGGAGAAATCTCATGAAATAAAATGGTATATTTTTTATGTTTCTGTCCCATTGCATTTCGTGATTCTCTGAGCGTTCCTTTTGGGATGTAAAGCACATCACCTTTTTGCAATCGGAGGTGGATATCATCAAGCCAGTAATCGACTTCTCCCTCTATCATCAATACAATTATATTCTCAGGAAGCCTTTTTAGAGGCATTTTCCAATCGGGAATTTCATTGTCGAAAGATATTGAAAATATGTCAAACACGAATAGTCACCTCATGACTGTGTTGATTAGATTGTACAAATAGTATAGGAATACCACTTATCTGTCAATGTAAAACCATAGTAGATATGCAAAGTTAATTAACTTAATTAATGATGCGTACATGTCTAACTTGTTTTGCAAGCGCATTCAATAAAATTATTAGAAAAGATGAAAAAGGCATCGAACAAATTGCTAGACTTATTGAAAATAATAGGAGGTTTTAACAATGTTTTTCAAAAAGAAGATAACTATTTTAATCATTTTCGTTTTACTTATCCTGGCAGCTTGCAGTAGTGATGAAGAAGTAAGTAAGACAACAGGTGACGATGATCCGCATTTTAATGAATCAGGTATGCCGATTATGGATGAATCAATCACTATGGATGTTTTTGCTGGAGTATCTGCCCAAACGATGCAATCAGATTGGAACGATATTTTAATTTGGAATAAATATAAGGATATGACGAATATTGATGTAAAGTGGAACCAGGTGTCAACCGATTCATTGGAGGAAAAACGAAATCTTGCCCTGGCTAGTGGTGATTTACCCGATATGTTTTACGCTGCCAATCTCAGCGGTCTGGATTTATTAAAGTATGGTAAGCAGGGCGTGTTCATACCACTGAATGATCTTATTGATCAATATGCACCTAATTTGAAAGCGCTATTAGAGGAAAATCCCGATGCTAAAAAAGCACTCACTTTTCCCGATGGTAATATTTACTCCCTTCCCAATATGGCGGATCCAGATTTTATATCTTTACGCGTAGGGGGCACACCTTGGTTTAACGAGGAATGGCTAGATGCTTTAGATATGGATATTCCGCAAACGACTGAGGAATTCTATGAATATCTGAAAGCAGTAAAAACAGAGGATCCAAATGGTAATGGCGAAAATGATGAGGTACCTTATGGCGGTAATAATATCAATAACTTTATCCACTGGATTCAAGGTGCTTTTGGGATTAATACTCGCGGTGGCGGTTATATTGATGCAGACCCGCAAAATGAAGAAATGAGGTTTGTGCCAACAACTGAAGGATACAAAGAAATGCTGACTTATATGAACAAGTTGTATAATGAAGGTTTAATCGAACAGAATATTTTTTCAATCGATTGGAGCCAGTACTTGTCAAATGCTTCAGAAGAAAATTACGGAAGCACCGTCTTTTGGAGTCCGGACGTCACATTTGCTGGAGGTACAGGAGAGAAATATGTGAGTGGGTATGCATTGGAAGGACCAAATGGTGACAAGCTGTTCGCAGGTCTATCCTCTGTCGTTACTAATCCGGGGCAATTTGTCATCACAAATGAAAATGAGAATCCCGCAGCAGCTATGCGATGGATTGATTACTTTTATGGTGATGAAGGTTCCAAGTTAATGTATATGGGAGTGGAAGGTGAAACATATGAAAAAACAGAGGATGGCTTTCAATATGTGGATAAAATAACAAATAGTGAAGAAGGCTTAACGAGCAATCAAGAAGTGTCCAAATATTTGACTTGGGTAGGAGTAGGTCCGCCAGCTATTGTAAAGCAGGACTATTTTGTGGGATCTGAAAGTGCCCCTTCTGCCTTGGAAGCGGCGGAAAAGCTTGAACCGAATCTTCCGGAAGAAGTATGGCCATCATTTACCTATACTGAAGAGGAAAATAGGATATTAACATCGATTGGTTCTGATATCGAAAAATATGTTGATGAGATGAGAGACAAGTTCATTACCGGAGATGCGTCTTTATCTGAATGGGACAAATATGTAGAAACGTTGACTCAAATGGGGCTTGATGAATATATGGATGTTCAGAAAGAGGCCTATAGTCGATATAAGGATAATTAATTTGTTAATAAATAAGAAGGCATAACTGTGCTCTCTTATTGTTATCGGACTTAATTACTGCTAAAAACTTAACAGGTGCAGCGTTTGAAAAGGCTGCACCTGTTTGTCTTTAGTAGCTTTTTACACTAAATAGAGGCTGAAGATCGCCGTACTATCAATTCAGATGGCAATACAATCTTTCTGAATTCAGAAGGTGCGTTTTTTTCAACTCTGTCAATCAGCATTTGGATGCCTGTATAGCCAAACTGATAGGCCGGCTGGGAAACGACAGTTAAAAAAGGATCCAGGTCATACGCTGGGTCTAAATCATCGAAACAAACAACAGAAATATCCTCAGGCACACGGATGCTTCGTTTTCGCAGTTCTTTAATTGTGTTGATTGCAATAATATTATTTGCTGCAAAAATTGCTGTGGGCCATTCATCCTTGTCTAAAGATAAAAGCTTCGAGAAAACCTCATCTTTATTTTTGTTTTTATAATGACTTTGAAAAATTAAATCATCTTTAACAGGTAATCCATGTGTTTGCAGTGTCTCGATATAAGTATCCTGACGTTCCCGGGCGGTTGAAACATCGAGAGGACCATTTATAATTGCTATTTTCTCATGTCCGAGCTCAATGAGATGCTGTAAAACTTTTCTTGTTCCTTCCTGACTGTCCCCATGAATTTCATCAGAAGCTATTCCTTCTACTTTACGGTCAAGCAGAATAAAAGGGATCTTATATTTAGTCAATGTTCTAAGATTCTTTTTTGATTTATCTTCAGAGGGGGTTATAAGTACACCATCCACACCTGTTGAAATTAGCATATTAATATAATCGGATTCCTTATGGATGTCCTCATCACTATTACAAAGCATCAAACGATAACCCAGCTGTTTTGCTTTATCTTCGGCACCCCGAGCCACTTTCGTGAAAAACGGGTTATTAATATCGGTAATAATAAGTGACAGAATCTTTGACTTTTTTGCCGTTAAATATCGGGCAGAGGCATTTGGAATATAGTTCAGCTCTTCTATAGCCTTTTCTACTTTTGCCCTGGTTGCCTCACTCACTTTCCCGGACTGATTAATAACCCTTGATACAGTCATTGGTGAAACTTCTGCTAATTTGGAAATATCATAAATCGTGACCATTTGCTTACTTCCTCTCTATGTTGTCTTAATTTTACAATGGAGTGATCCAAAAATACAAATATTTTTAATTGACAGTTTATTAATTTAATGTTACTTTAATGTTATCGGTAACATAAATATCCAGGAAATGAGGAAATTCTATGAAAATTGATTCCCACCACCATTTCTGGAAACTCAGCCGTCAGGACTATGGCTGGCTGACAGAGGAACAAGGTATATTGTTCCAGGATTATTTGCCAGATGATTTACAGCCAATTTTAAAAAAGCATCAAATTGATAGAACAATTGTTGTTCAGGCAGCACCGACACTTGCGGAAACAGCGTATTTATTAGAATTATATCATCAAAATGAATTTATTGCGGGTGTAGTAGGCTGGATTAACTTGGATTCTGATTCATTCGGGGAAAAATACCAGCAGTTACGAGAAAATAAAGGCTTTGTCGGAATTCGGCCAATGCTGCAGGATATTGAGGATGATCGATGGTTATTGCGTCCGAGGGTGATGGAAAATATCGAAAAGTTACTCCATGATGATTTTCCTTTAGATCTTTTAATCTACCCCAGGCATTTGCCAATTGTATTGGAATTGCTTGAAGAGTTTCCAAAACTAAGGTGTGTCATTAATCATGCTGCAAAGCCGGATATAACAAATGGCATCTCAAATTTTTGGGAAAATCATATTAGTGGAATATCCAGGTTTGAAAATGTTATGTGCAAAATTTCTGGACTTATTACAGAAGCAGACCATCGAAATTGGAAGCAGAAGGACTTTATTCCTTTTGGAGAGCATCTTTTAAAAGCTTTCGGTCCCAACAGATTGATGTTTGGCAGTGACTGGCCAGTATGTTTGCTTGCAGGAGACTACGGGGATGTGTATGAACTATTTGGCAATTTAGTTTCAGAACATGTAACGAAAGATGAATTTGCTAAAATGATTGGTAATAATGCCAAAAACTTTTACAAGTTAAATCTATAGAGGTTGATGGGAAGTGGTTTGATGAAATGGGAATACATGATAACTGAAAATGATGAAAGGCTTTCTGAACTTGGCAGTGCTGGATGGGAACTGGTAAGTGCAATTAAGCAAAAGACCGGAATAAAGCTATATTTAAAAAAACCTGTTCAAAGCTTCAGAGACCGCATTACAGTTGATCAGCGAAAGGAAGTTTACAAGGATTTCAATATGGAGGAAGCAGATGAAAAAGGCAGGAATTCTACATCCGGAAATATCACAATTGATTGCTAGTATGGGGCATACAGATTATGTTGTCCTGGCAGATAAAGGCTATCCCGTGCCTGAGGATAAAAAACGAATAAACCTCGGAATCACAGATGATTTGCCGACAGTTCCTGATTTGCTAAAGGTCATTGAAACTGAATTAAACATTGAAAGAATCATTGTTACAGAAGAGATGGAAGCTGTCAGTCTAGATAGACTGCTAGAATTAAAGCAATTATATCCCAATATATTATTTGAGAAAATCACACACTTGGAATTTAAAGCGCTTACGAAAGAAGCGCAAGCAGTCATTAAAACAGGCGATACATGCGCCTATGCAAATATCATTATTGTTTCAGGATAAATATTAATTAAATCGGAGGCAGGAAAGATGAAAATTACAAATGTGGAAACATATTTACTGGACGTTCCCTTAAGGCAAAAGGCAATTACAGACTCTCAAACGAAACTTGAATCAGTTGAATTTGTGGCTGTTCGCTTAGACACAGATGAGGGGATAAGTGGTTGGGGGTTTAACTGGAATTATACGAAGGGAACGCGTGCTGTCCAGGCAATTATTGATGATACATATGCACCAAAATTAATCGGAAAAGACCCGGTTTTTTATAAAAATATACTAAAGGAACTTCATTACACAAACCATTTTATTGGGCAGGTTGGAGTTACACGGGTTGGATTGTGTGCAATTGAATTTGCATTATGGGATATCAAGCTGAAAGTGGCGAATATGCCATTATGGAAGTATCTGGGTCCTGTGAAAGATAAGGTGAAGGCCTACAATACAGACGGCGGCTGGCTTGAAGTAACAACAGATGAATTAGTCAGAGATATGACTGCACTTGTCGAGCGTGGGTTTGATGCAGTAAAAATGAAGCTTGGATTACCAGACCCAAGAGAAGATTATGAACGGGTCAAAGCGGTTCGAAAAGCAATAGGTGATGATATTAAATTAATGGTAGACGTCAATACCGTTTGGGATTTAAAAACATCCATTGTATGGGGAAAGAAACTGGAGGAATTTGACGTATATTGGCTGGAAGAACCAATGAACCCATTTGATAAAAAATCCCATATCGAGCTTGCCAGAAGAATAAATATTCCAATAGCTGTAGGTGAAACCATTTATACAAAATATGATTTCCGTGATTATATTGAAAAGGGCGGAGTTGCTATCGTCCAAGCTGATGCTACAAAGCTTTCCGGCATTGACGAATGGCTTGATGTTGCTGCACTGGCCAGATCCTACAATCTGGAAGTCATTCCACATACGAATGTACAGCAGAAGTTACACGTACAACTGGCAGCCGCATCGTCCAATGTGCCGATGGTCGAATATTGCTATGAATCAATTGCAGATATTTGGGAAGATCCGATCAAAGTGGAAAATGGCTATTATACACTGCCAGAAGAGCCGGGACTTGGTTGCAAATTAACAGATAAGATATTAAAAGAATGTAGAATTGGTTAACTGGAGAGAGGGGAATTTGAGATGAAACTGGTAAGATTTACAAAAGATACTACTGATTTTGTTGGTGCGATTTTTGATAATGACAGGGTTGTGAATATCAACTATTTACTGGATGAGCCTTCCCTTACAATGATGGATCTCATCGAACGGGGCCTTGGCTTTATAGAGCATATCGAAAGTAAACTAGAAAATATAAACAAGTCAAATGATAAAGAGCTTGTTGCTGGATTGGAAGACATTGTTTTAAAGGCGCCATTGCCGAACCCTGGGAAAGTTGTTTGTGTTGGCTTGAACTACATGGATCATTGCCGTGAACAAAATGTCGAGCCACCTGAATCACCATTGATTTTTTCAAAATGGCCTAGCAGTATTATTGGACCGGGGGGAAATATCATACTTCCTGAAGAGTCGAAACAAGTTGACTATGAAGCAGAACTTGGAGTCGTTATAGGAAATAAAGGAAAGCATATTGCTGAAGAAAATGCACTGGATCATGTATTTGGCTATGTGATTGTAAATGATGTCAGTGCAAGAGATGTCCAGTTTGCTGACGGTCAGTGGATTAGAGGAAAGTCCTATGACACGTTTGCACCCTGTGGACCATATCTGGTAACGGCAGATGAAGTGAAAGACCCTCATAATCTAGCAATCCGCTGCACAGTGAATGGGGAAGTTCTTCAGGATTCGAATACAAATGAAATGATATTTAATATTAATGAAGTAGTCGCATACCTGTCCAAGGGATTCACGTTCAAAACGGGTGATCTGCTGTCAACTGGTACACCAGATGGCGTTGGCGTTTTCAGGAATCCTAAAGTATTTCTTGAGGATGGCGATGAAGTAGTTATTGAGATTGAGGGACTGGGCGTTTTGAAAAATACCTGTGTGAGTGAGAGAAAATGTTGGTTTGACTAGAATGCTTTATTGTGGTTGATAGAAACTGCGACGTATGCGCTAGGTTGTTTTCCGCTGCGGACCGTTGCGGACCTTAGGGCACGGCTTCAGCCTCCTCGAGAAAACCACTCTGCGGGGTCTTCAGACACGTGCTTTTCCCGCAGGAGTCAACGGTCCTCCGCTCCAAACAACCGCCACATAAGAGGATAGCAAATGTTTGTTTCAATCAAGCGGTAAATCATCGTTTGAAGGTGATAACACCATCCCAGCGTAGGAAATACACGAAGACTCCTGCGGGAAAGCGAAGACGATGAGACCCCGCAACGAGCGTTCTTTGCGAGTGAGGAGGCTCATCGCGAGCCCGCGGAAAGCGAAGTGTATTTCCGGAGCGGCTGGTTATATGACATCACATTTTATCAAAAATATGATGTCATATACAGAAAAATATACGAAAATAACCAGATTTTTAATAAGCGAGGTGTGAAACAATGAGATTAAATAATAAGGTTGCCTTGATTACAGGTGCGGGGTCAGGAATTGGAAGAGAAACGGCTTATCTGTTTGCAAAAGAAGGGGCAACAGTTATCGTAAATGATCTGAATGAAGAAGCGGGTAATCAAACGGCCCATCAGATAAATGAACAGGGTGGCGAAGCTTTATTTATCCAAGCAAACGTCACAAATGAATCAGAATGTAAGCGAATGACGGAAGAAGCAATAACGGCATTTGGAAAAATCGATGTGTTATTTAATAACGCAGGTGTCAGCGGTGTTGGCGTATTGCATGAGACGGAATTAGAAGACTGGAACAAAGTGATGAATGTGAATATTAACGGTGTATTTCTCGTTTCTAAATATGTTATCCCTCACATGATCAAGCAACAAAGTGGTTCCATTATTAATATGTCATCATGTATTGCAGAAATTGGTTTAGCTAATAGGGCTTCTTATGCTGCGACAAAGGGTGCGATACTTGCATTGACAAAGTCCATGCAGGTTGATTATGCAAAAGATAATATCCGGGTGAATGCATTAATGCCTGGGACAATTTTCACCCCATTTGTGGAAGATTACCTGTCAAAAGACCCTAATCCTGAAGCGGCTGTAAATGCTATTAAAGGAAGACAATTAGGGGGAGATCTCGGTAAACCGATTGATGTTGCGTTTGCCGCGTTATATCTTGCATCTGACGAATCAAAATTCGTGATGGGAACGCCATTAATGATTGATGGTGGCGTCGTAAACGGTAAACTTAGTTAATTAAAATAAATAAGAATTAGATTGAGGGTTGGAAGGTGGTATGAATTGGTGAAGAGACATAACGGCAAATCTGCTCTTGTAACGGGTGGAGGTAGAGGAATTGGCGAGGCAATCGTACTACAATTAGCCCATGAGGGAGCAAATGTTGCCATAAATTATCTCTCAGAGCAGGAAAAGGATTCGGCTGAACTTGTCAGAGAGAAAGTAGAGGCACTAGGGCAACGTGCCATTACAATACAGGCAGATGTTGGGAAAAAGCAGCAAGTGGATGAGATGATACAGCAGGTACAAAATGAATTCGGCCAAATCGATATTCTAGTAAATAATGCTGGAATAGCTCCATTTGAACCATTTATGAAGCTGACAGAGGAAACCTGGGATCGAACCTATGATACCAATGTGAAATCTATCTTTCTATGTTCACAGGCTGTGGCAAAAGGAATGATTGAGAGAAAAAGCGGAAAGATCATTAATATTGCATCAACAGCCAGCTTAATGGTTACAAGTCCAGTTATTCCACATTATATATCGTCAAAGGCTGCGGCACATCAGTTAACTAAGGCGTTAGCAATTGAATTGGGAAAACATAACATCAATGTCAATGCAGTTGGACCAAGCACAATTGATACTGACATGTGTAAGGATTTTTTATCCGATCAGGCGATTTATGAACAAGAAGTAGAGGCCAATCCAATGAAACGGTTAGGAACTGCCAAACAAATTGCAGATTCAGTAGTATTTTTGGCCTCAGAAGAAGCAATGCAGATAAATGGTCATTTATTAATGGTTGATGGTGGATTGACTGTGAAAGCAGCACAGCCTGAGGATCATATGGAGCACTAGTTAATAGATTTAGATGGTTTAAAATGAAAACACTTACAGTGAATTGTATATGTAAAATCTGCCGGATCTATGAACCCTTAATGGAATATCCATGACCGGTTAAAGAAGGAGGATATTTAATGGATACAAAACAACAAATCAAGCCAACCAAAAGACAGCTTGAGTTTCAGAGCTGGGAATTTGGGTTATTTATCCACTTTGGTCTGAGGACCTTTTATGAGGGTTATGTCGATTTTGACAAACGACCAATGTCACCCACTTCATTTAATCCTACGAATCTGGATTGTGATCAGTGGATTCGTACAGCAAAAGAAGCAGGTATGAAATACGCTGTCCTAACTGCTAAACATCATGATGGCTTTTCAAATTGGCCATCAAAATATACGGAGTTTTCAGTTGCTGAGTCCTCATGGAAAGAAGGAAAAGGAGACGTAGTTCGGGAATTTATAACAGCATGTAAAAAGTACGGAATTAAACCAGGGCTATATTATTCTCCATATGATGGCTCTGCGGATTTTTATAATAAAGATGGTAAAGCATATGATGATTATTTCGTTAATCAAGTAACTGAATTATTAACTAACTATGGAGATATCGATATTATTTGGTTTGATGGTGCAGGATCTGAAGGACATGAATACGACTGGGAACGTATTGTCAATACAATTCGATCTCTACAGCCAAATATTCTAATCTTTAACATGGCTGATCCTGATTTTCGCTGGGTTGGAAATGAGGATGGTATTGCTCCAGTGCCGTGCTGGAATGTAGTCGATACGTTGGAATTCTCTGTTCTCACAGATGAACATGATGAACTTAGCAGGCAGCTTTGGCTACCAGCTGAATGTGATGTACAAATGAGGGATAATTGGTTTTATAGTGATAATGATGAACATACAGTGAAAAGCCTTGAAGAATTAATGGGGATCTATTATTCTTCGATTGGTCGGGGCGCTAATCTATTGCTTAACATTGGACCAGATCGACAGGGACTGCTGCCCGAAAAAGATACCCGACGATTACTAGAGTTTGGCAGGGAAATAAAAAGTCGTTTCAATACTCCAATAACAATTGAACGGTGTGAGTATCAAGATGGGAAATGGATCTACCAATCAAAAGAGCCCCATCTAATAGACCATATTATTATTCAAGAGGATTTAACAGATGGCGAGCGTGTTCAAGAATTCGAAATATCTATAATAACTGCAAAAACTCGCCGTCCATTAACGATTTACAAAGGAAGTAATATTGGCCATAAAGCAATTATACGAATCCCTTCAGTTAAAGTTCGAGGTGTCAGTCTTGAAATTATCACAAGTTATGGAGAAGCAGCTATTAAAGAATTATCCTTTCATCATATAGGAGAAAACTACTTTTAGACACTGGAATTATATTAAGGAACAAAAGCTAATAACTATGATGCTCCGGGAATGGGGATATCGTGTATCTGGAAATACATCTGTAAAATACTGACTCATTAAAGGTGAAGGTGATTGGATTGCAAATTAATAAGAAAAAGAACTATAACGGGATTCAAGGTGAAATTAAATTAGATCCTCATAATCAGCTTAAAGAATGGCAAGAACTCCAATTTGGTATGTTCATTCACTTAGGCTTATATTCCTATCTTGGTGGCACATGGAAAGATAAGCCAGTTAAAAAGGGATACAGTGAGCAGATTCAAATGTGGGCAGATATTGCTACAGAGGATTATAAAAAGGTGGCCGCTCAGTTTACGTTAGAAAACTTTGACCCTGAAGCTATTTGTTCATTGGCTAAGGATGCAGGAATGAATTATATAGTTATTACGAGTAAACATCATGATGGTTTTTGTATGTTTGATACAAGAACGACAGATTATAATGTCGTAGATTCTACACCATTCGGGCAAGACGTGCTAAAACTTCTTTCTGATGAATGTAAAAAACAAGGATTAAAATTCGGTGTTTATTTTTCATTGGTTGATTGGTATCAGGGACATGAATTTGATCCAAATAATAACAATGAAATTCCTGAAACGATGGAATCAATAATTGAGGAGCAATTGACAGAATTGATGACAAATTATGGTTCAATCTCAGAAGTTTGGTTCGACATGTCGTCACCTACAAAAGAACAAAGTGTTCGGTTTAAGCAGATTGTTAAAGACCTGCAACCTCAAGCTGCAATTAACGGGAGAATTTGGAATAACGAAGGAGACTTCCGAACCTTAAATGATAATCAGGTTCCTTCCATTAATCTGGATGGCGCATGGCAAACACCAGCCTCCATTTATCGCGCGACATGGGGATATAGAAGCTGGCAGCAACGCGATGAATTTGATGGAAAAATTCGAAACCTGTTAGAAAGTCTGATTTCTATACGTGCTAGGGGAGGGAATTATTTACTAAATATTGGTCCGCAAGCAGATGGTTCAATTGTTGACTTTGAAGCTAACGTCCTTCAGGGAATGGGAAAATGGATTAAACATCATCCAAATGCAATTCTTGGAACTAACCCCACTAAATTTAATGAACAAACATGGGGAGAGATAACAAGCGATGGAAATAGTCTATTCTTACATGTAACTAAATGGCCTAGTGATGGGAAGATTAACCTATCAGGGTTAGTAACGAATGTAGAAAAAGTGGTTGAAGATAATTCAAGCCTTGAACTTGAATGGAGCATGAACGATCATGATTTTGAAATTACGCTCCCAGAAGCTCCTGTAGATAAGATTTTCACAACAATCAGGGTAGAACTGTCTGATGAATTGTGTATTATTCCGTATAATACCGTTTCGATTGGATCTGATAATTCATGGATAGTGAACCAGAAAGATCTCGATTACGGAAATAATTATGCGGATAATGGAAATTATACGAGTCTTGTAAAGACAAATACCAGACAAACTGCTTATATTTCAAATGCGAAAAATGGTAAAGCAGTTGTTGAAATAACTGGTACAGGAAACGCAAACTTCACTTACTCTATTGAGCTCGGCTCTGAAGTGAAAATAGTAGAAGGGGGAGATCTAACGAGTTCAGTGATTGGTCCATATAATGTTCACTCAAGGGAGGGTATATTGCCACTCCATATTAAATTAGCCGAGCCAACACATACAAATCAAGATTTAGAACTAGAATTAGAGTCTATCAAAATAAGCTTTGTAGAGATAGATGAATAAGATTTATTAATTTCTTTGTATTGATTAAGGAAAAACATAAAGGTTCTTTTCGTAAGCTGTGGGACTGTACTTCGTTCCTCACCATAATACTGGGACTGCGCACTGCTCGCCCCATAGAAACCATTTGTTGCTTTTTTAACTTTAGTAGTTTCTATAAAAGACGGCGTAACTTTAAACGTGTTTTCTTTTCATCCCTGTCTTTAGAAGATGAGTGCTAGTCCAGCGCTCCGGAAACACATTACGCTTTCCGCGGGCGGCTGGTGAGCCTCCTCGTGCTACGCACTCCGGGGTCTCACCGAGGCCTTTCCTCCCGCAGGAGTCTTCATGTGTTTCCTCCGCTGGGATGGTATTTTTCGACTTTAAAAGTTGATTTACTTCTTGAATGAGCCAAATATTTGCTATCCACTTATTTGGTGGTTGTTTGGAGCGGAGGACCGTTGACTCCTGCGGGAACAGCACGTGTCTGAAGACCCCGCAGAGTGATTTTCTCGAGGAGGCTGAAGCCGTGCCCGCGGAAAGCAACGGTCCGCAGTGGAAAACAACCTAGCCCATACGTCGTCTTTTACATCAACTATGGTGCAGAATAACAACAAGTCTTTTGGTGGGGCGAGTAATCGCAGTCCCAAGTTACTTCGGTGGGACGAGCAGTGCGCAGTCCCAATTTATGTGAAAACAACCAAAAATAAAAAGGAGATGGATAAAAATGAAAATAGGATTGAGTACGTATAGTTTGCTTAATGCAATTAAAAGTGGAGAAATGGATGTTTTGGATGTAGTGGACTGGATTGCTGAAAACGGTGGAGAGCATATGGAAATTGTTCCATATGGTTTTACTTTAGTAGATAATTTGGAGCTAGCAGATCAGGTGCGTAATCGTGCAGAGGAAAAAGGAATTGAAATATCAAACTATTCCATGCCAGCAAATTTCGTACAGGAAACAGAGGAAGAATTCAATGCTGAAGTGGCACGTCTAAAGGAACATGTGGATCTTTTAAACCGGATGGGAATTAAACATATGCGCCATGATGTAACCGCTTTTACTGTGCCGCCTGAGAAACGAACCATTGAATACTTTGAAAACAGTTTGCCGCAGATTACCGAAGGAAGCAGGCAGATTGCGGATTATGCAGCACAATTTGGTATCACAACAACTATTGAAAATCATGGGATGGCCGTCCAGCATAGTGATCGGGTGCAGCGTGTCGTGCGGGCAGTTGACAGACCGAATTTTAAAACGACATTGGATGTAGGAAATTTTATGTGTGTGGACGAGAATTCTATTGTTGGGGTTAAAAAGAACCTGCCTTTTGCATCGCTTATTCATTTTAAAGACTTTTATTTTAGACCTTACTACCAGGATCCAGGTGCAGGTAAATGGTTTAAGACAGCTAATGATAACTTTCTGAAAGGTGCGATTGTTGGCCATGGTGACATTGAAATAAGAGAGATTGTAAAATTGATCAAAGCCTCAGGATATGATGGGAATATCACATTAGAATTTGAAGGTATGGAAGAATGCAGAGAAGCCTCTAAAATCGGAATGGATAACATCAGACGATTTTGGGATGAGGCTTAAATCACTACTAAAAGGCAAGGAAAGTAAAAACGAATTTGCTGTTTTTCTTATGGAGGTTATATAGTTGCAAAAGCCAAATATTGTTTATATTTTAGCAGATGATTTAGGTTACGGGGATCTAAGCTGCTATGGAGCAACTACAATTCAAACACCGAATTTAGATCAGTTAGCAAAAGAAGGTATGAGATTTACAGATGCACATGCGCCATCAGCAGTCTGTACACCGACCCGGTATAGTGTTTTAACGGGAAGGTATTGCTTTCGAAGCAGATTGAAGGAAGGGGTTCTGTGGGGACATTCCGAACCGTTAATTGAGACAGACCGTCTTACAGTACCCTCATTCCTTAAGAGTCGTGGCTACATGACCACATGTATCGGCAAGTGGCATCTTGGACTTGGCTGGGGCAAAGATGGTGACGAAATAGATTATAGCCTGCCTATCGAAAATGGCCCAATAGATTTGGGGTTTGACTATTATTTTGGTATTACAGCATCACTGGACATGCCGCCGTATTGTTTTATCGAAAATAACCGTACAGTAGGGATTCCGACAATCGAAAAAGAGCCAAAGGACTTCAGTCAAAAGGGACGTAAAGGACTGATGACACCTGGCTGGAAGGATGAAAAGGTTAACAAGACATTAACGGAGAAAGCAGTCAGCTACATTGGAAATCATGTGAAAAACCGTCCGGATCAAGCCTTTTATATGTACTTCCCTTTGACTGGACCACATACCCCGTGGTCTCCCGCAACAGAATTTAAAAATAAAAGTGGTATTGGACCACGTGGGGATATGATTCTTGAATTAGATTGGACGGTAGGTAGAATAGTAGAAACATTGAAAGAGAAAGGTATTTGGGAAAATACATTACTAATATTTACTAGTGATAATGGTCCACATCCTAAAACAGAAGAAGTTACCGTTCATGGCCATAAACCAGCTGGAGACTTACGTGGTCAAAAGGCAGATATTTGGGATGGAGGCCACCGTATTCCCTTTATCGCAAGTTGGCCTGAAAAGATTGAACCAGAATCGGTCAGTAATGAACTTATTTGTCTGACAGATTTGCTTGGAACTTGTGCTGCACTATTTAACGAAGAGCTGCCGGAGGATTCAGGTGAGGATACATTAAATATGCTACCTGCTTTGACTGGTGGCCGCTCACTTCGTAACGCAGTAGTGCACCATTCTATTTCAGGTATGTTTGCAATCAGAAGTGGCAAATGGAAATTGATTCAAGGGAAAGGCTCGGGTGGATTTGGATTTCAAAAAAGAGATACACAAATAATTGGACTACCAACACAGGGAGTTTGGGAAACAGACCATTCACCAGGACAATTGTACAATATGTCTGAGGATGAAACGGAAAACAGAAATGTATATTTAGAACATCCTGATATTGTTCGGGAACTAAGTGCTGAATTAATTGAGATTATTAATTGGGGTGGAAAAGTTTCTATGGAGAAGGAATAGCCAAGGCTAAGTATAGAGAACTGTTTGAAATGCTATTCTTCTTTTTTTACAAATTATTATTTGAAAATTAGCAATGTTAAATGAGGGATTTATTAAGGAGGTGGTTGCATTAGTTGGCAGATAAGATGAGTTGTAAAACGTTTAACAAACACTACAAAGGAAAAATAAGGAGGGTTACTATTGAAAAGTCAAAAGCTGTTTATCCTATTAGCAATAGCAACAATGTTATTTATGGCAGCATGCAGTGATGATGCTTCCAGTGAAAGTACTGCTTCCGATGAGGAAAGTCTTGAAAATCTAAATGAATCTGATATGCCTATTGTAAAAGAGAAAATAACATTGGATATGTTTGCAGGCGTTCCACCAGGGGCGAATGATTGGAACGATATTATGATTTGGAATGAATATGAAGAAATAACGAATATCGAGGTTAATTTTGAACAAATACCAAGTGAATCCTTAATTGAAAAGAGAAATTTAGTGTTGGCAAGTGGGGATTTACCAGATGCTTTTTATGCTGCAGATATTCCACCTATAGATATAATGAAGTATGGGCAGCAAGGTAGTTTTCTTAAGTTAAATGATTTAATCGATGAATATGCACCAAATATTAAAAAGGTATTTGAAACATATCCTGAAGTGGAAAAGGCTTTGACTTTCCCTGATGGCAATATTTATTCTCTGCCAGGTGTTTATTCACCAGACTTTTTATCACTTATTGTCAGTAGTCGCCCTTGGATAAATAAAGAGTGGCTTGAGGAATTTGATATGGAAGAGCCAGAGACAACGGAAGAATTTTATGAATACTTAAAAACAGTGAAAGAACAGGATCCAAATGGTAGTGAAGCTATACCATATGGTGGTACAAATTTGGATGGATTAGTTGGTTGGTTGAGGGGATCTTTTGGTATTGGGAACAAGGGAAGACCATATATTGATTTAAATCCTGAAAGTGGGGATGTACGTTTTTATCCGATAACAGAAGAATATAAAGAAATGGTACAGTACTTAAATAAACTATATAGCGAAAAATTAATTGAACAAAATATCTTCTCCATTGATCAAAGTCAATATTTAGCAAATGCAGCTGAAGGAAAATATGGAAGTACTGTTTTCTGGAGTCCGGAAGACTTGTTTGGGGAAGCTGGGCAGGCCTATGTAGGATTATCAGCACTAAAGGGTCCTCATGGAGATCAAATGTATACGAAAATAAATCATCCCGCATATCAAATAGGGAAATTTGCGATTACCAGTGAAAATGAACATCCCGAAGCGACTATGAGATGGATCGACTATTTCTATGGGGATGAAGGATCAAAGTTAGCCTTTATGGGAATTGAAGGAGAAACCTATGAAGTAAATGATGACGGTGAATATGTATATATGGACCACATAAGAAATAGTGATGAAGGGCTGACACTTGACCAAGAAGTAGCAAAATACCTCACATGGGTTGGCGGAATACCAGCAATTCTTAAAAAAGATTATTTTCAAGGGTCGGAAAAATCGCCTTCATCTTTAGAAGCTGCAGACAAGATAGAACCATATATCATTGATGAAGTTTGGGGATCATTTACCTATACAGCAGAAGAAAATAATAAGCTGTCAGCACTTTCAGCGGATATCGAAAAGTATGTTGACGAAATGCTGGATAAATTTATCTCAGGAGATGTTCCTTTGTCGGAATGGGAAAATTACGTTCAGACGATAAAGGATATGGGCCTGGATGAATATATGGAAATCCAGAATACAGCTTTTGAGAGGTATGAGAGTAATTAAATTTTTCTAAATTATTAAACCTGTAGAATCCCATTTTGACGGGATTTCTACAGGTTTAATTCGAAGAGAATGCTAGTTTACCTTTTTTGTTTCAATATTATTTTCACCCTTCGCTCCATTTATCATAAGCTTCCTGATATATTTCTACATATCTATCAATACCCATACTCTCAATTGTTTTGACATACCCATCCCAATTTGAAAGTGGTTCAACGCCAGTAATAAATTTTGCCTCCATTTGCTCAACATACGATTGCAGATCAACCTTAATAGTATTAATCTCATCTTGTTCTTCACTTTCTAAATAAATAAGCGGGAACGGTATCTCAGCATAAGGCTCATATTTTTCGGCTGTTTCAGACTGTATAAACTTATAGAAATCTGTTTCTTTTTGTCCTTCTATTGGCCCGTATAGTTCAGGTAATAAAATACCATAGGCTGGGGTTATAGTTGAACGCCACTTCTCTCGGTTATCAAATTTTTCCGGCACAGGAAGATCCAGTCTTACTTCTTTATTTTCATCCCACTCCCAAAGCAACCCCTCAGGTCCCTGGTCAAAGTAGGCATGGCCCTCCGGAGAATACAAATAATCAACCCAACGAATCGATGCTTCAGGACTAGGATTGTCTTTTGTAATTGAAAAGCTTCCTCTTGACATACCCGGGTTAAGTGGCATCAATGGTTCATTTGAGACCGAACTTTTCAGTGGGAAATACATTGGATTATTCATTGCTTCCTCTTCTGTTTCACCAGTTATTTGAAACGAATAATACGCGTTGAATACCCCTAATCTGTTGTTTTGCCCTTTTGCTGCAAATTGGTCATTTGACTGTGAAAAAGTCTCCTGATCTAACAACTTTTCGTTGTAAAGTTTTTTCATAAACGTTAAATACTCTTTATAGTTTTCTGTTATAGGTGCGTAACGGACTTTCCCATCTACTTCTTCTATATCCCAGACTTTCATTCCAAACGCGTTAAGCAGCCATTGTCTTGAACCGTTCATATTCACATCTGATAACGGAATTTCATCTGCTTCTCCATTACCGTTTGGATCTTCTGTTTTAAACCTTACAAGCAGGTCATAGAATTCCTCAGTTGTCTTCGGAGGTTCCTCAACACCCAAGGCATCCAGCCACTGCCCGTTATACCATAATGGTTGTCTATACCACACCGCTTCATGGTTACCTGAAGTAACTCTTGGTAATGCATAAATATGTCCATCAGGAGTTGTAATAGATTTCCTGATTTCAGGCCTTTCTTCCAAAACCTTCTGAATATTTGGTGCGTACTCCTTTATCAAATCTTCAAGAGGAAGCAATAAACCCTGTTTTCCATAATCCATTTCCATAGCGGAGGTAAAATCATTACTTCCTGCTGCAAAAATGATATCCGGAAGATCTCCACTTGCAAATGCCAGATTTAACTTTGTTCCAAAATCACTTATAGGTGTTAGATTGTATTCAAAGTGAATATTAGTTTTTTCTGCGTACTCTTGCAATACTGGCATTTCTCCCCATTCCGCTACTCCAGCATCAGGTGCCATTAATGTCATCTCAAGTTTTTCATCAACAATTGGATACCCTTCCTCATTCACTTTAACATCTGCAGATGAATCTGTTTCTTTACTTTCTTCATCAGAACTGCAGGCAGCTAGCATAACAATAGTAATTAGAGCGGTCAGCCATAAAAACAAACCCTTTTTCATTTGTATACCCCTTTCAAAATTTTATAATTACTTAAAAAACAGCATTTTCACAATTAAATTAACCACCCCCTTTAGCATTAAAAGTGTATTTTCTACTCTTTCAACGAACCAATCAATTACACCCTTAATCAAATTATTTGCAGGAATGGATAAGCTATAATTACCGGCAATGTCGATACAATCATGACACCCTATTTAAAAATTGCGGCGAGCTGTTGCTTACTGTGCATTGCCTATGCTATATATTTGTATTCTTCTGGGATAATATTTCCTGTAAACCAGTATTTCTCAGGTTAACAGCTATAAGTAAATTTACATTAATCATTTAAATCGTTAATATGTTAACGGTTTCATAAAATACAACGAATATGTTTTTTAAGCTAAGCATTGTCACCATGAGATCATTGCTTAGTTTTTTGCTGATACATTAAGTGTTTGTAAACCTTTAAATATATCAAATATGTTCTAAAGTGTTTAAATTTTGATTTATACTTCAAATGCCTCTGATATTTCATGAAAAAAATTTATTATTAAGATCTATCACAAAATATTAATACAGATTATCAGAGTTTTATCACGGTTTTCTCATAGAGTCTGCCATAAAAAATGATAATTCTTCATTTTAAATTTTTGTTTAACCATATACTTTCTGATAAACATCAAACAGCTTCTTGTATTTCCTTACATTATCTTTATCAGGAACAAATTCCTTATCTACCTGCAAAAACGCCTACGCACATTCCGCTAAAGATTAGAACCAACTACAGCCATATGCTGCCAGCATTGCGGCACCCATGCCTAGCCCTTGCTCACTGGAAAAATTTACAGTTTTAGCGTCAAAAATATCAGCCTGCATTTGCAGCCAATCTTCATTTTTCGCACCACTAGGAAAATCACCCTTTTACATGAACAGTACATATTTCATAAGGTTTCACTTTTCTATTTATTATCCCTTCCTTTATTGGGATTTGCTCAATAGGCCTTTCAAGCAGATTGGTCTCCTCCCCGAATCCCACATCAAAATTGAACCTAAGCAAAATTGGTGCTTCACTTCCTTCAGACTCATATAACCTCAAAATTAGACCATCTCCGTTTTCAGATAACTTCACTGAATCAATTATAGTGCTATTACTTTCGGTTTCTATAAACGACATGGAATTAGGCAAGGAACCAGAATGAGAAGATGTTTTATGCACCGTTATTGGTGAATTAAGTTCATGCCCCTGTTTAACTGTCTTGCCTTTTCTCCAATCTCCTTCATGAGGAAACAAAGAATAAGTAAACTCATGTATCATAATATCCGCATTTTCATCTGGCCATTTAGGTGCTCGAAGAAGAGATAATCTGATTTTATTACCTTTAATATCAAAGCCATATTTGCTATCATTTAACAAACTGACTCCATAGTTACCTTCAGAAACATCTACCCACCGTTGACCACATACTTCATACTGGGCTTGTTCCCAACTCGTATTATTATGGCTGGAACGCTCCACAGACCCAAATGGTATTTCATATGTTGCTTTAGAAGCATGGACATTTACAGGAAAGGCCACCTTTAAAAGCTTATGTTCTTCCTGCCAATCTACCTTAGTATTAAAATCTATACGACGGCTGTGTTGGTAAAATACAATTTCCTGAGAAACAACAGACTGGTTGATTTCCCAAATGAATTTTAAAGTACTTGACAAGCTCCCTTTATGGGTTATTTTTTTACTAATTAATTTTGAATTTTCCGCTGGCTGATTTTCAAAGTTCGGATCTATATCCCAGGCATCCCAATCTGTGGGAAGATCATTAAATAATTGTAACTTGTTTGCAACTTCACCCTCTTTAATAATCTCCTTGTCTTCAAGTTTATCGTAAAGACGACTTATCCAGCCTTCAGTATTAAATTCTACTTGGTAAAAAGGTGTCTCCCACCAACCATTAAATTCATTTTCCTTAGAAGACTCCGGCATATTTGAAGTCCCGTCTTCTAGCCATACTGTTTTATAACCCATTTCCGGAATATCCTCAATATAGGCAGATAGTACAACTTCCCCACTGTTTGTCATCATATGTTCTGTTTTGTAGATGTTCCCAGATCTATCAGTAATCTGTTTTTCTAATAGCTCATTGCCACCTACTAGCCTAATAACTTCATTTCGTTTCCAATTAAGATTATTGAAAAGAATAATTGGTTTTCCTAAGCCCTTTGTATTAATATTTTTAGCTATATAGTTAATAGCCTCTTTTTTAACTTTGTTACCAATCTCGAAAACTTCTTGGTATTGCTTTTTCGATAACTCATATACTTCGGATATCGATGTACCTGGCACAATATCATGGAACTGATTAAGCAATAATAATTTCCATCCTTCTTTTATTTTCTTTGATGGATATGTCTTCCCTAATGCCATATAAGCAAAGCTGTTCCAAATCTCTAAATCTCTGTAAAGAGATTCAGCTTTCCTATTATTTTTTTTCGTCTCAGCTTGAGAAGTATAAGTTCCGCGGTGAAGTTCCAAATATAAATCTCCAAACCATGTAGGCAGATTTGGGTTCGCTTTTTTTGTTCTTTCAAAAAACCCGTGGACCGTATCAAACTGTACATTAGGAAGTCCTGGAAGCGAAGCGGAGCGATCCAAACGTTCAATCATTTCTCTAGTTACGCCACCACCACCATCTCCATACCCGTATACCAACATTCGCTCTGGATAATCGTTTTTCTGTTTAAAATCCGCCCAAGTATTTTTTATATCTGTTACATGTGTTTCTTGTCCAAGAATGGTATGTAAGTAAGAAAGTACTTTTGTTCCGTCGATCCCTTCCCAGTAAAAAAGATCATATGGGAAACGATTAGTATCATTCCAATTAAGTTTAGTAGTCATAAAATAATCAGTGTCAGCCTTTTTTAATATTTGGGGCAAAGACGCACAATAACCAAAAGTATCAGGAAGCCATTCGACACTAGACTCTACTCCAAATTCTTCTTTATAAAAAAGCTTTCCATATAATAATTGCCTTACCAAAGATTCACCAGACGGAATATTCAAATCCGGCTCTACCCACATACCACCAATAATCTCGAATCGACCTTCAGCAATTTTCTCCTTTATTCGCGCATATATTTTAGGGTGATATTCTTTAATATAAGCAAATAATTGAGGCTGACTCTGTGCATATTTAAAATCTTTATATTCATCTAATAAAGTACACACACTGGAAAAGGTTCGACTTGCTTTACGAACTGTTTCTTTGATAGGCCATAGCCAAGCCGTATCAATATGGGATTGACCAATTGCTCGGATAGTCCCTTCTTTAAACCCAGCAAGGCATTCTGTGTCTTTTCTCACCTCCTCTTCCAACTCTTTTAATAAACTTGCATCCATCAAAGATTCCCTTGATGGGATACCCAGTTTGTCGACAACTTGATTCATTGCTTTGATTAGTAAGTTTCGGCGAGTATCATTTTTATCCAAGAGTAATGCAACTTCTCGGTATAGTTCTAATGTATATAGGAGATTTTGAACCTCTCTGTTTATATGTACTAAATTGCTTTGTTCTAAATAAATTGGTGGTGGATCTGTTTCTGGTGGTGCTACTTGGTTAAATCCCCTAAGATTATCTTGTGGGATTCCGACAGGATTAAACAATTCTACTTGAACAATAATTTTCTCCCCTTGTAGGTGTGCGGGAGGGAGGACTACAATGTCACGATTTCTATCGAGCCCTTGTATCGGAAATCCCTGTATAGAAACTAAGGCTTCACAATAAGATTGCTCGCCTTTCCCACTAGCTTTAAATACTATACCAATATTGTCTTTAATCCATTCTTCTGGTAGGTCTACTTCCTTTTCCAGGAAGATAGTAGTACCTGAATTTGCTAGCCAATCTCCTTTCCGTATCGTTAATGGAGAGTCATTTTGTTTATACTGATACTCTCCTGGATCTTTATACTGTGCCCTACTTGCTTGCCATCCTTGAATCTCTTGTATATCTTTAAATTGATTTTCTTTTAAATGGCGAATTAACCGCTCAATGCGCTGCATATCCTAGCCACCCTTTCTGTTTAAGCATTCAATCAATTGGCTAATTCTTTACTAATAAATCTTTTGATATTACCGTATTTGAAGATCCTCCAACCATAAGTCTTACTGTACCTGGTTCCACTTCGGGATTCATGGCTATATTCCAAATCGCTAACCCTTCATGTCCAAGCATGAAAGTGATAATCTTGGTTTCGCCTGCTTTCACCCAAACTTTGTTGAGACCCTTTAACTCTTTGATCCGCTGTGTCACACTTGCTTGTAAATCTTTTGTATATAATTGCACAACCTCATAACCATCTCTATTTCCAGTGTTTTTAACTTCAACAGTAATATGTAATTTTTTAGAAGAATTTAAATCAGCTAATGTGATTTCTTCTGTTTTATCATTTGCAAAATTGAATTCAAAAGATGTATAGCTTAATCCATGTCCAAATGGATATAAAGCTTTACCATCCATATCATGATAGTCTTCCTTAGCTCCACTATTTTTGTAGTTATAGTAGACAGGTAGCTGCATAGATGAAATAGGCATCGACACTGGTAGTTTTCCATTTGGACTAATATTACCAAATAGAACTTCTGCTATAGCTTGACCACCTTGTGGCCCTGGATACCATCCAGACAGAATAGCCTTGCAATTTTTAGCAATCCACGGAATAGAGTGGGGCCTTCCTTGTATTAGTACTACTATAACTGGAGTCCCTGTTGCACAGATTTCCATAACCAATTCTTCCTGTACTCCACCTAAATTTAAATTAGCTACATCCACATTTTCCCCACAATCCATTTCTGTCTCATCATAGGATTTAACCGCACCATTGTCTTCAAATTCCATTCCAAAATCTCTAGTACTAGATCCACCAAGAACCACCACAGCGACATCGGATTTACGGGCTATTTCCTTAGCATTATTAAAGTCAGATTTAGATTTGTCCCTTATTCCACAGCCACGAGCGTACATAACTTCAGTGTCTGGGTCGGCAAGTGAATGTATACCATCAAGAATGGTCACTCCACTATCTTTTCTTTGTGGAGGGGTATAATCCCCTAACATATTATATAAATTGTCAGCATTAGGTCCGATGACGGCAATTCTATTACCGTTCTTATTCAATGGTAAAATGTTTTCGTCATTTTTAAGCAGTACTATCGATTGCCTGGCCATCTCTAAGCTGGATTTCTTAAACTTATCACATCCCACTACCATTGCAGGTCTGTCTTCATCCACGAAACATTGATTATCAAATAATCCTAGCTTAAATTTAAGAAATAAAACTCGAGATACAGCCTGATCTACTAATTCCATGTTTATTTTACCTTTCTTAACACCTTGCTCGATTGTAAGATAAACATCATCCCATAAACTTAAATCCACACCTGCTCTCAGTGCATACGCTGCTGCTAACTCTTTTTCCCCCGTAAGCATCAACAATCGATCGAGTGCATTACCGTCCGCCATTACTATTCCATTAAATTTCCACTCTTTCCTTAATATTTCTGTTAGCAATTGTTGATTTGCGTGGCACGGTACGCCATCAATTTCATTATAAGCTGCCATACAAGCTAGAGCACCAGCTTCTACACCGGCTTTCATTGGGGGCAAAAATACTTCTCGTAACTCTCGTTCTCCAATTAATGCTGGCCCTGAGTTATGACCACCGACCCCAGCACCTTGGGCAATAAAGTGTTTTAATACTGGAATAATTTTTGGGACCTCATCTTCTCCTTGCATTCCACGAACAACAGCCTCAGTCATTTTTGAGGTTAGATAAGTATCTTCGCTAAAACATTCCTCAGTTCTTCCCCATCTAGGATCTCGCATAATATCTAAAGTGGACACAAGTCCTAGGTGTACTCCTCTTGCACTCAGTTCCTCCGCCACATTAGAGGAAACTTCTTGTTGTAGTTCTGGGTTCCAAGAGGCACCTGAGCCAATATTTGTTGGAAACAAGGTACTGTCTAATGTTTGTTGACCGTGAGGGCATTCTTCAGAAATCAAAACCGGAATACCTAGCCTCGTGTTTTCTTTAATGTATTTCTGCACCATGTTCGTAACTACTGCACTATCCTCTACTGAAATACCATTGGAGAAGTCCACGCCAGACCAAGGATCTGCTCTAAATAAACCATATAAGGCGCCTATACCATCAAACTTTGATACATGTTCCTTGAACGTCTTTGTTAACTCGTAACCATTACTTGACTTTATATAAGCATTCCAACCATATAACTTTTGGTTAAGTTGTCCCACTTTTTCTTTCAAAGACATATGGCTCATTAATTCTTCTACTCTTTCATTTATTGGATAATTACTATTTTGGTATTTATTCATAAGTGCTCCTCCAATAGTAGATCTATCTTAGTTACATCAATTCAACGCCATTTTAAATACTACTTGAGATTTATAACCAATTAACCTACTTCAATCTAAATACATGTGCAATTACTTCATTTTCATCTTCTGGTAAATTTGGCATCTTTACAGATAATCCCTCGTTTGTCTGAGTAAATTCGAGATTATCATCATGTCCTAACATATCTAATTGGTAGACTTTTTCATTATATGGAATCGTCACATACTCATCTTTACAGTAGCCATTCTGAAACAATCGGAAACAGTACGTTGTCTCACCTTTTCGTGTGAAGGCAAACTCATTCGTAAAGTAAGGTGCACAAATACGTGTTCCGTAGATTGCTTCTCCATAAACTTTTAACCATGCACCAAGTTCTTTCATCCTTTTGATAGCTCCCTCAGGTAATCGTCCATCGGGTTGTGGTGCAACATTGAGAGCGAGGTTCCCACCTTTTGCCACTACCTCAATAAGCGTATGAACAATTTCACGTGTCGATTTATAATGGTCTTCATACCTGAACGAAAACGAAGTACCCATCGAAATGCAACTTTCCCATGGAACCTCCATTGGATCTTCAGGAATGGTCTGTTCAGGGGTAATGTAATTTTCAAATTCCCCTCCCATTGTACGATCAGCCGTGATTAACCATGGTTGCAGTTGACGCGCCTTTTCTACTACTTCACCCAGACGTATATCCTGCTTTTTGTGTCCAACCCATCCTGCATCCAACCATAAAATGTCAATGTGTCCGTAGTTGGACATTAATTCCATTATCTGATTATGGGTAAATTCAACAAACTTATCCCATAACCATGGGTATTCCAAAGGATCATAGGAAGGGCCGCGCCACATATTCCTGCCACGTTCCATTCCAGGAGCCCAATAATATGGTGTATTCCAGTCGGCTTTGGAGAAATAAGCTGCAATACCTAAACCTTTGCTGCGGAAGGCATCAAATAGATGCTTGCTGATATCAGCATACTTATGTGTATGAAAAGGGGTATCGGAACCTGTAACCCGATAATCAGTTTCATTTGTATTCCACATGCTAAAACCGTCGTGATGTTTAGTGGTAAATATTAAATATTTAAACCCACCTTCTTTGGCTAAATCTGCCCATACCTCTGGTTGAAACCGAATTGGGTTAAATGTTTTATTAAGATCAAAATATTGTCTTTTGAACTCTTCACCATCATCTTCCCAGTCGATACCTTCCCTAGACCAATCGGCATCTTTATCACTCAAAGCCCATGATTCGACTAATCCCAGCTGTGAATAAGGGCCCCAGTGCATCATCAAGGCAAGCTTCTGATCTTTAAACCATTCAAGACGTTCCAAAAGTTGTGGATCCTCGGGCTTAACCCACCGATCTTCAGCACTGAAATTATGTACACCACGTGTAATAGTTGATACTTTTCCCACAAAATCCATCCTCTCAAAAAATATAAATTATTGATTGTTTTTCTTTAACCAAATCAAAATGAAACCCTTTTAATTCCGACAATCATTAACTATTTGATTGTTCCAGTTACAATATTCAAAGTGTTTGTCTTATATATATGCTGATACCTTTATGTTACCGATAACATTAAAATATCATAATTTGAAGTTTTAGTCAATTGCAAATTAGGTGACAATTGGCAATCACATTTTTTGAAACAAAGGGACCTTTAAGCCATCCAAATAGACCACGTTTTCCTAGTATTTTCACCAAACCCAACATTAGGAAAAGTAATAACCGAATAAAATAAATTATTACAATTGCAGAAAAAAATATGCTATGATTATTTTGCCTGGATGAAATTAATCTTTTTTTATCATTTCATCGGATAAAGATACTGGAATCAATGGGAGTTGACATTATGAAAGAAGTAATTCGAGTTGGAATTATAGGGGCAGGTGGCATTGCAAGAGATGTACATATACCAAATTATTTGAAGCAGGGAAGTAAGGTGAAGGTAACTGCAATAGCCGATATTGTCAGGGGAAATGCTGAAAACCTGTCAGACCAATTTAACATTCCACATGTTTTTACAGATTATCAGGAAATGCTGGAAACAGTAGAACTTGATGTAATCAGTATTTGTACACCAAATAAGTTTCATGCAGCTGCTACAATCGCTGCACTGGAGGCAGGATGTCATGTTCTTTGTGAAAAGCCACCAGCAATGACGGTTGCTGAAGCAGAGAAAATGGCTGAAACAGCTAAAAGGACCGGGAAAATCCTAACTTATGGACTAAGCTACAGACATACAGCGGAGGTTGATACATTAAAACGATTTATTGATGCAGATGAGCTTGGTGAAATCTATGCAGCTCGTGTCCATGCCATTCGCCGTCGTGGTATTCCTGGTTGGGGAGTTTTTACCAATAAAGAACTTCAAGGTGGAGGACCGCTAATCGATATCGGTGTACATATGCTGGATACTGCTTTGTATTTAATGGATTATCCTGAGCCCGATACGGTTTTTGGTGTGACATATCAGAAGCTTGGTAATAAAAAAGGTGTTGGTCTTGCAGGGCAATGGGATTGGGAGAATTTTTCCATCGAGGACATGGCCCGAGGGATGATAACTTTTAAAAATGGTGCATCAATCATTTTGGAATCAGCGTTTGCAGCAAATATTGAAAAACATGATGAAATGTCAGTTTCTGTAATGGGAGATAAAGGCGGAGCAGATGTTTTTCCATTGAAAATGTTTCAGGAAAAACATGAGACATTGATTGATGTCACACCGTCCTATCTACCATTGAAAAATAATTACGAGCAACAGATTGAGCGTTTCGTAAATTGCTGTTTAACTGGTGAACAGCCCATTAGCACTGCAGAACAGGGTGTGAAGCTGCAGAAAATAATCAATGGTTTATATGAATCAGCTGATAGAGGAGAAGCGATAAAGCTCTCCTAAGAGCTATTGGGATAAACTAGGCATACACTCTGAGTTTTTCACTAAAGTCTTGTAAGGTACGTCCGTGAGTGAGTTTCTCACGGACAAAACAATTTATATCCTGATAGAGAAAAGTCCACGAACGTCATTACAAATAGAAGGTATTTCATTCAGCTTTTGCTTCAGAGTTTGTCGAATAATCCTCAACCCCGAGTATCCACTTTTGTAAAGAAGCTAATATACCTGTTTCCTCAAATAATTATATAATTGATTGACTACCCAAATTATTTATAACTGTGTCAGATATTGGTTCGTATATCCCCCTATAAATGCTACGAATAAAATTACCTAAGTATATTTAAAATTATGCTTTATCAAAAAGTCAAAATTACTTGTAAAATTCATACTACTTTAATATAATGTTCATTAGTTAAGTTAATTAATTTAGTTTTTGGGATTTTTATGACCGTTACCAATAATGAATACCTAACTACTATTTTACAGTTCTAAATGAAAAAAGGGGGAAGAAATGTCAGAATTGGGTAAATTTAAAGGGATTTTTCAACGTTTCCTGCTAGTGATGGTAATGAAGATAAAGCTTCTAAAGGACATACAAACGAACTTTGAGACAATATTTATGAAAGGGATTTCAGTGGGTGTTGTAGCAAGTTCAAATGAATGGATTGCAAAAGATTGCTGGAAGCAGGCAAGCGTACGTTTAGCCATAACTATATCAATCATTTTATTGTATCTAAAATTATAGGATTTAATTATTATTGGAGGACTAAAATATGAAAAACCATAGATATTTGTTTCTGTTAGTTATAGCGTTAGTTTTAATAATAGCTACTGGATGCGCACAGGATGAAGAGGGAACCGGTGAAACTAGTGAAGAGAATCTCGCAAATTTAAATGAAACAGGCTTTCCAGTTGTTGACGACAGTATTACCCTTGATTTTTTTGCACGACAAGCAGCTGCTTCAAATGATAATTGGAATGACGTGTTGATGTTTAATGAATATGAAGAAATGACTAATATTGATATTAACTGGCAAATGGTTCCTGGTTCTTCATTTGAGGAAAAGTTTAATTTAGCGCTAGGGAGTAACGACCTGCCAGATGCATTTCACAGTGCTGGTGTAAATAATTCTGAATTACTAAAGTATGGAGAGCAAGGCATCTTTACTCCGCTTAATGATTTAATAGATGAATACGCCCCAAACTTCAAGAAAATTATGGAGGAATATCCTAACGTAAAAGAGATGGTTACAATGGCTGATGGAAACATTTATTCCTTTCCATTTATGAATCATCCGGAATTTTTATCTAAACGAATTGCCCCTTATCCATTCATTAATCAAGACTGGTTAGATGAGTTAGGTATGGATGTTCCTGAAACAACGGAGGATTATTATCAGTATTTAAAAGCTGTAAAAGAGGAAAACCCAAGCAATGGAAAAGTGGATGAAATTCCATTTGGCGGTCATAATGTTACACTCCTATATAATTATTTAAAAGGGGCATTTGGTATCGCTAATAAAGGACTTGGAGCGAATCTCATCGATTTGGATCCTGAAACTAATGATTATCGTTTTTACCCTACATCCGATCAATACAAAGAACTTCTTGAATATTTGAATAAACTGTACGATGAGGAATTGATTGAGAAGAATATATTTTCTATTGATCCCGCACAATATGCTGCTAACGCATCAGAAGGAAGATACGGCAGTTTTGTTTGGTACGGGGTTCCGAACAAAGAAGATAATTACGTAGGGATGCCTGCTTTAGAGGGACCACACGGGGATAAATTATTTACAGACCTTAAAAGTCCTGTGGAAAATGCTGGTGCATTCATAATCACGAATAAAAATGAAAACCCTGAGGCTACTGTAAGATGGATAGATCATTTCTATGGTGAAGAAGGAATGAAATTGTTCTTTATGGGTGTAGAAGGCGAGACTTATGAAATAGATGAAGATGGAAATCCTGTCTATCTGAAAGAAGTATATGATGAAGAAAAAGATGATACATCTGTATTGAAAGAGTATTTGACTTTCGGGGGTGGTTTGTATCCAGCTTTAACAGAAGAAAGATACTTTATAGGAGCTGAAACGACACCGGAAGCATTGGAAGCAACTGAAAAGGTCAAGCCTGATGTTATAAAGGACCCATGGGCAAACATTAAACATACAGAAGAAGAAGTAGATCAACTACAAGGATTTGGAAGCGATATAGAATAATACGTTGAAGAAATGCGCGATAAATTCATTTCTGGCAACGAACCTTTTTCTAATTGGGATGACTATATTGAGACGATAGAAAAAATGGGCCTAAATGATTATATGGATATTAAAATTGAAGCCATCGAAAGACAGGGTAGTGCAGCTGAGTAGGTTGGAACAAGGTAATTAACCTATACCCAAAAAACCACCGAAGATACGTTGCAGATACCTATAATTTGGGAAGCACGAAAAGACTTTATAATGTAGAGGAGAGCTATTGTGGAAAAATATGAAAATATAAATGGAATTACAGCACCGGAAGCTTTGTTTTATCCAGGACTGGGAGACTCTAGGGCCTACCGTATTCCTTCCATGATTACAACTATAAAAGGAACGATTATTGCGGGGATTGATGCAAGGATTGCCAATTCCAATGATAATCCCAATAAAATTGATACAACAATTCGCCGAAGCACAGATAACGGAGAAACTTGGGGTGATGTTCAAAAGCTTGTCACCTATGCTGGGGAAGGAGCAGACGGTGCTGCGGCAATTGATACTGCACTACTCCAGGATGAGGAAATGGAAACAATCTGGATGGTTTTTTGCCATACACCTGGAGGAATAGGCTTATGGCAAAGTGAACCAGGGGTAGGTTTTGATCAGCAGGGGAGAAAATTATTATACGATAAGGATGGTAATGAATACAGCCTGGATATAGAGGGACAAGTATTTGACAAAGGAAATCTCATTACCTCGTATAAAATAGATGAACAAGGGTTTGTGTTCAAAGATGGCAAGCCTGCTGGAAATATCTATTATAGAAAAGGTATTGCTAAAACGGAAAGTCTGCTGGAAGCGAGAACCTCTTTTTTGCAGGTTATCAAAAGTGATGATGATGGCAAGACGTGGTCTGAGCCAGTCGATTTAAATTTACAAGTGAAAGAACCATGGATGAAATTTATTGGATCAGGACCTGGAAGAGGCATTCAGGTAAAAGAAGGCACATATAAAGGCAGACTTGTTTTCCCAATTTATTATTCGAATGAATATTCCAAAATGTCATGTGCCGTCATATACAGTGATGATCATGGAGCAACATGGAAACGGGGCGAATCACCTAATGATGGACGCGAATTCAACGGAGAAATGCTGTCTGCTGAAACGACATCTACTGATAACAGTGATTTAACTGAATCACAGGTTATTGAAATGCCAGGTGGCGAGCTGAGAATTTATATGAGAAATCATTCAGGAGAACAGCGTACTGCAGTTGCAGTGAGCAAGGATGGTGGGGAGACATGGGGAGACTTCAGATATGATTCTGCACTGATTGATCCTACCTGCCAATCATCCATCATTAGATATCCCGATCTGGATGACGGAAAGACAAGGCTGATATTCAGTAATCCGGCTGATGTAAAGCAACGAAAAAATGGTACAGTGCGCTTAAGTGAAGATGGTGGAGAGACCTGGCCTTATTCAAAAGTTATTACACTTGGTTCATACATCTATTCCTGTCTAACTGTGTTGGATAATGGTGAAATTGCCCTATTATATGAAGCAGACGTTAATGATGATTATACGATTACAATTAACTTCCAAAAGTTTACATTGGATTGGATAAAATCATAAAGTAAAAAGGTTGCTTACGTCCCACTGAATCCATTTGGGACTGCGATTACTTACGCCAGATAGTGAACAATAAAATTTACGAAAAGATTCTTAAACGAAATATAATTTATATAAGCTAAGGGGTTATCTGTTTGAAATATTCTCTTTGTATTGGCGCCTATGAAGGAAAAGATGTAATCTATCATTTGGAAAAAATAAAGTCCCATGGCTTTCATGGCCTAGAATACTATAATTGGTGGGATCTGGATTTACATGATATAGCCAGAGAGCAGGAAAGAATTGGCGTTGGAATTAGTGCAACATGTACAAGCTTTTTCAATCTGGTTGATTCAGGGCAGCGAGAGAGATATGTGCAAGGTATTAAGGATACAATTGTTGCTTGTTCAATACTAGGTGCAAAATCTATTATTACTCAAACTGGTAATGTTATCGAAGACATTCCACGAGACAAACAGCGGGAAACAATGATAGAAACATTAAAGATATGTGCACCTCTTTGTGAAGAAGCTGGTGTTACATTAGAAATTGAACCAATGAATGGACTTGTTGATCATCGAGGACACTTTCTGCAATATTCGGACGAGGCAGTTTCTATTTTGGAGCAAGTTAACAGTCCGAACGTTAAACTTGTTTTTGATGTCTATCATCAGCAAATTACAGAGGGTAATGTTATCCGTAATGCAACAGGCTTTTCCGACTATATAAATCATTATCATATTGCGGATAATCCAGGCAGACAGCAGCCTGGAACTGGTGAATTAAATTATGTAAATATCCTGAAGGCCATTAAGGATACTGGTTATACAGGATTTATTGGGCTTGAGTGTGGGTATACCATTGACCCAGATGAGGCGATTGATCATTTTAAACAATCAATAGTTTCCAGGGTTGAATGTTAAAGTTTGTTGTGTTGTTGTTTAATGAATAGAAAATAGACTGGGTACGTCTACAATGTATCCAGTCTATTTTTGCTGTTGTTTTTTTCCTTATCTCTCCACATCACTATTCGTTTCCCTCATCGCTCGATAGATATCATTTTCTGAAGCTATTGGTGTGTCGCCAACTACGGTATGTGCAAGCATGGCCGCTGTTGTTGCAAAGGTGACTGTTTTATCTGATGAAAAGTTATTTATTTCTCCATGAATAATTCCACTTGTATAGGCGTCACCTGCACCAATCCGATCCAAAACAGGAAATGTGATCTTTTTTGAGAATGAGAATAATTGATTTTTATAAATAAAACCCTGTAACGAATGGGTATTGTCACGGTTGATTGAACGATGTGTACCAGCTATTACTGGAATATTATATTTACTTGAGATGGAAGGAATCAGCTCCATCAGCTGATCTGCCCTGTCTTCTTTATCAGTTTCCATTCCAAGGATGAATTTTGCATCCTTTTCATTCATCATTACAATATCGGCCAAATGCAGCATTTCCTCATAATGCGGCTTTGCTTTTTCATAACCAGCTTCTCCCCAGAGAGTGGGTCGGTAATTACAGTCAAATACGACCGTACCGCCAGCTTTCTTAACTGCAATTGCAAAGTTCTTCATTTGCCTTCGTACATTATCATTCATGGCAAGTGTGATTCCACAAAAATGAATGATGTCTATTTCTTTTGCAATCTTATCAAAGCAATAACTTTCTTCTTCCGCTCTGTTAAAGCTGCTTCCCGATCTGTTGGAATAGGTCACGCGACTTGGTCTTGCACCAAATCCATTTTCCAAAAAGTACATACCAAGATCATTATCATCCTGCCTGAGAAAAGAGGGGTTTATCCCAAGTTTTTGAATGTAAGATATAGCAGCATCACCTATTGCATTCTTTGGTAATGTGGATACGAGATAGGTAGAGTAACCGAATTTAGCTAGAGCGGAAGTGACATTCACTCCAGTTCCGGAGAATGAATAATTTAATGTGCTTGCTTGTGACAGTGACTCGTATCCGGGAACCTCCAGGCGCATCATAACTTCTCCAAATGCTGCAATCCTCTTAAACATGTTGATTAACCAGTTTCTTGATAATTTCATATAATTCCCGTATATCTTGAGTATTTGTTTTTCCGGTTTCTTTGTCAATAATGGATGAATACACATGTGGAATAATTTTTGGTACATTGGCTTTTAAGGCGATACTTAGTATTTGTTCAAAATTCTCTTTATCTATTCCACTCGTTGGCTCCAGCGCAAATTGTTCTTCTCCACAAGCTTTTGCAACTGCCCGAAACTCGTCTTCATAGCTTAATCCTTTCATTGGGAAGTACTTTAATGCATTACCTCCCATATCCCGAATAAGTGCAATTGCTGCTTTAACCGGTACGATTGCCTGCTGTTCCCCGGCAGCGCTAATTGGACCTGTTGAGATATTAACAAAGCCAATGCGTCCTGTCGGGGAGACTAAACCGTTGATCCAGCTGTCTTTTTCACCAAGATTGGCGCGCGTTGCACCAACTGCTGGGAATACCTGGTTGATATGGCTGCCAGCATAATGCTTTGCAATCTCTGCCACAACAGCGGCTTGACGATTATCACCGGCTCCTAGTCCTATTGAAACAGCCTCATCTATTTCTTTTCCATATACCTTCATGGCAGATACTGCTTCTTCTACTGTTGAATAATCTTTGGAAAGTATACCGACTAAAACATTTCCTTCTCCGGCTTGAAATACTTCTTTTGCATTTTCTACACTGTTTGCCAAAACATTTAATGCAACACGACCTTTGTAAAAACGTTTTGTAATGTTTTTCAAATTACACTCCTCCTCATTGTGAACTGTCTCCTGCCAGCTTACGAATTCTTGATTCAATGATACGGATATCATCCCCTTGTAGTGGGCGTGGGTCGATATCAAAGTAGCCTTGTCTTACGCCATAATCACGTGTGTAGATGGCGATATCACCGTCTCTCAGCCAGGTTGCAACTTCTATTGCAGTTATATTTGTTTTCAGCGGGTCAATATGAATACGTGCACGATAAATAGCCCGTCCAGCTTCATCCTGAACAATGCTTACATCGACACCATCGATATTATTTAATGGCAATAGCACTTGTAATATCTCTTTTTCTAATTCACTTTTATCTTCTTTGAGCAAGTATTCATCCAGTGCCTGCAATAATCCAAAGGTTGTTTCTTTGCCAACTTTCATGCTGCGTCCAATACAATGAAGCTGTATTTTTACCCAGTCAATATATTTCCTTTTGCCACCAACGATTCCTGAGGTTGGGCCTTCAATTGCCTTTGAGCCACTGTAAATAGCAAGATCAGAGTATTTTACATATTTTTGAATATCCTCTTCTGCTGCAGCATCTACAATAAGAGGGACTTTGTTCGCTTGAGCGACTTGCCATGCTTCCTCTATGGAAATCATATTTTTCTGAACGGCATGGTGAGATTTCACATAAAGTATCGCTGCAGTATTTTCGTTAATTGCTTCTTTAATATGATCCTTGCTGCCTTCATTGGCATAGCCGACTTCAATGAGGCTACCGCCACCTAAATAGATCATTGTTTCAACAGGTGCCCCGTACTGGACGTTATGTCCTTTCAGCATAATGACTTCATTTTTGGAGATTTTATCCTGATGCAGTTTTTCACTTCTGCGGCGGTTTCCTTCTGTCACAAGGGCAGCAATCGATAAGGCTATTCCACTGGATGCAGAGTTTACAACAACAGATGCTTCAGAGCCAAGGATTTCTGCAATATGATCACCAGCCTTGTCCACTAAATCAGAAATCTCGACATAGTTCTGTCCACCTTGCTTCATTGCTTCCATCACAGTATCTGTCGGTGCTGATACACCAAGAATACTCATTCTTCCACTTGCATTGATGACACGTTTCAGGCCATATTTAGTATGTAATGATTTCTCCATTCACTACCACTCCCATCGGTTCTATTTTTCTTTTTGCTATACGTTTATCCTTCTCAGAATCAGTAAGTGTTACAGGCTCTTTTTTAACCCTGAACAGGCTTAAATTAGCAGTATCCCCGGTCTTTATCCTGCCGAGTTCCGGCTTTTTTAGCCAGTTGGCAGGCGTGGACGTCACTGCAGCAATTACTTCTTCCAGTGGGTAACCGAGGTAAAGAAATTTTGTTAATGTATGTGCCATATTAAAAACAGGGCCGTTTTCCCGGTTCATACGGTAAATATCAGTACTTATGGTATGGAATTTAATATTATTTCGCTTTGCCATTTCTGCAACTTTAAATGAAAAACTGGCTGTACCATGGCCTACATCCAAATGGACACCACGCTCCACTGCATCTGTTAAAGCCTGAAGTGGTCTGCCGTCTTTATCAAAAAGGTTGTTTGCTTTTCCATTAAGAAAGTGTGTGATGATATCATCTTTTTCCAAAAGGGATACTACTTCTTCGATTACAGGTGGCGAAGAGCCGATATGTACCATTAGGGGCAAATGACTTTCACGGGAAAGCTTTTGAGCCATACGCAGTGGTTCAATCCCATTTTTGCCAACCACGCTTTTACTTATCCTGGCTTTTAAACCGACTATGGTATCTTTATATTCTCTAATTGATTCGATTATTTTACGTTTATTGATCCATTCCAAATCGGATAATTCATCCGTTCTTTTTAAGCCAATCCTGGAAATGTTTAAGAAAGCAAACAGGTTTGTTTTGCTTTGACTTTTGCTTGCCACCAAATCTGAAATTCTATCAGCTCCACAGCTGCCAGCATCGACTATGGTTGTTACGCCTGTTTTAATGCCGATTTCATCAATTTCATCCCCATATGGTTCGACCTCAGGAAAGGCATGGACATGCAAATCAATCCAACCACTTGAAACATAGATGCCATTACAGTCATGTATTTTCTGGCCTTTACCACTTCCAGCATGGGCTATTTCTATTATTTTTCCATGTTCAATTACGATATCGATTTCTTCTTCGGTAATAAGTTTTGCATTGCGTAAGACGAAAGATGTATTCATAATAATTCTCCTAAAGGGACTTTTTGTTTTCAGAATTATGAGGTAATGTTATTAGCATACCATTTCTATGTTGGGGATATCTATTAAAAAAAGGGCTTTTTTTAATAGATTTAAAACTGTGCAAAGGGTTCGTCCATCAAGAAAACATGTTTTTTTGCCACGAATTCTATAAAAGACAACGTATGCGGCATCCGAAGGGCGACTGGTAGTGTAAAAGTCCCGTTTGCTTGTAAGCAATTCCAGTAGTCGGAAAGTAGTGTTGCGACACTTTATTTAGGAAAGTAAAGACCGTTCATAGAAGAGAAACCTCTATATGAACAGTCTTTCATTTTGTAGTAAAGAAGGTATATTCATATTTCTTTCTACATAAGTGCATAATATTATTCAGTAACAGATTCCATCAGTGAATAATGCCAATCCTTCAATACACCTGTTTGCTTCAATGTAAAGACTTTTTCCGAAAGGGCATCCAGCTGGTCAATAACAGCTTGCAGTTTTCCCTGTGCAGCTCCATCATTACCGCGTTCAGCAGCGTTCAACGCCCCTTTTAATTTATTGCTGAGAGACTTTTCAATTCCATGTGCCCCGGGGAACTCGGATTCAGCTATAAACGATTTGGTTAACGAGCCAGTCACAAACCACTGAAGATTCACTGCAGCTGTGTCAACCTCTGTTTGATTAGAGCTATTTTGATAGACTTCAGCAGCAAGCTGTAGTGCCTGTGGCAAAACCTGCCAGCCATGCCCGTCCATTTCTAATTGGGTGCCTTGGTCAATCAGACTTGCCAGTAAGGTCTTGTCAGTTGCATGGATCTCAGCCGGATATAATTCAACTTCGGAAACATTTCCGTATGAACCAGCTGCACCAAGAAAACGGATATAACGGTAGGCAGTGGAACTATCCTTTGATTTGACAATATTCCAACCATCCCCTGTTTCCTCAAAGGTACCAAGTTCTGTCCAATTTTCCCCATCCGCTGATGCAACAATCTGGGCAGATTCCAGTCGATCGACATAATAATCACGGGCACGTACACGTAGCCACTCGAGCTTCTGCTCATTTCCTTCGCCAAGGTCAACCTGAATCCAAGAATCATCAGCCATGTTATAATCGATAAACGTTTCCGGATTATCATCAAAGGCAAGATATGCCAGTTGATCAGGACTCAAGCTGCTGTCCAATAATGGATTATCCTCCTGAGGCTTATTGGAGCCGGTTACCATGGTTCTTGTTATGGCAAGCTTCTGCCTATTGCTGGTAATATGGACAAGAGATTGCTTTGCATTCTCAATAGCGTCGGCCAGTTCTCTATCAGTCGAATCACCTTTTTTCATTTGATGTTCAATTCGCTTAAGCTCCATCTCAAAATTGAAATAGCTGCCATTTGTATAATTCTCCTCTGGTAGCTCATTTGCTTTTGCAAGAAGGGCTTTTGCATCAGGAGTCCGCTCATATACGCGCACATAATCAACAAGTAGCTGATCCGGCAAATTGGCATTTTCGATATTGCCACCCCATGATCCAACCTCAGCAGTCAGCTGTACAAATGCCGGAACCTGAGAGACGCCACCTGCTGAAGTCCGCCATGTTTCTTCTCCATCTACGTAAAAAATATATTCATCCTTATTCCACTCCAGCCCAAATGTATGATATCCTTCATAAATTCCAGGTATGGACGGGTATGCAGCCGCACTTCCATGATGCTCAGCATATCCATCCCAGTGCAGGGCGTGGTTGAATGTATCCGTGCCTTTGTAGGCCAGGGCAGTTTCGAAAATATCGATTTCCGTACCATCTCTTCCCTCATTGCCAATAATATGCTCACCATCCGTCATGAGCCAAAATGCACTCCAAAATCCTTCCTCAGTTGGCAATTTAGCACGAACCTCATAATAGCCGTATGCCTGATTAAATGTATTTCTGGTTGTTACAGCACCAGAATAGTATTCGCCATCTCTCTCGCTGATTTGAATAACTAAATTGCCATTTCCATCAACAAAAGCTTCCTCATCTGACCAGTAGCCATCCTTTCTAGGCCACTCGGGGGCATGCTCCCACTTTGTATAATCAATGGAATCGCCTCCAAACTCATCCTCGAATGTAATTGTCCATCCTTCCTTTGCAGAAGCTAGTTGATCTGTTTTATCTTTGGCAACTGAAGTGGCTTTTGAGTGATTTACAGAAAATGCAGCCAGTACGATTGCTGTCAGGATTATGCCTAGTAACATTGGTCCTTTTCTCTTGTTATTAATCATTTCTTCCTCCTTAGCAATTTTATTTCTAATAAATTTACTTTTGAAGATGAACTTTCTGTACCGTTATCGTATTTTTTGAAGAACCATCAACTTGTTTGACAGATTTCGTACCCCCTTTAGATATTATTCCCTTATTATTCTAAGTTGCTGGAAATCCCATAAAAGAGTTGGGTAAATGCATTGACAAGTCTGAGGTATAACCTTATTATAATAGTTAATTAATTTAATTAATATGGTACTTTCTGATTGTTTTAATTGTTTGATGGTTCAAATAATTACCTATGATTTTAAAGTTATTAGTTCTTATGTACTGTGAAAACGGTAGTGTCGGCAGATGGATGCTTGTAACAGTTCTGGTTTACATCTTTAAGGCGCTTTCGCAGGTATCTCAATTAGAAAAACAATCGAAAGGTTCCAGTTATAAAATGATGGCGTTTACAAACTATTGATAATTAGCAAGAGACATTGTAAACAATGGCTTTGGAACATCTGGAATGTTTTGAGTTTAATCAAACAGCTTTTGAAGTTGAAAAGTAAGTACGAAAAACAGGATTATCTTTTAGGCTCAAATGCAATATAAAAATTTGGAAGAAATCCAAAAAAATTATAAAAGGGAGAGGAAACCCAATGGCAGGAAATAAACAGCCAAACGTAGTTTTTATAATGAGTGATGATCATGCAGCACATGCAATGAGCTGCTACGACAGTAAAATTAATGAAACACCAAATCTGGACCGCATAGCCAATGAGGGAATGCGATTCGACAATTGCTTTTGCACGAACTCTATCTGTGCCCCAAGCCGGGCAGCGATTTTAACAGGACAGTATAATCATAAAAATGGTGTAAAAACGCTCGGGGACAAATTCGACAGCCGACAACCGACAGTTCAGAAGGTGCTAAAAGAAAATGGCTATCAAACAGCATTGATAGGAAAATGGCATTTAGGCCATGGCGGAAATAGTGACCCAACTGGCTTTGACTATTGGAATATCTTCCCAGGACAAGGGGATTATCATGATCCGAAAATGTTTGAAATGGGTGAAGAAAAGATCATCAAAGGCTATGCTACAGACATAATTACTGATTATTCATTGGATTGGATGGAAAATCGGGACAAGGATAAACCATTTATGCTGATGCTGCATCATAAGGCGCCACATCGCCCATGGGATCCGGATGAAAAACATATGCATATGTATGAGGATGTTGATATCCCTGAACCGGAAACCTTCCATGATGATTATTCAAACCGGGCAGAAGCAGCAAGGGAAGCAAGAATGAGAATTGAAAGGGACTTAACAAAAAGGGATGTTAAAGCAGATCCGCCGGAAAACTTGTCTGCATCAGAATTAAAAAGCTGGTATTACCAGCGCTACATTAAGGATTATCTGCGTGTAGTTGCATCAATTGATGATAATGTGGGCCGTGTGCTTGATTATCTGGATGAAGAAGGATTAGCTGAGAATACCATTGTCGTTTACACATCTGATCAGGGATTTTTCCTTGGAGATCACGGCTGGTATGATAAACGCTTTATGTATGAAGAATCATTAAGAATGCCATTTATTGTCCGTTATCCAAGAGCAATCGAAGCAGGTTCCGTGACAAAGGATTTTGCATTAAATGTTGATTTTCCTGAAACATTTCTTGACTATGCCGGTATTGAAATACCCGATTTTATGCAGGGAACAAGTCTTCGTCCAGTGATGGAGGAAAACACGCCGGATGACTGGCAGACTTCCATGTACTACAGATATTGGGAGCATTTGAGTGTCGAACATAGTGTTGGAGCACATTACGGTATCCGGACACATGACCACAAGCTGATTTATTATTATGGAGAAGCATTGGGAAATGCTCATACTATTGATGATCCAAGAACACCGGAATGGGAGCTGTTTGATCTGAAAGCAGACCCTTACGAAATGAATAATGTATATCATGATCCTGCCTATAAGGAAACAGTGGAGAAGTTAAAAGAGGAACTGTACAGTCTGAAGGAAAAAGTTGGCGATGAAGAATAAATCCAGAATAACACCGATTTTTAGGTTATTCGACCTTGAAAAACAAAGCCAGATACCATGGAAGACAGATGAAGTGATGGTTATCGATCCATTCTACAATAAGATTATTTTCTTTGAAAGGAGAGATGTGCTTTGAAACCAAATGTACTGCTGATTATGGTCGACCAGATGCGAGCTGATTGTTTAAGTATACTGGATCATCCAGTAGTCGATACCCCTAATTTGGATCAATTAGCGCGGGATGGTGTTCTTTTTGAAAATGCCTATTCCGCAACTCCTTCCTGTGTGCCTGCAAGGGCATCTGTTTTGACGGGGATGTCTCAGGCGTCTACGGGAAGAGTAGGATACCAGGATAAGGTTCCCTGGAATTATGAGCATACACTTGCAGGAGAATTTACCAATGCGGATTATCATACACAGGCAATCGGAAAAATGCATGTATATCCAACAAGGAATCTAACCGGATTTCATAATGTAGTTTTGCATGATGGCTATATGCATTACAGCAGATTTAAACACAATACGAAAACAATCGAATCACAGGAATACACCGATGACTATTTAAATTGGCTGAGAGGAAAAACGGGACAGGCTGATTTAATTGATTTAGGACTTGATTGCAATTCGTCAACAGTGACAAGGCCATGGCATCTGGCGGAAGAATTGCATCCGACGAATTGGGTAACAACTGAATCGATTGATTTCCTGAGACGCCGTGATCCAACAAAACCGTTCTTCCTGAATATGTCCTATGTACGGCCACATCCGCCGTTTGATCCGCCACAAGTCTTCTATGATATGTATAAAGATCTGGAATTACCGGACCCTTCTTTTGGTGGCTGGGCGGAAACAGAGGATACTTCAGGGGAGGGGATGAGTCCAGTAACCGCAAAGGGACTTGTTCCAAAAATGCGGCTGAAACGTGCACAGGCTGCATATTATGCGCTAATTACCCATATTGATCATCAAATTGGCCGGTTCTTAAATGCTATGCAGGAATTTGGGGTTTACCATAACACAGTTATTTTGTTTGCATCTGATCATGGGGAATTGCTTGGAGATCATAATTTATTCAGAAAATCACTTCCATATGAAGGAAGTGCAAAGGTACCGTTTATTCTAGCCGATCCCGGAAACAATCTGGGATTGAAGGAAAATAGCAGAGTAGATAAAGCCGTGGAAATGAGAGATATTATGCCAACATTGCTGGACGCTGCAGATATTGGCATTCCAGACACAGTTGATGGTAAAAGTGTCATGCCACTATGTAAAGATGGAGAAGATATGCCCTGGCGTGAATATATTCACGGTGAGCATGCCTTTGGGGAAAAATCATTTCATTATATTACAGATGGGAAAGAAAAATATATTTGGTTTTCGCAGAATGGAGAAGAACAATTTTTTGACTTGGAAAATGATCCGCAAGAAATGACAAATCTTTTAAAAGTGGTGGATTATCAGGAGAGAATTGAAAAGAGAAGAAATCAGCTTGTGAAGGAATTGGAAGGAAGAGAAGAAGGATATTCTGATGGAAAGTCACTGATAGCCGGAAGAACTCCAAAACCGACACTCAGGTTTGTCTTTGAGTAAGGCTGTTTTTCGCAAAGATTGGGACTGCTCACTGCTCGTCCCACCAAAGTGATTTGGGACTGCGATTACTCGCCTCACCAAAATACTTGTTGTTATCTGCACCATAGTCGATATAATATGCGACATAGTGAAAATTCATTTGCAAACGCTGGTTGAGAGCAGGGATTCGCTCCGGAAACACATTTCGCTTTCCGCGGGCGGCTGGTGAGCCTCCTCGTGCTACGCACTCGGGGGTCTCACCTATGCCTTTCCTCCCGCAGGAGTCTTCAATGTGTTTCCTCCGCTGGATTTCTGGTTACTGCCGATGTACTGCATTAGTAATCAATTTTTAAAACATCAAACCACCTAACCAGTTCGGGTGAGCGGAGGGCGGTGACTCCTGCGGGAATAGCACGTGTCTGAAGACCCCGCAGAGTGGTTTTCTCGAGGAGGCTGAAGCCGTGCCCTAAGGTCCGCATCCGCCCGCAGCGATCCCGGACGGCGGCAATGGCACATGTTATTGGAATCAATCTCGATTTACTTCACACTTTATAGAAACTACGAAGATATAAAAACAATAATGTTTACAAGAAAGTTCTTGAACAGAAATTAAAACTTAGAGAGAAGGGGAAAACATGGCACAGTCTAAAAACGCCTGTTGCTGCACATCCAGCAGAGAATCAATTGAAAAGCAACCTCCGAAGCCATCCTCTCAGAAAATAACCAAAGGGTCTCTAGTCTCAAGGGAAGGGATGGCTTATATCCCTGGTGGAACCTTTCTGATGGGAACAAATGATAAAGAAGGCTTTCCGGCTGATGGAGAAGGGCCAATCCGCAACGTTACCGTCGATCCATTTTATATGGATGTCCATACAGTTACAAATGCTGAATTTGCAGCTTTCATCGAGGATACGGAATATAAAACGGAAGCAGAGCAATACGGCTGGTCATTTGTTTTTTATCAATTTATCAGTGAAAGCACTGCGAAAAAGGTAAGTCAAAAAGTACAAAGCACACCATGGTGGTGGGTTGTTGAGGGTGCTTATTGGAAATATCCTGAAGGGGCGGATTCTAGTATAGAAAATCGAATGGATCATCCGGTTATCCATATTTCCTGGAACGATGCTCGAAGCTACTGTCAATGGGCTGGTAAACGCCTCCCAACAGAAGCGGAATGGGAATTTGCTGCAAGGGGCGGACTTGAGCAAAAAACGTATCCATGGGGTAATGAATTAACACTGGCTGGAGAACATCAATGCAATATATGGCAAGGGAAATTTCCCAAAACTAATACGGAAGAGGACGGATACGCCGGCACTGCTCCTGCTAAGTCTTTTGCACCAAATGGGTTTGGATTATATAATGTATCAGGAAACGTTTGGGAATGGTGCTTCGACTGGTTTGTAAAAAACATTCATAAACGCGGTGGCAAAGAAAATCCAAAAGGGCCTGAAAATGGAACAAACCGGGTGATGCGCGGCGGATCGTATTTATGCCACCATTCATACTGCAATCGCTACCGTGTGGCGGCACGTTCCTCGAACACACCGGATTCATCAACTGGAAATCTTGGATTCCGTTGTGCTGCTGATGTAGAATGAATCAGTCACTTAATTTTTTTACTTTAGACTAACCAATCAAAGAATTAATATGGAAGACGGAGGATTACCTATGCGGCGTGGAAGTTTTCAATTAATGAAATCTGTAAATAAATCAATTATTTTAAATAAAATCCGTACATCTGAGCCCATTTCCAGAGCACAGATTGCAAAAGACACAAAGCTCACCCCCCCTACGGTCAGCAGCATTGTAAAAGAGCTGCTTGAACAGGGAATTGTCAGGGAGAGTGAGCTTGGCGAATCAATGGGCGGCAGAAAGCCCACAATGCTGCATATTAACAGTAATGCTTTCTATGTGATTGGTGTAGATGCAGGTCCACAGACAGTGGAGTGTATCCTGACAAATCTTTCAGGGGAGATCTTTGAGCGAACCTCCAGCAAGCTGATTAAGCCAATAACGAACGATCAGTTTATCTCGATACTAAAGGAAAATGTACATAAGATTTTGCAGTCTTCAACGACAGAAAGAGAAAAAATTATTGGTATTGGCGTAGCAATGCATGGAGTTGTTGATGTGGAAACAGGTACTTCCTTAACTGCACCGAATCTTGGACTGAGAGAGATGCCTATAAAAGCGGAGCTGGAGAAGGAATTTGGCACCCAGGTATATGTAGAAAACGATGCCAGGGCAATGGCACTAGGTGAAGCCTGGTTTGGCGGGCATGGAGATGTGGATAGTATGGTAGCAGTTAATATTGGACAGGGTATTGGGTCAGGTGTCGTTATTAATGGGAAATTGTACCATGGTGAACAGGATATTGCTGGTGAATTGGGCCATATGACTATCGATATTCATGGTGAAATTTGTGATTGTGGCAACCGTGGCTGTCTGCAGACCTTTGCAAGCGGAAAGGCAATTGCGGACCGTGCCCGCCATCAAGTCAAATACAGCATTCCAGGCGAAAAACTCACTGGAAAATATGTTTATGAAATGGCTCAAAATGGAGAAGCCGAGTATATTAGAATTTTGGAAGAAACCGGAAAAATTATTGGAATCGGGCTGACTAACCTCATCCATCTGATAAACCCGGCGAAAATTGTGCTAGGTGGTGGTGTCATGAGGAGTGAGAAATTTATGTTACCATCAATAAAAGCGGCCATCGCCGAGAGAGCTTTGATTCCACAAGCGAAGGAAACGGAAGTGACAGTTACAGTACTTGGTGATAATGCGACATTACTGGGAGCGGTTTCTCTATTGCTTGTTGATTTATTCGATCCGGTTTAATTGATAAAGGATGCTTTCGTAAATTTTATTGTGTCACTAGACCGCTTCTATGTGCCCGAACGAAGTTGAAACAGGTGTAACTGGTCACATAGACCGCTTCTATGTGCCCAAACGAAGCCGAAACAGGTAGAAACGGTCACATAGACCGCATCTATGTGCCCAAACGAAGTTGAAACAGGTGTAACTGGTCACATAGACCGCTTCTATACGCCCGCACGAAGCCGAAACAGGTGTAACTGGTCACATAGAAACTAGCTTTGATAAAGCACCATGTATACAGGCTGAGCAGTAATGAAAATTGTTCAGCTTTTTTTATAAGAAGAATTGAACGAAAATTCCAGCAATGATAGGAGTTGTTTTTAGTCTATGAAAAAACCAAATATTTTACTGATTACAAGTGATCAGCAGCATTTTGATACAATTGGTGCCTTTAATTCGGAAATAGCTACACCAAATCTGGATCGGCTTGTAAAAGAAGGCACCACTTTTAACCGAGCCTATTGCCCAAATCCCACCTGCACACCATCAAGAGCATCTATCATTACTGGGCTTTATCCAAGTCAGCATGGAGCATGGACTCTTGGAACAAAGCTAATGGAAGATCGCCACACCATTGGAGAAGATTTTCAGGAGAATGGCTACCGGACATCACTGATTGGAAAGGCTCATTTTCAGCCACTCCGCTCCAATGAAGAATATACCTCACTTGAGGCTTATCCAACCTTGCAGGATTTGGATTTCTGGGAAAACTATGATGAAGGCTTCTACGGGTTTGAGCATATTGAACTTGCCAGAAACCATACAAATGAAGCACATGTTGGCCAGCATTATGCATTATGGATGGAGGGAAAGGGGTGTGAAAACTGGCGGGATTACTTCGTAAGTCCAACTGGGACGATGGATCGAAAAGAAGAGCATCACTGGCCCATTCCGGAGAAATATCATTATAATACATGGATTGCGGAACGGACGAACGATCGATTAAAGCAGCATGCGGATAATGATGAGAATTTCTTTTTATGGGCTAGCTTTTTTGACCCACATCCACCATATCTTGTTCCGGAGCCTTGGGATACCATGTATGATCCGGAAAAACTGACGATTCCAAAGGGGATGGAGGGGGAGCACAAAAACAACCCACCACACTTTCAACTGACTCAAGAGAAGGATCCGGATTTCTCCGCCTATAATGAAACGAAAATGGGAGCACATGGCTACCATTCCCATAGGGTGTCAGAGGAGCGTCATAAAAAACTAACAGCAACCTATTACGGAATGGTCAGCATGATGGATAAATATATTGGGGAAATTCTTGATCAGCTTGATGAACTAGGGATAGCTGATAATACCATTGTTGTTTTTACGACGGATCACGGGCACTTTTTCGGACAGCATGGCCTGCAGTACAAGGGTGGATTTCATTATGAAGATTTAATAAAACTTCCATTTATTGTCCGGTATCCTCAGAAGGTACCAGCTGGAAGAGTATCTGATGCAATGCAGTCACTGGTGGATCTGGCACCAACATTTCTAAAATTTGCTGATATTCCTGTACCGAAAGCCATAACTGGAGTCGATCAAAGCAAGGTTTGGATGGGAGAGAAGGAGGCAGTGAGAGATCATGTGATTTGCGAATTTCACCATGAGCCAACCGCGATCCATCAGAAAACCTATGTTGATGAAAGGTATAAAATAACAGTTTATTATAACCAGACCTATGGAGAAATTTTTGATCTTGAGAGTGATCCGGGGGAAAATCACAATCTATGGGATGATCCGGAATACAAGGAGCTTAAGCAGGAATTATTATTAAAATATATTTGGGCAGAGCTTGGAAAAGAGTCGATGCCAATGCCGAGGATTTGGGGAGCGTAAAACTATATGGAAAATGTTATTAGTTTCCAGGGGAAATAGGTATTCGCGCTTTATATTCAGACCTATTATCTTAGTAATCAAGGGTACCATACTTTGTCGAAACCAGTTGAATAAAAATCATTTATGTGGGACAATGGTTGAATAAAAATTTAGAAAATAATCAATGTTGCAATCAATAGAAATATAAATAATACTTATTCAAGGGAAATTAATAAATTCTCTTTCTTATCTGAATGCCATAATGTGAAAAGAAGGGATTACATGTATAGATCGCTGATTGTTGATGATGAAAAAAATATTAGGGATCGAATGGCTGCTTTTTTTCCGTGGGCTGAAACAGGTTATGAGGTTGTCGGAACAGCGGAGGATGGAATAGATGCTTTAGAGAAAATTAATCAATTTAATCCACATGTTGTACTCACAGATATTATGATGCCGAGAATGAATGGGCTTGAACTCGTTAAAGAGATTAGAAAGACTTATCCAGACATGAAGGTTGTCCTATTAAGTGCTTATGATGATTTTACTTATGCGCAGCAAGCGATTGAGTATGGTGTCAAAGGATATATGCTAAAGCCGCTACTGAAAAAAGACTTTTATACAATGATGAGTAAATTAGCAAATGAATTAAATACAGACCATAACATAGCCACAGAAAAAGATGAATGGGCATTCAATGAGCAAATGCTTTTACATCTTATTAAAGGCGAATGTTTAGAAGAATATACGAAAAGCTGGAAACATGCCTATAGTCGGGTTATTGTATTTTCCTTTGATGAAATATTTAAAGAAGGAACTACCTTATCAATCAGACAAAAAATCATGGAGTATACAAGCGCATATTGGGACGGGCATGATGTTCCGTTTCTGTTTTATGGCAATCATTTAATTTTATTCGTTTTGTCTAGTAAGCCGCTTTCAAAAATGGACCTTCAATCACCTATTTCCGGTTTTTTAGATTTTTTACAAGGAAAATTAAAAGAAATAATTGGGATCCATTCTACATTTGTGATTGGTGTTGGAAATTTGGTCAGCAGTATTGAACAGATAAGCAAATCTTATAATGAGGCTGTCTATGCTTACAGCTATAAATACTTCCGTCCTGCGGAAACTATTTTCTTTCACCAGGACCTGCCACCGCTTTCTTCGAAAAGTAATCAAAGGGACGTTTTAGAAAGCAAAGAGAAATCTGAATTAAGGGCGCTGGAGGCAGAACTAATAGATTCCGTTATATCACAAAAACCGGTTCAGCTAACGGCTATTATTGATCGGTATTTTGATATTCTCCCTACTCAAAGATCAAATCATGTTTCAGAAGTCCGTGAATCCTGTTATGAACTTATCGTGTTGTTACTTTTACGGATTGAGGATAAGGGTTTTACACTTCCATCTATTAAACAAGATGATATCCTACGTAAAATTTATGACCTTCAATCATTAAATGAGCTGAAGCGATGGTTGAATCATATTGTTAAGCTGATTACTGCCGATGTGTCAAAAAAGGAAGAACAGCATCTGAATCGCTATGTTCTGTTTGCTAAAGAATATGTACAAACGAACTATCCAGAAAAAATTACACTAAAGGATATGGCTAATCAATTATTTATTCACCAGGCATATTTTAGTTATATTTTTAAAAAAGAAATAGGGAAAAATTTTATTGATTATGTTAACAAAATAAGGGTTGAAAAAGCAGCAGAGCTTATTAAAACCACAGACTATAAAATGAAAGAGATTTCTAGTATGGTTGGCTTTCAAAGCCATTCCTATTTTAATAAAGTGTTTAAAAAAGTAATGGGTATTAGCCCATTGGTAATTAGACAAAAATAAGAATATAGGGCAGCATGGGGAGAATACAGGTGAAAAAAACAGGGATATTTAAGAAGGGTACATTCCAACGTTATTTAACTCTTATTTCTTTAGTAACTGCTGTCATTTTTATGGGGTTAATCGGATCAATTTATTATGTAAAGGTCTCTGCGTTTTTGGAGGAAAAAAAGCACACATCTATTGATTGGAAAATAGAACAAATGACAGCTGAACTTCAGGAAAAGATGCAGGATGCATATAATACGGCAATAAATTTAAAAACAAATGAAAATATTATTACCCAGCTTGAAGAGTTATCAAATCAAGGACGGTCCCCTGTTGACCAATTTGATTCAGCAAAAGAGCTGGAGCACTACTTATATTCTATAAAAATGAATAACAGTCTCATTGATAACATTCTGGTAATCACACCAGATACACAATTCAGCTCTGATAGTAACTATATTGATTTCAGTTATAATGGCATCAAATTAAGAGACGAAGTAAATGATCATTATAATTTTGTTTCAAAAGGGGAAGCTTACAATAAAATATTTTTAGAAGATCCTGTGCAAAACTATCAATTAAGAAACAGTAAATTGGATGACTTAAACAATAAAGTGTTTTTTGGCAGCAATATAGAGCTAACTGGTGGCAGAAGTCATGGTACTGTTTTGGTTTTCCTGAAATTGAATGATTTAATTGAAAAATCGTTAAACGCAGATCAATTCGCTTTATTAGATCAGCATAAGAATGTGATTTTTAATGGAGACCAATTTAATTCAAGCATGTTGAAGAGGCTAAGTGAACTAGAAGAATTACCAGATGGGATCGTAATTGAAAATAAAGAAAATGAAATCCACCATATGAATATTCCTTTTTACAATTTAAAGCTATTTTATGTAGAAGATTTGAGTGTACATTCGATACAGAGACATTATATCTGGAAAGTAATTTTAATTTCATTTCTTATCACAATCCTTATTGCGTATATGTTCTCAAGAAAAGTTTCGAAAACAACACTTCAACCGCTATACGGACTATTAGCTGAAATTAGAGATAATCATTATACAAGTCATGAACTTCAAATCGGACAATCGAAAAGCAGTAAAAATGTGAATTTGCGGGAAAGATTATTTTTCTATTTTTTAATTACGATACTTGTGCCAATTATACTTTTTATGTTTCTTTATTTCTGGCAGACTTCAAAGGTTGTCTTAGAGGAAATTCAGAACAGTGATTACTTGGAACATAAAAATAATGCACATCAATTGAGCCAGCAGCTGAACGAGGCTAAGCTTACATTGGCCAGAATGACTTCTGATGGATATTTGTTGAATGACATTATGAATAATGATGAAGAAAGTCTAGAGGGGAAATTGCTTACCGAAAAGGAATATATTGTAAAAGACAATCTATCTATCAATATCTATGGGGAAGAAAATCGCTTATTATACGCCAATAATTCACTTTTTAATGCGCCACTAGATGAAAAATTCATTCGAGAAATGAAAAAGTCGAATAATAAAATAAGCTATGATTTACAAAGGGATGATTTTAATAATGTTACTATTCGTTTAGGGACAGAGCTTTACACCAGTGCAAATAGCAGTGCAGGGTACATCACTCTTTATTTTAATAAAGAATATTTAAATAGCATTTACAATGATTTTAATCGTAGTAAAAGTTTAAACACATCTATCATTACGGATGGAAAAATGATTTTAAGCTCTGGTGATCCTTATAAAATCGGAACGGAATTCAAACGTGATGCTGAAATTTTTGATGGGGAGCCCCTGAATAATGATAATTATCTATTTATAACAGATTTAAATGCGTTTGACTGGAAGCTCGTTACAGAAAATTCTTATGAAGGAATTCAAAGGGAAATTAATCGCTTGTTTTTAAGTGATAGCTATCTGATCTTTATTATTTTATTAGTAGCTTTGGTGTTTTCCTATTGGATACCAAAAAAAGTAATCAAACCACTGGAAAATATAAACACGTTATTTAACACATTTGACGTCAATGATTCACCAACTAGTGTGGTAGAAACAATTACAGGAATAGATGAAATTGATTTATTACAGCGCAATTTTAATCATAATATGCAAAAAATGAATCAATTAATAAATCAGACGTTAGATGCAAATAAACAACGAATTAAATCAGAATATGAAAAACGCGAGATTCAAATGAACGCCCTTCAATCACAGGTCAATCCACACTTTTTGTATAATACATTGGATAATTTATTATACATTGTGGAATCTGAAGAGACGGATAAAGCAGTTGATATGATTAGTTCGCTTAGCAGATTTTTCCGTTTTATTACAAATCGCGAAAAATTCGTCATTACCATCCAAGAAGAAATTGCATACACAAAAGCCTATATTGATATTATGTCACAGCGATTTGATAACTTTAGTTGTACATGGCATGTTGATGAGCGTTTCTATCACTATAAAACCATTAAACTAATCTTACAGCCATTAATTGAAAATGCGATCCACCATGGTGTGAAGCATACAAAAGATGAGGTAACCATTGATATCACTAGTCAACATATTGATGACATGTTGCAAATTATTGTCAAAGATAATGCAATTGGAATGAATGAAGAAGAATTAAAGCATGTTAGAGAAGTATTAAATTCCAGAAACTTGGATAAATCGGGTATTTATAATGTAGATGCAAGAATTAAGCTTTACTTTGGAGATAAATATGGGGTAGATATAGAAAGTGAGCTTGGGAAGGGTACAAAAGTGACGATTAGCTTGCCAATATTACAAAATGATTAGAACAAAGAGTGTAAATTGTAAAAAGCATATAATGGAATAGGATTTATCACGAATTCTACTAGTTTGACCTTTTGCCTCTGGCATCCAGAAAGACTTGGGTGCCTTTTTCTTTTGTGTAAAGCTGTTTTCGTATGATTGGCACTGCGCACTGCTCGTCCCACCAAAGTGATTTGGGACTGCACCATGGGTTCGTCCCATCGAAGTGACTTGTTGTTATCTGAGCCGTAGTCGATATAAAATGCGACACAGTGAAAATTCTTTTGTAAACGCTGATTGAGAGCAAAGATCCGCTCCGGAAATATACTTCGCTTTCCGCGGGCGGCTGGTGAGTCTCCTCGTGCTCCGCACTGCGGGGTCTCACCTATGCCTTTCCTCCCGCAGGAGTCTTCGTATATTTCCTACGCTGGGATTCCGGTTACTATCGATGAACTGAATTAGTAAACAATAAACAAAACATCAAACCACCCCACCAGTTCGGGTGAGTGAAGGGCGGTGACTCCTGCGGGAATAGCACGTGTCTGAAGACCCCGCAGAGTGGTTTTCTCGAGGAGGCTGAAGCCGTGCCCGCGGAAAGCATCCGCCCGGAGCGATCCCGGACGGCAGCAATAGCACATATCATGGGAATTTAATCTTAATTTACGTCGCAGTCTATAGAAACTATGAAGTTAAAAAAAGCAACAGTATTTTGGTGGCAAGAGTAACCGCAGTCCCAGGACGCTATGACCTTAGCCTTTGATTCCTATTCATCTTTGGGGAAGGAGGAAAACCCCCACTGATTGAAGTTTCACTTTATAAATCTCTGATTTGCCCGAATAGACCTATTAGATTTACACTGTTCTGCTGCCATCCATTTAATAAAATTTTGTTCTCTATCCGTCAAGTTCCTCTTCAATTTGTGCTGTAATTCTTCAATAAGATAAATATATTGACTAAAGTAATTCAATTGTAACACCGCCACCGGTAAATTATCTTTCAATAAATTGTCTTCAAATCAATATACCATTTATCAGTGAATTTCAAAGTGATTATTATGTCAATTGTCAATTTAATTAAAATAGTACAAACATTGCTTGAAATAGTGCAACAAATTTACTGAAAATTTTACTATTATAATAATTGTAACCGATTACAACTGGAGGAGGTCATTGATATTGAAGCAGCAGAAAATAACAAAAAATTAAATCGGGCGCAAAAACGGGCAGAAACCTGGAAAAAAGCTAAGAAGATGAAGGCATTCTATTTGATGTTACTTGCGCCAATGATTTTACTGGCCATTTTTAGTTATGGTCCAATGTATGGCTTACTGATTGCCTTTAAAGATTTTTCGCCTGGACTTGGAATATTGGAAAGCCCTTGGAATAACTTTGAACATTTTAAAAGATTGTTCGACGATTTCCTGTTTATAAGGGCACTTAGAAATACAATTATTATTAGTCTATTAAAAATCCTTATTTCTTTTCCAGCACCAATTATCTTTGCTTTATTACTGAATGAAGTTAGGCATATGAAATTTAAAAAGGTTACACAATCAATTTCCTATTTGCCGCATTTTATGTCATGGGTTATCTTATCAGCCATGATCGTAGAGGTGTTTTCTCCGGAAAGAGGGATTGTTAATTATTTCATCACTATGTTTGGGGGGGATCCTGTTCACTTTTTAGCAAGTAAAAGTGCGTTTATCCCAATTTTGATTGGTACTGACATCTGGAAAGAGATTGGTTATGCAGCAATTATTTACTTGGCAACCATGTCATCTATTGACACAGGATTATATGAGGCAGCCGAAATGGATGGGGCTAATCGTTTCCATAAAATGATCCATATTACGATACCATCCATTATGCCAATGATTATTATTCTATTTATTTTAAGGCTTGGTAGTGTGCTAAATGCAGGGTTCGACCAAATCTTAAACCTTTATAATCCACTGGTGTACGAAGTTGCAGATATTATTGATACGTATGTATACCGGGCAGGTCTGGAGCAATTCCAGTTTGATTATGCAACGGCTGTTGGGCTGTTCAAAAACGTTGTCGGTATCATACTAATATTAGGTGCTAATGCCATCATCCGAAGAAAAAGTGAACATGGTATATGGTAGAAAGGAGAAGGTAAGAAATGAATTCACGTAAATTTTCCCTATTTGATTTTTTTAACATCACATTCATTACGTTATTTTCCATTGTAGTATTATATCCTTTCTGGCAAACTTTAGTGCTTTCTTTTTCAGATGCGGAGCAAGCATCAAACCTTGGATTGAATTTATGGCCGGAACAATGGGTAACATCCGCTTATGAATTCATCTTTTCGTACGGAGATATCGGGGTGGCCTATCTAAATACAATATTCCGAACAGTAGTTGGTACTGCATTAATAGTTACATTGACAGTGCTTGCTGCCTACCCATTATCGAGAAAGGATCTACCCTATCGGAATACGATTACAATTCTATTTCTGATTGCAATGTTTTTCTCAGGGGGAATGATTCCTGATTATTTATTGGTAAAGAATCTTGGATTGCTGGATAGTAGATTTGCATTGATTATTCCGACCGCTGTAAACGTCTTTTATATTATTATCATGCGGAATTACTTCATGACAATTGATAAAGGGATTGAAGAATCTGCGGTTATGGATGGGGCGAATCACCTTACGATATTAATGAAAATAATCGTTCCACTTTCCAAACCAGTTATTGTTACGATTGCACTTTGGGCAGCGGTTTTCCATTGGAATGAATGGTTCCATGCGATGATTTATATACAGGATGACTCTAAAGTAGTCCTGCAAACAATCGTCCGGGACATGCTTGTTGATGTAAATCCATCACAGGAAGCCCAAGTCTCAGGTGCTGGTATGGGGGATACACAACTGCTGTTAAGTAATGTACGGGCAGCAACTGTAATGGTCTCCATTGGACCAATTGTTCTAGTTTATCCATTTGCACAAAAGTATTTTATTCGCGGTATTATGATCGGGTCATTGAAAGGATAATAAATTGATAAAGGAGAGAATGCTATGGGAAAAAGTAAAAAATCTTTATCGTTGGTGCTTTTAACTATACTGCTGACGATAGGTATTGTCGGTTGCAGTAGTGATGAAGAGGCTAGTAAGGAAGTTAATATGGAGGAATTACCTGATGTAGAGGATTATTCGGAAAAGCTCACGTTGCATTTGTCGGGCTCTTTTACACAAGGTGAAATAGAAGATGACAATTGGGTACAGAAAAAACTGGAAGAAATGTTTAATGTAGAAATTGTAAACACAAAATTAAATACATGGAATGCTGATGAAACCTCTCTGGCAGTTGCTTCAGGGGATGTGCCAGATACGTTTTCTTTTACATCGGGAACGCTTACGGCACAGGAAATGTACGATGGTGGAGTTACAAGAACAATTCCTAAGGAAATGATAAAAAAGTATGCACCACGTTATTCAGAAATGCTTGATGAGAATCAACCAGGCTGGGATTTAAATTTACTTTCTGGTTCAAATGAGGAATATATCCAATTAACTGGCTTGCAATCCCATACTAAGGGGATACTTTGGGCGCCTACATTTCGCTTAGATTGGCTGGAAGAGCTGGGGATAGAACCTCCAGGAGAAATCAAACCTGTAGGACCGGATGGTGGGTTAGAACGTATTTACTTTACGGATGAAGCTTACTCACTAGAAGAAGTGGAAGAAATTTTGAAAGCATTTACTTTTGATGATCCAGATGGAAACGGAAAAGATGATACGTATGGATTATTACCATATAATAATCAGCTTCACTGGATGACAACAATAATGGGTGCACATGGGGTAGCCCCAGGATATAACTTGATGGAAGATGATAAATTAAAATCAGCTGAAATCTCCAATAAGTATAAAGAAGGATTGAAGCTGTTAGCAAAATGGTATGACATGGGGATAGTTGATCCGGAGTGGACAACACTAGATGTTGAAAAAGCATGGGAGAAATATAAGATTGGAAAGACAGGTTACTTTACTGCACAACGTTCGTATGTAGCTATGGAGGACTGGACAAAACTACGTGCACCGCAAAATTTAATTCTTTCTGATCCAGATGCGAAACTTTTAGTTACAGCACCTGAAATAGGACCAGATGGTCAGCAAGGTGAGGGTTCTTGGATGCCGGTAACTCTACTAGGGGATGGTTTCCAAATTGCTAAAGATGTTACAGATATAGAGCTTGCTAGAATCCTGCAAATATTTGATTATATTAACCATGATGATGAAGCAAGATGGACCTTATACGGTGAAGTTGGAGAACATTCAGAGTGGCAAGGTACTCCTGAGGAATCCGCAATTCTAGTGAAAGAGGAATACCCAGCGGAAGAAGGAGATATGGGCTTTTGGGCATATAACTTTAGAACATACCCAGGTGAAAGATTAAAATGGCTGACTTCAGAGTATACATTTAACTTAATGGAACAATTTTTTGCTAAACCCGAAGTAGTCGAGGAAATGGCAATACGGCCATATAGATATGATCTATTTGAAGAAACTAAAGGGCTCGAACTTGAAAAGAGATATAGTGGTCAATTAGATACAATTGTTGATGAGTTCCGTATGAGGGCTATCGTTGGGGAAATAGATGTTGACAAAGAATGGGATAGTTACGTTGAGAATTGGTTAAATAATGGCGGACAAGAAATACTTGATGAATTGGAGAAGGCTCCAAAAGTATCTGACTTATTAGCTGAATAGAAGAAGTTTAACAGGGAGAATGATAGCAATGAAATAGTAAGACTTTGCCAGATTTCTCCCTTTTAAAAGATAATAACGTGATAGGATCTCTTTATTTTCTAGTTTTCCATTATATTTCTATAATTTAAAAGAATAGGAGTTTTATTTTGAATAATAAATTAGATGCTAAAAATACTATCACTAAACCAGAACCTTTATTTTACCCAGACCTGGCAGATTCGAAGGCTTATCGTATTCCATCCATGATCACAACATTAAAAGGAACCATTATTGCTGGGATCGATGCGAGAATTGTTGATTCGCGGGATAATCCGAATGAAATTGATACAACCATCCGAAGAAGTACAGATAATGGGGAAACATGGGGTTCCGTTCAGAAGCTGGTTTCCTATCCAGGAAACGGGTTGGACGGAGCTGCTGCAATTGATACAGCATTGCTTCAGGACGGGGAGACTGGTGTTATTTGGATGGTTTTTTGCCATACACCAGGTGGAGTCGGATTATGGAATAGTGAGGCAGGAGTAGGATTTGATCAGGATGGCAGAAAAATATTATTTGATGCTGAGAATAATCAATATAGCTTAGGTGAGACTGGAAATGTTTATAAGGATGGAACCATTGAAACATCCTTTACAGTTGATGAAGAAGGTTATGTATTTAAAGATAATGTTCCCTGTGGAAATATCTATTTTAAAAAGGGCATAGTTGAAAATGAAAGTATGCTGGAATCCAGAACTTCATTCTTGCAAATTATTAAAAGTGAAGATGATGGCTTAACATGGTCAGAACCAGTGGATTTAAATGTACAAGTAAAAGAATCCTGGATGAAATTTATTGGTTCAGGACCAGGAAGAGGCATCCAAATAAAGGAAGGTAAATATAAGGGCAGATTGGTTCTACCAATTTACTTTTCAAATGAACATTCCAAAATGTCCTGTGCGGTGATATATAGTGATGATCATGGCGAAACATGGGCACGAGGCAGCTCGCCAAATGATGGGCGTGAATTTAATGGAAAGCTACTTTCGGCCGAAAAGACAGCTGAAGATAATAGCGATTTAACAGAATCCCAAGTAATTGAACTGCCTGGAGGAGAACTTCGGGTGTATATGAGAAATCACTCTGGAAAACAGAGAACAGCTGTGGCAACAAGTACAAATGGTGGAGAAACATGGACGGATTTATATTATGATAATGAACTCATAGATCCAACATGTCAATCTACAATTATAAAATATCCCGAACTAGAAGACAGAAAGACAAGGTTAGTTTTTGTTAATCCGGCTGATCCGAAGCACCGTAAGAATGGTACAGTCCGTCTAAGTGAAGATGGTGGGAAAAGCTGGCCTTATTCAAAACAGATTGATTCAGGTTCATTTATCTATTCCTGCCTAACGGTATTGGATAATGGTGAAATTGCCCTTTTATATGAGAGTGACTTGGATGAAAATTATACGATCACAGTTAACTTTTTGAAATTTACGCTCGGATGGATTAAATCGTGAGGGATTATAGACTGAAGGTCATAATTGGATGAAGTAATATTTTATACTTATTTAAGCGATAGATTAATAGACTCAAAATTGGGAGTGTGCTTAATTGGATATCACGAAACATACAGTAAGCAGGGATGATCATATATACGAAGCCTTCCCCGCAATTGTAAAAACAGAAAAAGAACGTTTAATCAGTGTGTTTTTGGAGTGCAATAGCCATACTGACCGAAGCTATACACGCATTGTTTACACAAAAAGTGATGATCGCGGAAGAACTTGGGGTAAAAAGATTCCACTTACAGAAGGAACCGGGGATAAAGATTACTTCTATGATTGTCCCAGTATTACAAGATTAAAAGATAATCGATTAGTAATGGTAATTAATAAAATTCCAGAAAATGAAGATACAAAGCAAGGCTACTTCCATGAGGCAACGAATGAATTGTATATCGGTGACGCGAAAGGTGATGAATGGGGAGAGCCAATAGAAACACCAGTTGTAGGAATTGTTCCAGATACATTGTGTGAACTGGAATCCGGGAGATGGCTGCTGTCAACCCACCGAAAAAGTAAGGATCATGGCTGTCTTGAACAGATGGTCTGGTACACAGATAATCAAGGTAAAGACTGGACTGGCCCAATTACCTTGGCTAGTGAAAAAGGGTTGAATCTGTGTGAAGTGTCTATTTTAGCTCTACCTGATCAAACTCTGGTTGCATTTTTACGAGAAAACTCAGGTGAAGGCTGGGACTGTTATAAAGCGATTTCCAAAGATCAGGGTGAGACGTGGGAGGGGCTGTATCGTACACCAATTCCCGGATGTCATAGACCTGTAGCCAGAATGCTGCAAAGTGGAAAAATCATGCTAACTTATCGCCTTTATGCTGGTGGAACAACTGGTTATGGTACAACGCAAAATTTATTTGCCGCCTGGATGGATGCAGGAACAGCAGTAGAGACAGACCGCAAGAAGCAATATGTACGAATATTACCGATTGATTACGATAGATCATCTATTGCTGATAATGGATATTCCGGCTGGGTTCAATTTGATGATGGTGAACTATATGTTGTCCAGCACATTTCAGATGAGGCACCAAAGTGCCAAATTCGCGGATATAGTTTCACGGAAGATGTATTTATCTCGCATTAACGAGCTAGAAAGACAAATTGCTTGTAAATGGACGAAAAGACTATAATCAGTGCACCATGATTGAAGGTTCAATAAGGGGGGATTCCAATGACTGAAACAGGCATTTTTAGTAGTGATAGTAAATTAATGCAATTTATGGAATGGCTAACGAGACTGGTACATGTTCAGCTAATCTGGATATTATTTTGTTTGGTTGGGTTAGTTATTGGTGGTTTGTTTCCGGCAACAATAGGGATGTTCGCAATTATTCGCAAACAAATACGAGGGGAACATGATTTTCCAGTATTTAAAACATTTCTGAATCTATTCAAAAGTGCTTTTGTAAAAGCGAATTTATTGGGCTGGGGAATGGTTCTGCTTGGTGTAAGTATTTATTATTATTTGCAACTATTCGGTCAATTGGGCGGTGTTGCATCTATTGCTTTAGTTGCCATTGTATTTACATTGGCCCTATTATACTTAATGACAATGCTATTTATCATTCCGGTTTACGTTCACTTTGATGTGAGCGTTCCAGAGGTTGTGAAACATGCTGGAATCATTGCAGTGTCACATCCATTACATGTACTGCTCATGGTAGCTGCCTATATTGCTTTTTGGTTTGGGATGTCATGGTTTCCAGTGCTTTTACCGTTCATAGGTTTTAGTATGCTGGCCTATTTTTTAATGAGAATAGCATATGCAGCATTTACAAGTGTGGAAAAGAAAATGAGCAGACAGGCGTCTTAAAGGATTGGTTACAATCAAAATAAAAAGCTAAACAATAATTTTATTGTTTAGCTTTTTAAATTTGACTATTTTTCGCTATTCCCAGGAAATAAAAACAAAATTCTACATTTAATTTTCCGCATCAAATGTAAAAATTGTTTGTTTCTTATAGGTTTCGCCAGCTTTCAACAGCACTCCCGGAAATCCCTTATGATTTAATGAAGCAGGTGACCCTTGGGTTTCAAAGCAAACACCGAGATAGGGCTTTGATGTACCTTCTGCAAGTTCGATTCCCGTGTCAAGGGTATTGGATGTATACATAACCATACCAGGCAGATCTGTTTGGATGGTCAGGACACGTCCGGAGTTTTCCTCCACGACAACCACATTGTTTTCATTTCTATTTCCAAAAATAAAGTAATGATCATAGCCATTTCCAACAATTTTATTTTGGTTCGTTTGATCGTTAAGCCCATCCGATAGCAAGCGTCCTTCTCGAAAATCAAATGGACTATCCTGGACATCAATTGAATTTCCGGTAGGGATCAGTTCCTTATCAAGTTCCACAAATCGCTCACTGTTGATTGTCAGAAAATGATTGTGAACTGTATCCTTCAGATCCCCGCTTAAATTAAAATAGGAATGGTTTGTCAGAGCGATAGCAGTCGTCTTATCAGTTGTGGCAGCATAATCAATTATAAACTGATTATCATTATTCAATGTATAGGTGACTTCCACTTCAATGTTTCCGGGATAACCACCTTCACCTTCAGGGCTATTATGACTCAATTTAACCCCTGCAGCAGTTTGGCTTTCAAAAGGCTGTCCATCCCAGATAACCTGGTTAAATCCATTTGTGCCGCCATGCAACTGGTGTTCTCCTTCATTTTTATCCAGTTTATGCTGCTCACCATTCGATTCAAACGTTGCATTCTGAATTCTTCCTGCAACCCTGCCGATGAGTGCACCAAAATAATCAGGATTTTTCTCATATTCTGCATAATCCTTAAACCCAAGCACAATATTTTCAATTCTTCCATCCCGATCAGGTGTCCGGATTTCAGTGATAATTCCACCATAGTTAAGGAAACTTACAGACATTCCTTCCTCATTTGTAATCGTATATTGCTTCCATTTATTCAGTTCCTTTGTTTCCACTTGCATCATTTTCACCACCTATTGATTTAATGTTTCGATAAAGCGTTCAAATGCAGCCTGTACCTTTAAAACACCGGCATCTTCAAGAACCCTTATGAATTTACTGCCTAATGCTCTTTGTAAAATATTCTCAGCTTCACTGGACTGAGAGACAAAGCCATATTCATTCTTTAATTGTTCAGCCCAATCCTTATGATAATCAGCCACATTAGCAGGCTGACCAAGGAAATACTTCTCAATTTCTACAAGTTCATCCTTCAATCTTGCGGGAAGAACTGCAAGTCCCATAACTTCGATTAAACCAATATTTTCCTTCTTAATATGATGAACATCTGCATGTGGGTGGAAAATTCCCAATGGATGCTCATCCGATGTCCGATTATTTCTGAGCACAAGATCCAGTTCATATTGACCATCCCGCATCCGGGCGATGGGGGTAATCGTATTATGTGGTGTATCTCCGGAAAATGCCTGGACATCAGCGGCAGGATCTGTATACTTTCTCCATGTCTGCAGAATATGATCGGCTGTCTCAACCAGTTCATCCATATGCGGGCTATTCAGCCGAATCACAGATAGTGGCCAGTTTAAAACAGCTGCAGAAACATTGGAGAATCCTTCAAGTGAAAATTCAAAAGACTCTTCGGCATTGGTCATTGCAAATTCATAATGTCCTGCTTGAAAGTGCTCATGGGTCAGGATGGATCCACCAACAATAGGCAGATCCGCATTGGAACCAATAAAATAATGTGGGAACTTTTCAACAAAAGTGAGCAATTGATCAAACGTTTGTTTAACAATTTTCATGTCCCGATGTTCCTCGGACAGCAAAATACTGTGCTCATTATAATAAACATAAGGGGAGTACTGCAGATACCAATTCTCACCATGCAAAGGCACGGGAATAATCCGATGATTGGCGCGTGCCGGATGTCCGGTTCTTCCAGCATAGCCTTCATTTTCCACACAAAGAAGACATTTCGGATAATGCAGCTGCTGCTGTTGTTCACGCTCCCGCTTGATTTGTTCTGGGTCCTTTTCGGGCTTGGAAAGATTAATGGTAATATCCAGAGCGCCATAGTTGGTGTCAGCCTTAAATTGTATATTTTTTTGGATACGGTTCATCTGAATATAATTGCTGTTTTTGCTTAAATTGTAAAAGTAATTTGTTGCTGCCTCAGGGGATTGCTCATATTTTTCATAAAAAGCTTTCGTTACTGCTGATGGGCGGGGCACAAAGCAATTCATAATAGATGCAGATAAAATTTCCTTTTCATCAAGAACATTTTCGATCACGTCATCCTCTATGGCAAAGTCGATAAGTTTTTCAAGCAGATTTGGAATGGTATCTTCCGTAGACTTTCCAGACTCCTCCGGAAAAGTTTCTAGCTTCAGAAGACACATCACCTGATTCCGAGTGTAAATCTCATCTGATTGTTCAATTAGTTCTGCTTCTATTGCCTGTTGAATCAAACTTGAAATATGCTGATAAATCATCCGTTATCTACATCCTTCCCGTAGCCATCAGGGTGATCGGAATGCCAGTTCCACGCATCTGTCATGATTTTTCGGATAGAGGTACGTTCTGGTTTCCAACCCAGAATTTCCCCAGCCTTTTCGGAGCTGGCAATGAGTGTGCTTGGATCTCCCGCACGGCGCTCACCTGTTTTCGCTGGAATATCCTTGCCTGTCACCTCACGTGCAGCTTCAATCATTTCTTTTACGGAAAAGCCCTGGTTGCTGCCAAGATTGAATACATCACTGCTTCCGCCATTTTGCAAATAATCGAGTGCAAGCAGATGTGCCTGAATTAAATCTTCAACATGGATATAATCACGGATACAGGTTCCATCCGGTGTATCATAATCCTCGCCAAAAATGGTGATATGCTCACGCTGCCCAAGTGCTGTCTGCAAAATAATTGGAACGAGATGGGTTTCCGGGTGATGATCTTCACCGATTTCAGCAGTTTCCCTTGCACCGGCAACATTAAAATAGCGGAGCGAAACATATTTCACATCATGTGCCAGAGCGGTCCATTTCATTAGTTTTTCCATGGTTAATTTAGTTTCACCATAGGTATTCTTAGTGGTTGTGGCCATTTCTTCTGTGATGGGAATAGCTTCAGGCTCTCCATATACTGCTGCAGTGGAAGAAAAGACAATTTGATTGACGCCAAATTCCACCATTGCTTTCAGCAGCACCTGCGTTCCATAAACATTGTTGTCAAAATACTTGAGCGGTTTTTCCATCGATTCACCAACAAGCGAATTTGCAGCAAAATGAAGTACGGCATCAATGGATTCTTGCTCGAACACATTTCTTAAAAATTCAATATTCCGAATATCTCCCTGATAAAATACTGCCTCGGGATGAATTGCTTTCCTGTGACCATTTTCCAAATTATCAATGACGACAGCCTGTTTGCCCTGATCAATTAACTGATAGACAGCATGGGAGCCGATATATCCGGCTCCACCCAAAACGAGAATACTCATTTTAGCACTCCTTCCGTTATTTGTTTGGCTCCATCTCCAATTTCTGCAGTGTAAAAAATTGGTTCATGGCCGATTTTCTCCAAATAGATACGGTTTACGTTTTCCTTAAATGTATTTACTTTATCTTTATCTACGATTGCAATGGCACAGCCGCCGAATCCCGCGCCGGTCATTCGGGCACCTAGCACACCATCCTGTTCCCAGGCCGCATAGACAATGGTATCAAGCTCCTTGCCAGTAACTTCATAATCCTGCATTAATGAAATATGGGATTCATTCATGAGTTTTCCAAATGACGTTAAATCATCCTGTTTCAGCTTTTCAAGTGCTTTGATTGTACGTGCATTTTCATAAACAGCATGCTTTGCCCGCTTCTGGTGGACAGGATTGGTAATTAATTGTTTATTTTTCTCGAATTCTTCCACTGTTAATTCAGAGAGGTTATTGATTGGAAGTTCGGCCTGTAAATCCTTCAATGCCTGTTCACACTGATAACGGCGTTCATTGTATTTGGAGCCTGCCAATGTGCGCTGCTTATTCGTATTGATAATGATAATTTTATAATTTCCTAGTTTAATTGGAGCATATTCATAATCCAGTGTTTCGCAGTTTAATAGAATGGCATGCTCTTTTTTTCCTTTACCAACAGCAAATTGATCCATAATGCCACTATTGATACCAAGGTATTCGTTTTCCACCTTCTGGCCGAGCTTGATAAGGTCCATCCGGTCAATATCAAAATTATAAAGCCCTTCCAGCAGAACTCCGGTTACGATTTCTATCGAAGCAGAAGAGGAGAGGCCAGCACTGTTAGGGATATTTCCATAAAATAAAATATCTGCACCTGTCTCGACAGAATACCCTGCTTCCTGAATAAATTGAATCATTCCCTTTGGATAATTTGCCCAATTGTGCTGGTCGTCATAGTCCAGATTGGTAAGATCGCATTCGATAATGCCGTTTTTAGGGAAATTAACTGAGTAAAGCCTTAGAAGCTGATCGGATCGCTTTCGCCCAAGTGCATAAGTCCCAAATGAGATGGAAGCCGGAAACACATGTCCGCCATTGTAGTCCGTGTGCTCCCCGATTAAATTGATTCGTCCTGGTGCAAAGAAAACACCTGGGCAATCGCTTACATCGAAAACTGATTGAAATTTGTTGATTAATTCCGATTGGTTCATAATTACCTCCTGAATTTTTTGTTTATTAATTGTATTAGAAAATTGAATAATTGCTTCTGTAAGTGTTCTTAATTGATTTAAAATGCGACGTAGTGAAAATCATTTGCAAACGCTGATTGAGAGCAAGAATTCGCTCTGGAAATATACTACGCTTTCCGCGGGCGGCTGGTGAGCCTCCTCGTGCTACGCACTGCGGGGTCTCACCTATGCCTTTCCTCCCGCAGGAGTCTTCGTAAATTTCCTCCGCTGGGATTCCGGTTACTGCTGATGAATTGCATTAGTAATCAATATTCAAAACATTGAACCACTCACCAGTTCGGGTGAGCGAAGGGCGGTGACTCCTGCGGGAACAGCACGTGTCTGAAGACCCCGCAGAGTGGTTTTCTCGAGGAGGCTGAAGCCGTGCCCGCGGAAAGCATCCGCCCGGAGCGATCCCGTACGGCGATTATAGCAAATACCTTTAGCAGAAAATAATTACGTCATCTCTTATATCTTTAGTGATAGTAAAAAAATAACAACTAGTTTATTAATTAACTTAATTAAGTTTACTACGAATTTATTTATTAATCAATACTATTTTTGTTGGAATTATGAAAAAGTTTAATTTTATTGCTTTGTTAGTGATTTACAGAATAAAAAGTCGGCTACCGCGAAAAAAGTAATATTCTGTCATTGACATTCTGAAAAAACGTGTATATTATAATAATTAATTAATTTAACTAAGATTTAAAATTTCCATGCAGCTTTTTTATAATTCACATGAAAGCGGATTCAAGTCAAATGCGGAAAAATAGATTGCTGGAGGTGATTGCAAGATCATTTTAGAAGGTGGTTGTATAAGCTTAAAATTTTGAAAATAAACTATTTTGGTAAAACGAGGGATGAAAAACTGAATGCAGGGATGAAATTGTTCTTCTATTCATTTTTGGTATTCAAAAGGAGGCAGAGTATGGGAGTTCGACAGGAGAAAGTGGAAGAATTTGTTCCATTGGATGATAAGAAGAAGGCTTTAAAGAAACCGGATAAACCAAAAAAGCCAAAGACTAAATTTAAGGATTTTAAAAAGAATTTCAGCCAAAATTGGCAGTTATATGCTTTCCTTTTGCCGGCATTGAGTTTCTTTTTTATACTTCACTATATTCCCATGTATGGGGTGCAAATTGCGTTTAAGGATTTCTTTGCAACAATGGGGATTTGGGGCAGTCCGTGGATAGGCTTCGATCACTTTGAACGATTTTTCGATTCCTATTATTTCTTTCGGATATTAAAGAACACATTAATTTTGAATATATATGAACTGGCATTGTTTCCACTTCCTATTATATTCGCACTTATGCTTAATGAGCTTAAAAACGGCCCATTTAAAAAATGGTCACAGACGCTTACATATGCGCCGCATTTTATTTCAGTAGTTGTTCTGGTAGGGATGATTCTTGCATTCTTGGATCCGATTACTGGGTTAGTGAACAACGCAATCGTTTGGGTGGGCGGAGAATCTGTACCATTTCTTACTGACCCGGACTGGTTCCGTCATATATTTGTCTGGTCGGGACAATGGCAGGCGCTCGGTTGGGGTACGATTATTTACCTGGCTGCTTTGGCAGGGGTTAATCCCGAGCTTCATGAAGCAGCGAAAGTGGATGGAGCATCAAGAATACAGCGGATTATGCATATTAATATTCCGTCCATCCTTCCTACTGTAGTTGTATTGTTCATTCTGAATATCGGAAACTTTATGGCTATCGGTTTTGAAAAAGTTTTACTTTTGCAGAACTCTTTAAACTCAGAGACATCTGACATCATCGCAACATTTGTATATGAAACAGGTCTCTTGGAAGGGCAGTACAGTTTTGCTTCAGCAATCGGTTTGTTCGAATCTGCGCTGAACATAATTTTACTTGTTACTGTGAACTGGATTGCAAGAAAAACAAGTGAGAATAGCTTATGGTAAGGGAGGATCAACATGAAAAAATTTGGTTTGTCAGATAAGGCATTCGATATCATAAACAAGATACTTGTCGCGATTATTACTATTGTTATATTATATCCGCTGATTTTTGTCGTCAGTGCATCCATCAGTGATCCAAGTGCGGTCAGTACTGGAAGGATGTGGCTGTGGCCGGTTGATATCACATTTGATGGCTTTAAGCTCGTGCTTGAAAATGACGCAATCTGGCTTGGTTACAGAAACACTATTTTCTATACCATTGTCGGTACAACCCTTCATTTGTTGGTCTTGCTGCCGTGCGCTTATGCACTGTCGCGAAAGGAACTGAAAGGGAAAGTGCTCATCATGTGGTTCATTCTCTTCACAATGCTATTTAATGGTGGAATGATCCCAACATACCTTGTCGTTAAAGGACTAGGAATGCTTGATACAATGTGGGCGATCGTCATTCCGGGACTTGTTGGGGCATGGTCGGTTCTAGTTGCAAGAGCATTCTTCCAGCAAAGTATTCCGGATCAGCTAGTAGAGGCATCGAAAATTGATGGTGCATCCGACTTTAAGATATTTATTAGGGTCGTATTGCCACTATCCATGCCGATTATCGCTGTTATGGCATTATTCCATGCCGTTGGTTTATGGAATCAGTATTTCTCAGCACTGATTTATTTATCAGATGAGAATTTATATCCATTACAGTTGATACTTCGAGAAATCTTGATTGTCAATGAAGCAAGTGCCAGTGCTGGTGGTGGAGGCGGTGCAGGTGGACCAGCTGGATCTGCAGGTTCATTTGTGGAACAGGTCAAGCTTGCTGCACAGGTGAAATATGCGGTAATCATCATTTCTACGCTGCCGCTGCTTATTATCTACCCGTTCTTGCAAAGATTCTTTGTTAAAGGTGTTTTAATCGGATCAGTTAAAGAGTAATTAATAAAAGTTTTATTTTAGAAAACTTGGCGTTTGCCAAGATTTTGGGCAAATGCTCATAGCTTGCACTTATGCAGTAGGGAAGTATTTTATACTTTCCTAACTGCCAAAAAAGAATTTCATCTTGGTGTAGTTGAGAGAAGTCGGCTAAAAGTTGAGACATAGCACTGTGAAGTTGAGAGAAGCTTGTTAAAAGTTGAGAGAATGTACTGTAAAGTTGAGAGACATCCAGCATAAACCTGATTCTCTCTCAACTTTCTATGGTTTTCTCTCAACTTCAACCGATAATATCTCAACTAAGCGACATTATCTCTCAACATCACCCAAAAATCTCTCAAACTAGCGCTATTATTTTCCAGCTTGTATTTCTATCAGCCAGCAATCAGGATGTCTGATGGAAGTATTGCTGTGGAACAAGTAGAAAGTATAAAAGAAAAAACTACCAATCAGGAGGAGTCATCATGCAAGGTATAGCAAACGGATTTTATCGTATTATGGAATGGGTTACGAGATTTGCCTATGTAAATCTGTTGTGGGTTGCATTTACTTTACTTGGATTGGTGTTATTTGGATTCATGCCGGCAACTACGGCAATGTTTGGGGTTGTACGAAAATGGGTGAGAGGCGAGGAAGATGCACCCATTTTCCCAACCTTTTGGAAAGTATATCGTGATGAATTTTTAAGATCGAATGTAATTGGAATTATATTATTTGGGGTAGGTTATTTGCTGACAATTGAATTTCAGATCCTCAGAACACAGGTGTCAACTGCTTATTATATAGCAAGTTTTGGGGTGATCGCACAAGCAATTCTATATGCGATTATAGTGGCCTACTTCTTTCCAATCTTTGTTCATTTTAAGCTGAAATTCACACAGTATTTTAAATGGCCTTTCGTTGTTGGAATAATGCACCCGATTTTAACTATATTTCTATTGATTGCAGTGGCAGCACTGAATTTAGTTACATTTAAAGTCATGCCCGGACTGCTGTTTTTCTTTGGGGGCAGTGTGACAGCATTCATTTTAATGTGGGGAGCATCACTGACATTCGCTAAATTTGAAAAGGCAGAGGCTTGACTGATAGAAAAAGGCTTCTAGCAAAATTCCCAAAATTTAGAGCGATTTATATGAAATGAAAAATTAATTAAAGGAGATAGATAGAATATGAGTATACCAGACTGGAAATCTCTGGATGTTCTGCAGAGAAACCGGGAAAAAAGCCGTTCTTACTTTATTCCATATCCAAATGAATCGAGTGCGTTGTCTTATGAACGAGGGAATTCTGATCGATTTAAGCTTTTGAATGGGAAATGGAAATTTAATTATGCAGAAAATCCGGAAACAGCACCTGCTGATTTTTATAAGGAAGACTATGACACTAGTAATTGGGACCTAATTGAGGTTCCGCATCACTGGCAGCTACAGGGCTATGACAAACCGCATTATACCAATGTGAATTACCCATTTCCAGTAGATCCGCCACATGTGCCAACAGAAAACCCTACTGGATCCTATCAGAGGGATTTTTATATTCCGGAGGACTGGCAGGAGGAAGAAATTTATTTAGGCTTTGAAGGTGTAGACAACTGCTTCCATCTTTGGGTAAATGGTGTGGAAGTAGGCTTTAGTAAGGGCAGTAGGGTACCTGCAGAATTTAATATTACAAAGTTGATCCATCCAGGGGAAAATCGTCTGGCAGTTCGTGTATATAAATGGTCTGATTCTACTTACATTGAAGATCAGGATATGTGGTGGCTAAGTGGTATTTTCCGTGATGTTTACTTAATTGCAAGACCGAATGTACATATAAGGGATATTTTTATCCGAACAGATTTAGATGAGAATTATGAGAATGCTTTATTGAAAATGGATGTGGAAGTCTCAGGAGAAATTGCGGGGGACCAGAAAGTGGAGTATCAGCTGCTGGATCACCTCAAAAAGCCAGTAGAAGAAATTGCAGGGAGAGAAGCCCTCTCCACAGATGGACTTCTGACAATTGAAGCGCCTGTCACAAATCCAAAGAAATGGTCAGCAGAGTCTCCATATCTGTATCATGTTTTATTAAAACTAACGGATGAAAAAGGTAATATTTCCGAAGTTATTGCACAAAAGGTCGGTTTTCGATCAGTGGAGCTAAAAGGTGGACTTGTGCTTATCAATGGTGAGGCTATCAAATTTAAAGGAGTCAACCGCCATGATAACCATCCTGATTTTGGACGAGCAGTGCCATATGAAAATATGGTTGAAGATATTAAGCTGATCAAACAAGGTAACTTTAATGCAGTGAGATCAGCACATTATCCGAATGAATCCAGATTTTATGATATCTGTGATGAAATTGGGCTTTATGTTATTGACGAGGCTGACCTGGAAACCCATGGCTTTGAAACAATTGGAGATATTAACCGGCTCAGCAACGATCCAGAGTGGCAGGCAGCCTATGTTGACAGAATGGAGCGAATGGTCGATCGCGATAAAAATCATCCATCCATTGTGATATGGTCCCTCGGAAATGAGTCAGGTAATGGGATAAATCAGGAGGCCATGGCAAATTGGGCAATGGAAAGAGATCCAACAAGACTCATCCACCATGAAGGGGAAAGCAGGGAACATTTCAGGGCTGGAGAACATGATAAGGATTCTGTCTTTTCCCATGTGAATGCAACCATGTACACGGATATACCAATACTGGATAAAATCGGTGAATACACACACCTGACAAGACCGCATATTCTCAGTGAATATGCCCATGCGATGGGAAATGGTCCGGGAAGTTTAAAGGAATATTGGGAAACCTTTTATAAACACAAACGGCTCCAGGGCGGATTTGTCTGGGAATGGGCGGATCATGGTCTGCGTCAATTTACCGAGAATGGCGAAGCGTATTTTGCTTATGGTGGTGATTTTGGGGATCAGCCGAATGACTATAACTTTGTCATTGATGGGCTTGTTTCACCAGACCGTACACCATCACCGGGCTATTATGAACATAAAAAGGCAGTGGAGCCAGTTAAGGTCGAGGCAGCAGATTTAAAAGCTGGGAAAATTACGGTGACAAATCGCTATGATTTCATTCCACTTGATCATTTAACATTAGCTTGGAACATTGAAGCAAATGGCCAGATTATTCAAAGTGGCAAGTATTCACTTGATGGGATTAAGGAAGGCACTTCAGAGGAATTAACGATTCCATACGAGTTGCCAGAGAGACTGGAGCCAAATACGGATTACTGGTTGAATATAGCATTTCTTTTAGCTGAAGATACGAACTGGGCCAAGGCAGGGTTTGAAGTAGCTTGGGCACAATTTGAACTCCCACAGAAGCGGAGTGAGCAAATTTTTCATTCCAAGGTTCACCCTATTTCCGTAAAGGAAGATTCTTCACTTACAATCGAGGGAGTAAATTTTGAAATAGCCTTCAATAAAGTAACTGGACAAATGGAAGCATGGAAATACGAAGGTGAAGATCTGATTAAAGGTGGGCCGAAGCTTGAATTTTGGCGAGCTATGACGAACAATGACCACCGCTCTGCAGGAATGTGGAAGCAGCATGGGGTTCACTGGCTTCAGCACAGAATTGATAAAGTGGAATGGCAGCTTGCCGAAGATAAGAAATCCGTAACTGTTGAAGTACAGGGAAGAATTGCCCCACCAATGATTGCATGGGGAATTGAGGTTAAACAAAGCTATAAAATTTCCGGAAATGGTGAGGTTTCTGTAAGTGTAAATGGAAAACCTACTGATAATGCACCAGAAACGCTGCCTCGAATTGGTCTTGGGCTAACGCTTCCTGAAAAGCTGGATCAGGTTACCTGGTATGGCCGAGGCACAGGCGAGTCCTATGCGGATACCAAAATTGCCAATCGCTTCGGTGTTTATCGAAAAACAGTGGATGAATTATTTACAAATTATATTTTCCCACAGGAGAATGGAAACCGGACAGATACGAAATGGGCAGCGATTACCAATAAGCGCGGTGCAGGCATATTCGTATCCGGCTCTGAGAATTTTGACTTCAGTGCACATCACTATACGGTTGAGAATTTGGATGAAGCTCAGCATACCTATGAGCTGGAGAAAAAAGAAGAAGTTTATCTGCATTTGGATTATAAGCAGCATGGCATCGGGTCAGCAAGCTGTGGACCGGATGTACAGGAAGAATACAAGCTGAAAACGGAAGACTTTACTTTTGATTTTCATTTAGTACCATTTTCAGACGGCCCAGTATCAGCGGTTGAGCTTGGGAAACGTAGTTTGGGTGAGTAGAGTATGATGTGAGATAGTGTTTTGGGCGGGAATGTGCTGCTCGTGTTGTAGATTGAAAGAGGGTAGCGCTAACATGGGAGACTGCCGCACGAACTTGAGAGATAACAGTGGAAAGTTGAGAAAGGGTAGCGCTAACTTGAGAGACAACTAAGTAAAGTTGAGAGACAACGTGGTAAAACCCGCCTATCTCTCAACTTCGGAAGAGTATCTCTCAACTCCAGGAGGCTCTCTCTCAAGTCCAACCCACTATCTCAACTTCAGAAACTCTTAGACATTACAAGCGTGATAGACCAGTTACAAATTATAAAATCCAGCAAGAAACCAAATAGAATAAAAAACACAAAAACCAGACAGATAGAAGGGGTGAGCTGATGAAACTAAAAAAGTTACTATTAATGACGATGATTATATTGGTAACGATATTAGCAGCATGTAGTGATAATGATTCTGCTGGAAATGCAGAATCAAGTGAGGCAGCGAAGGAAAATTTGAATGATGAGCAGTTTCCAATTGTTAAAGAGGAAATTACACTTGATATCTTTGCTGGAAAAACGGCACCATCGAATGATGACTGGAATGATGTCATGATTTTCAATGAATATGAAGACATGACGAATATTGATGTCAATTGGGAAATGGTCCCGTTAAACTCACTGGAAGAAAAAAGGAATCTTGCTCTTGCAAGTGGAACACTCCCAGATGCTTTTCATAGTACCTGGATGCCAACATCGGATATTTTAAAATATGGTGAACAGGGTGTATTTATCTCATTAAACGATTTGATTGAGGAACATGCACCAAATCTGAAAAAATTCTTGGAGGAAAATCCGGATATTAAAAAAGGAATCACGTTCCCGGATGGCAATATCTATTCCTTACCTACCATCTTTGAGCCTGAGTTTATTTCCATGCGCATGGGTGCAAAGCCTTGGATCAACCAGGAGTGGCTGGATGCGCTTGGAATGGATATGCCGCAGACAACAGAGGAATTTTATGATTATTTAAAAGCAGTAAAAGAAGAGGATCCGAATGGAAACGGGGAAGCTGATGAAATTCCACTCGGTGGACCACATACTGGCTGGCTGATAGATTATTTGAAAGGATCCTTTGGTGTTGGGAACAGAGGCCCATCCACAGGATATATCGATGCAGAACCCGGGAGTGATGAGCTTAGATTCTGGCCGCTTTCCGATGGTTATAAGCAAATGCTGGAGTATATGAACAAACTTTATTCAGAAGGTCTTCTCGAACAGAATATCTTTACAATGGAAATGAGTCAGTACCTGGCCAATGCTACGGAAGGTCTGTATGGTGCGACCAACTGGTTTAGCCCTGTCGATATTTTTGGGAAAGAGGCTGGTGGAGCCTTCACTGGAATCCCTGCATTGGAAGGACCTGATGGGGACAAACAGTTCTCCCGTTTTATATCACCAATCACAAACGTGGGATCATTTATAATTACCAATGAAAATGAAAATCCGGCAGCGACCATTCGCTGGATCGATCATTTCTACGGGGAAGAAGGTATGAAATTATTCTTCATGGGAATTGAAGGTGAGACATTTGAAGAAACGGAAGATGGCGAATATGTATATATGGACCACATTACGGAAAGTGATGAGGGTTTGACTTTCGAACAAGAGGCAGCTAAATACCTAACATGGTTTGGTGGTGGCTATCCAAGCATGACGACTGAACAATTCTTTAATGGTGCAGAAAGTTCAGAGCAATCATTGGCAGCAGCTGAAACACTAAATCCGAATTTAATAGAGGAAACATGGCCTGCATTCATTTTCACAAATGAAGAGAACCGGGTATTATCAAGTATTGGAACCGACATTACAAAATATGTCGGAGAAATGCAGGATAAATTTATTACTGGTGACGTTCCTTTATCTGAATGGGATAATTATGTGGAAACGCTTAAGAGCATGGGATTTGAAGAATATATGGGCGTACAGCAGGCAGCATATGAGAGATATCTGGAAAATTAATAAGTAGAAATTAAAAGCTCCAATCCGTGGGGGATTACCTTGTGGATTGGAGCTTTTATTTTTTGAACATAGTTTGTAAAATTGTATTTTAGTATAAAATTTATAAACAGTAATATTATTTTAATATTTTAATAGAAAAGTAGGAGTTAATATGTTAAAATAGTGTAAATAGTAAATAAAATGCAAGCGTATACAAAACGGTGATATTTTCTGGAGAAAAGGAGGTGACTTAAATAGATTTAAATTACACATAGGTTTGAATAGATTTTAGTAAAATAGAGGGGTTTTTAAATTAGGGAGGTATACCATTGAAAATCAGAAAATTATTACTTTTTATCATTATCGCAGTTATGATGCTGCTCGTTGCTTGCAGTGATGAGGATGCAGCTGGAGAAACAAATGAAGAAGAGAGTAAAAAGAATCTGGATAATGTTAATGAATCAGGGTTTCCTATCGTTGATGAACAAATCAAACTGGACTTCTTTGCTGGAACATCAGCAACAACCAATGCATCCGACTGGAATGATATCCTGATTTGGAACACATACAAGGAAATGTCGAATGTTGATGTCAACTGGAACACAGTAACACCTGATGCCCTGGAGGAAAAAAGAAACCTTGCACTGGCGAGTGGGGATCTTCCAGATGTCTTCTATGCTGCACAGCTTCCAGTGACAGATGTATATAAATACGGGGAGCAGGGCGTTTTTATTCCACTCAATGATTTAATTGAGGAACACGCACCAAATCTGCAAAAGCTGTTAGAAGAATATCCAGATATTAAAAAGGCGTTAACCTTCCCGGATGGAAACGTTTACTCATTTCCGTATATCTTTTCACCAGAGTTTACATCACTTCGGGTAGGCTCGATGCTTTGGATCAATAAAGAGTGGGTTGATACACTGGGAATGGAAATGCCTGAGACAACAGAGGAATATTATCAATACCTTAAAGCAGTTAAAACAGAGGATCCGAATGGAAATGGGGAAGCAGATGAAATTCCATATGGTGGTCATGTAATTGACCATTTAACTCAATCCTTGTATGGATCCTTTGGAATAGGCAACAAAGGCGGCGGTTGGATAGATGAGGATCCAGAGACAGGCGATGTGCGTTTGCATGCGATTACAGATGGATATAAGCAGATGCTGGAATATCTTCATAAATTGTATTCAGAGGGGTTAATTGAGCAGAATATCTTCTCAATTGAACATAGTCAGTACCTTGCGAATGGTGCAGAAGGAAAGTATGGCAGTACGGTCTTTTATACGCCACCACAATTATTCGGAGAGGCCGGAGAAAATTTTGAAAGCACGATAGCTCTAAAGGGTCCAAATGGTGACCAGATGTTTTCCAAAGTAACACATCCACTAGCAACAATGGGCGGATTTTCCATCACAAACGTGAATGAGAACCCGGTTGCAACCGTGAAATGGATGGACTATTTTTATAGTAATGAAGGTGCAAAGCTATATTATATGGGTGTCGAAGGAGAGACCTATGAAGAAACCGAAGATGGGCCTGTATATATGGATCATATTACGGATAGTGCTGAAGGTTTAACAAGGGAACAGGAAATGACTAAATATCTTACATGGGTTGGAGTAAGTGCCCCGGGAATTATCAGACAGGAATATTTCGGTGGTTCGGAAAGTTCACCGGAAGCTGTAGCTGCAGGTGAAAAGATAGAGCCTTATATTGTCGATGAACTTTGGAGTAACTTTACGTATACTGCAGAAGAGAATAAGGTATTAAATTCAGTTGGAACAGATATTGAAAAATATCTTGCAGAAATGAGAGATAAATTTATTACTGGTGATGCCCCATTATCAGAATGGGATAATTATGTGGAAACAATTAAACAGATGGGTCTTGATGAATATTTAGAAGTTCAGCAAGCGGCTATGGAGAGATATAGAAGCGAATAATAATAGGTTTTAAAAAGAGGGCAGCTGGTATTTCAGCTGCCCTTTTTCTAATGCAAAATAGCTTTGCCCAATCAATCTAGACGGGTTTTCTGATTTATGCTAAAATAACATAAATTTCATTAGGGTATTTACTAAAGTGTTAATCTATTGATGGAAGCACTCAAACGCTCTGAAAGTAGTTAAAACGTATTGCGAGAAGGGGAAGTATAAATGAAAATACACTTTTTAGGAACTGCTGCAGCTGAAGGCTTTCCAAATGTTTTTTGTAACTGTGATGCATGCACGAAAGCGAAACAGTTGAGCGGGAAAAATATTCGTACGAGAAGCTCTGTTATTGTGGATGACGTTCTTAAAGTAGATTATCCTCCGGACGTTTACATGCAGGCACTTCGTGATGGGATTGATATGTCACTTGTCAAAGATCTATTGATTACCCACACTCACTTTGATCACTTGAATGCAAAGGAACTTATTTCACGTATGGAAGGTTACGCACACGGTATCGAATGGCCACTGAACATTTATGGTAGTGATCTAGCGCTTTATCAATGCAAACAGATTTTTCACGAAGAAAATGGGGGGCGTGAACAATTCCGCCTGAATAAACTGCAGCCTTTTAAAACATATAATATTGGGGAGGCGAAAGTTACCCCATTACTTGCGGATCACGATCCAAATGAGACTTGCTTGCTATTTTTTATTGAAAAGGAAAATACTTCTATATTATATGGAAATGATTCAGGGTGGTTTCCAGGTGAAACGTGGGATTGGTTGAAAGGAAAAACAATTGATCTCACCATCCTTGATTGCACAGTTGGAAAGACTTCGAATAAATTTAGCCGCAACCATATGAGTGTAGAGACGGTGATTGAGGTTCAAAAAGTATTTAGAGAAATGAATGTATTAACAGATCATGCAAAAATCGTAACGACCCACTTTTCTCACAATTGTGGGTTGCTTCATAACGAATTAGTGGAAATTTTTGAACCCTACGGTATAGATGTTGCCTATGATGGTATGATCATGAATATTAATAAGTCGCAGTAATCTTGGAAATATATCACTCTTTATTTAAGGGGTGCTTATGTACCCGTACTTGCACTGGATTCATTATCCTCCGAATATTTCCCTTGTCGAAAGGGAATACGGAGAGAGGAAGGGCAACTGGCATATCAGTTGCCTTATTTTTTTATGCCCAAAATTAATAGACAAGTTTTCTGACTTATGGTAAAATAAAATAAATTATTTAATAAAACATTTACTAAAAGTAACATGTATTTATGGAAGCGCAGTCATTGACTGTGCATTTTCGGAGGTGATGTCCAACGGAAAGTTCGTCGTGTTTAATAGCTAAAATCATAAGGGGAGGTTTAAATATGAAAAACAGAAAATTACTATTTTTTGCAATGATCGTATTGATTGTAATGCTGGCAGCCTGCAGCAACGATGATGAGGCTTCGGGTGAGGCAGGGGGCAGTGAGGAAGCAAAAAACAATACAAATGAGGAAGGATTTCCAATTGTCGATGAGCAGATTTCGCTGAACTTTTTTGCGGGACAGTCACCTGCAAGCAATGATGATTGGAATGACGTTATGATCTTTAATGAATATGAAGAGATGACCAATATGGATATCCAGTGGGAAATGATTCCGCATGCATCCCTTGAAGAAAAAAGAAACCTTGCACTTGCAAGCGGAGATCTACCGGATGCATTCCACAGTGCGGTCATGCCAGCAACGGATATCATGAAATATGGAGGTCAGGGAGTTTTCATCCCGCTCAATGATCTGATTGATAAATATGCACCGAATTTCAAAAAGATTCTGGAAGAAAATCCAGATGTGAGAAAAGCAATCACATTTCCAGATGGAAATATCTATGGATTCCCACAAATGTCGGATCCTGAGTTCAATTCCTATCGAATGGGTCCAAAGCAATGGATCAATACAGAGTGGCTTGATGCGCTTGGAATGGACATGCCGCAAACAACTGAAGAGTATTATGAGTATTTAAAAGCTGTGAAGACAGAGGATCCAAATGGTAATGGCGAAAATGATGAGATCCCATATGGCGGACCTGGCATCGGCTCTCTTTACTTCTATCTTCAGGGAGCATTTGGGGTAGCCAATAGAGGAGCAAATAATACAAATATTGATATTGACTCGGAAACTGGCGAAATGCGCTTTTTCCCAATCACCGATGGATATAAACAGCTGCTTGAGTATATGAACAAGCTATACAGTGAAGGGCTGATTGCACAAAATATCTTTTCCATTGAAAGCGGTCAGTATCATGCGAATGCAAGTGAAGGCATTTACGGAAGCACCAACTGGTATGCACCGGAAGTGATTTTCGGTGAAGAGGCAGGCAGTGTGCTAGAGGGTATGCCAGCACTTGAAGGACCTGAGGGGGAGAAAGGATTTACAACATTATACTCTGCAGCATTGAATAAAGGTTCCTTTATCATTACCAGCGAAAATAAGAACCCGGAAGCAACGGTAAGATGGATCGACCATTTCTATGGGGACGAAGGACAAAAACTCTTCTTCATGGGACTTGAAGGTGAAACATATGAATTGAATGAGGAAGGCGAGCCTGAATACATGGATCACATCATGAACAGTGAAGAAGGCTTGACTTATGAGCAGGGGCTTGCGAAATACCTGACATATCCTGGTGGCGGATTCCCTTCTGTGACTTCTTTGAAATATTTTAAAGGAGCAGAAAGCAATGAGAAAGCACTTGCAGCTGCTGAATTGCTTGCACCTGATCTGGAAGAAGAAATCTGGCCCGGATTTAACTATACACAAGAAGAAAATGATAAACTGACAAGCTTTGGAGCAGATATCGATAAATATGTTGAGGAAATGCGTGATAAATTTATTTCTGGTGACGAATCGCTGGATAATTGGGATGAGTATGTAGAGACAGTGAAAAGTATGAATCTGGAAGAATACCTTGAAATTAAAACTGCAGCGTATGAGCGTTATCAGGAAAATTAATCGAAAAAAGGGTGATACCCTTTTTTCCTTTTAGGAGGGTAATGTTTGTATCGAAAAAAATTGTATTTATTGTTTATATCAGTATTAATATTGATTCTTGCAGCATGCAGTGATGAAGATGCTTCAGGAGAGGCAGAGCAGAGTGAAGACGCAATAAAGAATACGAATGAATCAGGAATGCCAATTGTTGAGGAACCAATTAAGCTTAATTTCTTTGCGGGGAAAGCCCCTGCAACTGCTGATGATTGGAATGATGTGCTGGTTTATAATACGTATGAGGAAATGACAGGTATCGATATTGAATGGGAAATGGTGCCATTTGAATCACTTAAAGAAAAGAGAAATCTAGCTTTAGCTAGTGGTACATTGCCTGATGCTTTTCATACAAGTCTTTTTGCCAATATTGATATTTTGAAATATGGCAATCAGGGTGTATTCATTCCACTTAATGATTTAATTGAAGAATATGCACCTAATTTACAGAAGCTATTTGAAGAATATCCGGAAGTTAAAAAGGCACTTACTTTTCCGGATGGAAACATATACTCATTGCCCACTATCTATTCGCCGGACTTTTTATCACTTTTAATCAGTGAACGGCCATGGGTCAGAGAGGACTGGCTTACTGAATTGAATATGGAAGTACCAGAAACTACAGAGGATTTATATAGCTATCTGAAGGCAGTAAAAGAAAACGATCCGAATGGAAACGGTGAAGCGGATGAAATTCCGTTTGGTGGAACTTCCATCAATAGTTTATTAAGCTGGTTGAAGGGATCCTATGGAATTGGAAATAGAGGAGTCGGTCATGCCTTTATCGATATGGATCCCGAAAAGGGAGAAGTAAGGTTTTATCCAACTACAGATGAGTATAAGGAAATGCTGCAATTTGTAAATAAACTCTATGAAGAGAAATTGATTGAACAAAATATATTCACGATTGAATGGGATCAATATCTGGCAAATGCATCAGAGAGCATGTATGGCAGCACGGTTTTCAATAGTCCGGAACAGTTGTTTGCTGGAGATGCAGGGGAAAAATATATGCCGGGTGTAGCTTTAGAGGGTCCTTATGGTGATAAGCTATTTACTGGAATCTCTCCATCTGTTGGTGGCATGGGTGGATTTGTGATTACAAATGAAAATGAAAATCCTGCTGCAACTGTTAGATGGATGGATTATTTTTATGGTGATGAAGGTTCGAAATTATTTTTCATGGGTGTAGAGGGAGAAACCTATGAAGAGACAGATGACGGCACGGTCGAGTATGTCGACGAAATAACAAATAGTCCTGATGGATTAACATTGGATCAGGAATTGGCTAAGTATGTCACGTGGCCTGGTGGAGGATATCCGGGGATTGTTAAGGAAGAATTTTTTAAGGGGACAGAAAGCTCTCCGTCATCCTTAGAATCTGCAGAAATTCTTAAACCTTACCTGATTGAGGAAGTTTGGCCGAAATTTACTTACACGTTAGAAGAAAGTGATAATTTGTCTGTATTGTCGACTGATATTGAGAAATACGTCGAAGAAACGCGTGATAAATTCATCACAGGTGATGTTCCTTTCACAGAGTGGGATAATTATGTAGAGACAATTGAAAACATGGGACTGGAAGATTATATGGAAATTCAGAAAGCGGCTTATGGGAGATATAAAGGAGACAATTAGTTGTCTTATATAATAAGGCTGTATTTTAAAAGATCGTTGTTTGTGACACAAAGTCTATAGAATGCGACATAATTACTGTTTGCTATAGAATTTCTATAATCGCCGTTCGGGATCGCTCCGGGCGGATGCTTTCCGCGGGCACGGCTTCAGCCTCCTCGAGAAAACCACTCTGCGGGGTCTTCAGACACGTGCTGTTCCCGCAGGAGTCACCGCCCTTCGCTCACCCGAACTGGTGAGGTGGTTCTATGCTTTATATATTGAATACTAATGCAGTTCATTGGTAATAATCGCAATACTAGCGAAGGAAATACACGAAGACTCCAGCGGGAAAGCGAAGACGATGAGACCCCACAGGGAGCGTTCTTTGCGACCGAGGAGGCTCATCGCGAGCCCGCGGAAAGCGTAGTGTATTTCCGTAGCGGTAAGTTACTTCGCAATTTATATCAACCACGAACATACGTTAAAGGGCAACAAAATTTACGGAATGAGTCATAAATAATTAATGGATAATACAGAGGCGGCATTTTGTTGTCTCTGTATTATTGTTTATAATCAATTTTCACTCAATTTGATATAGACAGATTTTTGCGATTGTGTTAGGCTTTATTTAAGTAAAATATTTAAGTAAAATATTTACCAAAACACATTAAATGAAAGCGTATTCGTCTTTGTTGTAAAAACATAACTACGGATGGAAATTTATAAACTGTTAGGAGGGAAATAGATTGAGGACTAACAAATTAATAATTATTTTAGGTGCTTTGATTCTGTTATTGCTTGCAGCCTGTAGCAAGGATGAAACTGCTGGTGGTGAAGTTAGCGAGGAAGCGAAGGATAACACGAATGAAACTGGTATGCCGATTGTTGAAGATGAGATTAAATTGAACTTCTTTGCAGGAAAGTCACCGGCGACTGCAGATGACTGGAATGATGTCATGGTTTTTAATGAATATGAAAAAATGACCAATATTGACATCGAATGGGAAATGGTACCGCATGCCTCATTATCCGAAAAACGAAATTTGGCACTGGCAAGCGGCAATATGCCGGATGCATTTCATAGTGCAGGTATGCCGGTTGCAGACATTTTGAAATACGGCCAACAGGGCTTATTTATCCCGTTGAACGATCTGATCGATCAATACGCACCAAATTTGAAAAAGATAATGGAAGAGAATCCGGACGTTAAAAAGGCACTGACCTTTCCGGATGGTAATATTTACTCCTTCCCACAAATGGCTGAACCGGAACTGCTTTCCTACCGTATTGGTCCGCTTCCATGGATCAACGAGGAATGGCTGGGCACATTGGGGCTGGATATGCCAGAAACGACGGAAGACTATTATAACTATTTGAAAGCTGTAAAAGAAGAAGATCCAAATGGAAATGGGGAAGCTGATGAGATTCCATACGGCGGTACAGGAATTGCCACGTTATTCTCATATCTTCAGGGGTCATTTGGTGTGGCAAATATGGGAACATCTAATGCAAATATTGATCTGGATCCTGAATCAGGGGACCTGCGTTTCTTTCCAACAACGGAAGGATATAAAGAATTGCTTCAGTACATGAATAAACTATTTAATGAAGGCTTAATCGAACAAAATATTTTCTCAATTGAAAGTGATCAGTATCATGCCAATGCGAGTGAAGGGAAATATGGCAGTACTGTATGGTACAGCCCTGGAGAAATTTTTGGGGAGGATATTGGAGAAGTACTTACAGGAATGCCTGCATTGGAAGGGCCGAATGGTCATAATCAGTTTACAACTCTAATGTCACCGGCTTTCAATATTGGTGCATTTGTAATCACAAGTGCAAATGAAAATCCTGCAGCAACTGTGAGATGGATTGATCATTTCTATGGTGACGAGGGTATGAAGCTTTTCTTCATGGGAATTGAGGGCGAAACCTTTGAAGAGACTGAGGATGGCGAGTTTGTATTTATGGATCATATTACAGATAACCCGGATGGCTTAACGTACGAACAGGCACAGGCAGAATATTTAACATTCCCGGGTGGAGGATTCCCGTCTGTCACTTCAGCAAAATACTTTAAAGGACCTGCCATGTCAGATAAAGCTGTAGCGGCTGCAGAAACAGTAAAGCCTGATTTGGTTGAAGAACCTTGGTCTGCATTTATCTATACAAAAGAAGAAACGGATACATTAGCAAGTGTTGGAACAGATATTGACAAGTATGTTGAGGAAATGCGCGATAAGTTCATCTCTGGCGATGCTTCTTTTGACGAATGGGATGCTTACGTGAAAAACATCGAACAAATGGGTCTGGAAGAATATATGGGTGTGAAGGACAGCGCTTATGAGAGATATATGAATAACTAGGATCAAAAAAGTTAGCTTGCATGTATGTTTACGTTCGCATGCAAGCTGTTTTACATAACTATTTTCCATAACACAAAACTGAGAATGGGAGTTTTTCAATGAATCTTTTATCCTATCAGAAACCGGCAAATGAATGGACGGAAGCACTGCCGCTGGGAAACGGTAGAATTGGGGCGATGCACTTTGGTGGAGTGGAGACGGACCGGTTTCAATTAAATGAAGATACATTATGGTCAGGGCCTCCGGAGAGAAAGGTACATGTTAACAGGGAATCACTTGAAAAGGTGAGAATGCTTATCAATGAAGAGCAATACGAAGCAGCAGATGATGAAACGAAGAATATGTTTGGTCCGTACAGCGAGGCCTATATGCCACTTGGGAACCTGATCATCCACCATCTACATGGGGATATCGCCAAGGATTATAAACGGACATTGGATATTAAACAGGCAATTTCCAAGGTTGGATATACAATTGGAAAAACAGACTACACCCGTGAGGCATTTATCTCCCATCCACATCAAGTGTTAGCCATTAAGCTTGAAAGTTCGGTGGAAAAACAGTTAAATGTGATGATTTCCATGGATAGTTTATTAAAAAGCAGGACATTGGATACTGATGAAAGAGTCATTTTACAAGGGATATGTCCTGAAAAATGTGACCCGGTATATTTTCAGGAAAATGTACAGCCAATCCAGTATGGTGACTTTGAGATGACAAAGGCGATTCATTTTGAAGGAAGACTCGGTGCAGTCATTGAGGATGGAAATGTCGAGTCACAAAATGGAATGCTGTCCATTCAGGGTGCTACGAAGGCCACGATTTATTTTTCAGCGGCTACATCGTTTAACGGGTTTGATCAGCTGCCTGGAAAAGATTTTAAAACACTGGAGAATCAAAATGAGACGATACTCGCTAAGGCAATGAGTATTTCCTACGAACAGCTGAAGAAAGAGCATATTCAGGATTATCAGAATCTCTTTAATCGTGTGGAATTCACATTGGATAAAGAAGAAGTTAATGAACTTCTTGATACAGATAAAAGAGTTTCAGTATTCAGTGCCCATGATCTCGGAATGGTGGAATTGCTGTTCCAATATGGCAGGTATTTGATGATTGCATCTTCACGGGCAGGTACCCAGCCTGCGAACCTGCAGGGAATCTGGAATAACCAGACACGTGCTCCATGGTCATCAAATTATACATTAAATATCAATGCCGAAATGAATTACTGGCCTGCTGAGGTTGCGAATCTGGCTGAATGCCATCAGCCACTATTGGATGCAATCAAGGAAATTTCCGTAAATGGAGGGGAAATGGTTTCTGATCGTTTTGGAATGCATGGATGGACGGCACACCATAATACCGATTTATGGCGGCATGCGGAGCCAGTCGGAGATGAGCGGCATGGGGATCCAATCTGGGCTTTTTGGCCAATGTCAGGACCGTGGCTATGCCGGCATCTTTGGGAGCACTATACATTTTCACAAAATAGGGAGTTCCTGGAAAAAGAAGCATTTCCATTGATGAAAGGGGCTGCACAATTTTGCTTGGATTGGCTTGTGGAAGATGTGGATGGCTATCTGGTTACATCGCCATCCACATCACCAGAACATTCTTTTTTGGCAGCCGATGGTCAGACAGGATCTGTTACAAAAGGTGCCATGATGGATCTGGAGATTATCTGGGATCTGTTTACAAATTACCTCAGTGCAGCGGAAATTTTACAGATTGATGGGTTATTGGTGACACAGGTGAAAGAAGCGAGAGCCCGACTGCATCCTTTGAAAATAGGAAGATATGGTCAGCTACAGGAATGGCTGAATGATTACGAGGATATGGAAGTCAATCACCGGCATATTTCGCATTTATATGGAGTCTTTCCAGGAAATCAAGTGACAGATGGACCTTTTCTGGAAGCAGCCAGACAAACATTGAACAGACGAGGTGATGCAGGAACTGGCTGGAGTCTGGCTTGGAAGATTAATCTCTGGGCACGGATTGGTGACGGCGAACGAATTCAGGCACTGCTTCATCAATTATTTAATTTAGCAGAAACGAAACAGGAAACGATGACTGGTGGTGGTTTGTATCCGAATCTATTGGGTGCACATCCTCCATTTCAAATTGACGGGAACTTTGGCTATACCGCTGGTGTCGTTGAAATGGTTATCCAATCACATAAAGGATATGTGGAATTACTGCCTGCATTACCATCCACTTGGGTGAAAGGGTCATTATCTGGTGTGCGTGTCCGTGGAGGCTTTGAAGTAAATATTACCTGGGATCAGATGCAGGTCTGTGAACTGGAAGTTACCTGCAATTCAGCGAATCGCTTTCAATTAAAAACAGATTCATCTCCCATCCTTCAAGTGGAAGGGAAGGAAGACAGGCCGATCGAAGGGGTGAAAGGATTTATTTCGATAGAGATGGATGAAGGACAGACGTATAAGTTACTTTTTAATGACAGGGGTATTGCAGAATGAATCAATTAAGGATGGGTGTCATTGGGATTGGTGGAAGAAGCAGCATTGTGCAATATTGGCACAAGCCGGATGGGGAATCTGTGGTCGCTGCTGCAGCGGATGTATCTGTTGAGTCATTGGAAAAATTTAAAAAAGACATCAATCCGGATGCATATGTTACGACAGATTATCATGAGCTGCTGGCAAAGGACGAAATTGATGCTGTTGCTATTTTAACACCGGATTATTTGCATGAGGAACATGCGATCCAGGCACTTCGGGCAGGGAAGCATGTTTATTGTGAAAAACCACTGGCGATAACGCCTGAGGGCTGTGACCGGATCATGGAAGAAGCTGAAAGGTGCGGCAAGCATTTAATGATTGGTTTTAATATGCGTTACATGTCAATGTACCAGACGATGAAGAAAATTATCGATTCAGGAGTGATTGGGGACATAAAAGCAGTTTGGGTTCGGCATTTTGTCGGGCTTGGTGGATATTTTTATTACCATGACTGGCATGGAAAATCTGAAAACACGACATCATTGCTGCTGCAAAAAGCTTCACATGATCTGGACATCATTCATTGGTTGGCAGGCAGCTATACGAAGAAGGTATCTGCATTTGGAAGTCTGGATTACTATGGTGGAAACATGCCAAATGACCTCCATTGTCCAGACTGCGAGATCAAAGATACATGCCCGGACGTCAGTCTAAACCGGTTAACCCAATGTGCTTTTCGCGAAGAAATTGATGTGGAGGACAACAGCATGCTGATCATGGAGCTTGAAAACGGTATTAAAGCATCCTACATGCAATGTCACTTTACACCAGACTATTCCCGTAACTACACATTTATTGGTACAAAAGGAAGAATCGAAAATGATGATGTAAATGATAAAATTTACGTAAAAACAAGAAAGTCGGGCTCCAGGCAGGAGATGAGTGATATCACCTATGAAATGAAGAAAATGCCTGGAACACATGGCGGTGCAGATCCACGTATTTGTGATGATTTTATTTCACTGGTACTTCATAATAAACAACCATTAACAAGCCCAATTGCTGCCCGAATGAGCGTAGCTGCAGGACACGCGGCTACAGAATCTATTCGTGCTGGCGGCAAGGTGATGATAATTGATCAGGGAAAGCATAGTGTTGTATAGAAAAAGCTATTTTTACTGGGGAAGTGGTGACTGCTTTCGTTTGGAGGTATTTACTGGAGTTGAGAGAAGCGTCGTGAAAGTTGAGAGGTATTGGGCAAAAGTTGAGAGATAAAAAGAAAAGTTGAGAGACATTAGGTTAAAGTTGAGAGAAGATAAAGGAAAATAGAGTTATCTCTCAACTTCCAGAGTTATCTCTCAACTTCTGAAGTTATCTCTCAACTTCCGGCAGCTATCTCTCAACTTCAAGCAGTTATCTCTCAACTTCCAACACCATCCCCACCCAATGCTGTGGCAGTCGAGAGTCACGGATCCCCGTGGCAAAAGCCCAATTAATATGCAAAAAATAAGGAGGAATGTTCAAGAGATGGAAGCAATGTTTGAAACACGCAGTTTAAGCTCACTAGCAAAGGTATTTCCAGATGAGGAATTAAAAGAGGAAGCGTTTCTGAAAGCATCAGCTTTTTTAAATGAAACTTACACATTTCAAGTAGCATACAGACAAAAAGAAAGCCGGATGCATAAGGTGAAAATTCGGGTGGAAGGTAAGCTGAGTGATTTGGTCGAAGTACGGGCAGTCGGACTGGTACCTTCAGAGCTGCCTGTCTATCACGACCATGATGAAAATGTTTTGCGGACAACACCAGGACTATATCCGGATCCACTCCATCCATTGGAGAATGGCAAATTGCCTGCACCACCCAATCAGTGGCGCTCTGCATGGGTAACGGTTGAGCTGAATGAGGAGCTGGCTTCAGGGATCTATCCAATCAAAGTGATTTTTGAAACAGAGTCAGGAGAACAGCTTGGGGAGGAAATATTTGAACTTGAATTACTAACAATAGCATTACCGGAACAAAAGCTGATTAATACACACTGGTTTCACAGTGACTGCCTGGCAACCCAGTATAATGTGGAAGTTTTTAGTGAGAAGCATTGGCAGCTTATTGATCGTTATATCCAAACAGCTGCAAAGCATGGCATGAATATGCTGCTGACACCATTGTTCACACCGCCGCTTGATACAGAAGTCGGTGGAGAACGCCCAACGGTTCAGCTTGTGGAGGTGGAGAAAACCGAGGATGGATATCGGTTCGATTTTAACAAATTAACCCGCTGGATTGAAATGGCTACAGAAAGAGGCATCAAATACATCGAGTTTTCCCATCTTTTTACACAATGGGGTGCAAATCATGCGCCTAAAATCATCGCATCTGAAAATGGCGAAACAAGTAAGATTTTCGGTTGGGAAACGGATGCGGCTGGTGAAGAATACAAAGCATTTCTTGCTGAGTTTTTGCCGGCACTGATTGATTATATCAAGGAGCAGAGACTGGAAGAATCAGTCTACTTTCATGTATCCGATGAACCGAATCTGAGTAATCTGGATTCCTATAAGCAGGCAAGTGAAATCATTCACCATTATCTTTCTGAATTTCCTATAATTGATGCATTATCAGACTATCAATTTTATGAAAAAGGGCTTGTGAAAAATCCGATTCCGGCCAATGATCATATCGGATCATTTATTGAAAATGATGTCCCGGACTTGTGGACATATTATTGCTGTGCACAGAACCAAAAGGTGTCCAATCGATTTTTTGCGTTTCCATCTGCTCGAAATCGAATCAGTGGAATTCAGTTTTATAAATTTAATATAACTGGTTTTCTGCACTGGGGCTATAACTTTTGGAATTCTCAGCTGTCAAAAAGGCAGATTGATCCATTCCATGTAACCGATGCAGATTTGGCCTTTCCGTCCGGAGATGCTTTTCTCGTATACCCCGGTGAGGAAGGACCGATTGAATCAATCCGAATGGAAGTGTTCTACGAGGCGCTGCAGGATTTGCGAGCTTTACAGTTATTGGAAAAACTTGCTGGAAGAGAACAGGTTCTGGAAATTATCGAGTCTTCACTAGCGCAGTCTTTAACGTTTACGGAATACCCTCATGACAGCAGATGGCTTTTAATTATTAGAGAAAAAATAAATAAGAAAATTACAGAGCTAAGTATAAAAGAGAAAATCAAGTAACTAAATCATATAGGGATAGTGGTGATTAAATGGCATATACAATAGGTGTTGATATTGGTGGGACAAAGGTTGCTGCAGTAATCATTGACGAGTATGAGGAAATTCTCCATCGTAAGGAGATTCCAAGCAATACGCGGGATAAAGAAACAATGTTTAGGCAGGTTCTTGTATGTATTGAAAATCTGCTTGCAGAATCTGAAATCCCCTATGAAGCGATTGCAGGAATGGGGGTTGGCGTTCCTGGAAAAGTAGACAGGGAAAATGGTATCGCAGTTTTTCAAAACAATTTACCGTGGAGGAATTTTCCGTTGGTCGCACGCCTGCAGGAACATTTTCCTTTTCCGAATGTTGCGATTGAAAATGATGTTTATATGGCAGCATTTGCGGAGTGGCAGGCTATGGATGCAAGTGATGAGGATACATTTGTCTATCTAACTGTCAGCACAGGAATTTCCTGCTCAATTATCCAGCATGGCAAATTTCTCAGAGGCACTGGATTTGCAGGTGAAATAGGACTGCTTCCGGTTTTGGCAAAATCATCACCGGGAGGAGTCAATATTCTGGAAAAGTCCGCATCAGGAACAGCCATTCAAGAGCTTGCCATTAAACATTTCAATAAATCAGATATAACGACAGAGGAAGTATTTTTGGAATATCAAAAAGGAAATGAGACAGCGAGAAGTCTTATTGGGGAAGTGGTAGAATCCCTAGCACATGGAATTTATTCAATTATTTGTTTATTGGATCCTCAGAAAATCATATTGGGTGGCGGGGTTATAAATAAGCAGCCTTATTTGCTGGATCTGGTAAAAAAGGAACTCATGCGTTTTCTGATACCCGAGCAGCAGCATGTGCTTCAACATATGCATGCAAGTCATTTTAAAGAGAATTCAGGTCTTGTTGGCGCAGGGTTTATGGGGAAGGGTAGTGGGTTTTTAACTAGTAATCTATAAACTGATACAACCAACAAAGAGTACAGAGGGTTTAACTTTTGAATAAAAATAAGAAAAGATTTTTAATAAACACGGACAGGAGAGAAAAATCATGCAGCCAAAAACAGCGATTTTAATTGGTGCTGGGGACCGTGGTGCAAGAGCATATGCACCGTATGCACTGGAATATCCGAATGAATTAGAGATTGTTGCGGTAGCGGAACCGAATAAAGAAAGAAGAAGGAGAATTTTCGAGGCACACAACATTCCGACAGAAAATTGCTATGACTCCTGGGAGGATTTGCTCGCGCAGGGGAAAATGGCAGATATCGCCATCGTATGCACAATGGACAGACACCATTTTGCACCAACGATGAAAGCATTGGAATCTGGCTATCATGTATTGCTTGAGAAACCGATGTCACCAGATCCGGCAGAATGTATCGAAATGGAACGGGCAGCGAAGAAATATAACCGTCAGCTGACAATCTGCCACGTGCTTCGTTACACACAATTCTGGTCGACAATCAAAAAAGTGATTGAAGAGGGAACAATTGGTGATGTTGCCTCCATTCAATTGAATGAAAATGTGGAAATCATGCATATGTCTCACAGTTTTGTACGTGGAAATTGGAGCAATAAGGAAAAATCGAGTCCAATGATTTTGCAGAAATCCTGTCATGACATGGACATTCTCAGCTTTGTCATGGATAAAAAATGTACACGGGTCAGCTCCTATGGCTCACTAATGCATTTTCGGGAGGAAAATACTCCTAAAGGGGCACCGAAAAGATGTCTGGATGGCTGTCCGGCAGAATTGGAATGTCCTTTCCATGCTGGCCGCTATTATCTGGGCGAAGGAAAAGGCTGGGCAAGAAAGTTTACAGAAGACGATTCCCGTGAAGGAATTATTAAAGCATTGCAAGAAACGGATTACGGAAAATGTGTCTACCAATCTGACAACAATGTTGTAGATCATCAGGTGGTAAACATGGAATTTGAAGATGGTGCAACCGCAACCTTCAGCATGTCCGGCTTTACCCGTGAACAGACCCGTATGGTGCAGATTATGGGAACTAAAGGAGAAATCCGCGGTAATATGGCAGAAAACAGTATTTCCATTTTTGATTTTCTGACCAAGCATGAAACAGTTATTAATTTCAATCGCCCGGTTGGCGGACATGGCGGCGGAGACAATGCGATTGTCCGTACCTTCCTTCGTGATATCGATAATTATGGAAAACAGGACAGTTTGTCATCTGCTTCCGTATCACTAAGAAGTCATCTAATGGCATTTGCCGCAGAGGAATCACGTTTGAATAAGGGTGAATCAATTGAATTAGATTCGTATTATAATAGTTTTGTGAAAGAGGAAGTGTAAGAAGCTGGCATTTTATCAGATAAATGCTTTCTCAATTAAAAGAAAGATTTTTTTTTGACAATATGCTTATTAGCAGTGGCAAAAGAGCGACAATATAGAAAACAGCATTTAAACAAAAACTTAATTACTCTGCACCATAGTTGATATAAAATGCGACGTAACTGCTGTGTTGATTTCCGCTTCGGGCAGTCGCTTTCCGCGGGCACGGCCTCAGCCTCCTCGAGAAAACCACTCTGCGGGGTCTTCGGACACGTGCTATTCCCGCAGGAGTCGACTGCCCTACGCTCCAATCAACCGCCATAAAAGAGGATATCACTTGTTTGATTCAATTAAGTGGCAGATCACTTTTTGAAGTTGAAAGCATATTGCCAGCGGAGGAAACACACGAAGACTCCTGCGGGAGGAAAGGCCTAGATGAGACCCGGAGAGCGTCAGCTCGAGGAGGCTCATCAGCCGCCCGCGGAAAGCGAAGTGTGTTTCCGTAGCGCTAGATTTAGCACATACTATAATTAAAAGTTACTTCGCATTTTATAGAAACTACGAAAGTAAAAAAAGCAACAAATGGTTTCGATGGGGCGAACGAAGTGCAGTCCCAAAGTTTACAAAAAGAGCCTAGAAATAAAAGGAGCTGTGTTGATTGACGAAACTGAAAGTCCAGGGAAATGAATTACATTTAAACAATGAACCCATTCAAATTATCTCAGGTGCTATCCATTATTACCGGGTTGTCCCGGAATACTGGGAAGACCGCCTGCTGAAGCTGAAAGCCTGCGGATTCAATACGGTGGAGACATACATTCCATGGAATCTGCATGAACCGAAAGAGGGACAATTTAATTTTGAAGGCATTGCCAATGTGGAGGAGTTTATCCGTACCGCCCAGCGTGTGGGATTGCATGTAATTGCACGTCCAAGCCCATATATTTGCGCAGAGTGGGAATTCGGTGGACTTCCATCATGGCTGCTTGCTGACAGCAATATGAAAATCCGTTCTCATTACGAACCTTATCTGGAAAAAGTAGATAATTATTATGATGTTCTGCTGGAAAAATTAACGCCATTGCAGCAAACAAATGGTGGTCCAATTATCGCGATGCAAATTGAAAATGAATATGGAAGCTACGGAAATGACAAAAAATATCTGAATCATATAAAGGATGGCATGCTGAAACGTGGTGTCGATGTACTGCTGTTCACTTCAGATGGCCCGACAGATTTGATGCTTGAAGGCGGTACAGTGGAGGACGTTTATGCAACGGTTAATTTCGGCTCACGCCCGGAGCAATCCTTTGCCAAGCTGCAGGAACACTTCCCGAACACACCGAATTTTGTCATGGAATACTGGAATGGCTGGTTTGACCACTGGGGTGAGGAGCATCATGAGCGTGATCCACAGGACGCTGCCGATACTTTCGAAAAAATGCTTTCGCGTGGCGACTCTGTCAATTTTTACATGTTCCATGGCGGTACGAATTTTGGCTTTTACAATGGGGCAAATCATGGGAAAAAATATGAACCAACTGTTACCAGCTATGATTATGACTGTCCGATCAGTGAGACAGGTGATCTCACACCGAAATTCCATTTGGTTCGTGATGCGATTGCCAAGCACAAGGACATTGGTGAGCTTGTGCTGCCAGAACCAATTCCGAAAAAGAATTATGGTGAAGTTTCCCTAAAGCAATCGGTTAATCTGTTTGATGCACTGGAGCAGATTAGCGCACCAGTTCAGAAAGCAAACCCGGAAACGATGGAAAAGCTTGGGCAGGATTATGGATTTGTTTTATACCGGACATTTCTCAAAGGCCCACACGCTGAAGCAGCATTAACCATCCAGGAGGTCCGCGACCGCGCACTTATCTTTGTAAATAAGGAATACAAAGGCGTCATTGATCGTTGGGATAACGATAAAGTAATGATTGAGGTGCCAGAGGAAGGCATTCAGCTTGATATTTTAGTGGAAAATATGGGTCGCATCAATTATGGCCCACTGATGAATGATCCAAAAGGCATTACCCAGGGCGTCCGATTTGCATACCAGTTCCTATTTGATTGGGAGATGTATTCACTACCACTTGATAATCTGGAGAAGTTAAGCTTTGATGAGGCTGATGCTGGCACCGGTGAGGGACCTGCATTTTACAAGGGCACATTCCAAGTGGATGAAATAGGCGATACCTTCGTGGAACTGCCAGGCTGGAAAAAAGGTGTAGTATTCGTTAATGGATTTAACCTCGGCAGATACTGGGAAATTGGACCGCAAAAAACATTATATATACCAGGACCATTGCTGAAAAAAGGAGAAAATGAAATCATTGTATTTGAACAACACGGAAATCAGCAGGAAGTTGTAGAACTTGGGGATGAGCATAAACTAGGGTAGAACTAGTTGAGAGGGTTGGGGGGAAAGTTGAGAGAGGCGGAGGAAAAGTTGAGAGAAAAGTAAAATAAACCGGATTCTCTCTCAACTTCGGCCGATTGTCTCTCAACTTCAGCCGAGTTGAGAAGGGGTAGCCGAAGTTGAGAGAAAGTGGATAAAGGTTGAGAGACTCAGGCGAGAAGTTGAGAGAAAAGTAGAATAAACCGGATTGTCTCTCAACTTCGGTCGAGCGTCTCTCAACTTGGCAGCGATGTCTCTCAACTTCGACCGATTCTCTCTCAACTTGGCAGCAATGTCTCTCAACTTCGGTCGAGCGTCTCTCAACCTGGCAGCAGTGTCTCTCAACTTCAGCGCTTTCACTTTAGGGCAAGGAAGTTATCATCTGAAAACATCGAATCTAATGGTAAACCGTATTTTTAAAAAACACTTTCCATTTTAATCGCAGGAAGAATGCTTTGCAGCGCCTTTCTGTATTACAATTACACATCAATCATGGTAATATAATGGTAGTACATACAGGAACGTCGGGAAGGTGAAGGTTTTGGCAACAATCAAGGATATAGCAAAAAAAGCAGGAGTGTCCCCAGCAACAGTATCACGTGTTTTGAATTACGATACGAGCTTATCGGTTGCGGATGCGACAAAGAAGAAAATTTTTGAAGCGGCTGAGGAATTATCTTATCGCAAAAGGTCGACAAACAAACATATCGGAAAAAAGATTGCAGTAGTTCATTGGTATACAGAAAAAGAAGAGTTAAATGACCTCTATTATTTATCAATCCGGCTTGGAATTGAGCAGCGTTGCAAGGAGCTCAATATGAATGCGGAAATTTATTTTTTTAATAATATTAAAGAAATTCCAGCTGATGAAATAGAAGGAATTATTGCGGTCGGAAAATTCGGCAATTCCCAGGTAGAAGAATTGACGAATATCAATCCAAATGTTGTTTTTGTGGACTATAGCCCGGACGAGGATAAGTATGATGCCATTGTGATTGATTTTGAACGGGTGACGAAAAAAGTCATCGATTATTTTATGGATACCAATCACGAAAAGATTGGCTTTATTGGTGGTAGGGAGCTGCTGAAGGGTGAAGATGAGCCCTTGGTGGACCTCAGGGAAAAAACATTCAAAGCCTATACCAAAGAGAAAAACATTGCAGATCCCAGCTCCATCTATATCGGCACATTTTCCGTGGAGGATGGCTATAATTTAATGAAACAGGCAATGGAGGATCATGGTGATAAACTGCCAACAGCTTTTTTTACAGGTAGTGATGTCCTCGCGATTGGAGGACTGCGTGCCCTGCACGAGGCTGGAATAAAGGTTCCTGGGCGGGTCAGCATTATCGGGGTCAACGATATGTCTGTCGCTAAATATGTATTCCCGTCACTGAGTACAGTCAAAGTTAACACTGAGATTATGGGTGAAACATCCGTTGACACACTGGTAGAAAGGCTTGACGGGAGAAAAATCGCAAAGAAAATATTTGTAGCAACAAAGCTCGTCGTTCGTAAAAGTGTCAGAACTTAGTGTCTGGCACTTTTTTGATTGATAAAAGTTATAACTGCTAAGCCATGCTTTGGACTGACTTAGCGTTATTTAACATGGTGGAAACCTGGAAAGATTGCGTCCCGTCAAAGAAAGCTTGGTGTAGATGGGACGCTCTGGCAAATCCGGGCAGGGCTCACTTTTAGACATTTAGTTCTCTGGAATCAGTTGATCAACAGGAATAAAGGATTTTTTATCCCGGTACTTTCCTGGGGATACACCAATAGATGAGCGAAACACTTTACCGAAGTAGTTTCCATTGGAAAATCCTACACGCTGAGAAATTTCCTCAATGGTCAACGCTTCATTTTTCAACAGTTTAATAGCCTCATTTATTCTGGTTCTTGTTACATACTGCAGTGGTGTTATTTTCATTGTCTGATGAAAAAGTCTTGAAAAATGATACTTGGAAAGACCAGATGCTTCCACAATATCGTCCAGGGTGATGTATGTTGTATAGCGACTGTGAATAAATTGGATCGCCTTTGAAATGGAATCAGGCCACTTTTGATTCCGGTCACCATTAGTGGAAATAAAACGGGACAGCTCCATTAAAAAGTTGTAAGCATAAGCAGAAGCTTCATAAGCATCATGTATCTCATCATGTATCGCCTTATCATAAAGGTCGAAAATGAGCTGGATTGGCGGGGAATTTATATCCAAATGGATGATATTCCCTATTTTTTTCGTTATTTCCTGAAAAACTTGATTGCTTTCATCACCAAAAAGGGTCAGATGAATGAACTCCCATTCCTTTGAGTCCTCTGGCAGATAGTATCTGTGATCACTTGGGATGTTCACAAAAAAGGCAGTTCCTGGCTTCAGACGAAACGTTTGTTGGTTCACTCGAATTTCGCCATGCCCTTTTAATGTATATTGGAAAATAATTTTGCCTTTTTCACTCCGCTTTAGACCATCCCAATTATAGGTTGAAAGCATCTGTTTTTCCCACCCAAGAGAAAAAATCCCGGCAATTCGCTGCTGATTGCTTCCGCTGAAATGAACGCCATAGGTTCGGTAATAGGGCGGCTTATTTGGTAGCAATATTTTACCCTCCTTTCTCATATTTTTACCATTGTAAAAGTTATATTCTGACATTATCATTAGTATAACAAATATTTGGAATATTAAAAAGGAGTTTGATAAATTTATTATACCACAGCAATTTTAGTCTATTTTATTTAAAAACATTCAATGAAAAGGAGTTGGCTGTATGTCTAAAATTACATTTTTAGGTGCGGGGAGTACGGTTTTTGCCAAGAATGTGCTCGGGGATTGTATGACCGTTCCTGCATTACAAGGATTTGAATTTGCTCTATTTGATATTGACCATGAAAGACTGAAAGATTCCGAGGTTATGCTGACTAATATAAAAGAAAACCTTGGCTCCACGGTAAAAGTAGTTTCCTACACTGACAGGAAAGATGCATTAATGGGCGCAAACTATGTGATCAATGCAATTCAGGTTGGTGGATATGATCCGAGTACAATCATTGATTTTGAAATTCCAAAGAAATACGGATTGCGTCAGACGATTGCAGATACGATTGGAATAGGCGGTCTATTTCGATCCTTGAGAACAATTCCGGTGATGATGGATTTTGCAAGAGATATGGAGGAGGTTTGTCCAGATGCCTGGTTCCTGAATTATACAAATCCGATGGCTGCGTTAACTGGGGCCATGAACCGCTATACCGATATTAAAACGGTTGGATTATGTCATAGTGTTCAGGTCTGTGCGGATCACCTGCTGAAGTCACTGGATATGCCGACAGACAACATTCAATCCAAAATAGCTGGAATCAATCACATGGCCTGGTTACTTGAAATAAGTCGGAATGGGGAGGATTTGTACCCGGAAATCAAGAAAAGAGCGAACGTAAAGCAAAAGAACAAGCACGATGATATGATCCGTTTTGAGTTAATGCAGCGGTTTGGCTACTACGTGACAGAGTCATCCGAACATAATGCGGAATACCATCCTTATTTTATCAAAAGTAAGTATCCGGAGTTAATTGATCGTTTTAATATCCCGTTGGATGAATATCCAAGACGCTGCGTCAATCAAATAGATCGATGGAAGGAAATGCGCAATGATTTAATTGAAAATAAAACCCTGGCACATAGCCGTACACATGAGTATGGTTCGTATATTATTGAGGCGATGGAGACGAATCAGCCGATAAAAATTGGCGGAAATGTGCTAAACACGGGGCGCCTAATCAGCAATCTACCTGAGAAAGCATGTGTCGAAGTCCCTTGCCTGGTGGATGCAAATGGTGTAACACCTACGTATGTCGGCGATTTGCCTGAACAATTGGCGGCTCTGAATCGTACGAATGTCAATACACAGCTACTTACAATTGAAGCTGCAATGACTGGTAAAAAGGAACATATTTATCAGGCGGCCATGTTGGATCCACATACATCAGCTGAATTATCGATTGATGATATTGTTGCCCTTTGTGATGACTTAATTGAGGCACATGGGGATTGGCTGCCTGAATACAGGTAGTAATTTTGTAAATGGTTCAAGGGAGTTCTATTATTGGAAAAAGACTCCCCTTGAACGGTTTTATATCGAAAGTTAAAGCGTGCAACACCAAAAACAATCAGTGATGTTGTAGTAATCGTTAAAATAATATATAATAAAATCAACTGGTTATAACCAGTCTGGTTGAAAAGGTGGTGTGATACAAGCGATTGGATAAGAAAAATAGGGTGCCATTATATTTACAGTTAATGGAAGACTTAATTAAGAAAATAGACAGTGGGAAATTTCGTGAAAATGAAAAACTTAATTCTGAGCGTGAGCTTTGTGAGATTTATAATATGAGCCGGATTACAGTAAGGCAGGCGCTGCAGGAGCTGAAGCGGGAAGGCTATATTTACAAGCTTCATGGGAAGGGCACTTTTGTTGCTCCAAAGTCCATCAATCAAAATTTGGTAAAATTATATAGTTTTACAGAAGAAATGAAAAAAATGGGCAAAACACCTACAACGGAAGTTTTGTCTTTTAAACAAATTACTGTCGATGAACATTTGGCCTCGAAAATGGAAGTGGATCCCTACGAGGAAGCCTTTCAAGTAGTTCGCCTGCGTCTTGCAGATAAGGAAGCACTGCTGTACGAAACCTCCTATTTGCCGAAGAAAATTTTTCCGAAGCTTAAGGAAACCGATCTCAACAAGAGACCAATGTATGATATTTTCTATCAGGATTATCAGGTTTCAGTGACAAAAGCGATTGAACGGTTCGCAGCCACAAGCGTAGGAGAGGCAGAAGCAAATCATTTAAACATGCAGATCAATCAGCCGGCAATGCTCATTAGACGCCATGCCTATCATCAGGATCAATTAATCGAATATACAGTCAGCGTGGCCAGAGGAGACAAGTTTGATTACACCGTTGAATTAACATAAAAATCAGCGGGTAGTTTAATTTAACTGGTTATGACAACATAACCACAAGATAAAACAAAGGGAGGAATTTCGTGTTTAACTTAACAGCACAACAATTAGAAAAAAATAAGGCAGTACATACTGCGAATGAAATTTATCAGCAGCCTGCAGTGTGGAAAGAGGTTGTAACTAACTTTTATCAACAAAAGGATGTTTGCCAGGAATTTATTGAATCTATTTACGCAAAGCATGAAAATGTAAGGGTTATTTTCACTGGTGCTGGCACATCCGCTTTCGCAGGCGACACACTAGTCCCTGAACTGCGCAGGCAAAATCAGGAGAATGTTCAATTTGAATCAATCCCAACGACAGATATTGTTTCTAACCCAACACAGTACTTGTTTAAAAATAGCCCAACTGTTCTGGTTTCTTTCGCCAGATCAGGCAACAGCCCAGAAAGCGTTGCGGCAGTTGAACTTGGTGAGGAAATTATTGATGATTTTTATCAGGTTGTGGTTACATGCAACAAGGATGGACAATTGGCAAAAAATACGATGGACGATCAAAACAGTATAACTTTATTGACACCGGAAAAGGCACATGACCAAGGGTTTGCGATGACAAGCAGTTTTACAAGCATGATTCTGACTGCATATGCGCTGTTTACTGCAAATGCGATTACAGGAAGCGAATCCACTCAGCTGATAGCAAATGCTGAGCACCTGGTTGATTCGGTAGGAGCGGTAGTTGACGAGGTTCTAAATATTGATATTGAGCGAATTGTCTACCTTGGTTCGGGTCTGCTCGCACAATTATCCCATGAAGCAGCCTTAAAAATGCTAGAGCTGTCCGCAGGGAAAGTCGTGGCAGTACACGAATCATCACTCGGATTCCGCCATGGTCCGAAGTCAATTTTGAATGAAAATTCTGTAGTAGTTTTGTTTATTTCAAAAGATCCACATACAAGGAAATACGACATGGACATTCTGCGTGAACTTGCTTCAGATGACTCGGGAATTAAAATTGTTGCACTCACGGAAAAAAGTGATGAGGAAGTGGAAAATCTTGCAGACTGGTCCTTGCCTGTCAACCAGAGCAAAGAATCATTAAGCAGTGACTTTTCATTGGCATTATTGTATGTCATTTTTGCACAAACCTTAGCATTGAAAAAATCCATTCAGCTTGGCATCACACCAGATAACCCAAGCCCAGATGGCCGAGTGAATCGTGTTGTAAAAGGCGTAACGATTTATGATTATGTGAAGTAGGAGCGAGTAGTGGGATTGGTGAGGTTGTGCGATGTTGTGTGGAGGTCGTGCGGCGTGGTTCGGAAGTCGCGTACCATGGTGCCGAAGTCGTGCACCGCGGGGTCGAAGTTGTGCATCATGGAGCCGAAGTCGTGCACCACACGCGAAAAGTTGTGCACCACACCAGGAATTCGCTGATGCCACACAACTTTTACAGGTTGCTGCACAGCAATCGGGAGTTGTCGCACAACTTTCAACACAATCCACCCAAACACTAGGACTCAGCTAACAAAAGGAGGAATAAGATGACAAACATTCAAAATACAAGTGAAATGCTAATCAAGGCGCGCCGGGAAGGGTATGCGGTGCCGGCGTTTAATATACACAATCTGGAAACGATACAGACGGTTGTTGATGCAGCTGTGGAGATGCGTTCACCGGTAATTCTTGCTGCAACGCCAGGGACAATGAAATATGCGGGGCGTGCTTACATACAGGCGATTGCGGATGTTGCTGCGAAGGAAAATGATATTCCGATTGCATTGCATCTGGATCACCATGAAACTTTTGAATCAATCGAGGAGTCACTGAAGCTTGGCACGAAGTCTGTGATGATTGACGGGTCACACAGTACATTTGAAGAAAATATTGCGATTTCAAAAAAAGTTGCTGACAAGGCTCATGAATTTGGCGCAACTATTGAGGCGGAACTTGGGAAGCTGGTCGGACAGGAAGATGATCTGATTGTGGAGGCAGAAGATGCGGCTTACACAGATCCGGACACGGTTCAGGAATTTGTTGAACGGACGGGCATTGACTCGTTGGCTGTCGCAATCGGTACTGGGCACGGGCTATATGAAACGGAACCGAATCTTGATTTTAAGCGTCTGGAGAAAATTAAGAGTCTGATAGATATTCCGATTGTGTTGCATGGTGCTTCCGGAATTTCTAAGGAGGATGTGCAAAAATGTATAGCCCTGGGATGTGCCAAGGTGAACGTTTCAACAGAGCTGAAGATTCCATTTTCTGAAACATTGCGTGAGCATTTAATAGCAAATCCAAACGAAACCGATCCGAGAAAATATTTGAATCCAGCAAAGGCTAAAATGAAAGAAGCAGTTATTGAAAAAATATTAATTTGTATGAGTGATGGAAAGGCGTAAACATTAACTCTATCATTTCCTGAAAAAACGAGGTGACAAACAATGATTCTAACAATCACATTAAACCCTTCTGTCGACATCAGCTATAAATCAGATTCGTTTAATCAGGACACGGTGAACCGTATTGCGGATGTTTCTAAAACTGCCGGTGGAAAGGGATTAAATGTAAGCAGAGTATTGAAGCAGTTGGAAGCAGAAGTTGGTGCTGCGGGGTTTCTTGGTGGAAATCTGGGCGATTTTATCCGCAGTGAAATTTCACTGCTTGGCATTTATGATTTTTTTACAGAAATTCAGGGGGAAACCAGAAATTGCATTGCCGTCATTCATGATGAAAAACAGACAGAGATTCTTGAAGGTGGCCCTGTGATTGCCAAAAAGGAAGCGGAGCTGTTTTTAGAAAAACTTCCCGAGAATTTACAGCAGGCTAATGTTGTAACAATATCCGGCAGCCTGCCCAAAGGGTTAGCCAATGACTTTTATGAAAAAATCATAGGTATAGCTAATCGTAATGGCACGCCGGTTTTATTGGATACAAAAGGAGAACTGCTTGCACAAGCACTCGGTAGCGGAAACAGTCCTTATTTAATAAAACCAAACCAGGAGGAACTGGCGGATTTACTTGGCGAAAAGTTAACAACTGAACGACAGATTGTAGAAGCACTAAACTCAATTTTATTTGCTGATATTCCATGGGTGGTTGTGACACTGGGGAAAAATGGGGCTTTGGTGAAACATAATAATGCTGTCTACCGGGCTACTGCGCCAAAGATCGATGCAGTAAATCCAGTTGGCTCTGGAGATTCGGTAATCGCAGGCTTTGCAGCGGGTATTGCACGGCACCTGGCAGGGGAAGAACTCATAAAATATGGATTGTCCATGGGTGTATTAAACGCGATGCAGGCCAAAACCGGGCAAATCGACCCTGAAAAAGTGGATTGGTGTGTAAGGCAGATACAGGTGGAGCGGATTCTAAAGTGAATAATGCAGTAATCCCAAATACATAGCATCCTTTTAAAAGGATAAACTAACATGTAAAATGGGAGGTAAATGATGACAAAACATACGTTGGAAAATAAAGTGGCAATAGTTACTGGAGCGGCATCTGGTATAGGTAAAGCTGCAGCACTACGTTTGGCGAAATCAGGTGCAAAATTAGCCCTGATTGATTTGAAAGAGGAAAATGCGGCAACAGTAAAGAAAGAGATTGAAAACGATGGAGGGGAGGCAATAGTTTTAGATACGGATGTCTCCAATCCCCAGGAAGTAGAAGCAAGTATTCAAGAAGTTGTTGAGAGGTGGGGCAGTTTAGATTTTGTTTTTGCAAATGCAGGAATAAACGGGCGTGTTGCCCCAATTGAGGATCTTACAGCTGATGACTGGGATCAAACATTAACGACTAATCTAAAGAGCACGTTTCTTACTGTGAAATTTGCTATACCTCATATGAAAAATCATGGTGGAAGCATTGTAATAACAAGTTCTATCAATGGAAATAGGACCTTCTCCGGTTTCGGAATGTCTGCATACAGTTCCTCAAAAGCCGGCCAAATGGCTTTTGGAAAAATGGCAGCCTTGGAATTGGCAGAGTACCAGATTAGAGTTAATATCATCTGTCCAGGAGCGATAAAGACGAATATTGGCGAAAACACCTTTTCAGATCAAAATAATCTGAATAAAGTTGAAATTCCTATCGAATACCCAGAAGGAAACCAGCCTCTCGAGCATGGTGCCGGCAGTCCAGAGCAGGTAGCAGATTTAATTCATTTTTTAGCCTCAGATGAATCAAGCCATATTACTGGCACAGAACTATATATTGATGGTGCAGAGTCTTTGTTGAGGTGAAGCGTAATTGTAAGTGAAGGAGAAAGTATTAGCTCTTTACTACATAGTAACGGAAATCCCTGGTTTAATACTACAGTGCCAGGGATTTTGGTTTAGTAATTTATCGAGGTATTTGGAGTAACCAGGTTGATTCTTACTCTATGCAAAGGGCTATTTCTAATTCAATAAGAAGCAGAACTTGCCCAACTACAAAACTACCACGATAATTGCTTACAAACAGATAGGAGGGAAAAAGAATGTCCAAACGAATTATATTTATCGGAGACAGCATTACAGAATCGGGCAGGAAAGAAGATCCAGAAAAAATTGGTATTGGGTATGTACGGATTTTACACGATTATCTAAAAATCACATATCCCGCTAAACATTTAACTATCGTAAATCAAGGTGTCGGCGGCAATCGAATAACAGATTTAGCTTCCAGATGGGAGACGGATGTTATTGCATTAAATCCAGATATTGTTTCAGTATCGATTGGGATTAATGATGTATGGAGGCAATTGGATCGTAAAGAGATGGAACAGGTTTACCCCGAACAATTTGAACAAGTTTATCATGACCTTCTGTCAGAGGTAAAAGCAAAAACGAATGCAACGATTATACTGATGGAGCCAACTGTGATTGAAGAAAATATCCATTCGGAAGGGAATACAAAGCTCATTCCCTATGTAAATATTGTCCAAAGATTAGCAAAAGAATTCCAGACTATTGTTGTACCAACACATAAGGCGTTTATTGATTATTTGCAAACAGCTAATGAATATAAACTTACGACAGATGGTGTGCATATGAACTCAGGCGGCAATATGCTGATGGCGATGAGTTGGTTGAAAGAAGCGAAGAATTTGTTGGATAGAGAGTTGGGAAAAGTTTAGTTTAATATTCGAACAGATATTCCTATGTTTGCTACTAATCTACCAGCTTATATGCTAAAATAAAATCAACAACTACATAGGTATTGTGGGCGGTTGGCCATCTCTTTTTCTTAGTTCTCTCTCTTAAGAGGGGAGGTGGTAGGATGACGACATTTGAAGTATTCAGTTTGCTAGCACAATTTGGTTTATTACAAATTGCGATGCTTACACTAATTGTGACTATTGTCGTCTACCTCAACAAAAAGAAGTAACCGCCCCAGACCATGGTCAGCGATTACTTCTTTCAGTCTTAACAAAAGTACTATTGGTCAACCGCTCTTAATGCGGTCTGTAGTTGCCGGTGTTCGGGTAGTTAGCGCTACCTGGCACCTTATTCTAAGTATAGTATAATTTTTATTTATTATACTGTCAATGTGTAGATCATCATTTTGACTAACTTTATCCCTAATTTGCATCAGCTTCACAAGTGACTCAATTATTTAAACCTCATCCCATACTCCGCTTGAAATATTTCACCAGCCCCAAGCTTGTTGATTCCGAATTTATCCTTTAAATTACCACTTGTATCATGCATATCCGCAATCCCATGCCAGGGCTCAATGCAAACGAACGGAGCAATCGTCCCATTCTGCTCATCATATTTCGACCAGATCCCCACAAATGGAAAATCTTTTAATGTAACTTCAATACCACGATTCGATTTGCTAGATTCTAATGTCACTCGATCAATATTGCTGTAAATGAGTGCATCATTTTCAAAAAGAGACGCCTGGAGTGGAATCCTCTCGTAATCATGAGCAGTTCCTTTTTTATGAATAAGCGAGTCTTTTATTCCATATTCAAGCACATTTTTATTTTCAGCAGGAACCAGTTTTACATGATAATCTTCCAGGTTTTCCTCTTCCAGCAAAGGAATCCTGAACGCAGGATGTGCACCGATGGAAAAATACATGTCGCCCTTATTTTCATTTGTTATTTCCCATTGAACAAGGAGTGAATCCTCTTTTAACTTATAGTGAATGGTTGCTTTGAATTCATAAGGGTAAATGTCGGTGAAGCGGCAAGCGGATTGAAATGTAAAACTAGCAGAGTCTTTTTCCTGTTTATCCACTTCAAATGTAACATCACGCAGAAAACCATGCTGCGACATGCTGTAGGATTCTCCTTTGACCTGGTATTGATCTTCTTTTAACCGACCTACAATCGGAAATAAAACAGGAGACACACGTCCCCAGTATGCACTATCCCCAGTCCACATGTAGCTAATTTCATTTTGTTTATGGATTACTTCCCGTACTTCTGCGTCGTCTTGTGCGATAGTTACTTTGAGTGAGTTATTTTCTATGACGATCATTTGTTTCCTCCGATCTGTTGCTATAATATCAAGCCTTTACCAATTATTATATCAAACAGTATGGCTGACCGCATCAATCACAGTCCTCATGAAGAAAACACATAGCACTCAGATGTTAATTTTGCAATCCTCACCCAAAACGCTACAATAAAACAAGAGGAGTGATTCGATAATGAGAAAACTGCGTGTAGGAATGGTTGGGTTAGGCGGTATTGCTCAGAAGGCATATTTACCAACACTTACCAAAGAAATGGATTGGGAGTTTGTTGGTGCATTTTCACCAAGTCCAGATAGAAGAAAGCGTATTTGTAAGCTGTATCGAATAGAAGAGTTTTCTAGTTTGAGTCATTTGGCGGAAAACTGTGATGCGATCTTTGTACATAGCACGACGGCTTCGCACTTTGAGGTGGTGTCAGAACTTCTAATGAAAGGAATAGATGTTTATGTGGATAAGCCACTGGCATCAACTATTTCAGAGGCGGAAAGACTTGTGGAATTAAGTGAAAAACATAAAAGAAAGCTGATGGTAGGATTTAATCGGCGGTTTGCTCCAATGTATATGGAAGCTAAAAAAATGGCCGGGCAGTTTGATTGGGTACGATTTGAGAAGCACAGGATGAATGGAATTGGCCCTAATTCCTATGAATTTACTATGTTGGATGACTATATTCATGTGGTTGATACCGTTCGATGGCTGGCAGATGATAATCTGAAAATGATGTATGAAAATATGCATCTAAATAATGAAAACCAGCTTATCCATGCACAACATACGTTTGAATCCTCTCAGAAAGCAGCATTCACCACTGCAATGCATCGTAATGCCGGAGCGGATCTGGAGCATTTGAGACTCTTTGCAGATGGTGTAGTAATAAGCGTTGAAAATATGTATACCATGAAAATAGAACAGAATGGTACAATTACGACAAAAACTCCGCCATCATGGGAAACGGTAGGAAAGCAGCGAGGGTTTGAAAATGCGATCAAACACTTTATTGCATGTATTCAAAATGATGAACAGCCGATTGTTGATGGATTGGAAGGTCTGAAAACGCAAATCGCTGTGGAAGCATTGTTGAAAAAATAAATATAATATAAGTTCTCTACATTAATAATGTAAGAGAACTTTTTTGGCAGATAGGAAAGTATAAAAACTTTCCTATCTGCATAAGGGCAACTAAGGCTGTCACCCAAAAGCTTGGTGACAACCAAGTTTTCTAATCTTATTCAAATTAATGTAAAAGACGAGAAAGCTCCTTCCGATATGACGGAGTTTTTACAAGTGATAGATACGTAAGGTACTAGCTTTTACTGAGAGTGAGAGACATGGCTGAAAAGTTGAGAGAGGCCAGGCCGAAGTTGAGACAGGTCACCAGAAAGTTGAGAGATAGAAGCCGGAGTTGAGAGACACCTGGCCAAAGTTGAGACACATTAGCATAAAGTTGAGAGATAAACTGGAAAACTACAATTACCTCTCAACAAAAGCAGGTTATCTCTCAACTTTTCCGGAATATCTCTCAACTCCGCACCCCCTCCCGAAAGCCGTGCACCTCCAGCCGAAAGCTGCGCACCCCCGACCAAAACCCACGCACCTCCGGCCGAATGCCATGTATCATCCAGCCAGAACCCGCACACCCCCCACCCAAAACCCGTCCCCCCTAAATGCAAGCGCTTAATCATTTCCCCCACCTGCCGGAAAAACAATGTGTGTAGATGTAAGCGTTTCTATTCTACAATAGATTTACAACTTAAGCACGACAACAAACGAGGAGGAATTATAAATGAAACGTATATTATTAGCATGTTCATCAGGGATGTCAACTAGCTTGTTAGTGAAAAAGATGGAGGAAGCGGCGAAGGAAAAAGGAATGGAGGTTGAGATTTGGGCTGTGGCTCAGGATAAAGCGCCTTCCGATATGGAAAAGGCGGATGTTCTATTAATTGGACCGCAAATGAGATTTATGAAGAAGAAGTTTGGCAAAGTGGCCGAGGAAGTTGGTATTCCGTTTGATGTCATTGATCCAGTAGCATATGGCCGAGTTGATGGTGAGGCTGTTTTAAATAAAGCCCTCGAGTTGATTGGCGAATAATTAAATAGTAAAAAGTGGGGGAAACGAGATTATGAATAATAAATTCATGGAATTTCTGGAAAATATGTTATTACCCGTTGCAGACAAATTAAATAACAATCGCTATTTATCTGCACTACGTGATGGTTTTATGGTAGCATTACCATTAATTATCTTTGGTTCAATCTTTGTAGTAATTGCAAACTTCCCATTCCTTGACAAGGTAATTAGTGAAGAGGCATTTACTGCATATCAAAATGCATTAGGTCCAGCATCTGCTGCGACATTAAGTATTATGGGATTATTTGTAATAATTGGTATTGGTTATAAATTAACCGAACATTATGAAGGAGAAGCTATTTATGGTGGTGCTGTAGCACTTGCAGCTGTTCTTATTTTAACACCACAGGTTCTTGAAGGAGTATCTGGTGTGATCCCAACAGCAAGTCTTGGTGCAGAAGGAATGTTCCTTGGAATTTTCACTGCATTTATTGCAGCAGAGCTTTATCGGTTTTTTGTACAAAAAGCATGGACGATTAAGATGCCTGCCGGTGTTCCTGGGGCAGTAGCAAAATCATTTAGTGCACTGATTCCAATTACATTGACGCTAACTGTATTTTTAATCGTTCGCATTATCTTTAGTTATACTTCTTTTGATACCGTTCAGAACTTTATTTATACCATTATTCAACAGCCGTTAACCGAATTGGGAAGCGGGTTACCAGCAACAATTGTAGCTGTATTGTTAATTCAAGTATTCTGGTTCTTTGGTTTGCATGGTCAAATCATTATAAACTCTGTTTTTGACCCAATCTGGTATGCATTAAATGATGAAAACTTAGCGGCATTTCAAGCAGGTTTGGAACTGCCAAACATTGTAACAAAACAATTTATCGATTCATTCCTTGTTGGGATGGGTGGATCAGGTATGACTTTAGCTGTTATTATTTTGATCTTCATGATTGGACGAAGCAGGCAGCTGAAGGAATTAGGGAAATTAGGTGCTCCAGCGGGTATATTTAATGTTAATGAACCGATCATTTTTGGACTGCCTATTATCATGAACCCATTAATTGTTATTCCATGGCTGGTTGCACCAGTTGTTATAACGATCATTACGTATTTTGCCATGTCAACTGGACTAGTTCCACCACCAGCAGGAATTATCGTACCTTGGACAACTCCACCTATTCTAAGTGGTTTCCTGGCAACAGGTAATGCCTGGCAGGGTGCAGTTCTGCAAGCATTTAACCTATTAGTTGTAGTTATAATCTGGTGGCCATTCCTGAAAATACTGGATAAAAACTATTACGAAACCGAGAAAAAAGGCGAAAGTAAATAATAGAAAAATAATGGTCCCATGAATAATTACGGGGCCATTTTCATTAGACTTCAGAGGTGATTAACATATGGATAAAATGACAGAAATTGCTTTCCAGATTATTTTACATGCTGGAAATGGTAAATCCAGTGCAATGGAAGCAATACAAGAGGCAAAAACAGGTGATTTTGCTGAAGCGGATCGTTTAATTGAAGAAGCAGGTACAGAATTAGGTGAAGCACATGGACACCAAACAAAGTTGCTTCAAGAGGAGGCAAGTGGTGAGGGACAAGGCGTTAACGTTATTTTAGTTCACTCACAGGATCACTTAATGACTTCCATGACGGTAAGGGATCTGGCTATTGAAATTATTGAAATCTATCGAAATAAATAGAAGGACTAATTAAACAGGAGGAATGCATCTATGTCAATAAACTATAAATTTCCAAAAGGTTTTTGGTGGGGAAGCGCGACATCTGCAACACAAATTGAAGGTGCAGCAAATGAAGGCGGAAAGGGAAAAAATATTTGGGATCATTGGTATGAAACAGAACCCAATCGCTTTTTTGACAATGTAGGTCCTGGATCCACTTCTGATTTCTATCATTTATATAAAGAAGATATTAAATTAATGAAGGAAATTGGTCACAATACATTCCGTATGTCCATTTCCTGGTCCCGATTAATTCCAGGTGGCCGAGGCGATGTTAATCCTGAAGCGGTGACATTTTATAATAATGTCATTGATGAACTAATTTCGAATGATATTGAGCCATTCGTAAATCTATTCCACTTTGATATGCCATTGGAATTGCAAAATGAAGGCGGCTGGGAAAATAGGGAAGTAGTCGATGCTTACACGGACTATGCCAAAGAAGCTTTTCGTTTGTTTGGTGACAGGGTGAGCAAATGGTTTACATTTAATGAACCAATTGTTCCCGTTGAAGGTGGCTATTTGTACGATTTCCATTATCCAAATGTTGTTGATGCAGGTCGTGCAACTCAGGTAGCATATCATACGATGATTGCACATGCGCAAGCGGTTGAAGCCTTCCGCGGTTTTGATATTAAAGATGGCAAAATCGGCATTATTTTAAACCTGACACCATCCTATCCAAGAAGCCAAAATCCTGCTGATTTAAAAGCATCACGAATCACGGATTTGTTTTTCAACCGAAGCTTCCTGGATCCAGCAGTACTAGGGGAATACCCAGCGGAATTAATTGAAATTTTAAGGGAGCATGGTCAATTACCGGTAACAAGTGAAGGTGACACTAATTTATTAAAAGCCAACACTGCAGACATTCTTGGGGTTAATTATTACCAGCCACGCCGTGTGAAAGCAAAGGATCATTTGCCGAATCCATATAGCCCGTTTATGCCGGATTGGTATTTTGATAACTATGAAATGCCTGGCAGAAAGATGAACAAATATCGCGGCTGGGAAATCTATGAAAAAGGTATTTATGACATCATGATCAACCTGAAAGAAAACTATGGAAATATCGAGTCATTTATTTCTGAAAATGGAATGGGAGTCGAAGGTGAAGAGCGTTTCATCCAAGACGGAGAAATTCAAGATGATTACCGCATCGAGTTTATAAGTGACCATTTAAAATGGCTGCATAAAGCGATTGAAGAAGGTTGTAACGCAAAAGGTTATCATTTATGGTCATTTATGGATAACTGGTCATGGATGAATGCATACAAAAATCGTTATGGCTTCATTTCCGTTGATATCGAAACACAGGAAAGAACCCTGAAGAAAAGTGCGCATTGGATAAAAGAAGTTTCTGAGAATAATGGATTTTAGACTATATCTTAGCAAATACTAGATACCCATAAAGGTTATTTGCCATAATTTTTACATCTGAGGTATACTATATTCTGCATAATGCAGGGTTCTGGTTCAAGATTTGAATCAGAACCTTTTATTTTCAGGATAGAATGAGACACTGACTTTATAAGGAGAAGAAGCACAATGTTGAACTCCAGAATGAAAACAATTTTACAAAAATTAATAACTGCCGAAAGCCCACTCACAGGGAAATATTTGGCGAATATAAATCAAGTGACATCGCGTACCACAAGGGAAGATGTGAAAAGCTTAAATGAATTGCTTGTTGAAAATGGCGCAAATGTCGATTCCGTAATGGGCAAAGGCTATCAATTAATCATTGATGATGATCTATGTTTTCGTAAATATTTACAATCTATTTTTAAAGAAGAAGTTTCTGATGCATTTTTACCAAAAACACCTGAGGAACGGGAAGGCTATTTAATCAAACGTCTATTGTTAAGTGAAGGATATGAAAAGCTTGATGATCTGGCAGATGAAATTTATGTAAGCAAATCAACGATCCAAAATGATTTAAAATTGGTCAAAGATAGATTGGCTGACTATGATATTCAACTGGAATCACGCCCGAATTATGGATTAAAGATTACAGGCAGTGAATTGAAACGCCGTTTTTGTATGTCAGAATATTTATTTGACCGCAATGATGGTTCTTGTGATTGTTCGAATGAATCCGGGCTAACGACCGTGGCTCAATCAGATCTTGACAAAATTCAAACCATTATTATGAGACAAATAGAACAACATCATATCACCTTGTCAGATATAGCAATAAATAATCTCCTGATACACATCGCAATTGCTTACAAACGAATCAAAAGTGGATATCACGTGTCATTATATCAAACGGATATGCAGGATATTCTTGATCAGAAGGAATATCTGGTAGCGGAAAAGATTGTCAGGGAAGTGGAGGATACTTTTCAAGTGAAATTTCCACAAGCCGAAATTGCTTATATTGCCATCCATTTACTCGGAACAAAAATGCTATCCCAGGCAAATGATTCAAAAGAGGTTGTTGAACAAGTGCTGGAGCAGGATATTTATCAGCTGGTAATGAATATCCTTGCTAAAATAGAAGCAGAATTTAATCTGGGAATAACCCAGGATGAGGAATTAATTATCGGCCTTGGACTGCATTTGAAACCTTCCATCAACCGCTATAAATATGGAATGAATGTAAGAAATCCGATGCTAAGAAATATTAAACAAAATTACCCATTGGCATTTGAGGCAGGCATCTTAGCTGGATTAGCAATAGAAGAGCATACAGAAACCAAAATTAATGAAAATGAAATTGGCTATCTTGCGCTTCATATTGGAGCAGCCATCGAGCGACAAAAAATAAAAACAGGTCCGAAGCGTTGCCTGATTGTCTGCGCATCCGGTTTGGGAACAGCTAAATTGATTTATTACAAATTGAAATCCCAATTTGGCAGGGAAATGGACGTCATCGGAACAACAGAATATTACAAGCTTGATCAATATGATCTAAATGATATTGATTTCATTGTCAGCTCCATACCGATTTCTGAAAAATTGCCTGTGCCAGTCGTGGAAGTAAATGCAATTCTCGGAGATCAAGACCTGGAAAAAATAGGGGGATTTATCGCTGGGGGTAGTAAGAATGGAAATGGTTATTTTAATAAGGAGCTTATGTTTTTAAGGAAAAGCTTTGCTTCCAAAGAAGAAGTTCTGGAATTTATGCATGGGGAGTTGCTTGAAAGGGGCCTGGTCGAATCTTCATTTCTTGATGCTGTAAAAGAAAGAGAGGCAATAGCACCAACATCCTTCGGCAATCTGGTAGCAGTTCCGCATCCAATAACCCCAAAGTCAAATACAACATTTCTCGCCATATGCACATTGGAAAAGCCGATTCTATGGCATGATAAGTCCGTACAATTTATCTGCTTTCTTTGTGTAAAGAAAAACAGCACCGAAGACCTGCAATCCATGTATGATTTGTTAGGAAAAATTATTGAGAACGGAGCTGTGGTTCAGAAATTGGTGGGGGCAGGGACTTATGAGGAGTTTTTGGGTGTGTTGGGGAGATGACGCGTGGTCGGAGTTGAGAGATACGTGGCCGAAGTTGAGAGACACGTGGTCGGAGTTGAGAGAGAGCGGGGCGAAGTTGAGAGATACGGCTTGTAAGTTGAGAGATAATGATGGAAATCAATGTTTTCTCTCAACTTTGCTGTTACGTCTCTCAACTTAAGCATAATGTCTCTCAACTTTCACTATTTCATACTAACTCCAACACATATTTGCTGTATAAAATATAAAATGGTTGGGCTGCTTTGTGCCCAACCATCCATTAATTTCTATAATAAACTGAGGCATTTTCTGTAGAATTATACTAAGAAGCTAATTGAAGAATGTGGTGGATATGATTTACAAAAAAACTTAAGCTAATTCATTCCCATTGTATTTTTAATGCGGGCTATATCCACCCTATTTGCCCAAATCTCGTCACGCAAAAGCTTTAAATTTATGGAAACAGTATTGTTTTCTTCTTTTAATGTACCCGTTCCAAACTCTCTGGCATTCGAAATTTTCATACCATCTATTTCAGCTTTTAGATGCTCCTGTCCAGTTCGAAGGGCACGGAGTATGTCACTATGTTCTGTAAATTGCGTGCTGTGATTGTCATGTTTCTGACTATGCTCCCCAAGAATGCGAGTGTGCTCATCTAATTTTTTACTGTGCTCGTCCAGCTTTTCACTATGCTCTCCAAGAATGCGGCTATGCTCATCCTGCTTACTCAAAATCTGCTCCAGCATTCCAATGATCTGATCTTCCTTTTGCATGTCTATCACCTCCTTGTTTGGTATTTATATTATAGCACAACAACAGGCGAACAAATTATGACATTTTTTGTTGAATGGCGTAAGGGTTAATGTGAGGATTGTGCAAGCTTGACAGGCTTCCGGAAAATCCTTTCCATCCAACTAGTAGCCATCAGCGATCCTGGGAAGATTATAAAAGCGAAGGGCGCGTCGAAGTTGAGACATAACTGGAAAAGTTGAGAGAAGCGGTGTGGAAGTTGAGACATAGCTGTAAAAGTTGAGAGAGCCCGTGTGAAAGTTGAGAGATAACCGGTGATTCATCCATTCTCTCTCAACTTTGCCTGGCAGTCTCTCAACTTCAGCATAACGTCTCTCAACTTTAGACCATTCTCTCTCAACTTCAGCATAACGTCTCTCAACTCCCACCACACCACATCCCATTTCCAGCATCACCATCACACATTAAAATTAACCTCGCACCCAGCAAGGGCCAACCCAGCCCAGCCAGCCCCGCAGTCACCTATACTTCTCCACCAGCTCATAAATTTTCTCCGGCTTCAAAAGGGTCGATGCAGATTCCTCCGTTTGAATGGTTAGTGCCGAGCCGGCAAGTCCTAATTGGCAGGCGCCGAGTAGTGATTCGCCGTTCATGATTCCAAAGATTGCGCAGGATGCGAATGCGTCTCCGGCCCCTGTGACATCAACTACGTCTGTTTCAAAAGGTGGCAAATGTCCGGATTCTTTTGGGGATGCGTAATAAACGCCCTGATCGCCAAGTGTGATGATTACCTTTTCTGCGCCACGCCCTCTAATTTTTTCGGCGGCTGTTTGGCAATCCTCGACGGAATCAATTTTGGCACCAGCAAGCATTTCCGCCTGATCCTGGTTAAGCAGCAGTAATGCTACACCTTCAAGGCGTTGGGGCAGTTTTCGCCCTTTGGCTGAAGATACAGGATCGATGTACAGTGGGATATTTTCATCTTTACATCGCTTAATTAAATAATCAATGCAATCCTTGGGGATATTTGCATCCATGAAAACGGCTTGTGCGGACACGATAAATGACCACTTTTCCTCCAGCATGGCAGTTGTGATTTTTTCGTAAATGTTCATATCTGCCATGGATACAATCATTTCGCCGTCTTCATCCAATAAAGTTGTATATGTCCCCGTCCGCTCCGTCTGAAGGCTCCATACCTGACTAACATCCACTCCCTGACTTTTCGTTTCCTTCAGAATCCAGTCGCCTTCCCTGTCATCGCCCACACAGGTCATCAGGGATGCGTTATGGCCAAGTCGGCTTAAGTTTTCGGCAAAATTTCGTGCGACCCCACCACAAACTTCTGCCATTTTTACGGGATTGGAAGAATATAAGCGTACCTTTTGATCCGACCGCGCTTTGCGATCTGTGTTTGCGCCACCAATACATACTATGGAAGATTCCTCCTGGAGCACATAGGCGCGCCCTTTGATTAGTCCCTGTTTCGTAAGGTTCGCAATATAATTGGCAACTGCAGACCGCGATAACCCGATTTTTTTCGATAATTCCTGCTGGGAAATGTACGGATTTATACGTATATGATATAAAATTTGATTTTCTTTATTCATGGAATGAACCTCACTTCTAAAGGAAGTTTACACTTTATATTGGTTGTTCAAAAAGTCCGGTAAAAATGACACATCGAATTTCTTCGTTAGCTTGTTTCTCCGCTACTCATGTATCTAAATACATACATTCCGCTCCTTGGAAAGGAAGTACACCTTTCCTGCGTGCGATGCAGATTCGATGAAGCTTTCCTTCTGCTCGAAACTACGCTGCCTCGAACTTCTCGGTCCTTTTTATCCTCCTTTTGAACATACTATATTTAAATTCTATCATAATTAAATATTGCCAAAAAGTCCATCTATGATTATAGTGTATACTTATGAATTTATACTGATAGGAAAAAATAACTTTTATGGCAAATCAGTATAAGTGAACATAAAGCTTGGCGATCAGCCAAGTTTCCTAATATATTTTATAAAACAGAGCAGGAGGAAATGATTAATGAAAACATGGTATTATCCACTGTTGGTTATTGTGGCGGCTAGTAGTTATGGCGTCGTGTCAACGATTGTTAAACTGGCGATGCGCGGTGGCTTTACAGCTTCAGAGGCAATTACAAGTCAATTTATGGTAGGGTTTATAATTGCTTTAATTATTTTCCTGATCACAAATCGGACAAAAATAAGCTTTAAAGGAATTAGAATTCTCATTTTGGCAGGGGTATTAACAGGGCTAACAAATATTGTCTATGGCCGTTCGTTAATTTATTTACCTGCTTCATTGGCAGTGGTGCTTTTGTTCCAATTTACATGGATCGGGATGCTGATTTCCTGTATTGCAAAACGTAGGTTGCCCAGTCGAATTGAAACGATTTCTTTAATTGTATTGTTTGCTGGAACAATACCGGCGGCTGGTTTGATAGATGTTGATTTAAGCGGCATACCTATCGAGGGCTGGTTATGGGGATTAGCTGCAGCGCTTTGTTTCTCACTATTCATCTTTGTTAATGGCAAACCAATTGAAGGCATGAAAACTTCCAACCGGTTATTATTAACTGCTTTTTTTGCATTTATAACGACGGTTGTTTTCCAATCCCCGGAAATTGTTTGGGATGGGACGTTGTTTAACGAAGGGCTTTGGGTATATGGGATAGCTCTGGGACTATTTGGAATGATTATTCCGGTATTCCTGTTTTCAATTGCAGTTCCTAAAGTCGGATCGGGAACGTCCTCGATCTTGAGTGCCTTCGAATTACCAATTGCGGTGATGGTTTCGGTCCTTTTATTAAGTGAAACCGTTACTGGACTGCAAGTATTAGGCATCGCCATTATTATTATTGGTATGTGTTTACCGTCATTGGGAAACAGAAAAAAGCGTATAAGCGTTTAAATAGTTGGCAAACTAATCAATCCCCATCCAAATAATGGATGGGGATTATTTCTGTAATTTTTTATTGACGATTTCAAAATGATAACGTATACTAAACTTATGTTTAAAAGATAAACTTTTGTCCTCAAGAGGGGTGGAGGTGTGAAAAATCACTAATAAAATGAAAAATAAGCAGCCGATTGTTTGTATAGGTGGCGCCAATGTGGATAGGAAATTCTATGCGAAACATGATATTACAAATGGAACCTCCAATCCGGTGAAATCTTCGAGAACAATTGGTGGGGTAGCACGAAATATTGCTGAAAACCTTGGAAGATTAGGGGAGGAAGTTACTTTAATTTCCGCTAGTGGCAACGATTCCGACTGGCAGGGGATTTATGATTCGTCGTCACCCTTTATGAATTTGGAGCATGTTACCCAAATGGATCATGCGGCAACAGGTTCTTACACAGCAGTAATCGATTTGCATGGTGATTTATCCATTGCATTTGCAGATATGGATGTTTTAGATGAAATTACACCGGCATTGCTGGAAAAAAATCGCGAGCTGTTAAAAAATGCGAAATGTATTATCGTCGACCTGAACTGTCCGGGTGAAAGCCTGGATTATCTCCACGATTTCGCAGCTGAACATCAGGTTCCACTAGTCATTATCCCTGTTTCTTCACCGAAAATGGAAAGGCTTCCGAAAGAATTGGATGCTGTAAGCTGGCTCATAGTCAATAAGGATGAAACAGAAACTTTTATGGATAGGCACATAAATGATCAAAAGGACTGGGAACAAGCCGTGAAGCAGTGGTTAGCATATGGGATTAAAAATGTGATTGTAACCAATGGTGCTGAAGGTGTCATGGTAGGTGAGGAAAATGGTGATATTCATTATTTTCCCGCAATCGAAACGCCAACCGTTGCTGATGTAACAGGCGCGGGCGACTCGTTTTGTTCAGGAGTTATTCATACCTGGCTGCAAAATCAGAAAATAGATCATGTCATTCAATCAGGTTTAGTCAATGCCCATAAAACGATTCTGTCGAAGCATACAGTGAGACAGGATTTATCACAAAATCAATTAAAATTAGATATGGAGGCAATATAAATGGAAAAATATATCGAATTATCTCAAGAGGTTAAGCAGGCTAAAGAGGAAGGAAAAGCTATCGTTGCATTGGAATCTACTATTATTTCACACGGTATGCCATATCCGCAAAACGTAACAATGGCACGCGAAGTGGAGCAGATCGTCCGTGATAATGGCGCGGTTCCAGCTACCATTGCGATCATTGACGGGAAAATTAAAGTTGGTTTATCAAACGATGAATTAGAATTAATGGGTAAAAGCTCAGATGCTGCAAAAGTTTCAAGACGTGACTTACCACAAATCGTTGCTACGAAAAAACTGGGTGCGACAACAGTTGCCTCGACCATGATTTGTGCTGAAATGGCTGGCATCAACATCTTTGTTACAGGTGGTATCGGCGGGGTTCATAAAGGCGCAGAAACGACAATGGATATTTCCGCTGACCTGGACGAATTAGCGCAAACAGATGTGGCTGTTGTTTGTGCAGGTGCTAAATCAATTCTGGATCTAGGACTGACACTGGAATATTTGGAAACAAAAGGTGTTCCTGTCATTGGATATGAGACGGAAGTTCTGCCTGCTTTCTTTACAAGAGGTAGTGAATTCAAGCTAAATGCTTCTGCTGATTCCATTGATGAAATTGCTGCAACGTTAAAAGCAAAATGGGAATTAAATCTGCATGGTGGTGCAGTTATTGCGAACCCAATCCCTGAAGAATATGCGATGGATGAAAGCTATATCAATGGCATTATTGACCAAGCAGTAATTGAAGCCAAAGAAAACAATGTTATTGGTAAAGACAGCACACCATTCCTGTTAGCTAAAATTAAAGAATTAACAGATGGTAAGAGCCTTGCTGCCAATATTGAGCTAGTAAAACACAATGCAAAAGTAGGAAGCCAGATCGCAGTAAGCTTTAACAAATAGGCTTAAAAGTTACATTTAAGAAAATGTGCGACTTCTATAAAATAGATAGAGATTATAGAAGTCGTTTTTTAAATAAGAAGTATTTGCGGACACTACCACAGTGTTTCTTACGTACTGTGGAATTTTTTCATTCAACTTGAAACCGCTAACACCAGGGAGGGACAGACGTGAATTTCTTATTCCTGCTCACAGGGATTTTACTAGTATTCGGGATTGCATTTTTAGTTAGTAATGATAGAAAAAATATAAAGTATAAACGCATTTTGATCATGTTGGGTGTGCAATTAATACTTGTTTTCTTCATGATGCATACAAGTATTGGTTTATCGATAATTACGAGTGTCGGTAAGTTTTTTGAAGGTTTGTTAGCTATAGCTGATACGGGAATCCAATTTGTATTTGGCGGCATTGTGAATGAAGGCGAAGCACCGTTTGTATTTGTTGCTTTACTGCCACTTGTTTTCCTGTCAGTTTTAATAGGTATCATGAATTATATCAAAGTATTACCGTTTATCATCAAATATGTCGGATTAGTTTTAAGTAAAATAACAGGGATGGGTCGGCTGGAAAGTTACTTCGCAGTGTCCACAGCAGTACTTGGACAGCCTGAAGTGTTCTTAACCGTTATCAAGCAAATCCCGCTGTTGTCTCAACGCCGGCTTTACACCATTTGTACTTCGGCAATGAGTGCAGTAAGTATGGCGATGGTCGGGTCTTACATGACGATGCTTGAGCCGAAATATGTTGTGACAGCTGTTGTGCTGAACATATTTAGTGCGCTGATCATTGCAAATATCATCAACCCTTATGATTTAGAAAAAAATGAAGATTTGGTAAAAGTTGAAGAAAGTGAACGTGTGCCTTTCTTCCAGATGATTTCAGAAAGTGTGATGGAAGGTTTTAAACTTGTTGTAACCGTTGCCGCCATGCTATTAGGGTTTATTGCATTGATGGAATTGATTAATGTAATCTTCCTCGGCGTATTTGATCTTTCATTCCAAACGCTTATCGGCTATGTCTTTGCCCCAATCGCATTTCTGATGGGTATTCCATGGGCAGAAGCGGTACAGGCAGGTGGAATTATGGCAACCAAACTGGTCACGAATGAATTTGTCGCCATGCTAAACTTTGGCGAAATTTCGGCAGGTCTGTCTGAAAAAACAACAGCCATCGTATCCGTGTATCTAGTCAGCTTTGCCAACTTCGGAACGGTCGGAATTGTAGCCGGTTCCATCAGGTCTATCAGTGAAAAACAAGGAAATTATGTATCAAAATTTGCCTTAAAACTATTGCTAGGTGCGACATTGGCTTCTGTGATTTCAGGAACGATTATGGGAATTGTGATTTAAGGGAAGTAGTTGGAGAAGGTTGAGAGAAGTGGTGTGGGAGTTGAGAGAGGTAGTGCGGAAGTTGAGAGAAGTGGCGTGGAAGTTGAGAGAGGCAGCATGAAAGTTGAGAGATAACCGTTGATTCATCTATTATCTCTCAACTAATTACCATTCTCTCTCAACTTTAGGTATTATCTCTCAACTCGAGCCACAAGTCTCTCAACTAATAACCCTTCCCTCTCAACTTTAAGGCAATACCTCTCAACTCCCAACACACTTTTATAATAAAGGAGAAATAAAATGACTACGAAAAAGATAATTATGGATTGCGATCCTGGGCATGATGATGCGCTTGCGATTATTTTAGCCGCTGCGCAACCTAGCTTAAATATTTTAGGAATAACGACAGTTTCCGGGAATGCGGAAATTGAGAAAACAACGCTGAATGCTTTGAAAATATGTGATCTGGTTTCATTGCATGATGTTGTTGTTTCAAAAGGAGCCAGTGAGCCGTTGGTGCGCCTGCGGGAAAACGCACCCGGCATTCATGGAGATTCAGGGCTGGACGGTCCGGTTTTTCCTGAACCCTCACGCAGTTGGAGTGATGAGCACGGTTCTGATACAATCATTAGATTAGTAAAATCATCGAAGGATCCTGTTACAATCCTGCCAACGGGGCCACTAACAAATGTTGCGCTGGCTTTAACAAAAGCACCGGAAATAAAAGATAATATTGAAGAAATCGTCCTGATGGGCGGTGGAACATTTGGCAATTGGACACCAACAGCTGAATTTAATATATGGGCTGATCCGGAAGCGGCGAAAAAGGTTTTTGACAGCGGCATTCCAACGACGGTTATGGGACTTGATATTACGCATCAGGCACTTGCAACAAAAGAAGTGATTGATCAAGTGAACGAAATCGATAACGAGGTTGCTAAAATAGTTGGTGAATTGTTAGTATTTTTTGCATCAACCTACAAGGAAATGTTTGACTTTGACGGGGCGCCGGTACACGATGTTTTAACAGTGGCCTATTTGGTTGCACCGGAATTGTTTACGATGAAGGATGTAAACATAGCGGTGGAAACGAAAGGTGAGTTCACGGCAGGAACGACTTTGATCGATCTGCACGGGGTTTCAGGAAGAGAAGTTAATGCAAAATTCGGATTGGAACTTGACACCGAAGGCTTCTGGCAGCTCATGATTGAAGCACTCAAAAAATATTAGGGTAGGGCTGATACTATGATTACAGTCGTCGGAAGTATTAATATGGATTTGGTTGTAGAAACAAATCATGTCCCGGGTAAAGGGGAAACAAAATTAGGAACCTCCTTTTCCACGCATTTTGGCGGAAAGGGAGCAAATCAAGCAGTAGCGATTGCAAGATTGGGCAAGGAAACGGGAATGATTGGCGCTTGCGGCACGGATAGCTATGGCGAAAAAGCGCTCAAGTCTCTGAAACAGGAAAACGTCAATACAGAAAACGTATTTTTATTTCCAAATGAAACAACAGGTATTGCAACAATCATTGTTTCTGAAGCTGATAACCGGATTATTGTCGTCCCGGGAGCAAATAATTTATTGACATCTGGGGAAATTGAACGTGTGAAACAGCAAATTATTGGTAGTGAAATTGTCGTCATCCAGCTGGAGATCCCCGCTGAAACCGTTCAGACAGTACTGAAAATATGCAAGGAACATGACGTTCCCGTTGTACTCAATCCCGCGCCGGTCGATAATTTTAAAGAGAAATTCATTGATTTAGCAACATATCTGACACCAAATGAATCAGAATGTATCAGCATTTTTGGCGAAAATATGGAACAATCCTTAGAACGCTATCCCAATAAATTAATTGTTACTCTGGGAGACCAAGGTGCCCGTTATTATGATGGGGAAAAACATATATTCGTGGAAGGATTTCGGGTTGAGCCTGTTGATACAACAGGTGCCGGCGATACCTTTAATGGCAGCTTTGCTTATGGGCTGGCAGAAGGAATGGGTATTGAAGAAGCAGTGCGATTCGCCAATGCAAGTGCTTCTATTTCGGTTGAGAAGCAGGGTGCACAGGGTGGCATGCCTGCGTTGGGAGAAGTTTTGTTGAGGTTGAGTGATGTGGATGCGTAGTGGTGAGGTGAGCCTGGATAAGTTATCCGGGCTTATTTTTTTATTGTTAAATCTGTTAGGTGGAGGGTAGCTGGGGGAAGTTGAGAGAAGGTGTGCGGAAGTTGAGAGATAAACGATGAATCACATAATATCTCTCAACTAATTAGCCTTCTCTCTCAACTCTAGGTATTATCTCTCAACTAATTAGCCTTCTTTCTCAACTTTAGCTATTATCTCTCAACTAATTATCCTTCTTTCTCAACTTTAGGTATCCTCTCTCAACTAATTACTCTTTTCTCCCGACTCCACAACCAAACATTCCACCTCATCCAAAGGCTCCAGCACGCCACCATCAAAATCTCCCCTCCAAAAAAGAAGTCCAGCATCAGTGCTGAATTCCTCCCCCTATAACAGGCATTTAATTAACTTGCACTTTAAAACAGGCACTTAATTAACCAAGCCAATTTAACAAACTGCCAACCAATAAAACCTCATACAACTATCAAAATGATGATTTAAATCGTATCCATCCATATTCAAAAAAATATATTAATATTTAATTTTCCTTTAAAATAGGGCGAAATTAAATTTTCCAGCTAAATAATGTATCCATATTAGTAAAAGCTGTTGTAAAAATCACTTTTTCATATGTTAGTTTTGCCCTAAAAATGAGTTATTGCATATTTTGAATAATTTGGTGGATATAGTATTATGTTAGCTAAAAGAGGGGGCTGTAAAATGATACTTAGAAAACTTAAAAAATCGCTCGTACTGCAAAAATATGATGCAATTATTCCAAGACTAAGGCTGAATTTTCCACACTTACAAGAAATTGAGCGGGAGCAGGCTTTACGTTTGAAAGGTTATAAAGGAGAGAAAGCGGTTGAATATCATCTCGATTTTCTGGCTGTTGATGCGACTATTCTTCATGATGTATGCCTCACTGTTATGGGAAAACAATTTCAAATTGACAACATCGTAGTTACCTCGCATGGGATATTTCCCGTTGAAAGCAAAAATTACTCTGGAACGATTACCTTTGATACCGTCCTCAAACAGCTGATCCGTGAAAATGGAATGAAAGAAACAGGATATGATTACCCCGTCACGCAGGCAGAGCTTCAAAAATTCAAACTTCAGATGTGGCTTCAGGAACGCAACCTCCAAAATATTCAGATCCACCCACTCGTAGCGATCAGTGATCCGGGAACAATTATAAAAGTGAAGGGCGAGAAATGCGAAATCGCCAAAGCCGTTGCACACGGTGCTCATATTCCAGGTATGGTCATCCAAAAGAATAATGATTACAAAGAAAAACATGCCAAAATTAGTGCCGAAAAAATTGGGCGTGCCATTTTGAAGGAATGCAAAGAATTTGACATGGATGTCATGGCGAATCATGGCATTAAAGCAACTGACATATTGCCAGGAGTGCAATGCCCAGCGTGTGGCAGGCTGGGGATGAAGCGGGGTTATGGCAAATGGGCGTGTGAACGCTGCTTCACTTTGTCAAAAAACGCTCACCTTAAAGCGATTGCGGATTATCTGCTGCTTATTAAACCTTGGATCAACAATAAGGAAGCGATGCGCTTTTTGAATATTAACTGTAAAAGCCTGGCAAACAGAATATTAAAATCGAGTGGACTTAGTTATGAAAAAGAATTTAAAAGATGGGCGAAAAAATAAGTGTCGCTATTTTGTGTGATAAGTCTAATGACTCAGATTCATATTTAACAAAGGATGTGGTAAAATAATGGCAACGAATGTTGTGCACGAAGAGAAGAAGAAATATGAGGCAACAGAAACTCCGCCCGATCAAGATGGCCTTTGGAAAAATTTGATAACAGAATTATTTGAGAAGTTTATGCAATTTTTTGCCCCAAGGTTATATGAAGAAATTGATTTTACAAAAGATCCGGACTTCCTGCAGCAAGAGCTTTACAAGGAAATCATTCAAGGGAAGAAAGGTAGGGTTGCCGCGGATCAAATTGTGAAAGTATTTCTGAAAAATGGTGATGAGAGATGGATCCTTATCCATATCGAGGTTGAAGGTAAGGATGGTGCGGATTTCCCGAAGCGGATGTTTCGTTACTTTTACCGTATTTATGATAAGTTTGATCGAGAAATATATGCAATCGCACTTTTAACTGATGCTGAAAAATCTACTTACCATAATCAATATCGTTATTCATTTCATGGCACGGAGCTCGAATACACATATAATATATACAAATTCGATAGTAAAAACATTAAAAAGCTGGAACAATCATCCAATCCATTTGCTGCTGCAGTGATCGCTGGAATTTATGCAAGCAAAACAAAAAACGATTCACAGCAACGCTATATTTTTAAACGCAAATTAATGACGCAAATCCTTCAGAAATTCACCATGAGCAATGAGGAAACCCACACTTATTTTACCGCATTATTATATTTCATTGATTACTTGCTGCAAGTTCCAGAAGAATTAAAACAGAAATTCATTGAAGAAATCAGACCATTAATAGGAAAGGAGGAAGTACTGCAGATGAAAGCAGAGAAGGAAAAGTTATCACCGACTTTAGCTGCGATTTTTGCTGAAGCAAAGGAAGAGGGAGAAGCAAAAGGGATTGAAAAAGGAAGAGCAGAAGGAAAAGCGGAAGGAAAAGCAGAGGGAATTGAAGAGGCAAAAATAATGTTTGCACAGGAGTTAATACGTAACAAATATTCAGACGAAACGATTGCAAAATTAACAAAGCTGGATGTTGAAGTAATTAAGAAGTTACGAAAAGAATTCGAATAATGGTGTTCAGAGTAGCAGACTTTTATCTTAATAAGAAGCGAACCTCTCACTGATGTTTGCTTTTCGTACAATCAAGTAAAGGGAGGAGGCACTTGGGCAAATGCGAACGAAAAAAGAACAATTATCACCGACCTTGGCTGCGATGGTTGATCAAGAAATAGAAATGGGGAGAGAAGAAGGAAGAGCTGAAGGAATTAAAGAAGCAAAAAAAATGTTTGCTAGGAAGCTAATACGCGACAACTTTTCCTCTGAATATATTGCAAACTTAACAAGGCTAGATATTGAAGTGGTTGCGAACTTGAGAGACACCGAGTGATTCAGAGTTAATCTTATCAACTGATTGCATTTCTCTCTCAACCTCGAATACCTTACATTTTAAGTCATTGATGAATTAATGAAACATCAGACCATTATTGTAAAAGGAGGCATTAAGCAGATGTGGGAAAAAAAGAAAGAAGTGCCGGATCTATTTGGTATTTTTGCTGAAGCGATGGTAGAGGGAAAAGAAGAAGGCAGAGCAGAGGGAAGATTGGAAGGAATTATAGAAGCGAAAAGAATGGTTGCCCAGGAGTTAATGCGCGAAAATTTTTCAAACGAATATATTGTTAAAATAACAAGGCTGGATGTTGAATCGGTTAGGAAGTTGAAAGAAACGATGGAGTGTTGAGAAGTATCCGGAAAAGTTGAGAGACGTGGAGTGGAAGTTGAGACATAACCGGAAAAGTTGAGAGAAGTGGCGTAAAAGTTGAGAGAAAACCAGTAATTCACATACTATCTATCAACTTTAAGCGTTATCTCTCAACTAATACTATTCTCTCTCAACTTTAAGCACTATCTCTCAACTAATACCATTCCCTCTCAACTTTAAGCATTATCTCTCAACTATTTCATTAATTATCTACTCCAGGTACAACCAGAATTAAAAATAAAAATTAAATTATCAATCAAAAACCTACCGTCTCCTCTCCCTAAACCGCTTATACCTCTTTTTCTTATACATATCCGACATCCGGTACACGATAATACTGACAATTACAATCCCGGCGAGTTCACCGAGGGAGGCTGCGATGGATCCGTTTACGCCATTTAAAGCTGGGTAAAAATGAACCAGACCCAGCAAGGTTATAATGACGACGATCAGATTGCCGATTTGGGCGAAGAGCATTTTGTTTGTCTGGCGTTTGAGCATGAGGAAGCCATTCAGAAAATCCACCCATGGGAAAACGAGTGTTTTGATAATGAAAAATTTCAGCACGGCGATTGTGGCAATCGATAAGGAATCCTCCGCACCCATGATTGATGTCATAAAGACCATGCCAATTGGTGTATAGCATAGGACGCAAAGCAGGAGTGACGGAATGATGCTGATCATAATGACAAACTTGACTACCTTCCGCGTGTTCTGCCCATGAAATTGGAGCAGCAGCTGATGGGTATACATGAAAAAGCCGAGAATCATTTGTGTAATACTAAAAGCGAGTGCAAATGATGCGATGCTCAACTCGATGTCAGCTGATTTTGCCAGTAAAATGTAAATAACTGGAATGAGGATGGTCTGCATTAGAAAGTAAGCTACCAATGGAAAGTAAAATCTGGAGATATCCGCTTTTTTCAATTGCCCATGGCCTGTTTCCACTTTTGAATCTTTAATGAGAAGCCGGCCTTTATATACACTCACAAGACATTCCACAATCATCCCGACAAGAAAAATAGCCCCGCCGGCAGCACTTGTAATCAAATCAAAAGTAACGAGCAAATAAGAAATAATGAACATGGCCACAAGCCTTGCGACAACGCCAATCGTCAGCCATTTGGTTTCCAATTGATTAATAATCACACCCTGATAAATGCCGCGAATCCCGGAAAATATAATGACAAATGTGATCACCCGGAAAGTATAGGAAATCGCGGTCACCATATCATCCGTGGCATTGAAAAGATTGGTGTAAACCCAATTTCCGATCGGCGTGTAACCCAAAATCAAACTGATCCCCAGGACAATGATTAAAATGTAAATAAAAAAATTCTTTAATAGTTTAAAAGACTTTTGGCCGCTTACCAATGCCGATGATGCTTGCCGAAAAACAATCATTGGCCGCTCAATGATACCAAACACAGACATCGCCACAGCAAAACAAGCCACAATAAAAGCACCATTTTCCCCACGGCTCAGTGTTCCATTAATAATGACATGTGTCACGGAAGTCAAACTTGCCGCAACCCCCAATGGAATAAAAAAAGCAGTGAGTTTCTTATACGTAAGCCGCCCCGTTGAATCCACGAAATCAAACCCCATCCCTAAGTAACGTTTATTATATTAGTGTAATGAAGTGGGAGGGTTTTCACAAGTGATGGGGCTTGGTGGGGGTGGTGTGGGAGTTGGGATATAGCTGGTGGAAGTTGAGAGAAGTGGTGTGAAAGTTGAGAAATAACTAGTGATTTATATATTATCTCTCAACTAATTGCCATCCTCTCTCAACTTCAAGCTTTATCTCTCAACAATAGGGCATTATCTCTCAACTTTTTATCTCCTGCAGGTACAAGAAAATTTTGCTCGCCTGCTAAAGTCTTCCTCCCCTATAAACCAATTTTCAGTCGTACCTTTTCCAAATTTATACTTTGCTTTGGATCTAATGTGAATGATGTGAATTTTTATTATTCGAAAATAATTAATTGACAATTTATTATAAATTGGATACAATATCCAATAAATAAAATTGTATGGAGGTGACAAAGTGAACAGTTCGTTTTTAAGTAATTGGTTTCAGTTCAGCAAGTTTAAAAAAGTAATACCAGGTTTACTATTGGTGATGGTTATCGCCCTTGTCGCTAGCTTTTTTGGTGATTTTATTCCTTATCTTAATTCAACAATATTAGCTATATTAATTGGTGCTGTTTTAAGTAATATTGTTAATCTTTCTTCAAATTTAAATGAAGGAATATCGTTTTCACAGAAAAAAGTTTTAAAACTGGCTATTATACTTTTAGGAGTTAGTTTGAACCTTTGGAATGTAATTAGTATTGGGGGCAGTGCACTGATTCCTATTACTGTAACAGTTATTCTTGGGGTCGTTTTAACATTTTATATTGGAAAGTTTTTTGGACTTACAAACAATCTCAATTTATTAATTGGTGGTGGTACTGCCATTTGTGGTGCTACTGCAATAGCCACAATTTCACCTGTGTTAAAAGCTAAGGAGGAAGAAACTGCATATGCCATATCAACCATATTTATCTTCAATATCATATCTGTTATAATATACCCTATAATAGGACAAATTTTAAATTTATCAGATGAATTTTTTGGGGTTTGGAGCGGGGTAGCAATTCATGATACCTCTTCTGTTGTGGCAGCTGCATATGAATATAATGATGAGTCAGGAATAGTTGCTACAGTTGTTAAGATGACACGAACCCTGTTTTTAATTCCACTGGTACTGATCCTGGGATTTTATACAAGTAAAAAAGGGGAAAATGATAATCACAAAGTATCTATTTTCAAAATATTCCCTGTTTTTTTATTGTTTTTCCTGCTTATGTCTATTTTAAATACGCTAGGAGTGTTTAGTGAACAAGTCGTAAATATTCTTACTGTTTTTTCAAAGTTTTTCATATTAATGGCGATGGTAAGTATTGGATTAAGTTTAAACGTGAAAAAGCTAAGTAAGTTAGGCATGGCGCCGATTTATACTGGTTTAATTGCTTCTGTTATTGTGGCATTAGTTAGTTTCATAACTATTTCCATGGCATTAAAATGACCTGTAGATAATCGTGAATTGAAAAGCATGCACTTGATTATGTTTGGATGGATTCATATTTAAATTAGATAAGAGGTATTCATTTTTAATAATACTTGCTATGCTAGAAAAAAATGGTTAATTTTAAATATATTTTAAGATGAAAAAGGGGTAATATTATGGAGAAAAATGAGGGATTTCGTGTTGATAATCATAGCACCTTACATAGCCGTGTTTTAAATAAATTAAGACAGGCAATAATGTCAGGTTACTTTAAAGATGGAGAACATTTGATACAAGATGAATTAGCTGAGTTATTTGGAGTAAGCAGAATGCCAATAAGGGAAGCGCTAAGGCAGCTGGAAACTGAAGGAATGATTGAGTTTGTTCCACATAAGGGTGCTGTAGTAAGATCAATTACATTCAAAGATATTGAAGAAATTTATACAATTAGAGCAATGTTGGAAGCCCTTGCATTGGAAAAGAGTATTCCTCTAATCACTGCCGAAGATATCGAAGAATTAAATGAGTTACTAATAAAATTAGATGAATGTGTAGAAAAACCAGATAACTTTGTTTCACTAAATAAGCAATTTCACCGCTTATTGTATTCTAGGTTAAATTGGACTAGATTGCCTAAGTATTTAAAATCGTTAGGTTATGGTATACCCTTAACTGGAAAACAGATTGCTAAATCAAATCAGGAACATCGTCTTATATTGGAAGCAGTAGAAAAAAGAGATCCAAAAATAGGATTTAAAAGAATGCAGGCACATATTCTTAGAACTGGAAAACAAATAAAACATTATTTGATAGAGAAAAAAGCATAATAATAAGAATCTTAAAAAGATACTAAAAAACATGTTGACAGAAAATTCTATGTAAGTTATATTGTATTCGAGGGAATACTTTGGATACAATATACAACAACATTGGATACAATATACAAAATATTTCCCCATGAATACAAGAAAAGGAGGTAAGCTGTATGCATACAAAAGAAATTAAAGATGAAAATACGTATTATTCATCGGCCACTTTTCATGAAGCAGCAGGAAAAATTGGGGCACTTCCGTCTGAGATCAAACCTTTGGCAAATAATTCTAAACTATTTGGCAGAATTACCCCGGTACTTTCCCCACCTGGAGATAATTTGTGGCTCCATAAAGCAGTTTACGAAGCAGAACCAGGAACCATTTTGGTTGTTGATGTTAGTGGACATTATGAAGCTGGCTATTGGGGAGAGATTTTAAACGAGGCTGCGAAGGAGAGAGGAATTAAAGGACTGGTAATTAACGGATGTGTAAGAGATAGTGAACAGTTGGTTGAAATGGACTTTCCTGTTTTTGCAAGAGGAATTTGCATCAGAGGAACTTCAAAGGATAAAAACAGCTATGGATCTATTAATGAGGTAATCCGTATTGGAGATACTCAGTTATTCCCAAATGATTATATTATTGGTGACGCAGATGGCTGTGTAGTTATTCCACAAAAACAATTTAAGGAAATTGAAGCTAATGCTGTACAAAGAGAAGAAGAGGAAATCGAAATTTTGAAAGCGCTTAAAGATGGGGAATCTTCACTGGATATTTATAATTTAAGATAATACTAAATTGACTTTGATGGATGGTGGTGTATGAAGATGAATAGACCGAATATTGGGTTTATAGGTTTTGGAGAAGCAGCATTTCATATTTGCGAAGGTTTACAAAAGGAAGGAAATGTTGCTGTATGGTCTTATGATGTGCAGGTAGACCATCCAGTTGCGGGAAAGTTAATCAAAGAGAGAGCAAAAGCAACGAATGTAACATTGGTTAATTCATTAAAAGAACTAATCGATAATTCAGGGATTATCCTTTGTGCAACCAGTGCAAAATATGCAGTATCTATTGCAGAAGAAGCATCCGCATACATGGATGAGAGCAAATACTATATAGAATTGAATTCAACCTCTCCTGCAGTAAAAGAAGAAATCTCTTTAATTATAGAAAAGGTAAAAGGGAAATTTGTTGATGGGGCTATTCTAGGCGCAGTACCAACGGAAAAACATAAAGTCCCCATTGTAGTAAGTGGTAATGGCGCATCCGATATTGCTTCAGAAATGAATCAATATAATATGAATATCACCTATTTAAACGACATGCCTGGAAGTGCATCTGCAATAAAAATGTGTAGAAGTATATTCATGAAAGGCTTCACTGCGCTAATGATTGAAATGCTATTGGCAAGTCAGAGCTATGGCATTGATGAAAAGGTTTTAAAATCGATAGAAAATACAATTTCTCATAAACCTTTAGAAGAGGTGGTGAATCTATTAGTTACGAGGGCTGCTATTCATGCTGAAAGAAGGGTTTCTGAAATGGGAGAGGTACTTAAAACATTGACCGAATTAAATAGCCCTTCAAAAATGTCAAAACAAACCATGGAAGTTTATCAATTTATAGTAGACAAGAATCTGAAAGAAACTTTTAATCATGTAGCACCAGATGACTATCACGAAGTACTCAAAGCATTAGATACAAGTCATGTTAAATCATGATGAAAATTAACATAAAGAGGAGGATTTAATTAATAATGAAGAAAAGCTTTTTGCTCTTAATCTTCGTATCTGTGTTACTTATTGGCTGTAGTTCTAATGCAAATAGTGAAAATGTAGATATTTCAAATTATCCTGAGGAGACTCTTGTCTGGTTAACGCCTTTTTCAACAGGGGGAGCAACGGATGTTTTCTCAAGAGAAATTGGAAGACTATTTAAAGAAACTGGTGTAGTTGATGGTACCTTCACGTATGAAAATCATCCTGGCGCTGGGGGACAGATTGGGCTTGGTATCGCTATAGAACAGAGGATAGGAGATAACAACACACTTATACCATTCTCCTCGACTTTTAGTATGCTGCCTTATTTACAAGGTGAAGAATACAGCTATAAAGATTTAACCATTGTTGCTCAATATGCGAGCGATTATAATCTAGTATTGGTTCATAAAGATTCACCTTATAAAACATTAGATGATTTAATAGAGGCTGGAAAACAAGAGGAACTTACTATATCAGTATCTGGTATAGGAGGAACAGCTCATGTTCTATCCCAAATGCTTACTGAAGAAACAGGGACTAACGTAAGAGCGGTGCCATTTGAAAGCTCTGGTGAACAATTAAGTGCATTACTCGGTAATAATGTGGACTTCAGCTTCAATAATCCAAGTGAAGCATTTGAATTGATTGAATCAGGAGACATAGTCCCATTAGCTATTACATCACCTGAAAGAATTCCGGAATTGCCAGATGTTCCTACCTTAGTAGAGCAAGGTGTAGATTTAACGCATGAAGTTTCAAGAGGACTTGCACTCCCTCCTGGGGTGTCAGATGACGTTAGAGATTATTGGATTGAGAAATCAAAAGAATTAGTAGAAACACCTGAATTTCAAGAGGAATATATAGAACCACGTATGATGACAAAGGTGTTTGCTGATGCAGATGAATATAAAGAAAAACTTGAGAAAGAATTTAAAGAAACAGAAAAAGCACTGAAGCAGGCAGGAATTATTGAGTAAAGAAATACTATATAAAAAATAATTTATTAAAGAGGAGAGAATTTAAATGAGCGAAAATAAAGGAAATCCAAATGTATTAGTAATTAGTGCACACGCACTTGACTTTGTATGGAGATGTGGAGGGACTATTGCTAAATATTCTAATGCAGGAAGTAACGTTAGAATAATTAATTTAACATTAGGAGAAAGAGGAGAATCCGGAGATTTATGGAACGGTATTGAAAATGCAACTGAGGAACAAGTGAAAGAGATTAGAACAGATGAAGCAAATAAGGCTAGTGAGATCCTTGGTGCAGAATTAAAAATTATGGATATGGGTGATCATCCTCTAATTACGGATAAAGAGAATATTATAGATTTAGTTAAAGAACTAAGAGAATTTCAACCAGAAATTATCCTGACACATTTTACTGGAGATCCTTTAAACCCTGATCATCCAGAAGCTGCTAAGTTATTTTATAAAGCACTCAGAGCTGCGCAAGTTCCAGGGGTAGAGCCTGATACAAAAATATTGGGTCCAGTAAAAACATTTATGTTTGAGCCGGATCAACCAGAGTTTTGTGGATTTAATCCAGATGCATTCATCGACATTACTGATGTTATGGAAATAAAAGAAAAGGCAATGACAGTTTCGGAATCCCAAAAGTATATGTTTGATAACTATTCCAGAAGAGCAGCGTATAGAGGATATATTGCAAGCAGGGTGTCAGGGAATAAAGAAATTAAAAATGCAGAAGCATTTAAAAGGTTTGCGCCATACACCGGTCAGTTCTTTAGTTAACAGTATACGTTAAGTATAATATCATCATAATAAACCATTTATAGCTATAGGCCAGGTAAGCACACATTATTTTATTGACTAAGCTTATGGATCTTAATCTAATAATTGCAAGAATGTGTGCTTAACCTGGATTTGTATAGGACAAGCAGAAGTTATCGCTTTGGTTTTATTTAATCAGAGAAGAAGGTGAAAGAATGGAATATAAAGAACCGAGTAAAATTAATAGATTTCCAAATTATTTGATTTTAGGGTGTACCTTAATGTTGGGCATATTAATCTCCACTACATCCCTATTATTTTATGATTATTTAACAAAAGATACACTTGGTGCTGGCTTTTCTACTTTCTGGATTGGGGTTTTATTAATAGTTATTAGTGGTTTATCCCTAGTACAGACTAAAAGGGGTAAATTCGATAGTGATGAAAATCAAAGGGTATCCGTTGAGAAGGTCAAGAAGATAATATTCACAATGATAATTTGTATAGTCTGTATGAGTTTAGTGAAATTAATTGGAATGGCTATTTCTATCACATTACTAATTTTCTTGTTTTTGCATTTCTTAGAAGGACAAAAATTAATTCGTAGTATATTGGTTTCAATTACATGCTCCATTGTAGTTTTTTTTATTTTTGATTTTATATTTAAAGTTCAATTTCCTAACAGCCTAATAGGTTTTTAATTGGGAGTTCTTTATTAATAGAACATACCAAAAAGGAGGTTTCAATTTATCGTGGAGACTATTGGTTACCTAATAGAAGGATTCAATACAGTGTTAGCGTTTCCATATATATTTTATATTATACTTGGGGTTACTATCGGCATGATTGTTGGAGCTTTACCGGGTGTCGGTGCAGTTTCAGGAACAGCAATACTTTTACCTTTAACATATGGGATGGATTTGACGGGTAGTTTAATTGTATTATGTGGAATTTACTATGGAACGATGTATGGTAATACAATAACTGCAGTAATGTTGAATATCCCTGGCACTTCAGCATCTGTTATTACAGCAATTGATGGATATGAAATGAATAAGCAGGGGAGAGCTGGAGCTGCAATTGGTATGGCAACCTTCTCATCATTTATTGGTGCCACGATTAGTTTAATTTTTTTGATTTTCTTAAGTTCAATAATCGCACAATGGGCTGTGGGATTCGGAGCTCCTGAGTATTTCTCGTTAATTTTATTAGGTTTATTGCTTGTTTCCGGACTCACTGGAAAACACCCTGTAAAAGGTTTTTTAATGATGGGTATTGGCTTGTTCATAGGAACGATCGGTGTTGATTTGATAACGGGCGAACAAAGATATACACTTGATAATATCTATTTAATTGATGGGATAGAATTGGTTGCAGTTCTTGTTGGATTATTTGGATTTAGTGAAGTACTTAATAATGTAATAAATAAATTTAATATAGGTGATAGTTACAGTAAGCAAGTTAATATTAAAAAAATGTTTCCGAATATTAAAGAATGGAAGAGCTCTTTACCTACAATTTCCAGAAGTACAATCGTAGGATTCCTCATAGGAGTTTTACCTGGAGCAGGTGCAACTATAGCTACAGTCTTCTCCTATAGTATTGAAAAGAAAGTTAGTAAAAATCGCGATAATTTTGGCAAAGGGGCAATCGAAGGAGTTGCTTCAGCTGAGTCAGCAAATAACTCTGCAGTAAATGGTGCTCTGATTCCAATGCTAACCTTAGGAATACCAGGGTCTGCAGTAACTGCGGTACTGCTGGGAGCTTTTATAATGTTCGGAGTTAGACCTGGACCTCAGTTATATGAGAATCAATCTGATGTAATCTGGAGTTTATTTGCAAGTATGTACGTTGGAAACTTTGTATTGTTATTGTTGAGTATTCTGACGATTCCTTTATTCTTATATTTACTAGTATTATCAAAGAATATACTGCAGCCATTGGTGGCGGTTCTTTGTATAATTGGTGTGTATGCTTTAAATAATAGTATGTTTGATGTATGGGTAATGTTACTTTTTGGGCTTCTTGGTTTTATTCTAAAACGCTTTGAATTTCCACTTTTACCATTAGTCCTGGGCTTTATTCTAATGCCAATTGCTGAGACATCTCTGAGACAGAGTTTGTTAATGTCCGGTTATGACTTTATGATATTCATTGAAAGACCTACATCTTTAGTTCTCCTAATAATTGCATTACTGTATATTTTGGCTACAATCATCAGTAATATTATTAAGAGTAAAAAATCGAAGATGAATATGGATGGTTAAAGGCAGGCAGCCTGTTAAAATAATGAAAAAAAATGATAAAATAAAAACTAAATATGTGCTATTAGTATGTATGTTAATTGTATATATTATTTTTTTAACTCCATTATTTTTTACGTTTGATTTAAAGACCAAATCTATCGCTATTCTGATTATTTCTCAGGTTTTATGGTTAGGAAAGGTGTTTCCAGTTGCGTATACTTCTATAATAGTTATCTTGGTAATGTCTATACATGTTACCACCTTTGATAAAACAATTGGATATTTAGGGTCTGAGGTGGTGTGGCTATTTTTTTCTACATTTATTATCACGGGAGCAATTATAAAATCAAATATAATAAACAGAATTTCGTTGCACCTGTTAAAATGGTCACACGGGAATATAAAATTCATAATATTTATTTCCTATGTTATTTTCGGTTTTTTAGCATTATTAGTTCCCTCTAATATAGGAAGAATAGGAATCACATCTTCATTTGCAGTGGAGGGTATAATAAAAAATGTAAAAAATCAAATGACCACTAATAATTTAGCAGCAGGTTTAATGATAGCTATGAGTTATATAGTATTAATAACTGGTGGGTTGGTAATAACTTCTTCCAATTCAAGTATTTATACATTAGGCATTTTAAAAGAGGAAACCTCAATAAACTGGACTTACTTATCGTGGCTTTCGTTAACTTCAATACCAATAGTGATTTTTATGCTAGGATTATTTGCAGTCATCATGTGGTTATTCCCGATAGAGAATATAAGCACAAATAAATTACAATCTTATATACAAAATCAAATTACTGAAAATGGCAGCTGGAAGAAAAGCGAAAAAAAAATAGCCTTTATTATAATATTAACCGTATTATTATGGATTACTGAGCCCGTTCACGGCTATTCTATTGCTATGATTGGTATGTTTAGTGCTACTTTAACAATATTTCCCGGTACTGGTATATGGAACTGGGAAGCAGCGAAGGAAATAGTAAACTGGGATCTAATTATATTCTTTGCTACCAGTTTAGCACTAGCAAGTATGCTTTTGGACTCAGGAGCAATTCAAACGATAGCAGAAAAAATAGTCTTATTAACTAATTTCATTGAGAACTCGTGGCTGCTATTAGTAATTATCGCAGTTTTTAGTCAACTTTTACGGCTATTCTTTATAAATGTATTAGGTTATATGGTAATAATGATACCAATGGCTTTGAAATTTGGTGAATTTTCTGAACTGCTTTCTCCAAGTATTACAGTTATGGTGGTTTTTATGGTAGGTATGCCGGGATTCTTTTTAATCATGCAAAGTCCTGTTAACATACTCTCTTACCAATATGGTTATTTTTCGCAAAGGGATTTATTCAAAGCAGGGATGCTTGCTGCACCACTTTGGATATTGGTAGTTATAATTGTCTCCATTTTCTTGTGGCCTGCTATATTATCATTCTATTGAATTGCTCCGTTGTCTTTACCCCATTCATTATAGACACAGCCAACATAAAAGGAACTTCAGCCTAGCTGGAGTTCCTTTTATGTTGGCTGTACGGCACTCAATTAACCAACTGCCAACTAGTAAAACCGTTAGAGGCGGCATGTAAGTTGAGAGATAACTGGAGCAAGTTGGGAGGAGCGGTATGAGAGTTGAGAGAACCGGCGTGGAAGTTGAAACATACCGGGATAAAGTTGAGAGATAACGAGTGATTCATATATTATCTCTCAACTAATTGCCATCCTCTCTCAACTTTAAGCTTTATCTCTCAACCTTCAGCATTCCTCTCTCAACTATAGGGCATTCTCTCTCAATCCGCCGCCCCGTTCTACCAACACCGCCCCGTGCGCACACGCCGCACCAGCAAAGCCACCCAAACCCCCAACAAAAAAAGAACCCCAGCCTCGCTGAAGTCCTCTTCCTTATAACCAGCATTTAATAAATTATCCCTTACCAACCAGCTCTTAATTAACTAAGGTCTAAACCCTTAATTAACCAACCGCCACTTAGTAAAACCGCTTATAACTATCAAAGTGATCTTTCCAATAATAATCTTTTACATTATTAATTGCTACACCATTGGATCCGGCATGGATGAAATCACCGTTGCCCAGATAGATTCCCATATGTGAGATACCTGCTTTGTAGGTGCCTTCGAAGAATACAAGGTCGCCTACTTGTGGCGTGTTCACATAGTAAGACCGGTCAAAGAATCCTGCTGCTGAGGTACGGGTGATATTCTTACCTGCTTGCTTATACGTATAGTAGATGAATCCGCTGCAGTCGAAGCCGCTCGGGGTTGAACCGCCCCATGCATAACTAACGCCGTTCATGCTTTTTGCAACACTGATGAGCTTGTCAACATTGTAATCGACATTGGCTGATGGCTTTTCGCTTGATCCTGAAGAGTCATTACCTTTATTGGATCCGGAACTAGATTTACTCCCGATGCTCAGCTTCTGTCCAATTAAAATCAGATCAGATTTAAGGTTGTTCCATGACTTTAGGTTTGCAACACTGACACCGTGCTGTGATGCAATTCTGGATAGCGTGTCACCAGATTTAACCGTATAAATGCTTCCAGTATTAGATGAGCCAGAATCAGAGGAACCTGAATCCGAAGAACCGGAACTCGGATTAGAAGAACCCGACGATCCATTCTTACTCACTACAAATACATTTCCAGGATAAATTAGTGTCGTATCAAGACTATTCCATTTCATTAAATCAGAAAGAGAAACTTTATGTTTTGATGCGATACCGCTTAATGTGTCACCGCGCTTTACTGTATAAGTAGATTTAGTATTAGTATTAGAATTATTGTTTGTATTAGTAGATGGTTTAGTAGTATTAGAGTTTGATGATTTTTTTTCGGTTTCAATGACTTGGTTTGGAAAAATAACATTACTTGATAAATTGTTAATTGATTTTAGTGATGAAACACTTGTGCTATGCTGTTGTGCTATCTTCCATAGTGAGTCCCCGCTTTGTACTTTATAGGACGCTGCTTCTACTTCCTCTGCTGCAAAAATTGCTGATGCGATAGCCGCACTTGCAGTAACCGACATAATAATCTTTTTATTAGCCAATCGATGTTTCCCCCTCTGTATATGTATCACTTTTTTCCTGTTGATACAAAAAGTACCAATAAATTCTCTTCATTATAGCCTTTTTTTCAAAAATATAATAGATTAAAAGCGTATTTGTAATCTATTTGTAATGTTACGCTGATAATTGGTAGAATCACTTCATTAAAAATTCTACATATTTCCTCCTTTTCACCTATAAAATTTCGAACAAATTGAAATAAATCTATTGCATTATCATTTTCTATGTTATAATCACTTACTGTAATGTTGAAAAATCGTGCACTTATAGCCATACATGAATTCACAAAGGAATATGGGGGTAACATCATGGAAGAGACAATTTCCCTGAAGGAGATATTCGGGGTCATAAAGAAACGATTGCTTCTTATTATAGCATTCGTATTTGGAGCAGCTTTGATTGCTGCGGTAATTAGTTATTTTGTTTTAACACCAACCTATCAATCTAGCTCACAGTTTATTGTTAATCAGGAACAACAGGATCCCAATGCACAATATAATGTAAATGATATCCGCACAAACGTCGAAATCATAAAAACTTATAATATAATTATAAAAAGTGCCGCAATTTTAAATGAAGTTGTCGCAGAGCTGGATCTGCCTTATTCTGCCGGGGTACTCAGTGAAAAAATTCAAGTATCCAGTCAGGATAGTTCACAGGTAGTTTCCGTAACAGCTACAGATGAAAATCCACAGCAAGCTGTTCAAATAGCGAATGCTACTGTCGGAATTTTTCAGGATAAAATTCCTGATCTTATGAACGTGGATAATGTTCGTGTGCTTACAGAAGCAGAAATGAGCCCAACTCCATCACCGGTTGCTCCGAATCCCATCTTAAATATTGCAATAGCGATTGTATTAGGTGGAATGGTAGGTGTCGGAATCGCGTTCTTACTGGAGTACTTAGACAATTCGATTACGACAGAAGATGATGTTGACAAGAAACTTGGACTGCCTGTTCTTGGTGTGATCTCACATATTAATAACGATGATGTTCGTGGAGATCACTTTACGTTCCAGCCAACTCGAGCGAAAAGGAGTGGATTTGATGGCGCGCAAAAAGAATCAATCTAGACCTAACAGTAAAGTTAGACATCTGATTGCAAAATTAAATCCGAAATCGCCGATCACTGAACAATATCGTACAGTTCGAACGAATTTACAGTTTGCCTCAGTTGATGAGGAGCTTACTTCCATGCTTGTAACGTCATCTGGTCCCGGGGAAGGAAAGTCAATGACAACAGCAAACCTGGCAGTGGTGTATGCACAGCAAGGGAAAAAAGTACTCTTGATTGATGCGGATTTGAGAAAGCCAACCGTTCATTATACATTCCGACTTGATAATTTAAGGGGCCTGAGTAATATTCTTGTTGGTGGAAGTACATTAATTGAAGCAATTAATCAAACAGATGTAGACAATTTAGATGTGATTTCCTGTGGACCAATTCCGCCGAACCCAGCTGAATTATTGGCTTCCAGGAAAATGAAGCAAGTACTCACAGAAGCGAAAATGTCTTATGATATCGTGATTTTTGATACACCACCAGTGCTCGCAGTAACAGATGCACAAATACTCGCAAATATTGTGGATGGTTCACTGCTCGTTGTTCGCAGCAAGCATACTGAGATTGAAGCAGCAACAAGAGCGAAGGAAGCATTGGAGCCTGCAAGTGCGAAACTGCTTGGTACAGTACTGAATGACCGTGAGAAAAAAGAATCCAATTATTATTACTATTATGGTACGAATTAAATGATAAAACTCCTTGCTGATAGAGTAAGGGGTTTTAAGCATTTTACAAGCTGTTAAATTTTATCAGTATCACCAAAAGTTACACTATTAATCCATCTACCCACATGCTACACTGGTAAAAGTGAGTAAAAAGAACTAGTAACCAGAAAAAGTTATATGAACTTAATGTAATATAATGTCTATTTCTGCTATAATGGCTAGTACTACTAACTATTTTAGAAAACTATCAGGAAAAACTATCAACTAATAGGATGTGACAACCAATGATCGATATTCATAGTCATATTTTGCCCGGAGTTGATGATGGGGCAAAGACAGAAGAGGATAGTATTGCTATGGCAAAAGCTGCTGTTGAGCAAGGGATCCAGGCAATCATTGCAACACCACATCATAAAAATGGAAAATATGAAAATGACCGGGAAACTATTCTAAGTAATGTAGCGATATTAAATGAGTTATTTGCCAATGAAAATATTCCGCTTACAGTAATTCCTGGTCAGGAAACCCGAATAAACGGGGAAATGATTGAAGATATTAATAATGGGACACTGCTTGCATTGAATGACACGAAATATCTTTTCGTTGAATTTCCTTCAGGGGAAGTCCCGCGTTATTCCGGGAAAATGCTGTTTGATATTCAAGTGGCCGGATATACACCGATTATCGTACATCCTGAGCGGAACCGGTCACTCATCGAAGATCCTTCCAAGCTGTATGACTTTGTCAGAAAAGGAGCACTAACCCAAGTAACTGCAGCAAGTGTTGTTGGCAAGTTTGGGAAGAACATTCAAAAGTTCTCACAGCAGCTGATTGAAGCGAATTTAACACATTTTATTGCTTCAGATGCACATAATACGACAACACGTGGATTTTGTATGGATGAAGCAATGCATGAAATCAAGCGTCAGTTTGGCAGTGACTATTTTTATATGTTCCTTGAAAACAGTCAGCTATTAATTGACAACATGAATGTAAATAAAATGGAACCAGGAATGATAAAGAAAAAGAAATTCCTTGGCCTATTTTAATTTTAGGTATACACCAATATGTATACCCCTTACGATACAATATAAAAAAAGAGAAAAAACGGGGGAAGTGAAAGCGACAAATCTGTCTAAAGGGGTCGTTTGTTGTGATCAGTGTGTTGTTGGTAGAGGATCAGCAGCTATTCAGGGAAGGGGTTCATGCTTTAATTGCGACAGTGGATGATATGGATGTGGTTGGAATGGCGTCTAATGGGGAGGAAGCCACTCAGTTGATGAAGAAGTCTCAGGCCGACATCGTGATCATGGATATTCATATGCCGAATGTGGATGGAATCAAAGCAACTATCCATCTAAAAGACAATTACCCGAGTGTTAAAGTCATTTTACTAACTACTTTTGCTGAAGAAGATTTGATTATTACCGGTTTAGCTGCAGGGGCAGATGGTTTCTTATTGAAAAGTCTTGATCGAGCCCGTTTAATCCGATCCATTCGTGATGTGTATGATGACCAGGTAGTATTATCAGGGGAAGCGGCAAAAATTCTAGCAACAATGATTGTAGATATTAAGTATAATAAGAAGGACTTATTAGAAAAAAAACTAGTAAACCGGAATATTAATTTATCCAATCGGGAGCTGGATATTGCCTACTTGATGATGAATGGATCAACGAATAAATTAATCGCTCAAAAACTTTTTCTAAGTGAAGGTACCATCAAGAACTATATCAGTGAATTATACAATAAATTAAATCTTAGAAGTCGCAAGGATGTTATTGATTTTTTACTCGAATTGATTTCAAAGAAAAGCTACCGGTGAATAGTGCATACGATCTAAAAAGATATTACTTTATTTGCAAAAAGTCACTAATAATATGACTGGGTATTTAGTATTATATTTCTGCATGCTTTTTTAAAAGAAAATCATATTGCAGAAATGAAGGTTATATGTGAATGAATAGAGTAGTTTGTATGTCTAATGATCTGTATATGAAATCACTAATAGATGTTATGAATCAGCAAGAGGATATGGAAGCTATTTTTTGCGAAGACTTTCATTCAGCAATTAGTGTTCAGCCGGATTTCGTATTATTCGATATCGGTTCATTAATTAATGATGAGGTATTCACTGTGATCAGGGAGTTTAATGAAAGAGGCATACATAGCATTGTCCTGATGAATGGTGATTCTCAGACGGGCTTTTTAAAATTTATTGAAGCAGGAACCGGAAGTCTATTAATCAAAACTGAAGAGACGCAAGCGAAGATTGTTGAAACATTGCGTCTGATTCAAAAGGGTTATTATTTTTTGCCGCCAATTGTGGTAAACTATTTAATGGTAGAACTAAGTGAACAAAAAGTAATTAATAAAGAAGTATTAACCTATCAATTACATAAAAACGCAATCGATTTATCACGGAAAGAAATAGAAATTGCCGATTTATTGCGGCTAGGCTATAAAAATCCAAAGATTGCTAGCATACTGGGACTGGCTGAAGGTACGGTGAAGATACATATCAGCCACATTTATGCGAAAATTGGTGCTAAGCGTCGGAAAAAGGTGATTACGATGCTTAATGATTTATTGAAGGACAATGAACAATAAAAACACCACCAAAGAAAGGAGCGAACCTAAATGAAAATGACCTACCAAACCAGACTAACCCTACTCATCCTACTAGATTCCATCATCGTCAGTACAGCGATCTTCATCGCATCATGGATTGTCTATCCGTTTACAGAAGTATTAGATATGAATGCCATCATTATCAGTGCAGTTGCACTATTAATCTTTCATCATTTATTTGCATTAATCTACAAGCTGTATAATAAGGTATGGGCATATGCGAGTGTTGGAGAGCTGCTTGCGATTGTTCAAGCAATCACATTATCTGTGATTGCAGCAGGTGTTGTTATGTACTTCGTCAATGATTTCGCCATCTACCGGCGTGCACTTCTCGTTACATGGATGCTCCATATTATCCTGATCGGTGGCTCCCGCTTCATGTGGCGGATATTCCGTGATCGCTATATTGCAGATGCAAAAAATCAAAAACGTACATTAATCGTCGGTGCCGGGGCAGCAGGGGCGATGATCGCACGTCAGTTGAAAAGTGATCATCATAATGCGGAGCTAAGCCCGATTGGTTTTGTCGATGATGACATGTCCAAGCAGAAGATGCAGGTCTATAATTTATCTGTCCTTGGCAAGGTGAAGGATATTCCCAGTCTCGTTGAAAAATTGAATATCGAACATATCGTCATCGCGATTCCATCATTACGTAATGGAGCCTTAGAGAAAATTGTTGTAGAATGTAATAAGACAAATGCAAAGGTACAAATGATCCCGAAAATAGAAGATCTGATGACAGGAAAAGTGTCTGTCAGTAACCTGAAAAATGTCGAAGTGGAGGATCTGCTTGGCCGGGAGCCGGTGAAGCTTGATATTGACGCCATCTCTGAATATGTCACAGGCAATACCGTGATGGTAACAGGTGCAGGTGGATCAATCGGATCGGAAATCTGCCGCCAGATAATGCGGTTTACTCCAAAGAAAATAGTCTTAGTCGGACATGGGGAGTTCAGTATTTATACCATTGATATGGAGCTCCGGAACAAGTTCGGTAATACAGAAACAGAAATTATTCCAGTCATTGGTGATGTACAGGATCGTGAGCGTATGTTTAACATTGTCGAAGCTCACCAGCCGGAAATTATCTACCATGCAGCAGCACATAAGCATGTGCCATTAATGGAATACAATCCACATGAAGCGGTGAAAAATAATATCATCGGTACGAAAAATGTCGCAGAAGCTGCAGATACATTCGGAATACATACATTTGTTATGGTATCTACCGATAAAGCAGTAAACCCAACGAATGTCATGGGTGCAACCAAACGAGTGGCAGAAATGGTTGTTCAGGACCTCTCGCAGCGCAGTAAAACAAAATTCGTTGCCGTACGATTTGGCAATGTGCTTGGAAGCCGAGGCAGTGTTATTCCACTGTTTAAGAAGCAGATTGAAAAAGGCGGACCTGTTACGGTGACCCATCCTGATATGACCCGTTACTTTATGACAATTCCGGAAGCCTCCAGACTAGTCATTCAGGCAGGAACACTTGCAAGAGGTGGAGAGATCTTTGTGCTTGATATGGGTGAGCCTGTGAAGATTGTTGATTTGGCGAGAAACCTTATTAAACTATCAGGCTATACAGAAGATGAGATTCCGATCGAATTTGCTGGGATTCGGCCTGGGGAGAAGATGTTTGAGGAGCTATTGGGTGAGGATGAGGTTCATCCGGATGCGGTTTATGAGAAGATTTATGTTGGTAGGACGGTTGAGGTGGATGCGAGTATGCTAGTTGACTTAATGGATAAGTTTGACGGTTATACTACGGAAAACTTGAAAGATGAACTAATGAAAATAGTATATATGGAAAAAACACTTCTAGCAGTGAAGGGTTCATAATTTATATTATATGATCATTATAATGTGGAGGTAATTTAAATGAAAACTGTAAAAAAAGCAATTATTCCAGCGGCGGGTTTAGGGACAAGATTTCTTCCAGTAACCAAAGCAATGCCAAAAGAAATGTTACCAATTGTTGATAAGCCTACAATTCAATATATAGTAGAAGAAGCAATTGAGTCTGGGATTGAAGATATCATTATTGTAACTGGGAAAGGTAAACGTGCGATAGAGGATCACTTTGATCATAATTTTGAATTAGAAGATAATCTAGTAAAAAAGGAAAAATTCGACTTACTGGAAAAAGTAAATTATGCATCAAATGTAGATTTACATTACATACGGCAGAAAGAACCAAAAGGTTTAGGTCATGCTGTATGGTGTGCACGCAAGTTTATTGGAAACGAGCCTTTTGCAGTTTTATTAGGTGACGATATTGTAAAAGCAGAAACACCTGGTTTAAGACAATTGATTCAACAATACGAAGAAACGCAAAGTTCAGTTGTTGGTGTTCAGCAAGTTCCTGATAATGAAACACATCGATATGGAATTGTTGATCCGAGTACGATTGAAGGTAGACGTTACCAGGTGAATAATTTTGTTGAAAAGCCTGAGCAAGGGACTGCTCCTTCTAATTTGGCTATTATGGGGCGTTATGTGTTTACACCTGAAATCTTTACTTTCCTTGATAAGCAAAAAATAGGAGCGGGTGGAGAGATTCAGTTGACGGATGCGATTCAGATGTTGAATGAGATTCAGAAGGTATTTGCTTATGATTTCGAAGGTAAAAGATATGATGTTGGTGAGAAGTTAGGATTTATTCGTACAACTATAGAATTTGCTCTTGATAATAAAGAGTTTGGACCAGAGGTAGAGCAAATGTTGAAAGAAGTTTTATTGAGAAGTGCAAATGATAAAAAGCTGAATGTATGATTAAATTTAAGCTCTATTAGGTTTATACCCAGAGTATTGGGATGATAAACCTGATAGAGTATATGGTTTTTTTACCATATAAATTCATTTAGAACTTTAATAGTTAATAGGATTACTCTTGTTCCTGTTTAGTATTAAATTTCTAAAACGATCAGGAGGACGTCGCAATGTATTTAAAGGTTAAAAGATTATTAGATATCGTTCTTTCTTTAATAGGATTAATAGTATTGTCACCGATTTTCCTGCTTCTTATTATAAGTATTAAATTAGAAACACCTGGCCCTGTATTGTTCAAACAAAAGCGGGTTGGAATTCATAAGTCGCATTTTCATATTTTAAAATTTAGGACTATGAGAATCGATACTCCTAAAGATACACCAACGCACTTACTAAAAGATCCTGAACAATATATAACAAAGGTTGGTAAGTTTCTAAGGAAAACCTCGCTTGATGAACTTCCACAGATCTTGAACATATTTATTGGCCAAATGAGCATCATTGGCCCACGTCCAGCTTTGTGGAACCAATATGACCTAATTGAGGAACGAGATAAATATGGTGCGAATGATATTCCTCCGGGATTAACAGGCTGGGCTCAGATTAAGGGTAGAGACGAACTCCCTATTGATGAAAAATCAATGTTGGACGGGGAATATGTTGAGAAAATGAGCTTATGGATGGACACAAAATGTTTCTTTGGAACTATCTTGAGTATAGTGAAAAGTGACGGAGTACTTGAGGGTGGAACAGGAACAATAACTAAAGAAGAAACAGCAAGCAGTAAGGAGACTGTCACAAAGTGAAAAGGGTATTGATAACAGGCGTGAACAGTTATGTGGGAAACAATTTAGCCAGTTGGCTAGAGAAATCACCAGAACAGTACGCTGTTGATTGTATTAGCTTAAGAAATGATGCTTGGAGAGAAATGAATTTTTCTGTATATGATTCAATCGTTCATGTTGCTGGGATAGCTCATGTATCCAAGGATCCAAAGATGGAAGAGAAATACTACAAAATAAACCGTGATTTAACAATAGAAATTGCCAAAAAGTCTAAGAAAGATAGTGTTAAACAGTTTATATTTATGAGTAGTATTATTGTGTATGGTGATGCTGCAGGAGAAAAGGGTATTATTGATCAGAATACGATTCCACAGCCTCGTGATTTTTATGGGAATAGTAAGTTACAGGCTGAAAAAGGGATTACGCCCCTGGGTGATGACACTTTTAAAGTAGCTGTTATTAGGCCGCCTATGATTTATGGTAAAGCATCCAAAGGTAATTATCCTAAGTTGGCAAAAGCTGCTCAGAAACTTCCAATGTTTCCTGACTTTGATAATAAAAGAAGTATGTTGCACATAGATAACCTTAGTGAATTTATTTTACTCATGATAGAAAATGAGGAAAGTGGATTGTTTTTCCCGCAGAATAGTGAATATGTGAAGACTAGTGAAATGGTTAAATTGATTGCTCAAGTCGATGGAGGAAACATAAAACTTGTTAAGGTATTCAATCCGATATTGCGATTCATGAGTAATAAAGTAGGAATTGTCAATAAGGTGTTCGGTAATTTGGTTTACGATAAAGCTATGAGTGAATACGACAAAAATTACAGAATCAATGATTTAAAAAGCTCTATAGAGTTAACTGAAAGCAGGGAGCATTAATGAAAGCAAAAAAGGTATTAATTTTAGTTAACCATGATGTAGTTATATATAATTTTCGACTCGAATTAGTTGAAAAGTTACTTGAGGATGGATATGAAGTATTTATTTCTTCCCCTTATGGTGAGAGAATAGATGATTTAGTAAATATAGGTTGTAAATATATAGAGGCAACAATTAATAGACATGGTCTAAATGTGTATCAGGAATGGAAACTCTTAAAGTATTATAAAAAGATTATGAAACAAATTAAACCTGACGTGGTCTTAACGTATACAATTAAACCAAATATATATGGTGGACTTGCTGCTAAATCATTACGTATTCCTTATATTGCTAATATTACAGGATTAGGCACTGCGGTTGAAAATGAGGGGATAATGCAAAAAGTCTCTGTTGCATTATATAAAGCGGCTTTTCAAAAGGTTTCTAAAGTATTTTTTCAAAATGAGGAGAACCGTCAATTCTTTGTCAATAACAAAATAGCGATAGGAAAACATGAAGTAATTCCGGGTTCAGGGGTGAATTTGAAACATTTTAACCTATTAGAATATCCATCTTCATCAATAGTGGAGTTTGTTTTTATTTCCAGAATAATGAAGGAAAAAGGAATTGAACAATATATTGAAGCTGCGAAGTACATAAGGGCAAATTACCCTTTTACTAAATTTCATATATTAGGATTTTGCGAAGGAGATTATGAAGAAGAGCTCAATTCACTAGAGAAAGAAGATATTCTTCAATATCATGGAATGCAAAGAGACATCAGAAAGTTTCTTTCAACCTCTCATTGTACTATCCATCCAACTTATTATCCTGAAGGAATGTCCAATGTCTTACTAGAAAGTGCAGCAAGTGGCCGCCCAATTATTACAACTAATCGAAGTGGTTGTAGAGAGATAGTGGATGAAGGAATAAATGGTTACTTAGTTGAACAAAAAAACAGTGAAAATCTTATAAGGAAAATTGAAGAGTTTATAAGCCTTTCTCACGAACAAAAGAGTGAAATGGGGTTAGCAGGGCGGAAAAAGGTTGAGAGAGAATTTGATAGACAGATTGTTGTAAATGCTTATTTAAAAGCAATAGATGAGATATTGATTAATAAAAAAACTACGAATTTTATCAACGAGAGGTGACTTAGTGAGTAGAGGTAGAGATAAATTTAAGAAATTTGCTCCTATAATTATGTCAATGGTAAAAGTTTTTAATTTATTACCTACAAAAGTATTGAAAAAATTATTGCTATTTTTTCAGCAAACGAAAGGCAATAAAGGATTAGTAATAAGGTATATATTGCTTAAATGTATATCCCCTAAATTTGGTGAGAATGTTAGTATTCATCCAAATGTATACATTATAAATCCTGAAAATCTATCTATTGGTAACAATGTTAGTGTTCATCCATTTTGTTATATAGATGCAGTTGGTGAAATTATTATTGGTGAAAATGTATCAATTGCTCACGGTACTACAATTCTATCGAGCAGCCATAACTTCCAAGATTTAGAAGTTCCAATAAAAGAACAAGGTTTGACCTTCAAACAAACAATTATAGAAGATAATGTTTGGATTGGCGCAAAAGTAACTATTTTGTTTGGTACAAGATTAGGTTCGGGTATTATTATAGGCGCGAATTCCGTTGTGACAAAAGATGTTAATTCAAACAATATAGTAGCAGGTTCTCCTGCTAAAATTATCGGTATAAGAAATTGAGAGGAATCATGTCATGAATAATCTAATAACGGTCTTTACGCCTACTTACAATCGAAGTAATAATTTAATAACATGTTATCAAAGTCTAATCGAACAAACCAATAAAAATTTTATTTGGATGATAATTGATGATGGGTCTACAGATGAAACTGAAGAGGTTGTTAAAAAATTTAATAAAGAGAATAAAATAAACATTGAATATATAAAGAAGGAAAATGGCGGAAAAGCTTCTGCTATAAATTTAAGCTTAAAAAAATGCCAAACAGAGCTATGGGTCTGCCTGGACTCGGATGATTATCTTACGCTCGATGCAATTGAAGTTATTGCCTCAAAATATGAACAAATAAAGGGAGACCCCAAAAAATGCGGGCTGCTAGCATTAAGAACTGACCCTAGTGGGGAAGTTATGAATAATCAAAAAAGAATACCACCCGGTATCAAATATTCAACACTTCAATATATTAGATACAATCTAGGAATTGAAACGGAATATGCGTTCGTTTATAAAACAGAAATTATTAAAAAATTTCCTTATCCAATAATAAATGGAGAAAAGTTTATCCCTCTAAGTTTTATATTCGATCAAATTGATTTGAAATACAAATACTTAATCATTCAGGACGATATAATGGTAAGTGAATATTTAGAAGATGGGATTACCAGACAAAAAGTTTCACTCATTAAGAAAAACCCAAAAGGTTATAGTTTGCATAACAAACAGAGAATCCAATTAGCACCTAATATAATTTTGAAAATTAAAGCAATAATCTTATATGGACTTGGATGTATATTAGACCAGGACTCAAATGCTTTATCTTGCTTGAATAATTCGCCAGCTAAGATCTTAACTGTTTGTTTATATCCAATAAGTTACTTGATTTATATTAGAAAATACAAAAAAGTGTAATTAGCCAATGGAACTGATATAGTCCCAGTTAAATTCGTAAAAAAGTTTATACCACATTTAGTGAAAATAACCACTAATAGATAGATTGAAAAATTACTCAGAAAGGATTGGTTTCTATGTACAAAATTGCGGTAGCAGGAACAGGCTACGTAGGCCTAGTAGCAGGTGTGACTTTCGCAGAGGTAGGTCATCAAGTGGCTTGTGTTGATATAGATGAAGAGAAAGTAAAAGTAATGAAATCTGGTGTTTCCCCAATTTATGAAGAAGGTTTAGAAAAATTAATGCAGAAAAATTACGCTGCTGGAAAATTGGATTACACAACAGATTATAAAACAGCCTATAAAGATGTGGATGCAATCTTTATAGGAGTAGGCACACCTGAACAGGCTGATGGATCCGCGAATCTATCATACATTGCAACTGTGGCAAGACAGATTGCAGAGACAATTGAAAATGACTGTTTGGTTGTTGTGAAGTCGACTGTACCAATTGGAACTAATGATAAAGTCGAGCAGTTTATTCAAGACTTTTTAGTTCATGATGTAAGAGTAGAGGTAGCATCAAACCCAGAGTTCTTGGCGCAGGGGTCAGCAGTTCATGACACATTACATGCTGCAAGAATTATAATTGGTGCAGAAAGCAAATGGGCGGAAGATCGCCTCATGAGTATCTATGAACCGTTTAAACTGCCAATTGTATCTGTAAATAGAAGGTCTGCTGAAATGATTAAATATGCTTCAAATGATTTTCTTGCCCTTAAAATATCCTATATGAATGATATTGCTAATCTGTGTGAATTAGTTGGTGCAGATGTACAGGATGTGGCAAAAGGAATGAGCTTTGATGAGAGAATTGGAAGTAAATTTTTAAATGCAGGTATTGGCTTTGGAGGTTCCTGTTTCCCAAAAGATACGAAAGCCTTGGAGAATCTTGCTAGACAAAATGGTTACGATCTTAAAACTGTAAAAGCAGCGATTGATGTAAATAAAGGTCAAAAAACACTACTATATAAAAAAGCAAGCAAACGACTAATAACATTTAGCGGCTTAAAAGTTGCAGTACTTGGTTTAACTTTTAAACCTGGAACAGACGATTTAAGAGAAGCTGCATCACTTGAAAATATCCCATTATTACTAGAACAGGGTGCTGATATCTATGCATTTGATCCTGTGGGTGCAAAAAACTTTGAAAAAGTACATCCAGAAGGACCAAATGGAAAAGGAACCATTACCTATGTATCGAATGTAGAACAAGCATTGCAGGATGCTAATGTGTGTTTTGTGTTTACCGAATGGGAAGAAGTTAAAAAAGTAACTCCAAAAAAATACAAAAATTTAATGAGAACTCCATTAGTATATGATGGAAGAAATATTCATGATGTTCTGGAAATGGAAAAAGCAGGTGTGGAATATCATTCTGTTGGAAGACCTTCTACAAGTCTAGCTGGTAAAAAGGAGTCAAAGAATCATGACTTTCAAAACACCAGATACTAGTAAAACATATCTCGTAACAGGTGCGGCCGGATTTATCGGGTTTTTCTTATCACGGAAACTGCTTGATCAAGGCTGTCGAGTAATAGGGCTTGATAATCTGAATGACTATTATGAAGTAAAGCTTAAAGAAACTCGATTGGAACAGCTAAATCCCTTTGAGAAATTTACTTTTCTGAAAGAGGATATTTCTGATAAGGATGCCCTTATGAGGGTTTTTGAAGAATATAAACCGGATATTGTAGTGAATCTTGCTGCACAAGCTGGAGTACGATATTCTATTGAGAATCCAGATGTTTATATGCAAAGTAATGTTATAGGCTTTTATAATATCCTTGAAGCATGCAGAAATTATCCGGTAGAACATCTTATCTACGCTTCATCCAGCTCTGTATATGGAGCGAATAAGAAAGTGCCATTTGAAGAAACTGACTTTGTAGATAACCCCGTATCTTTATATGCATCTACAAAGAAATCCAATGAATTAATGGCACATACCTATAGTCATTTATACAAGATCCCGGCAACAGGGCTTCGTTTCTTCACTGTATATGGGTCGTTGGGAAGACCTGACATGGCTTATTTTAGTTTTACGAAGAAGCACTTTGCTGGCGAACCAATAAAAATCTTTAATAATGGTGATTTCGAAAATGATTTGTACCGTGATTTCACATATATAGACGATATTGTAAAAGGAATGGTACTTCTTTTAAATAACCCTCCTTTTGAAGGAGAAGTGACTCATAAAATATTTAACATCGGAAATAATAGTCCCGAAAAGTTAATGGTATTTATAACAGCTTTAGAAAAAAGTTTGAGTAATGCTTTAGGAAGAGAAGTAACTTTTAATAAAATATTTGAACCTATTAAGCTTGGAGATGTGCCAGCGACCTATGCATCTACAAAACAACTAGAAAAAGCTATTGGGTTTAAGCCAGAAACCTCAATCGAAGAAGGTTTGCAAAAGTTTGCGGATTGGTATGTAGAATATTATAAGCTTGTATAACTTCAGGTTTTAATGAAATAGGCTTTTATTGAAGAAATTAAGTAGAAAAGCAAGAGTAAAAAGGAGCACATTATGGTTAATCTTTCTATAATCATTCCGCATTATAATTCATCTTCGTCTTTAAAAACACTTTTGCAGACGATACCAAATTTAAAAGATATACAAACTATTGTTATAGATGATAATAGTAATGAGAAACATAAAGAAGAGTTAGTAAATCTTAAATTGAACTGTGGCGATAAAAATATTGAATTCTATAATAATGACACAAGCAAAAAAGGTGCAGGTGCTTGTAGAAATATAGGTTTGAAAAGAGCTAGTGGAAAGTGGCTGTTATTTGCAGATTCTGATGATTATTTTCTTGAAGGCTTTTATAAAAAAGTACATCATTTTTTTGAGTCTGCAAACGATATTATTTTTTTTGCGCCAACAAGTATTGAAATAGACACCGGTAAAATATCAGATCGCCATTTGACTTATTCGAAATTAATTGAAAATCAGATAGTTAATCCAAGCTTTAAAACTGAAGTTTTTCTTAGGTATTGTTTTTATGTACCATGGACTAAGCTAATACGAGCAAATTTAGTTTGTGAAAATAATATTATGTTTGATGAAGTTATTGCTTCAAATGATGTGATGTTTTCTACTAAAACAGGTTACCATATGAAAAAGTTTGTCGTTTCTCAAGAAGTTATTTATTGCGTTACAAGAAATAAAGGAAGTCTAACTACTACAGTCAGTGATAAAATATATGATGCTCGATTAAATGTATTTATAAACCAATACAAGTTTCTTCAGGAAAATGTGTCTAGCGAAGAGTTTAAAGCTTTAAATTTAAGTGGAATGGGATATATTAGTAAATCAATGAACCATGGGGTTCGAAAAACATTAAAAGTTTACTCGAAACTAAAAATAAATAATATACTTGTTTTCAATCCGAAAATTTTTAATCCAGTTTGGTTTTTTAATAAAGTAATTAAAATATACTTGAAAAATAAAAAAAACAAGAAATACGTAAAAAACAGCAAATAACAAAATCAAGCTGAGATCTATTAATTTAAACAATTTATTTATTGCGAAATATCCATGTGATAAATTTTATCATAATAGTTTTGTAGATTAGAGGTACTTATGAATATTCTAGGGATAAATCTAATACTATTTTTATTATTGTCATTCTTTTTATTAGGAATAATAAAATCTAAAGTTACTAAAAAGTTATTTGTGATTTTAATTACAATTCAATTTGTTATTTTAAATGGATTAAGAAGTTATAATGTCGGTGTGGACACTATTAGGTATGAAAAATCTTTTTTAGAAGTTCTGAATTTTAATGCAATAGAGGATTTTTTAACAAGTGAAATTGATTTTGGTTATAGAGTATTTTTGGAATTTATGACTATATTCACTGATGATTTTAATATGTACTTACTTATATTTGCTATACTTACTTTTGCTTTATTTGGAATAATAATATATAAATATTCCAAAAGCATTTTCTTAAGCTACATATTATTTATTGGTTTAGGTTTTTTTGACCACTCATTTAATATTGCTAGACAAACTCTTTCCATAATAATAGTACTTTATTCATTTAAATTTATTATAAGTAGAAATTTCTTGAAATTTTTAATTGTAGTTTGTATTGCAATTGTGTTTCATACAGCAGCATTTATATTTCTGCCGGCATATTTTATTGCTCAGATGAAGTGGTCAAAAACTAAAATCATTATAATTACAATTATTTGTACGCTGATTTCTATCTTTAGTAAACAAATAGGAAAATTACTTACTTTTATTTATTATGATGATGCTGAAGCAATGATAAATCAATATGAAAGTGCAGGGAGTATTGGTGGTCTGGCAGTATTTATAATTGTATTGTTATTTATTGGCCTTTTTATTCGTAACCCAATAAAACATGACGATTTTCAGAATAGAGCATTGTTCAATATTATGGTGATCTCATTGCTAATACAATTAATGAGTTCTTTTTCATATCTTTTCTCCAGGTTAAACTTGTTCTATTTAGTTTTTGTAATTTATTATATTCCCTATCTGCTATATATCCTTGATAAAGGCCCAATTAAATTTAAAACAAAAGAATTGATAGTAGTAAGACTTATAGCTAAATTTATTATTACTTTAGTGCTAATTTTATATTATTTAAATTTAATAAAAATAAATGGTCCTGGTATATTACCTTATACTTTCTTTTGGGAATAGATTCCACTTTCAAGAAAATTCCATGAAAGTATTATGATACTATAAAATATTTGGATTACTTAACTTTTAAACTGATTTTTAAAAAAGATATTTTGGCTGGAATTAAGGAGTAGCAATAATGAAATTTAATATAAAAAAGTTAACTAGTAAATCTTTTGTACGAAATGTAATAATAATGACCACTGGTACAGCAGCAGCGCAAGCTGTTTCACTTGCTTTATCTCCAATCATAACAAGATTATATGGACCAGAAGCATATGGCTTGATGGGCGTATTTATGGCTATAATTCAAATTATCGCTCCAATCGCAGCATTATCATACCCTATTGCTATTGTATTACCTAAAAGTGATAAAGACGCTAAGGGATTGATTCGACTTTCTTTATATATTTCCGTGGTGATTGCAACTATTGTAGCTATTATCTTAATGTTTTTTAGTCAAAAGATTGTTCAATTGTTTCAGTTGGAAGACATAGAACCGTTTTTGTACTTAATTCCAATTGTTATATTGTTTGCAAGTTCTTTGCAGGTGACAGAGCAATGGCTTATTCGTACCAAGCAATTCGCAATCACAGCCAAAGTATCATTCTTACAAGCTTTATTATTGCAAGGCAGCAAAGTTGGTATTGGTTTTTTCCATCCCATAGCTGCTGTATTAATAGTTCTTACAGCTTTAGGAAATGGATCTAAAGCGTTCCTGTTAAATTTATTTTTAAGAAGGTCTAACTACAAATCTCCAAGTACAATAAACGAGGAAAGTAAATCAGTAAGTTATTTAGCTAAAGTTCACAGAGACTTTCCATTGTATAGAGCACCACAAGTCTTTATCAATGGAATTTCTCAAAATCTCCCTATATTGTTATTAACGATTTTTTTTGGCCCAGCTTCAGCGGGGTTTTACACAATAGGAAGAACTGTATTAGGTATGCCTACACAGTTAATAGGCAAGTCTGTAGGGGATGTATTCTACCCGAGAATTACTGAGGCTGGAAATAAAGGTGAGAATCTAACAAGATTAATTATAAAAGCAACGTTAGCATTGGGAGCAATTGGAATAATTCCTTTTGGAACTATTGTTATTTTTGGTCCATGGCTTTTTAGTGTTGTTTTTGGTGCTGACTGGTTGACAGCAGGAGAATTTGCTAGGTGGATGGCACTTTGGGTATTCTTTATGTTTATTAATCAACCTAGCGTGAAGTCACTACCGGTTATGATGGCACAGGCTTTTCATTTAAAGTATTCTATTTTCACTATAATAATACGCACAGGTGCATTAATAGTAGGTTATTATTTGTTTTCCAGTGATGTAATCGCTATTGCTTTCTTTTCTATCTCTGCTGCTATATTAAATATAGGATTAATTTTAATTACGCTTCAAATCAGTAAAAATTTTGATATGCAACGGAGGGGGATATAAGTGACTAAGATTTTTATATGTGGGGACATTGTTAATTATGGGAATGATGATGGCCTTATTTGTTCAAGTTCATTGTCAAAAAAAATTTCTGAGGCTGATTATTCGATTTGTAATTTTGAAGCCCCTATTGAAATAAATAGCAAACCAGTACCGAAATCTGGTCCACACCACTATCAAGAGAAAACTACTATAAGTGGATTAGATCGACAAGGGTTTAATCTATTATGTTTGGCAAATAATCATATAATGGATTATGGGGAAAGTGGTCTAACTGCAACAATTAAGGAAGCAAAACAAATGGGCTTAGAAACAATTGGTGCAGGTTTTAATTTTAATCAAGCATACGAACCGGTAGTAAAGAGATTTAATAATATTAAAATTGGTTTTATAAATGCGTGTGAAGCCCAATTTGGTGTAATTGATTATTTTTCTAGTGAAAATCAGCCAGGGTATGCTTGGATCAATCATAGTGAAATAGACAAAAGAATTTTGGAATTAAAAAAAGAATGTGATTTTGTTATTGTACTTGCACATGCTGGTTTGGAACATTATGATATACCACAGAAAGAATGGCGTTTGCGTTTCAAACATTTTTGTGATTTGGGTGCTGACGCAGTAGTAGGCTCACACCCTCATGTCCCACAAGGATATGAGTATTATAATGATTCTATAATCTTCTATAGTTTAGGTAATTTTTACTTTGATTCAAAAAAATTTCGTATGAAAGAGGATTCTTCTTATTCTATAATTTTAGAATTAGGGAAAAATAAGAAAGTAGATTTCGAGCCAATTTTCCATTATAAGAAAAACGGCGTTGTACAACTAGCTCCTATTGAAAAGCAAATTGATTTAAAGGTACTAAATAATATTCTATTTGAAGATTATAATAGATCACATGATAATATGTCTCTTGAAATTTTCTATGGTAAAATTAAAAAAAATCTTATCTATTCTCTATCTCCGATTCCTTATGATGGTGGATTAAAATCATCTGTCAAAAGAATTATAAATTTTTTGTTAGGAAGAAATAAGGTGAATAAAAGATTGCTTTCTTTGCATTTATTAAGAAATGAATCTTATTATTATGCAACAAAACATGCACTAGAATTAATTTCACGTAATAAAGATTTACCATGATAATTTTATAAAAGATAATGTAAATTTATATATAATTTTTTTATTTTATGTCAAATTTTGACAGAGTGGGGTTTTCTAAATGACAGTTAAAGAAAAATTAAAAAAAAGTAATTTAATTAGAAGTTATTATACCAAAAGTAAGAATAGATTAGTAAAATTATCACCAGTGTTAGCAACAAAATTTCTATACAAAAAAAAGACGGGCAAGAAATTAAATTTAAATAAACCAAGAGATTTTAATGAAAAGCTTCAATGGCTAAAATTATACTGGCAACATCCATTGGTTGTGCAATGTGGTGATAAATATGAAGTAAGGAATTATGCGAAGGATTTAGGCTGTCCAGAAATTCTAACCGAAATATACGGCATTTATAATAGTGTGGAAGAGTTGGAATGGCAAACTTTGCCGCAAAAGTTCGCATTAAAAGTTACAAATGGTTGTGGTTTTAATATAATATGTGAAAATAAAAGTAAACTAGATAAAGAGAATACATTAAATCAATTGAAAAATTGGCTCAACACAGATTTCAGTCTAAAAAACGCAGAATTACATTACTCAAAGATGAAGCCAAGAATAATTTGCGAGAAATTCATTGAAACAAACGAAGGGCAATTACCTGTGGATTATAAAATATACTGTTTTAATGGAAACCCAGAAATAATATTAGTCACTCCTGAGAGGGAAACTGGATTTAAAAGATTCATCTTTGACTTAGATTGGAATATTCTTAATTTCGAAAAAGGAAGTACAATATCAAAGTCAGAGTTACCCAATGAACCACGATCATTAAAGAGAATGATTGATTATTCCAGAAAACTATCAAAACCCTTTCCTTTTGTAAGAGTTGATTTTTATGATTACAATGATAAACCAATACTAGGGGAAATGACATTCACACCTGCTGCTGGTATGGCTACCCACTACACTGATGATGCATTAATTGAAATGGGCGATATGATTAATTTACCTGAGAAAATATACAATAAATAACTTCATTAGTGGTAATTAGTGTGAAAAAATCTATTAATCGACAGAATAATATATAAAAATCTATCAAAAACTAGTATTATATTATTAGCTAATTAAAAATTGTTTTGGAATAGTGATTTAACAAGTGAAGTTTATATTACAGTATTGGAGGAAAAAAATGAAATTATTTAAAGGATCATTAATCTTAATAGCTATATCTATTATTCTTATTGGTTGTAGCTCAGATACTGACAGCAATGGGGATAATAATCAAGTCAATATTGGGACTGCTGGAACTGCTGGGATATTTTATGTATTAGGTAATGGAATTGCAGATGTATGGTCTGACAATGTAGCGGGACTAAATGTATCTGTTCAATCAACAGCGGGATCACCACAAAATATAAATTATATTGAAATGGGTGAGTCCGATGTAGGCTTTTCTCAAAATGGTATTGCTTTACAAGCATGGGAAGGCAAAGGTCCTTTTGATGGAAAACCAGTTAAAAATATTAGAGCACTAACCTTCCTATACCCTAATTTAGCATACTTTGTAGTCGATGAAGATTCCGGTATTAAAAAGCTTTCAGATTTACAGGAGAAAACATTAGCTCCTGGAGCAGTTGGAAGTGGAACAGAACAGAATGCAAGAGAAATTCTGAAGCTTGCTAATGTTGATTATCAAGATGGAGGAAATGCAGACGTACAATACCTTGATAATGCTGAGTCAGCTAGTATGTTTGTTGATGGAAAAGTTGATATGGTTTATATCGCTGGTGGATTAGGGCACGCAAGTGTTGTTGAAATGGCTACTTCAAGTGATATAAAAATACTACCAATAGAGGGCGAACTTCAAGGGAATATTTTAGAAGAATATCCTTGGTATTTCCCATATACTATTCCAGAGGATTCTTATAAAGGACAATCAGCAGCTGTAGATACAGTCGCGGTAGGGAATTTATTAATTGTAGACGAAGCGATGAGTGATGACACGGTTTATAGTATGTTAGAATCTCTTTATGGTAATGTAGATACTTTAACGAATACTTATAAAGGTATTAGTGATTTAAAGGTTGAGGATGGACTAAATGGAGTTACCATCCCCCTTCATCCAGGAGCTGTTAAGTTTTTTGAAGATAATGGTTTGGAAATACCTGAAGATCTAATTCCAGAATAAAACCATATTACAAGGATGAGAAAATGAGTAAGCATAATAAAAAACTTAACCAGAATATAGAGGTTTCAAATCAAAGCAAATATAGAAATTTTAATAATAAGTTTTGGAAGTATTTAATATTTGCTATAGCAGTTAGTTTATCAATCTTTCATTTATATAGTGCAGGTTTTGGTTCTTTACTGGCAATTAAGTTTCGCGCAGTACATATTGGGGTTATCATGATCCTAATATTTTTACTAATCCCTCATAGAAATAAAAAAGTTGATTCTAACCTCTTCAGTAAATATCCCAGTATCTTTGATGTTTTGTTGGCTTTATTATCGGGAGTTACCATAGGATATATTTTTTATTTTTATGATGACGTTATTTTAAGAGGTGGAATAGCTAACCAAACAGAGATAATATTAGGAACGATATTTCTTTTGTTGATTCTAGAAGCTGCTAGAAGGTCTGTAGGTTGGGCTTTACCTTTATTAGCCGTGATTTTCTTTTTGTATGGCTTATACGGTGAATGGATTCCTGGTCCTTTAAATCATGCTAATTTTTCATATCGAAGAATGATCGAGCAGATGTATATCAGTACAGAAGGAATATTTGGAATTGCGTTGGGAGTATCGGCTCAATATATCTTTTTGTTTATATTATTTGGTGCTTTTATGAGTAAAACAGGAATGGGTCAATTAATAACTGATATGTCTTTGGCAGTATCAGGGAAAAAGGCTGGAGGACCTGCAAAAGTAGCTGTAATTGCTAGTAGTACAATGGGGACAATTAACGGTGCAGCCGTGGCAAATGTTGTAACTACTGGTTCCTTTACTATTCCCTTAATGAAAAAAATTGGGTTTAAACCAGTATTTGCTGGCTCAGTGGAAGCTGTTGCTTCAGCAGGTGGGCAGATTGTTCCTCCTGTAATGGGCGCAGCAGCTTTCATCCTAGCAGAATTGACTGGAATATCATATGCAACCGTAATGATAGCAGCAATAGTTCCAGCTTTCCTATATTACTTTTCTACTTGGATCATGATTGATAGAGAAGCCAAAAGGTTAAATTTACGCGGATTAAACAAGGAAGAACTCCCATCTTTGAAGGAGACCTTTATTAAAAGAGGGCATATGATTATTCCATTAGTAATAGTCGTTTCTTTAATAGTTTATGGACTTACTCCTATTTACGCTGCCTTTTTTGGGATTGTGAGCATATGGATTGTTAGTTTTCTAAGAAAAGAGACAAAATTAACTTTTAAAGAATTTATGCTGACTTTGGAAGAAGGTAGTAAGGGAGCATTATCAGTAGCAGCTGCGTGTGCGGTTGTAGGTATCATCATAGGAGTTGTTTCATTAACAGGTCTAGGAGTATCATTTACTTCTATTATGTTAGATTTAACTCATGGTCAATTGCCATTATTGCTATTACTAACGATGCTTTCCTGTATCATTTTGGGTATGGGACTCCCTACTTCTGCAGCTTATATCATGGCTGGAACGGTAGCAGCACCAGTTTTAATTGCGACAGGGGTAGAGGTACTTGCTGCCCACCTATTTGTATTTTATTTTGCAACATTATCTACTTTAACCCCACCAGTTGCTTTAGCATCGTATGCTGCAGCAGGAATTGCCAATGCATCACCTTCTAAAGTTGGTTGGGCTGGATTTAGGTTAGCTATAGCAGGATTTATTATTCCGTTTGCATTTGTTTATAATCCTTCACTTATACTTATCGAAGGTGGGATTGATAATATATTAATTTCGTTATTCACAGCAATGTTTGGAATTTTTCTGATAGCAGCTTCTGTAATAGGACATTATGTAGTGAATTTATCTATGTTAAATAGAACAATACTCTTTATATGTGGAATATTGTTAATTTCCTCTATTTTATGGGCTAATTTGGTTGGAATATTAGTAGGGTTATTTATTTTATTTGTACTTAATAAGCAAAAATCCAGTATTCAAACTAATAGTTTAATATAGATTATATTATAATTAAAAGTTTTACGTAATATTTTTAATTCAAGGTAAGCGTAAAATAGTTACCACATTTTAATAGTAAGTCATACGTGCGATAATCTTCTTAGAAATCATTCGGGAGGTTATGCGATGACTCTAACAGACAAAAGAATAGAATGGAAAGCGCGGTATAAAGCCTGGAAATCAAGTGATTTGAGTGTGGCTAAGTGGTGCCGAGAACAAGGGATAAAAGTTCATCAAATGTATTATTGGATTCAAAAGTTTGAAAGTAATGAGGAATCCCCTGAACAACTACCTGAGACACAGTGGCTAGCAGTAAATATGGAAGATGAATCTTCACACACTGCAACACAAGAACCAGTATTTATTCATTTCGGAGCGATTTCAGTCGAGGTTCGTCCAGGAGTTAATATGGGCTTAGTATCTGATATTGTTCATGTGCTACGAAAAGAATGTTAACAGGTTCCCGGTTTGAACGTGTTTACCTAGCTCGTGGCAGTACCGATCTTCGTAAATCAATTGATGGTCTTGCCGTTATTGTGAAAGAATGCTTTGACCTCGATCCTTTTTCCCCCTGCCTATTCGTATTCTGTAATCGGAAACGGGATAAGCTAAAAATCCTGCAGTGGGAACATAACGGTTTTTGGCTGCATTATCGAAGACTGGAACGTGGAACATTCCACTGGCCATCCGAAACGAATGCGGCACCGATGGATATCAGTCCACGGCAACTGCGCTGGCTACTGGATGGTCTACCAATGAATCAAAAACAGGCACATCAGGAAGTGAAAGCACGCACTATTCTTTGAAATATTATTAAGCGAAAAAAGATAGAGAATTCGGCTTTTCAAGCCGGCTTCTTTATCGTATACTAATTTTATGGAAACTACAGCGCAAACCTCAAAAGACAAAATTGAATATTACAAAGCGCATAATGAAAAGCTTGAAATGGAAAAAGAAGCGTTAGAGGCCAAATTAAAATGGTATGAGGAGCAATTTCGCCTTAGTCAGCAACGCCGTTTTGGATCTTCCAGTGAGCAAATGCACCCGGATCAACTATCCCTTTTCAATGAAGCCGAGGTAACTGCCGACGAAACCGTTGAAGAACCGACAGTTGAGACGATTACATATAAACGCAAGAAACAGCGTGGTCAGCGTGAACGTATGCTTGAAAACCTGCCAAAAGAGACGATAGAATATCGTTTATCTGAAGAAGAGCAGGTCTGTTCGTGTTGCTCTGGCGCGCTTCATGAAATGAGCACCGAAGTACGTAAAGAGTTGAAGATCATCCCAGCTCAGGTAAAAGTGGTAGAGCACGTACGTCATGTTTACAGCTGCCGGCACTGCGAACGCCACGAAATAGAGACACCTATCGTTACGGCAGAAATGCCAGCTCCTGTTTTTCCAGGAAGCCTAGCTTCTCCATCAGCAATTGCCTATTCGATGTCGCAAAAATATGTGGAGAGTATGCCACTTTACCGCCAGGAAAAACATTTAGAACGATTTGGTGTTTCCATACCACGTCAAACGCTGGCCAATTGGATTTTATATGGCGCAGAGACCTGGCTCCGTTTAATTTTCAATGAAATGCATGAGCAACTCCTGACACGGGATATTTTACATGCGGATGAAACAACCCTGCAGGTGCTTTCTGAGCCAGATCGGCCTGCGACGTCGACTTCCTACATGTGGCTTTATCGCACAGGAAAAGAGGATACACCTATTGTCTTGTACGATTACCGAAAAACCCGTGCTGGAAAACATCCCAGCCGTTTTCTAGAGGATTTCCAGGGTTATCTACATGTGGATGGGTATGCCGGTTATCATAAAGTTTCAGATGTAACGCTAGTCGGCTGCTGGGCGCACGCGCGCCGCAAATTTACAGATGCCTTAAAAGCACTCCCTGAATCAGCGGGTACCTCTGCGGTAAAAGCGAAGGAAGGTCTGGCATTTTGTAATCAACTTTTCGCAATCGAGCGCGAACTAAAGGAAGTCAGTCTCAAAGAACGATATGAAATACGCTTGGAGCGCAGCCAGCCAGTGTTGGAGGCTTTTTCAGCATGGCTTCGTGAACAAACGCCACGTGTACTGCCAAAAAGCGCACTTGGTCTGGCGATTAAATATTGTCGTAACCAATGGGATAAATTAGAGGCATTCCTGCAGGATGGTCGCCTGGAAATAGACAACAACCGTGGTGAAAGATCAATCAAACCTTTCGTAATCGGAAGGAAAAACTGGCTTTTCAGCAATACTCAAAAAGGGGCCGAATCCAGTGCAATTATCTATAGTATTGTGGAGACAGCCAAAGAAAACGGATTGAATCCATTTCACTATCTTAAATACTTATTCGAAGAACTTCCCAATATGGATACAACAGATAAAACTAAGTTAGATCAACTCCTACCATGGTCACAGACAATTCCAGAAGAATGTCGTGTTCCAAATAAATCTAAATAAATCATAACATTAGTCCACATCTAGAAATAGGTGTGGACTATTTTACGCTTACAATTCAAGGAATCTTAGTTGTAACTGGGATTCCTTTTTATGCCTGAAGGATTTTGGGGTCAGTCCCCCACAACGTTAATGTGCTAAAGTACACAAGTAGGTTTAATTAAGGGGGACTGATCAACGAGTCTTTGCCGAAAGGTACCAGACGAAATGTTATATAAATATAAGAGTAAAGGAAGGCGTAATAATGTATAAAATAGCAGTAGCAGGAACAGGTTACGTTGGCCTAGTAGCCGGTGTAACTTTCGCTGAAGTAGGTCATCAAGTAACTTGTGTTGATATAGATGAAGAAAAAGTAAAAGTAATGAAATCTGGTGTATCTCCAATTTATGAAGAAGGTTTAGAAGAATTAATGCAGAAAAACTATGCTGCAGGAAGATTGGAATACACAACAGATTATAAATCTGCTTATAAGGATGCGGATGCAATATTCATCGGTGTTGGGACACCGGAGCAACCTGATGGATCTGCAAATCTATCCTATATAGCGACTGTTGCAAGGCAGATTGCTGAAACAATTGAGAATGACTGTTTGATCGTTGTGAAATCGACGGTACCAGTTGGAACAAATGATAAAGTAGAGCAGTTTATACAGGACTTTTTAATTAACGATGTAAAAGTGGAGGTTGCCTCAAACCCAGAATTTTTGGCACAAGGTTCCGCAGTGCATGATACATTACATGCTGCCAGAATTATAATTGGTACAGAAAGCAAGTGGGCTGAAGAACGTCTCACGAATATCTATGAACCTTTTAATTTACCTATTGTATCGGTTAATAGAAGATCAGCTGAAATGATTAAGTATGCTTCTAATGACTTCCTTGCACTTAAAATATCCTATATGAATGATATTGCAAACCTATGTGAATTAGTTGGCGCAGATGTTCAGGATGTTGCAAAAGGAATGAGCTTTGATGAGCGAATCGGAAGTAAATTTTTAAATGCTGGTATTGGATTTGGTGGTTCATGTTTTCCTAAAGATACAAAAGCATTGGAAAACCTTGCAAGACAAAATGGCTATGATTTAAAAACTGTCAAAGCGGCAATTGATGTAAACAAAGATCAAAAAACACTACTATATAATAAAGCAAGTAAACGATTAATAACCTTTAACGGCTTGAAAGTTGCAGTACTTGGTCTAACCTTTAAACCGGGAACAGATGATTTACGAGAAGCAGCTTCACTTGAAAATATTCCTCTATTATTGGAAAAGGGCGCTGATATTTATGCATTTGATCCAGTAGGGGCGGAAAACTTTGCTAAAGTGCATCCAGAAGGGCCAATAAGTAATGGCTCCATTACTTACGTATCAAATGTAGAACAAGCATTGCAAGATGCCAATGTATGTTTTGTATTTACGGAGTGGGGAGAAGTTAAAGCGGTCACTTCTGAAATGTATAAAGATCTAATGAGAACACCGTTAGTATACGATGGACGTAATATATATGATGTAAACGAAATGGAAGAAGCAGGCGTGGAATATCACTCTGTTGGAAGACCATCTACAAGTGTAGCAAGCAGAAGGGAGTCTAAGAGTTATGAACATCACAACTCCTGATACCAATAAAACATACCTTGTAACAGGTGCAGCAGGCTTTATCGGATTCTTTTTATCAAGAAAGCTACTTGATCTGGGATGCCGTGTAGTAGGCATTGATAATTTAAATGACTACTATGATGTAAAGCTTAAAGAAAATCGTTTAGAAAAGCTTTATCCTTATGAAAAGTTTACATTTCTTAAAGAAGATATCTCTGATAAAGCTGGACTTATGAAGATTTTTGAAGAGTATAAACCAGAAATTGTAGTGAATCTCGCCGCACAAGCAGGTGTGCGATATTCCATTGAAAATCCGGATGTTTATATCCAAAGTAATGTTATAGGCTTTTATAATATACTGGAAGCATGTAGACATTATCCAGTAGATCATCTTATTTACGCATCATCCAGTTCGGTTTATGGAGCGAATAAGAAAGTACCATTTGAAGAAACGGATTTTGTGGATAATCCTGTGTCTTTATATGCTTCTACCAAGAAGTCTAATGAGCTAATGGCACATACTTATAGTCATTTATATAAGATTCCAGCAACGGGGTTACGTTTCTTTACTGTTTATGGACCAATGGGACGACCAGATATGGCTTATTTTGGTTTTACTGATAAGTATTTTGCAGGTGAGACGATTAAGATATTTAATAATGGCGATTTTGAGAATGATCTTTATCGGGATTTTACTTATATCGATGATATTGTTACTGGTATTGAAAGGTTGGTCAGTACACCTCCGAGTGGGGATGGTGAAGTTGCTCATAGAGTGTTCAACATTGGAAACAACAGCCCAGAGAAATTAATGAAATTTATTACAGCGCTAGAACAAGCTTTAGGTAATGCAATGGGTAAAGAAATAGAATTCAATAAAGAGTTTGAGCCAATTAAGCCAGGAGATGTACCAGCTACTTATGCTTCAACAAAGCAACTTCAGGATGCGGTAGGATTTAAACCTGAGACTAGTATTGAAGATGGATTGCAGCGGTTTGCTGATTGGTATGTGGGGTATTATAGGGTTAACTAATAATATTAAGATCCAGAGTTCCACACTAATTTGTGATACTCTTTTTAGGGAAATATAGTGTAAATGGTAAAAATAAAAGAAGTAACTACTAATTTTAGTAGTTACTTCTTTTATTTAAGCATTAACTGTAAAAAAGATCAGGTACAATCTTTCCTTCTTTTCATCTGATTTCACAGAATCATTAGTAGGTTATCCTATAAGAAGGAAGTATGGCTCCCATTGAAAATAGACTAGATAGGATAGAAAGAAACTTGCCAAGGTGATCACCAATTTTTGTCATCCACATCACTCCCACAAAATAAAAATAGAATGAATTCAGGATATATAGTAGTACTAAGCTTGTCATCATCAGTAATGGTAAGCCATATCCATTAGACACAAGTGTGTTTCGACAAACATCAGTATATACCTTTCCATGTGAAAAATCAAGAAAATTGTTTTTAGAATCTAGAATACTATAGTTGTTATACACATTTGACTGATTTTCAATAAGATCAATTCCCAGCAAGCGGGCTATATTATGGAATATATGGAATTTAGGTGCATGTCACTTCCCGATTTATGAAGGTTTTCAGGATAATAAATCTATACAAGTTTCCTGATGGATATTATTCTGATTGTCATGGCGGTGTAAGCGTCAAATACTTCCCACATTTTAATAGTAAGACATCCGTGTGATAATCTTCTTAGAAATCATTTGGGAGGTTATACGATGACTCTTACAGACAAAAGGTTAGAATGGAAAGCGCGGTATGAT
>NZ_NPOA01000019.1 GCF_002287375.1 Virgibacillus profundi | reverse complement strand
TAACTTTGTGGTTCAACATGAACGATGACTATCACATCTGTTCCTTTAAGCGTGGTCTCTATTACAATATCAAGTCTGCGATTCTTGCCTTTCAGCACATTCGTATATACTTCTTCAGACAGTGGCTTAATTGAGTGAAAATCTAAATTGTCATGAACGTCTGGAAAAAATGCTTCAAGAAATTCTTTAAAAAATGTGTTAATGAGTTCTTTGCTTAGTTGGTCATGTCCAGTGTAGGTAGATTTTGAGGAATCTTCTTTAATCAATATTGGCATGGCTGCCATGGTATCACGTCCTTGGAGTTTTTGAGGAGAAAACTGAGGTGGATTATCTGTTTTTAATATAGCATGATTTTATATGAAGAGCAAAGGTTTTAAATATTTAGGATATGTTGTATAGGCAAAGGGGAGATTATGCCTAACTGGTATTATCTGAAAAATGATAAAAATATGTTGACTTTATTTTTATAAACCAATACACTGAATCTTATATATTTACCCGATAGTCTATATTGATACTGAAGAACATGTTGCTCAAGCTGACGAAAGAAACGGTAAACTTGCTAGCTTAAGCGTGTGTAGATTGGGAGACATCTATAGAAAACCTCTAAAACAGAGAAATGAGGGAAACAAAATGTTAAATGAACCAGTAGTTGCTGCAATGCTACTGCTAGCATTATTGGCAGTAGGCGAGTATTTATCAATTATTTCCAAAGCAAGGATTCCGATGCTGCTTGTCGCTTTATTCGGTTATTTGATTTTGATCTGGACAGGAATTTTCCCAAAAGATCTGATTGATAGATCAAACCTTGCAGTGTTCGGAGCCGTGATGGTTGCGCCGCTCATTGTCCATATGGGAACACTGGTGCCTTTCCGGTTAATCAAAGGCCAGGTAAAAGCAATATTAATCGCCCTTTTCGGCGTGATATGTTCAACTGTTCTCATTATTCTTGTAGTCAGCCCGATTTTTGGCTATGAGGCAGCTGTTTCTGGTGCCGGGCCGCTATCAGGAGGACTTATTGCTACCCTTATTACGTTTGAAAAGCTTGAGGAGATTGGCTTGGCAGCTATGGTTACGATTCCGGCGTTAGTATATGGCTGTCAAAAGTTGTTTGGCATGCCGATTGCCTCCAATCTATTGCGCCGTTACGCATTAAAACTTCGGGCTTCCATTGATGCAGGGACATTTACGGCAGCTGAAAAATCGAAGAATAATGTTTCCGCAACAGCAAAGGAAAATGAAAAAAGCTTGCTTCCGGAAAAGTACCAAACGAGCATTATTCTGTTGTTTCAATTGTTTATTGGTGGTGCTCTTGCCGTCTGGCTCGAAAGTCTAACGGGAATTCACTACAGTCTATGGGCACTATTTATCGGGATTACCGGCACTTTTTTCGGTTTTTATCAGCCGAGAATCATGCAGCGTGCCAACACATTTGGTATTTCCATGGTAGGACTCCTTCTTGTCGTTATATCTGCAATGAACGATATTACGGTTGGTATGTTTGTGGATTATCTCCCAACTATTCTTTTGATTCTCGCCGTTGGAGCGACTGGCATTTTGGCCGGAGGTTTTATCGCTTCAAAAGTGTTGAAATGGGATCCGTTTTTAGGTGTTCCGGTAGCACTTACGGCCATGTTTGGATTTCCCGCAGATTATATCCTCGCTGAAGAAGTAAGTCGCAGTGTCGGCAGGAATGAAGAGGAACAACAAGTTATTCTTGATAGCATTTTAACACCGATGCTTGTCGGTGGTTTCACAACAGTAACAACAGCCTCAATTCTTATTGCTTCGATTTTGATGGGAACACTTTAAACCGAAGCATTTATGTAATTGGTATACAAAAACTTTCAGGAATGGGGTAGTCTCGGGATGAGGTTACCCCTTTCGATATACATTGGCAATTATTTTATCAATATGAAATGAGGGAAATGCAGTGAACTTGTCTGAAATATCGAATGTGATTGAGCAACGGAAGGATCAATACCTGGAACAGTTATTCACATTACTGCGACAGAAAAGTATTAGCGCACAAAATATTGGAATCAGAGACTGTTCAAGGTTATTAAAAAGCATGATGGAGGATATTGGTATAAACACACGTCTGATTGAAACAGACGGACATCCGGTCGTGTACGGTGAAATCATAAAGGATCCTGATGCGTTCACATTATTAATTTACGGTCACTATGATGTCCAGCCGCCGGATCCACTTGATGAGTGGTTATCACCACCGTTTGAGCCGACCATTCGTAACGGAAAAATATTTTGCCGGGGCGCGGGTGATAACAAGGGACAATTAATGGCACAAATTTTATCAATTAAAACTTATGTAGACACGTTCGGTGAATTGCCGATTAACATTAAAATGGTGTTTGAAGGTGAAGAAGAAAGTGCAAGCGCAAATTTACCTTCATTCGTTGAGCAAAACAAAGAACTCTTAAAAGCCGATCTCGTATATACATCGGATGGTCCCATGCATGACAGTGGCGCACCATATGTTTTACTCGGTGTCAGAGGGATATTATACGTGGAATTGACAGCAAAAGGCGCCGATTGGGAAAACCATTCCGGTAATAAGGGAAATATTGTCCCAAACCCAGCATGGACATTGATCGATCTGTTAAGAACAATGCGTGATAAAAACGAACGGGTCTTAATCGAAGGATTTTACGATGATATCTGTAAACCAACGGAAAAGGAAAAAGAAATTATTAAAGAGCTTCCATTTGACAGAGAACAAGTTGCCGAAAAAATCGGCTACAAGCAATTAGATATGGACGGAGAAGCGTATTATCATAAATTAACGATGGAACCGACATTTAATATTGCAGGATTCACGAGTGGATATGGTGGAGAAGGAGCGAAAACGATTATTCCTTCACAAGCAACGTTAAAAATGGATATGCGGCTTGTCGTTGATCAGGACCCTGATGATATCTACAAAAAGTTCTGTGCCCATGTAAAAAAACATGCACCTGATATTGAAGTCAAACATCTTGGAGCCATGGCACCATCACGGACGCCAGCTAACCAGGAGGTTGTCGATATTGTCACAAAAGCGGTAAGCGAATCCTTCAATCAAAAGCCGGTTTTGCAGCCAAGTCTTGGCGGCAGCCTTCCGGATTATGTATGGACAAAAATATTAGGTTTGCCATCTGTGGTGGTTCCTTATGCGAACTTCGATGAAGCGAATCATTCACCAAACGAGAATATCGGGGTTGAGAACTTCTTTGATGGGATTAAGTGTACTTGTCATGTTATTTATAGGTTGGGGGAGTGTGCGAGATAGTTTTAAGCATAGAAGAGGTCCTGTTTGTTGGACCTCTTTTAATTTTTTTGGGAATATTTATCACTTTAGTGTAACGAGGAACTGACCTTGTTTGACCCGAACAAATAAACCATATTGACACCACCCACCTTCGAAGGCTATGATAAATAAGAATTGAATACCCGATCTAAAAGAGGTTCATAGCTGATACCCTCTATAAAAAACTATGGATACATTGACTTTTTAGCCATGTCCATACTGGATGTGGCTTTTTTGGCAGATAGGAAAGTGTTTAACTTTCTTCCTGGGGCTCCGATTACTCGCCCCACCGAAAAAATCTGCATAAGTGAAACGAAGTCATTCGCCTAAATGCTTGCACTTCAGAGTATAAAGATTTCTAAGAAAGCAAAATACGCTTTCAAGAATCCCTTTAGCGAATTCCAAGTTTTCTAATTAGAATCGTAGTTTGCTATGACCTCTCGTAGTGTTTGGGACATATACAGGGAGGTTTTTGTTATGTCTGGAAGAGGCGAGGAACAAGGTTTAAAAGACTTAACACTGCTTGGTAATACGAAGACGAATTACAGGACGGACTATACACCTGAAGTGTTGGAATCCGTAGATAATATCCATTCCAATCGCGATTATTTTGTAAAATTCAATTGTCCAGAGTTTACTAGTTTATGTCCGATTACAGGGCAGCCTGATTTTGCGACGATGTATATTTCTTATATACCTGATCAAAAGATTGTGGAAAGTAAGTCATTGAAATTATATTTATTTAGTTTCAGAAATCATGGGGATTTTCATGAGGATTGTGTGAATATCATTATGAACGATTTAATTGAATTGCTTGATCCACGTTATATTGAGGTATGGGGTAAGTTCACCCCTCGTGGTGGTATTTCGATTGACCCTTGGTGTAATTATGGCAAGCCTAAGACGAAGTATGAGGATATGGCCATGCATCGCTTGATGAATCATGATCTTAATCCAGAGAAAATAGATAATCGTTAAAATGAATAGAAAGAGGTTTTAGCTACCCTCTATAAAAAACTAAGGAAACAGCATTTCTTAGTGCTGTTTTTTCTTTTTGGCAGATCGGAAAGTATAAAACTTTCTCCCTGCATAAGTGCAACTAAGTCATTCGCCTAAAAGCTAGGCGAATGACAAGTTTTCTAAAAAAAGGAGTTTTTATATGGAAAATGAAAAAGCTATTGTTGTTTTTAGCGGAGGACAGGACAGCACGACTTGTTTATTTTGGGCGAAAGAACAATTTAAAGCGGTAGAAACGGTTACTTTTGATTATGGTCAAAAGCATAAATTAGAAATAGAGTGTGCGAAAGAGATTGCAGAAGATCTTGGCGTAAAACATCATATTTTAGATATGTCGCTTCTTCATCAACTGGCACCCAATGCCTTAACGAGGGAAGCTATTGAGGTAGTTGATGGCGATGGAACTGAGCTTCCAAATACTTTTGTACCAGGTAGAAATCTACTTTTTCTGTCCTTCGCTGGCGTATTGGCAAAACAAGTTGGTGCAAAGCATCTAGTGACAGGGGTTAGTGAAACGGATTTTAGTGGCTATCCAGATTGTAGAGATAGTTTTATCAAATCATTAAATGTAACACTAAATTTGGCAATGGATGAGGAATTTATTATCAACACACCTTTAATGCGCTTGGATAAAAGGGAAGTTTGGGCGCTTTCTGATGAGTTAGGTGTCATGAATTTAATTCGGGAAAAGACCTTGACTTGTTATAACGGAATAAAGGCTGATGGCTGTGGGGAGTGTCCAGCTTGTAAGCTTCGTAATAATGGTTTAGAGCAATACTTACGGAATAAGGGAGAGGAATAATATGTTACGGGTATTTTTATATTTAATTTCGATTGTCTCAGCAAACGTGATCACTGCGGCAATAATGCCACTGGAGATTGGTATTTTTATCATTCCAATGGGGACGTTTTTGATAGGTGCGACATTTATATTCCGTGACTTGGTGCAAAACAAATACGGAAGAGGGCAAACCTATTTATTCATCATAACAGCATTAGTATTATCTGGTGTGGTCTCTTCTTTACTTGGTGATTCACTGATGATTGTTACAGCTTCCGCACTTTCCTTTATCATTTCTGAAACCGCAGATACAGAGATTTATACTAGATTAAAACTACCAATTGCATGGCGCGTGTTTTATAGCGGGATTGTTGGTGGACTATTAGATTCAGTCGTTTTCGTTATTGTTGGATTAAGTCCACTAGGTGCAGGATTTATCCCTTGGGAAGCTGTTCCAGCAGCTATTTTAGGGCAGGTTATTGCGAAAACAGTTATCCAGTTGATTGGTGCACTTGTTCTGAATCAAGTGTATGTGGTGAAAGCAAGACGTGTTTCGATGGGATAAATTTAGGTGAAATCTGAGTTTTTTCATTAACCTTTTCTAACACGCTGGTTCACCTCACTTCTATATTAACTATTAGAACGCAATTATCATGGTACTATCATGATAAAATCTAACCTACAGCAAATTAAAAAAGACGGGAATTTAATTATCCTGTCTATTCTATTTTCATTGAAAAATGCTTGCACATGAAGTAAAAGAAACGTCTTCAAGCTTCTCTCCTTTACTTTATCAGGGAATTCAGTGTTAGGTTATTCATTATAATTGTTCTTTCAATTCCTTGATTTCCTCAATATCCATATGCGTGACTTCTGCTATAAAATCTATGCTCGAACCTTTTTTCAACATTTCTATTGCTACTTTCTTAACGCCAATTGCTTCTCCAATCTCTTTACCTTTCTCTTCATATGAAATCGGAATTTCCATAATCTTCCCTGCTTCCGGTAGTTTTTCAACTTCAGCCATAAACTGTTCCTCCTCTTCTTTTGTTAGCTTTAAATAGGTTTCGAAATAGCCATATATCAGACGCTGCTTCGCAGGATCCAGTTGCATTCTTGTAATCATAAGCAGGAATTCCTTCTTCACCTGCACCCGTTCTTCTTTCTTGTATCCCATTTTACTCATCAGTGCGGCAGCTGCTGGATTGTCTGAACGAATATAATCACGCCAATTCTTTTTCTTTAAATGAAGTGTCATATAGTTGAATGTGAGAACATGGAAAAAAGGAAATGCCATTGTGTACTGATTCTTTTCCCAATTTTCATCATAAGTAAAAACAGCTATAGGGACAATCGGTTTCTGATATTTATTATACAACATACTAAAATAATGATACATCCGTTCATGAAAATTATCTTGTTTGTAACTTTGTGGTTCAACATGAACGATGACTATCACATCTGTTCCTTTAAGCGTGGTCTCTATTACAATATCAAGTCTGCGATTCTTGCCTTTCAGCACATTCGTATATACTTCTTCAGACAGAGGCTTAATTGAGTGAAAATCTAAGTTGTCATGAACATCCGGGAAAAATGCTTCAAGAAATTCTTTGAAAAATGTGTTAATGAGTTCTTTGCTTAGTTGGTCATGTCCAGTGTAGGTAGATTTTGAGGAATCTTCTTTAATCAATATTGGCATGGCTGCCATGGTATCACGTCCTTGGAGTTTTTGAGGAGAAAACTGAGGTGGATTATCTGTTTTTAATATAGCATGATTTTATATGAAGTGCAAAGGTTTTAAATATTTAGGATATGTTGTATAGGGGCAGGGGGATTGTGCCTAATTTGAGTAAAACAACAGAAACCAAAGCATATAAATCCCTGATTTCCGGTGTTTTCAATTTTTCAGCGGTTTCGGTTAGTGGATTAATGTTATCCCTGAGAAATCCCCCAAAAGGAAAAACAACCAGGGAAAATTGTCACTCCCCACTTCTCTAAAGCGGGGGTTAGGCATTATTTCCAAATATAATAATACCATTAATATAGATAGTCTCCATACTGTAGATCAATCAAATTTGTACAAAAAGTATAAAATTTGTTTCCCAAAATATGGGGTTTAACTTTAAGTTCATCAAAAATAGTATATTTCATTGGCTATAATCAGTAAGTATGAAATAAATTAAATCTATTTCAGCATATTGTTTCTAGATATGCTGAATCAAGCTATAGCATACACCTTAAGAAACCCCCAGTATTCTCAAGGTCAATACTTTTAAACAATTCTATACACCTACTACTATCTCCCGCAACTCCTCAACCGTCCCCCGAAAATCATCTATCCTAACCACTTGCATTTCAATCGTTTTATCTGTATCTATCACTTCCCAAAGAGGATGTTCCGCCCCTCTCTCTTGTTTAGGATATAATAGAAAACAACGATTTGCATCTTGATAAGCTGTGACATATGCATACATTTGATAGATATCAGCTTGATTATAAGTACTGCGATCCCGATAGGTGGCGCTTTTCCACTTCGTATCCACAATTAGGCTGTCATTTATAACAAAGTCAGGTTTTAGCAAGATATTTTGCCTGCCACTTTTCCTGTTTTTCAGCAGTCGTTTTTCCGCATGTTGACTAATCACATTATCCGTACCAACAACTTCTCTTAAGGCTACCTCAATATATTTCTCAAACAAAAGGTTCATCGGGAATAAAAATGAAAAGGATGATGATTGTTTTCCCTGACTGTATATAGATGCATGTTCAATAATCATTTTCGCAAATAGCGCAGCATCACGAAAACGTTGATTCTGACGGTTGAAAAAGTTTTGATTTAATTTTGTTACATTGAAGTTAATTAAATCGACTTCCTCTAAATATCCTAAACATTTCTTCAAATGAAGTTTTAACACATGCTTATCTGTATGTTGTCTAACAATAAAAAGCGCTGCTTTAAACAATTGATTTAGAAGATTATTCTCTGTGTATTCGTCATAACTACAATAGGCTTTTGTTTTTTGAAAAGCATTTTTTCGAATATGCTGTGTTAACTCAAGTTTTCCCTTCAATACATGTAGGTTATCTGAATGTTCCTCATACGTTTTATACATGCCTTTTTTAAGTTCCGACAAGAGTCGCTCTAGAAAAGCAGCGAGGAAAACAGAAAGTAAGTCATTTTTTCCTTCTCCCGTTTTCACCTTTTCGTGAAAAGAAATAGGTAAGAAGTTTGTCACTGTAAGCATTGATAATAATGCTTTTCTTTCATCATCTTTAGAAAGATTAATTTTAGGAATAATTTCATAGCGAACAGCCGAACATACAATCACACCGACATAATTAATGAACCGTAAGCTTTTATATCGTTGCTCTATAATACGATTATCCGGATATTTATCTTCAATATATTTAATAAGTTCTTCATATTGATCAGCACCGATATCATCCTCCGTAATCCAGTCATAAGCTTCTCGAACAATTACTGTTTTCTTATTCATATATAGCTATTAACTCCTGCGCGGTTAATTTTTTCTTTACGCGATAAATGGTTGGTACATAAATAGAAGGCTTTTGTTTAAATAATTGATTGATATCTACTTTTTCTTCGTAAACGATAAACGGGTCATCTCTTGTTGCCCCAACTCCACCTAAAACAAGGCCAATCTTTTCCCATTCATCATAAAAGTATTCTTGTAATAGCGGGATTACTTTTGATTGCATGATAGTAATAATCTCTTCATCTGATGTGGCATTAATAAAATAAGCATGCCCAATCATATGATCCCTGTCATACAATACTTCAATCCGTTGATTCATGATTGTAAGCATTGCTTCTACATCTATTTCTTGACCAATCGACTCCAGCGTCTCTGGCTCAGGCATCATTTCTTCAAATACAAACCGTCTCCGTAGTGCCGTATCTAATAATGCGATGGAACGATCTGCTGTATTCATGGTACCAATGACAAATAAATTCGGCGGCAACGTAAATGGATCTTTCGAATATGGAAGCTCAACAATCAATTCATTCTCACTTGTTAAACGTTTATCTTCTTCTAAAAGTGTGAGCAATTCTCCAAAAATCTTAGAAATATTACCACGATTCATTTCGTCAATAACAAGAACATGTCGTCTTGCATTCGTAAAATCAAATGCCCGTCTTTCTTTTAAAGCTTTCAATACGATCTTTTTCTTTTCGTCACCTTCTATTTCTACACTGTCTTCAATTTCTTCATCTACCATCTTCGTTAAAATCCAGTTGAGTACAGCCCAATAACGCGTAGCATTCGATCCGCCAATAGCGTCACTGATAAAGGATACATTGCTTTTCCAATCAATCTCGTTTGATTTAATATAGCGATAAATGCGGAGTAACCGATCTTTAGAGATAATAGAGCTTGTTTTCGCATCCTCACTTGTAATGACTACATTATTATTTGTACTAATCTGTTCTATGTGCAAAACGCCACCTGTTTTAGATTCAAATTGTATATTTTGTTTTTCTCCACTCGTAACCAACTGATCGTATATTTGTTCAAAACGAACTTCATCCGAGAATTCACGCGTGTTTTGCTGCTCAAGGCCATCGTACATAGCCTCAATTGCAGCTCTTTTGAAAATCCCATCTGAAGGGATGAAGTTTCCATTTCCATCTGATTTTAAGCCTTCAATAAAATCTTCATAAGCATACGATTGATGGAAAGTAATCAGACTTATGTTACCTTCACTTGTTAAACGCGCATATTCTTTTTGAAGTGCATCCCGTCCATCTGCATTTAATTCATTAAACGTTTTATTGTCTATAATCTCAAGCGCACGGTCAACAACATGATATGTTTTCCCAGTCCCTGGAGGTCCATAGAGCACATAGTTATTAGGAATTTTTTCTAATTCCTGCGTTGCTGGCACCTTTTGTTCGTTTACTTCATTCATAAACACGAGGTTGATTACACGTTTATCTTTCACTTTATTAATCGTACTACGATAACCTCCATACCCGACGTACTCTTTTACTTCTTTATCGAACCATTTTACCGGAATATAATGGCCATAATCTTTAGAAAAACGATATCCTTCAAGAGCATCTGCCGTAATTTTACCTACTGCACTAATACGTAAGATAGACTTCGTTTTACCATCGATTTTACGAGTGAAAGTTGATTTCAGAGCGACTAAATCTCCTTCTTTCATAGAGAAAAATTGCTTTAGAGCTTTTTGACCAGCAGATGTTTCTTCTTTTTCTTCAATAATATCTTCCATGTTTTCACTTAGAAGGTAAACCGTTAAATCTTCTCTCAAGAAACCAACCGCAATACTGTTTTCATTTAGTAAAAAGTCTTGGACCGATCCCTCATTCTCATATGTATGTCCAACTAAATAATAATCGATCGTGTCATCTATTTTTGCATCCATTTCTGCAAACAGATTCCAAATAAAAGAACCTATTTGATGTGTAGACCACTGTGCAAACACATCTTGTTCTTTGAGTAGACGCTTTATTTCATAATTCAACTCGATGGAAAATTGCGGAACGAGTAATTCATCTTTCACTCCTAGTTCTTTTCCTAATTCAAGTAAAATAGGCGGTGAGTAAAGATTTAAAAACTTCTCAGGTACGTAGATGTTTAAGATTTTCAGCAAAACCATATTAAATAATGGATTCTCCAGTTTACTAATCTCTGCTATTCTATCTTCTTCCGCTAATGTGATCGCTTGTACAATAAGATTTATTAAATCATTAAATTCCTTCTGTAACTTCTCATCTTCTAAAATGACCTTATTCTTCCCATAACTCTGGCAATAATCGCCACTTTGCGCACGATAAATCCCAAACTTAGCAGAATTGCCTCCCCCTATTCCCGCTAATATATTTTTTCTTTCCAACCAATAAATGAAACTATCCTTTGTTTTTGTGTTTGCATATTCTTCAACTGTTAGATTGTTAATTGATTCTTTTGGAAAGCGTTTTACGAATGAATTTCGTTCGGCTTCTCCTTCATTTGTTGTTTGTGGAGATGGGGTGTGTTGTTTGGCTCTTTCTAGTATTGTTTGAAGTTTCATAAGGCATGCTCCTTTGCTTGGTTATTTTACCTTTTTTGCTCTCGATATACTGGTATCTTCTCTTGCGGGACTTACCTTTAATTTCCACCAGAAGTGCCTATTTTTCTGCAATATTAATATCTAGTACTATTACACCATCAATTCCTAAAAATATGAATTCATCTGTAAACTTTGGTGTCAGTCCCCCACTTCGCTAATGCGTTAATACTTTACCGCACTGGAGGTCACGCGCCATTCCCAATATTCAGGACATATCTAAGTTAAATTAAATACGTAATTAATTATATATTAGGTCCATTTTACCATATTTTTAGTGAATATTGATAATTTGTTGTTTATAGCCCTATTATAGCAATTCTCCTCTACAATCTATTGTTAGGAACGAACATTCGTTAATTAACTCGCCTTCTTTTCTTTGGTTTAGATGCAAGTAAATAATTTGCTTTTACTTAGAGAAAAATGAAATGATCCGGTTTGACTTTAAATACAGATAAATAGTAAGTTGCTTTGTCTCTAGCAGTTTTACTATGTCTCCCCCCCAATATCGAGTATTGCAATTGTAAATAATTCTATACTCTATTTACGTTATAAAGGACAGTCATCGAAATTATATTAGATATGTCATAGATTTTGAATGAGTACTAGCTATATCGCTGTTCATCTTGCTATACTAGTCATAAAAGGACTTTGATGATAAGAAGTAAATCTATAAAGCTCGTCAAACTAGGAATCAGATAATCGTGTGAAAATCGCGGTAAATTAACTACTAGACAAATAAAATCCGATGAACCATTTCTTATACATCTCCCGCTATTCTTCCCTTCGAGCTATTGGCACGATATGGCGCACTAATGAAAGCTGATTCTTTCAACGATATTGGTGAGATGTATGATTTCAACTGTCTAAAATAGGATTTCTTCATTATTTTTGGATTATGCTTTGGATTAATTGGTCTGCGCTTAGTGTTGTGTTATATACAATAAAAGGAAAGGAGTATTATATGAAATTTGGAGTAAGAAAACCCAATCTTAAAAAGAGCTTAAAAGCACGCACAACTGGTAGAGTAAAACGTAAAGCAAAATCTGCTATCAATCCTATATATGGAAAGAAAGGAACAGGCTGGGTACGTAATCCGAAGAAGGCTGCTTATAATAAGGTTTATAGAAAAACGTCATTTAGTGTGGTTGAATTATTGAAGAAAATCTTTAAATAGGACTAATCCGCTAATTATAGAGCATCCGATTCGGGTAATAAAGCTAGTGTTGGTGAATCATCACAAAGTTATCATCCTGCTCTCGGATAATCATGTAAGTCCTCCTATCACTTTAGATTATATCCTAGTATAAGAAAACACAAAAAAAAGAAGGAGTGCATTCGACAAGCTGTATAACCAACTAGATTCGGGTGATGACAGGCAGCCATAAATCAGCTATGATTATCCTACAAACATTCACCCGAAATAACGCAGCAATTAGTATGGCATTGTTAGTCCCATCGATTTCTGCTTTCAAAAGCTGTATCGCAGCATTGCTTTTCCCAGTTGTTACTATAGATAAATAGGTTGGTGCTCCATGAGCGAAGGAAAATTTTATGAAACAGATTTATATGAACCCATTCAACATTATTTTCGTGCACAAGGATATGAGGTACAAGCTGAAGTGAATGATTGTGATGTAGTCGCATTTAAAGATGACACATTAATTATTGTTGAACTAAAATTAAACTTAAATATCACGTTGCTTATGCAAGCGGCAAAACGACAAAGATATACGCCTGATGTTTACATAGCGATTCAAAGACCAAAAACGAGTTTGCGAAGGCGCAGGTGGCGTGATCTAGTCCATCTCGTCCGGCGGTTAGAACTAGGGTTGATTTTAGTTTCATTTGAAGGTAAAAAGCCAAGCATTCATATGGTACATGAGCCGGGCCCGTTTGATCGTAAACGAAGCGCGCAACAAAGTAAAAAAGGCCGGGATAAGTTAATCAAAGAAGCCAGAGATAGAAGAAGCAACTCTAATATCGGTGGAAGTAGCCATGTACCGACCATAACCACTTATAAGGAAATAAGTATTCAAATCGCAATTTATCTGGATCTTCTAGGTCCAATGTCGGCCAATGACTTAAAAAAACTGAATACCGGCGAGCGAACATATGGCATTCTGTATAATAATTACAACAAATGGTTTAAGCGCATTGGTCGAGGAATCTATGATCTAACAGATTCAGGTAAAAAAGAATACCAAAACTATCCAGAAATAATTAAGCTGTATGGGAAATCGGATTTATAGGGAAGGATGGAGAGTCGCACTGATTAGAGGATAAATTTTTAAATACTAACAAACCCCCATTGGAACAGTGACATTCCAATAGGGGTTTATTCATATCGCGATAGAAATGCCTCTGTAGGACTTCTTCATATTCATGGTAAGAACACTGGCACTTGGTGGTAAATTCTGATGGCAGTATTCACCTATTCCTCAAACTATAAAAATGATGCATGAGAATCGTCCCCATGCATCCTATGCATCAATTACCGTGGTTCAATACCCGGAGTCATTTACTAGCTGCATAGTCTCTTTTTAGTTTTATCTATTTTTAAGGTAGTACTTTACTGACCCTGCGTCCCTTGGGTGTTTAAGTACCTTGAGTAAATTGGAACTTACACGCTTATTTGACAAAAACGGCCTACATTAATACTTTCACCGAAAAAAGTACTATTTGCTTAATTTTTGTTCCTACGAAAAATAAAACTTGCAAGAACTATCAGTATAGTTCCGACAATCAAAATTGATGCAGCACTAACTGCAATTATTTTATACATTTGCTTTTCATTTTTCTGTTCTTTTAATTGTTCAGCTTCCTTATTTCTCTTTGTTTCCTCCAATTCTTTTCGTTCCAGCCTCTCAATCTCATTTACCCTCTTTTGTTCTGCTTTTTGTTCATTCTCGAGTTCTTCTAATTTATCACGTATACCATGTAATCTTCCTGATAGAAAAAAACAGTCACTATGAGCGTATAAGCTTTCATCGCACCCTAAACTTTCATATTCAGTTAGGGTTCCCTGCCCCTCAGTTTTGAGTCCTTCAATCTCCTGTGTTAATTCTACTAAAAAACTATCGTAATTATTCGCAAATATGTTTTGGGTATTAATAGCTAACAATAAAAGTATAAAAGTACTAATATAGACTCTTCTCAATTCAATTCCTCCACTAACATAATGATAGGTGAATATTAATTCATGCCTAGAGTATCACAACTCGAATACTCTGTATTAGTCCCTCTTCTTTTATCTATACTATACCACGATGACGTAGACGTGCAGTGACGAATAGTAGTAGAACTAAGGAAGAAATGACTCTTTCCGTACCAATTAATAGACTCATTGATATATTCTGTCTTTTATATGTTAGAATAATAAGATAAAGAAAATTCTTATACTAACTCACTTAGTAACTAAATTTATTAAAGAAAGAAGGCAAAAATGGTCGTTGATACTTGTATTATTTGTGGTCGCCAAATTGAAGATGGAGATTTAGCTTTTGCAACCAGTGATTGAAAAAAACTTTTGGATAATGGGGGCAGTCCCTCACTTCTCTATCACTTTAACGTACCAGGGGACCGATCCCAATTTTCCTCGGACATTCTTTAATTTGATGGAGTTGTCTAAATGAATGAATGTTCCCCGCCGTCTTGGTCTGTTAGCCTTCCTATGAGAATCGTTTTTTGGGGGAGAGTTGTGACATTATCTTTTACTAATGAGGAAGCATTATTTAAATAAATCTTTGAGGGGAGGTGATTGTAATGGTTAAACACTCTGGTGGTAAAGTTGGAAATGCAGCAAAAAAACTAGCATCCAAAGGAACATCCAAAAAACAGAAAAGTGGATCCGCAAAAATCTTGAAAAAGCACCAAGATACAAAGCACTAATAAAAGTAATTCAAAAGTAGCTTAGAGTGCTTAATAGACACCAAGGAAGTTAAAATTCAATTGATAGTATTGTTAGCAGCAATTATTCCGGAATTTATAAGTATTCCCGGTTACCTGCTGCATTTTTTATTTATATAGTTGAATCATGATATCCTAACACTTCAATAATTATCTAGTTTCACTGCCTCTGTTATAGCTCTTATCAAGTGTTCGCAGCCACGAATATTGACGTATTAATAGTCAGTGGAACTGACGTGGCTTGTAATATACAGTCACCTTCACTTTACCTAACTAACGAAATCGTCTATTTACCTGTCGGAATCATCTTATTTTATAATAAGATTCCCTCACCGTATTATTTACAGATAAGGAAATATATCCATTAATTAAACGTGACATTGGGGTCCCCCCAGTCCGCTATCGCTTTAACGTGGTGGGGACTCACCCTAAAAAAGGCTCTCATAAAGTGGGAGTTCCAACGTCCTAGCAGGGACAAGTAACCTGGCCCCGATTCTCTTCCCACGTGCATATAGACCGAAAAAGAGAATTTGAACTATGAGGAACTCATTCATTGGGCCATTGAGATTATTAATAAGCAATTAGAGGATAAATTTTTAAATACTAACAGACCCCCATTGGAACAGTGACATTCCAATAGGGGTTTATTCATATCGCGATAGAAATGCCTCTGTAGGACTTCCTCATATTCATGGTAAGAACACTGGCACTCAATGGTAAACTTTGTAGACTTGGTGGTAAATTCTGATGGCAGTATTCACCATTCCCCAAACTATAAAAAGATGCATGAGAACCGTCCCCATGCATCACTCACTCCCCCGACTAGAATAAATCACAGTGCTCGTATTCCGAGGTGCAACCAAAACCGGCCACCAAAATGCTGTTCCTCTCCACTTACTCTCTCCTGCTTCACCATTTTCTTTTAATAAAATGAGTGCTGGAATATCCTCTGCTACTTCTCTAGCAATTTTCAATTCACCTTTTTCACCTTTGGGCGTATCTGGAGCGTCTTCGTATTTTCCGTTTTCACGTATTCTACCAATATTTCTATCCTCTCTTACAATACACATCACATTTCCCGCTTTATCACTATCTGTAATGAGAGATAAATATTCCATACTCGAAATAAACGAAGCTTCATCCCATACTTCACCAACATTCTCATCATGTGTTTTTTTAATTAATTCTATAATTTCAATCGCTGTTTTTAAATTCAGTAAGAACGGCTCTTCTGTACCTTTACTTTCAGTCTGTATAATACGATCAATTTCAGCTACAATCTTTGATATATAAGTCTTATATCCAGTCTGGAAACCAATCGGAAGCAGTCGTTTAAATGGCTTGATTGTCGTTGTTTGTGATAATAGAAGTTTGTTAGGAGAACAAGGTATAATTTCATTTTTGGGGTCCTTTTGAATAAACACAACACCATTATGATAACTTCCCTTTTCAAAAGCGTTTCTTAAAGCAGAATCAAACTCCTGCATTTTCTCCATTACATGATATATTCTTAGCGTTGTGTAAAACCTTGTAACTGCAAGATCTTCAATTGGTCGATATCCAAACATCCGTGAATGTTGCAAAACAGTATCTTGCTGAAATCTATTCGGGTTTCTTCCATAATAAAAACCGATTAAATTACCGATTGTAATTCCCCTATCGAGAATTTGACCACCTATAAATATATTAAGTGGCGTTCTTAACTTCAGTTGTCCTGTTTCATCTAATAATTGGCTAATATCCTTTTCTGAGTTAACCTTTGGAATCATTAAATAATCCTTCTTCAACGCTTTAATAACTTCAAATTTCACTTCTTGGAATTCTGGCATATAACAATCTAATAGTGTGATAGACTCTTGAATATTTCGATACGCCCCCATTATTAAATCACTAAACAAAACGGGATCATCATCAATACTATCTGTTAAAAGTGTTTTTAATTCAGTCACAACTGTTTCTTGCCATTCATGTGCAGCTTTCCCTTGTTCCGTATGTACAATAAAGCTATATTTCTTCAAACGTTTGCCTTTTTCTTTCTCCTGGATAAATCTTATAACACCACCAACAATGAAATTCAAAATTGCACTTCGCATCGAATCAATCTTACGGCTAGTCAATGCATCTGCTAATTTGAATTTCCTCCCATCCGACCTTTTTAAGACTACTAATTCATCTTCTACAATTGGCTGATATAAATTAGATGCAATCGAATCTTCATTTTCACTTTCTTCAAAATAATAATCCCCACCAATATAAGCCTCGTGCACAGGTACGAGTTCAGTGAATGAAGGTCGAATAGGTTTAAAAACCTTAGAAGATCCCTCTATTTTTAAATCATCTGGTTGTAGATATAGAGAGTAAGGCGTTGCTGTTACCTGCAAAAACTCACTATCTTGCAAGTCTTTTCTAATTGCATCAATTTGGCCAGCTATCACATTAATCTCAATGATTTCCTTTTTTGTCTTTGAAAAACCAATACTAGCAAAATCAGCTTCATCATCAATAATTAATATTTTCTTCCCAGCAAGTTCAGGATACTTTTCGAATAAAGCACTATGTAATCTATTCAAATTATCCTTTTGCTTTTTTACAACCAATAGCAATTTCTGATCTAATTCCCACTGGCTCAGATTATCAGGTAGATTCATAATGTCATGAATTTGAATATCATCATTGCGATAAAAATCACTGAACTCAGATTTCAAACGTTCATATGTCTGTTGAGCTAAAGCTTTCGTTCCTTTAGTCAGTACGATAGCAGCGTCAAAGCCATTATCGAACGACAGTGCAGTGATACCGATAAAAGTTCTCGTCTTACCACTTTGGATTTTTCCTAGTAGCATACCTGGTTTATTTAAACTTGTATTTTTATCTAATAGATTTATTACTGTGTTTTCTATACATGCTTTTGTTTCTGTTTCATATGTATTCTTTTTGGATAGTCCGTTGTAAAAAGAGCCTTCTGTGTTTAGTAATAGTGTTTCCAATATGTTACCTCCAGTAAAAACATTTAGGGGGAAACAGGGGGACGGTTCTGTTGCATCAGGTAGCAATGATGAAACGACAGAACCGGTCCCATGTTTCCCAGCTATGATTATAACATTTTTGATTTCAAAATTAGGCTTTTAATTTTTAATCCAATAGAAGTAACAGGTAAGGTAAATAGTTTGCTTGTCTTATCAACATTACTACCCCCTCCCCAAAACCTTCACCAAATAATTTCCAAACCAACCAAATTTTCTGCAAGCAAGCTTTCCAAGATTTCCATTTCGTAACATGTTGCTCCAATTTTAACTACAAAGATATAATCCTTGAATTTCATAATGTTTACTTCATAAGCTTCATCCCATTGGTTCAGTTGTTGCTCGATATTTTTACCAATAAAAATGATAAACTGTTCATTGCTATGTCCCTTTGAAATATAGTCTTTAATATTACCTATTGAATTCATCTTCATCATCCTTCTATTATTTTTTTTTTTGTATAAAGCCGATAACAAAAAAATGCCCTTCATTGCATATTCAATGCAACAAAGGGCCTTGGCTCCGTTCTCTAGTTATCTACTCAAAGCAGTTTTGCTTCGCTGGGGGAAGCACCTTACCGTTTATGGCAGGTTGCTGTGAAGTCGTTGAGCCAGTTCTCTCATTCACTCTTGGTAACTTATTGCATCGTATATGATCACTCAGTTAGATTCGAGTATAAATAAAGTAATAACTATGGTTCCAGCTTCACTTTATTATCGTTTTAACGGGCAGACCACAACACATACGGGCTCGAACCAACGACCTCTACCCTGTCAATTCTCTAGAGCGAGTTTAACAGAGTATTTATACAAGATAAGTCTGTTAATTCCATTCTAGAAAATCTGTGCAATTTTTGTGCAGTCTTCATTAAAAACGTCGATGGAGGTAGAGTGTAAAATTAATTAGTATTTGTAGCCTAAATTTTCTAGGTGGGGATCGCTTCTTCTAATTCCTTTTTAAATTACAAATTTTCTTTAAATACTTTAATCTCATCATTTTAATTATTTCAATTATGAAACCTATCAACAAACTTCGTGCCTAGTGCTCCAATACCTTATCTCTGCATTAACTCAAAGCTAAGTTTTCTAGCTGAACCTATCTGTTTCTCAAACATCAAATCCCATATTTCAAGGCATTCCTCAGCAACTTCTTTCATATGTGATTCACCACTGGCCTCATCATATAGCCCAATAATAAGTTTTGAAATTTCATCTTCTGCTCCCCAAGCATCCGGTTGATTACCAGAGTTATTAATGACACTGTAACTCAATTCAAAAATAAAACTTGAAAAATAAGCGATTGACTCTGCTGATTTTTCTATATACTCGCTAAATGCATATGCAATTTTCCTAGAGATATTTGACTGTAAAACTTGGTGAAGGAACTTCCTATCACTATTCAAGTTAATGAGATTATTGTACAGTAAATTCGTTATTGACAATTCTATATCATAACCATGAGCATCAAACTTTATAATCAATTCCTTTGCCTGCTCTTTATACCTCTCAATTTGGAAATATTGTAAAGTCATGGATAAAATAGACTCAGCTTGTTTTTGTGAAATCAAATTAATATTTTCAAATACCTCTATAAATTCTCCCTTTTGGAAATACATTTCTGTGAGAATATAAGCACCAACTTCAATTATCTTCTGATCCTTTGATTCAAAGCATTTAAGTATAACATCCAGTACTTCTTGTTTATAATTTTCATAAAGATAAAATAACATACGATTAGAGTCAGGGAAAATAACATTTCTAATATCTTTTTGATAAAGTCGAATAATATGATCCGTGGCCCATTTTCTATCAATATTATAGGACGGCCAAAGTGCATAAAGACTTGCATATTGTACGGCTGGATTCTCATCTAAAGTTAACTCAATAATAGTATCTTTAAATTCAATAAGTAAAGCATCGTCTTTCCACAGCAATTCTCCAATAGTTCTAGCTACATTCCCTCTTACACAATTTATAGCATTACTCACTAACATTTCCGCAGAACACATCTCTTTATCAGTTGCATTCGTAATAACAGGATTATCCATCTCAGGATTAAGGTGATTCGTTGCAATGTACTTTATTATTTTGAAAATATTTTCGGACCACTTTTCTTCTTTATGTTGCATAACCATATAACATACCGAATTCGCTCTATATGAATCGTTAGTTGTTGGAAATCTTTCTATTAATCTCTCAATTAAATAACTAGGGACCGTATTCAAATGTTCACTTGTCGAAAGACCGGAAAACAGTGCATCTATAAATAAATCATGAATACTTTTTCTAGTACCTAGTACTAATGAAACCATTCTTAGCGGTTCATTGGCAGTTATCTTACTTAAGTTCGAGGAAAACTGTTCAAGTGAACTTTCAATAAAAGCCCCTTCTATCTCCTTCCAATTTCCTCCACGGCTTCTATTACTTAATTTCTTTGATGTTAATATTTTTTGCCATGCCCTATCACTTAAGTCCTTACCTTCTACCGGAGAACGAACCCATTTCACATCCCCAATATCACTTCTAAACCTAGTGCTCTTTTCTTTGAAACGACGGGACAATACTCTTTTTAAAGCTAATGCTTCCTCGTTCAGTAGTGTATCCGGTATTGCTCCTAGTATTTCATGCTGAAAGTCTCCCCAAAAAGACCAATATATTCGTATTTCTTTGTTTTCACTATTATACTGTAGCCTTCTTTTATACCTCTCAACTGCATCAGAAGGATAATATAAGATCAATTCCTGTAAAAATTGATTTTGTATATCCGAAGAACAACCTTTAAAGTGCTTACTTAGGACTTCTTTAGAAAGCTGTAATTCATCATTACTTCCTTTAACAAACATATTTGCTTCTATATCCTCTATAAGATAAAGAACTACTTGGTTACTATCTGATTCAGGTAAGTACTTTAATCCATCCAAAATTAATTCATTAATAAGAATATAGCCTTTTCCCATAAATCTTTTATATATCTCCCAGAATAGTTCAGGGTGCTGATGGATCAATGCAACATTTGCCTTTTTTATTACATTTATGATTGTTCTTTCGATACTGTTATTATATCGAGATCTACTACCCCAATCACTGTAAGCCATTGCATAGTCTGAATCCTTTGGTACAAGAGGTAAAAGTTTCTCCAGCACTTGCACACTATTTTGTACTAAAAACTCATCTTCATTATCTAAAAACTTTTCCTCATATCGATAAAAACGACTATCTTTCTTTTTCTTCGTTTCGTACATTAGAGTAATGATATCTATGGCCCTCATCTCGAATCCTTTAAATAACGCCTTAATATCCATATATGTTTCCATATATTCTGGATACTTATGATATAACCTCATTCTTAATTCAAACAAGTCATCACTATCTTCCATTACATCAAATGGAAAGCAGCGAAGCCATTGATGAATATCATCTCTCACATCAAATATGTGCCTTTCTATAAATTTAACGTCTTCCTGTGAAAGCTTACCTCGTATACTTTGATAAAGACTGATAACGATGTTATTTCTCTCTGTAGTTATCCATTTATCTAATATTCCATTTTCCCTCAAGGTTTGAATATATTCTCGGTTTCCTTGTACTACATTAGTTACAATATGAACACCTAATTTTTCATCATCGACTAAATCTAAGATAAACTTTTTTACTGTATCAGTTGGTTCAATAATCTGATTAAGCAACTCTAAAAACACGTACTTAAAAGAAAAGCGAATAGATGGAGCTTTTAGTATCTGCCTACCAGTGGAAAGAAATTGTTCTTCTGAATTTTCATATAAGCTTTGCAAAAACATTTGCATTTGATATCTTCTAGCTGGAGTTTGAGTTTCTTTCCCTCCAATTATTTCAATAACACTCTCTCTTTTTAGGTATCTAATAAACATTTTTTCCGCAATGAAACAATCGTATAAAGATTGGTGAACAAAGGATACCACACTGAATGTTCCTATATCCTGCTTTACAATAAAACCACTGGAAACTAGAAAGTCTATCGTAGAGGAATTTATACCCAAATCAGTTGAAAGCGCTGAGAGTTCACCAGATTTTTCAAATTCCTCAATCATTCTAAATTTTGCTTGCTCTAAATCATTTTCGTTTAGCTTATTTTGAACCGATTCCCTTATTAACTGCTTCCACCACTTTGTTACCAAATGATAAGTAGATGAAACTTCATTATCGTTTTCCTGTTTATAAAGTTTCTGCCATATATATAGGTTACTTGGTAATTTCAATAATTTTTTTAATTTATGTGTCAAAGTATAATAATTTGAACCTACTATAGCCTTTACAACTTCCTCTTTCAATTCCCCAACTTCAACTTTTTTCCATTTATGCTCTTCATCTCTACTAAATAGATTCTTAATGTTATTGTCATTATCGAGATCATACGTTCTACAAACAAATAAAATAGAGATGGGTTTTTTACGTTCAAGATTAATAAGCTTTACCTGCCTAATCAATTCAGCACACACAAGCAATGCCTCGCTTGAGTGTGGTAATGTCCATCTTAATGCATCTAATTGATCAAGGATAATCACTGCATTTGTATTTTTTGAAATACTGTTCAAACAATGAACCAAAGAAGAAGGCAATCCAAGAGATTTACTCCATTGTTTAACATTTTCACGGGGTACACGTCTATCCAGCTTAATTGCCAAATAGGGTACTTCTTTATCTTCACATTGCTTTATCACACTTTCGGTCAGCCCACTCTTACCACTGCCTGCAGCACCATGAACGATGACAGAATTCCCCTCTAACATTTGATTAATGCTTGTCTCTGCTTCCGGGCGATCAATTATACCGGACACAAGTGGTTTAAAAAGAGACTTATACTCGGAATTCAATTCCTGAATCCTAGGAAATATTCTGGTATCAGAATCTAAATTTCTTAATTTTATTTTCTTAGAAGTTAAAAATGAATGAATTTGATTCACGCCGATTCTTTTACCTAAGATGTCCCCATCTATAAGCCAAGTCACTAAGGCATCATATATCGCCGATTCATCACCTTGGAATAAAAGACCAATCTTATCTAGAATAATCTCATTTCTCTCCCCATCCGAGGATTGGCGATATTTGATACGAGAGAGATAGTTTATCATCTTATTTAACTGGTATTCATCTGTCCCACTTATATCAAATCCTAACGCCCCACAAAAATTTCTGGCAAAATTAATAAATTTGGTATCTGACCCTTTGATCTGATGTTTGTAGAATAAACGAGGGTTATCAGCAGAATTTATCGCTCTACTTGTTAGATCTTCCAAATATGTAAATGCTAAAGGGGATACTAAAGAAACAGAAATATTATCCCCACGGTCTAGTTGTATCTTCCACTTACTCAGAATATTTTTGGAGTTTAAATCGCCATATGTCCATGATTCATTCGCACTATTTCGCCCTTTACACTGCTGCCCTTCTTGTCTGCCATCCCTATACTCTACCCATATATCAACACCTTCTTCTTCATCTCCAATTGCCTCAAATATGACATATTCCGTTTTCTCTTCCAACACACACAGTAATTGATATATACCCCACCTAATTTCATACCTATTCCCTCGCTTATCTGCTCTACCGCCTTTTTCGTATGGCATATTATCATCACCTTACTAAATTTGTTTTTAACAAAGCTCAAGTTGTTACAGGTAAAATTTCTACACTTTAATAAATAACGTTCATTAATCCTAACGTGCTGAGGGACTGACCCTTTTTTCAGCAAAAACAGGTGTGGGTTATTTGATACTTATAAGAACAAGATATGAAAATGAATGTTCCTATAAGATATAACAATAACAGTGTAATAAGGTTTTGTGTGTGAGAATATGACAGTACTGATTGTAGCGATTCTGTCCTTTCCCGATAAGAAATAACCACCCTTGAACATGATCAGCGATAGGATGCTTATCTTTTACCATGAATTAGACATGTAAAAGGTACGGTATAGATCTTATCTTTATAAATTACTTAAACTTTCTCTTCAACTTCGGCACAATCTCTGGTAATACTTTCAATAGTTCCATATTATGCTCTAATTGATTGCTGGTCTTCTGATGTTTAATGGAATCGTAGTTTACTGTTCTCGTGATGTCATCAATATAAGGAATTTCCTTTGGGTTAGCAATGGAATAGGATTCTACTGATTTTTCAAAGATGACTTCATCGATGCCCCACTTCGCCGAAATCTGATAAATTTCTTTGCGTAGCTTGCTTCGTTTCCATTCTTCATATGCTTCATCAAAGTTCACGTCACTCGATACATTTCCAGGTTTTAATTCCTTTTCAACAAATTGCTTCAATAGTTCCGCTTGTTCAAAATCACCCAGATTACTTAATTCTTCAATATGTTGGTAAACAATCCGTAATGTTTCTCCATCAACTGTTTGTTTCCCATCAGTTGAAGTGGCTTTATCTCCGATTAATTGAATAATATAATATGCATCAATTTTTTGTGTGCCTGCTAGCTTTGCTTCGCCTAAAGGTAATACTGGTAAGTCTTCTGGATCATCGTCCGGATTATCGTCTCTTGTTACGTTACGATATGCACCGACATAACGCATCCACTCATGCTCTGTTATACCAAACGCTTCGTCTACCCAAGCAAATTCATAATATTGTTGAATCGTATTTAACTGACCGTTTGCCATTTTAAAAGCTTTAACAAAGTTTTCTTTCGCCTCTTCGTCTTTTTCTAATGCTTGCCATGCAGTAGGATCTTGTAATATTTCGATCACATCTTGTGAGGATTTAACGAATTCATCAACCGCTATAGGATAAGGCTCTACAATTGCTTTACTACTCTTCCCACCACTACCATATAAAATCAAGGCATCATTTACTGTTTGTTCTGTAGTTCTTGGGTATTGAAAGTTAACAATCGAACCGAATTCCTTCTCTTTGCCATAAATGCGGTTCGTCCGTGAATATGCTTGAATTAATCCCTGTAAGGCAAGAGAACGGTCCACATATAACGTGTTAATAAATTTAGAGTCATAGCCTGTTAGAAGCTGATCCGCAACAATGACAAGGTCAATATTCTTCGGATTCCGACCACTTCCACCACGTGTTGCTCGTTCTACGACATCTTCATAATATGCGTCTTCCCCGCGCCGTTTATCACCATATGCATATTCAATACCAGTGAAAACAGCATAATCTTTAAACATTGTTTTAATTAGTTCTGGGTCGGTAGGTTCTGTATCTGCATCTGTTCCAAAACTAAATGTCATTGCTACGTTAATGGCAATATCATCTCGTTCAGCTAATTGTTTTTTAAACTCTTCATAGTAAGCGATGACACGATGTTTAAATTTAACCGTTAAAATTGCATTGAATAACTTCTGCTGTGATTGGTATTCCCAGTTGTTTAATATCTCCTCTACCACTCTCGGGATATGGGTCTCATCATGATAAAATAGTATTTTACGTTTTTTTGCTTCCTTTTCTACTTCTAACTCAGAAAGTTCATATACTTGTCGTTCTAGCTTTCTTTTCGGTGCATCCGGTTGTTCAGCTAGTTTATATTCAACAATTTGCTCTCGCAATGTATCATAACTCTCAAATTCACCAGTATTTATATAGTCAACATGAAAGCCTAATACGTTTTTATCTGCAATTGCTTCATCGATCGTATAAGTATGCAACTCTGGTCCAAAAAGCTTTTCCGTCGTATCGATGAGTTCACTTTTTTCATTAATCATTCCTGTAATATTATTCTCGTCAAATAAAGGCGTTCCAGTAAATCCATAAAATAGACCATTCTTCCGGAAGTAATTTCTAATCGTTACCATCATGTCGCCCATTGTCGTTCGGTGTGCTTCGTCAATGATAAAAACAATTTTTTTATTTGCTAAACTTTCATCCTTTGCTTCGACTAAATCTTTCACAAGATTATTTAATTTAAACGTTGTCGTGACAACAATACCTGTACTAGCAGCTGATAACAGTTTACGTAATTGATAGGTGTGCGCTGTATCATCAACGGTTACTGACTCATATTGTGCATATGATTTAAAATTATCGCTTGTACGACTGTCGAGTTCCCTTCTATCTACTAAGAATACAACGTTATCAAAGCCTGCTCGCGTTGATAAAAATAAAGCTGTTTTAAAACTCGTGATCGTTTTCCCTGAACCTGTTGTATGCCAAACAAAGCCACCATGAGGAACTTTATCTTCATTGTCCCACCCAAGTGCCGCACCTTCGACAGCTTGCAATGCATGTACTTGATAAGAGCGGAGTAACATATGCTTCCGATTTTCCTCTTCTTTTGCTTCATCAATAACTAAATAATCACCAACCATTTGATGTGCCATCGGAATCATTAGGAAGTGGCCAATCACCTCTTCCCAATGATTAATGGCTTGATTATCCTTGTTTGCCCAATGAAAAACAAAACTTGGATTAAATGCTTGAATCGACTTTGGTGTAGCAAAGTAACGAGTAGCTATTTCTGACGTCATCACCATCATTTGGGAAAATGCCATGAAATTATTCACATACTCACCGTCTGCATAATAACGTTTAAACTGATTATATGCTTCTTCGAGCGTCTTATCTGTACGCTTTTGTTCAATGTTAATCAGCGGAAGACCATTAATGAGTAAAACAATATCAAAGCGATTTCCGTTCGGTGATTCTACTTCTCTGGCGATTTTATAGCTCGAATCTCCACCGCGCACTTGTGCTTTTTTAAAGATTGTCAATGTAATTTGTTCACGTGTAACGTCTGGATGAGAATCTCGATAAATGCCATCAATTTTCCCTGTCGATTGTTCCATTGCTAATATCTTTGCAGCTTCATAACTATTATCAATTCGAGATACTTTGTTCATTACTTGCGCAAATTCATTGTCTGTTAAAGGAACAGTTTCCAAGACATCCGCATTCATACGATTCAGTTCCTTGCGCCAATGATTGACTAAATCTTGTACAGTTACTTTTTGTTTGTTCCCGTCAAGAAAATCTGGTGCATTCCATTTATATTGTTGTAATTTATTCACGAATTTATCTTGAAAAGCTTTCTCTGCCGCATTCTTACGTCCATTACTCATGTATGTACCTCCTCCCCTATACAAACATCTCTTCTAAATAAGCCTCTTTCGTTTTCTTTAGCTTTTCTAGCTTTTTTTCTTCAGTTGTAATTTGGTCATCTAAGTTTTTGAAGAATGTGCCAATTTTTTGTTGTTCAATATAAGATGGTATAGCTAAACTAATTTCTTCTATTGTATTCTTTGATAAACTAGGAACACCTGACGATTCATCCATTTCTCGCCACTTTATTGTTTTACTTTTAGAAAACAAAAAATATAAATCCTCCTTATATCTGGGAGTCATATAGAATAAAGTATCTACAGTCCAAAATGGAGATTTTAAATACTGGGGATTATCTATTGTTCCTTTTCGCCCAATACCAATACCGTCAACTTCTGATAATTTATCATTTACTGATAGCATGTAACCACCAGTGCCATAAACAGGTATATTACCTTTTTGTAAATGCTTATAATCTCTACCAGAATTAACATCTAATATTTCGCCCAATGTTTTATTTTCCCATTCACCATTGAACTCTTTAAATCTTCTTTTCGGTATGGTTTCTCCTTCTTGTGGGAACATATCAGTTAAATAAGCAGACTTTAATGCCTTTACTTTAGCAATCTTTCGTTCTTGATTGGCAATTCTTTCATCTAAAATCTTAAAAAACTCCCCGATTTTTTGTTGTTCTTTATATGCAGGTACAGTCACTTCAAATTTTCTGATGTTTTCCATACTTAATGCTGGTTGGGATGATGTAGCAATTAGTGGATAAATAGTTCTCTTATAAAATATATTACTCCCTATTAGTTGTGCTAAATAGTTTGCATCATGTTGTTCTTCAAGTCTAATTCGTGCGACATTTGGTGCCAAATAATACTTATCATTTATAGGTATTATCGCCATTTCACCAATTGTACCAACATAAGTAAACAATAAATCATCTTTAAATAGTTTACTACGACTTAATTTTGAAAAATCACTTTTATCAATATACTTAACATCATCTAATATTATTTTGTTATCCTTAACATTTAAACCACGTAATGCTATGATTTTACCTTCATTTGAATATGTTACATACTTCGTAAATTCAAAGCCTGCTAACTTTGTTATATTAGCTATACTTCCTAAGTCAACAGCTCTCCAAACATTTGATTTATTTGAAGTACTATTAGCAAACCTTCTCTTCGGTACTAACTTCTTCTCTCCCATCATTCTGTCACCACCAGTTCTTGCAGCATTGCTTCAAATTGTGCTTCTAGTGATTTACTTTCTTCTTCAATGGTTTCTAATGTATCAGCATATCTTTCCTTTAATTCTTTCAAAGTATCAATTTCATTTTTTAGAGGTACTTCTACAAGTTTTGTGATGTCTCCTATTAATTGACCAAACCACTTTTTATACATAAGTTGATCGATTTCTTCACGGGTTAAGTTTGCAATTCTTTCTTCGACTTGTTCAGTTAATGCTTTGTCTTTTTCTCTAATTGCTTTGTTTAAAGATGATCTTTCATCCAATAGTTTTCTAACCTTGTCTAATAAAGCATATTCATCCGTATCTTTCACAACTTTCTTTATTTCTGCTCTTACGGCTGATAAAGTAAAGTCGTCTTCTCTAGCATTTAATGCATCACCTAATGCTTCCGCTTCTTCACTTTCTTCTACTTTTGCTGCTTCAACGAGTTCATTTATTTCATCATTTAGGCCTGCTAAAGCATCTTTTTTAGTTTCTACATCATTTAATTCTTCTGTATAGAGCTCCTTTAAAATGAGTTCGTTTGGAACAATTGCGCCTAACCAGCCATCTTGTTCTGTACGTTTCGTTTTACCAGAACCTTTTGTAACCATATTCGCTTCACGTGTTTTTCCGACTGTGTAGAATTCACTAATCACAATTTTCTCTGTATCTTCGGAAAGTGTATTTCCCCATAACTCTGCAATAATTTGATAACCAGCATACGTACTAACGTGATTAAATTGTTTTAATAACTGTTTCATTTCCGTTAACATTTCTTCTTTTAACGGTTCAATCGCATTCACATCAGGCACTGCTTTTAGTTTTTCCCAATAGGTAGCCATATAGACTTTCGTTACTTCTGTTAGTGCTTTAATTTGATTTTGGACGTTTTCATGTGATAACACTTTTTCTGTCAATTCTTGAACGTCTTGTGTTACTTCCACATAGCCTGGACGTACCTCGGTAAGGGCATCATATAAAACATCTTTCGTCATATCGTGTAACACAGTTAGTTTTTTTATTTGACTTAATGGGATGCCACCATATAAATGTCCATCAACGTCATGAGCGATATCTTCTTCTACTACATCAATATAGCGTGGAATATTTAAGTTATATTCATTTTCTTTGATGTCTTTTTTCGTTACTTGATAGCTATATCCTGGTTCACTTGTGCGCTCGATATATGTGTCAACAATTTTAGCGATATCTTTCTCTTGTAAAACGTGTTGCTTTCCCTCTTTTACAAAGGATTTAGATGCATCAATCATGAGTACAGGATCATTTAACTCTCGGTTCTTTTTCAGAATCATCACAGTTACAGGAATGCCTGTATTTGTAAACAATTTATCTGGCAACCCAATGACTGTATCAATATAATTTTTATCTAATAATCGTTTACGGATTTCCCCTTCAGCACCACCGCGGAATAACACACCATGTGGAAGTACAATTGCCATCGTACCTTCTTGACCTAAATGGAATAAACCATGTAATAAAAAGGCATAATCGCCTTTAGAATCTGGTGGTAAAACCCCAGCAACCTCAAAACGTGGGTCAGTTACTTTTAATTCTTCCTGATTCCAATTTTTAAGTGAGTAAGGTGGGTTCATCACGACCGCATCAAACTGAACACCTTCATTTGGGCGTTCAGGATCTTCAGGCCAATCTTGGCCTAATGTATCGCCATTGTTCACCGTCATTTTTTCCGGTCGAACACCGTGTAATAATAAATTCATTCGAGTTAGGTTATATGTAGCTGTATTTTTTTCTTGTCCATAGTAATGGAGATCTTTGCGGTTATCTTCTGTTAAATGACGACTAACGGTTAAAAGCAAGGAACCCGAGCCAACCGTAGGGTCATAAATCGAGTTTATATCTGTCGTTTTGGCAACAATTTGTGCCATGACTTCACTTACTTGTCGTGGGGTATAGAACTCACCTGCTTTCTTTCCTGATTCCATCGCAAACTGTCCGATTAAATATTCGTAAGCATCTCCTAATACATCGCCTTTTTGAAGGGTAACCATATTTAAATCAGCAAATAATTCAATTAGTTTACGAATATTCTTACTTCGAGCGTTCAAGTTACTACCTAAAGCAGTGTCTGTTAAATCAATCGTAGAGCTAGCGAATAGTCCTTTAAAATCATCGATATCTCCAGTTGTAGCTACAGTACGTTCAAAGCTTTGCAAGCTCTCGGTTACCTTCTCCAATTCAAATGCGCCTTCACGAATATCTTTTAACCAGGTCTGGTATAGGTGTTTCGGTAAAACATAATAGCCAAGGACATTTTGAATCATTTGCGTGAGATTGTCTCCGTAGTTTTCATACGCCTCTTCATACGCTTGAACAACATCTTCCTCTTTTCCTTTTACACCGCTCGTTGTTTTAAATGTTTCAAGTGTTTTATCACTAAGGAATTTATAGAACATTAACCCTAACATATAATCTTTATAACGACTGGCATCCATTGACCCTCTAAGATCATTCGCACCATCCCATAATCTTCTTTTAATATCATCTGATGTAATCAATTCTTTTCCTCCCTATTTGTAAATAGATTCTAATTCAAAGTCTAAAATATCGTTAACATGACGGCATAGTGTTCGACAAATTTTGTCGATACTTTCTAATGTAATATATTCATTACGTCTCATCCGTGTCGTAATATTTCCAGAGAGGTTTGCTTTCATTTGCAAGTCAACGGTCATCAAATTTCGTTCTTCTAACAACTTAAAAAGCTAACTATAATTAACTCCCATTGAATCTCTCCCTAACATTAATTCCGGTACATAATATGATATCACGTTGTCGTGATAAGAACATTTTTATCTCTGCTATTTGCTATGGTGTTAGGTACACCGAAAAAGGATAAACCATACTATTTTGTTGCTGGTGCCAGACACCATTTTAATTTAATAAAATATAATAGAACTTTCCCTCATCTTAAGCACCTAAATTAAACAAGTTTTGCAAGAAGAAATTATCTTTCTCCCCTTCCATTCCCTGTAGAAATTCCTCTTCTGTAACTTCATACACAGATTGAATACAATTATTTTTTGTTCCCGGCATTGAATGTATTTCTTTGATTACTTCATAAATTTGTGTCCCTTTAGGAAACATTAAGTGTCTAGCTACGCTTACATCATTTCTACGTCCTACATGTCCATATCTAATCACTGCCTTCCAATACATCATTTCCATATTGAGTTCCCCCTAATTTTGATTGCTATGTATACCATCACGAACTATTTAGTGAACATGATGGCATACGATATAGCACACTTTTCACTTACTGTTTTAGACTAAATACATCTTTGATTCCCATTTTCATATATGTCTGGATTTTCATTTCCATCAATTCTTCTTCCAATCGTACTGTTTCTTTTTCCACATACACTTCTTTTGCTTTATACAGTTCCATCATATGTTTTTGTTCTTCGATTGATGGAAGTGGAATTTCTAATGTCTCAATATCTTTTTTACTCAATGTAGGAATTGCCGTACCCGACATCTTGTTGGTCAATAAATATTGTCCAAGTGGGCTTTCTAAATAGACTTTCAGGTAATCAGGATTCAGCCTGTTGTTACACCGTATACCTATAAAGTTTTGGGACAGTAACAGATCCTCATCATCTTCTGGTACAACCGCTGCCTTTAAGGAATTCCCTCTTATTGATAAGATAACATCGTCTTCTTGTAACTCATACATGTTAATCTTTGCGTTGTTTTCGATATGGTAACGCGAAAGGGTGTTCATCATTATTTTTCCGTTTTGCACATCAGACAATCTTACAATTCTAAATTTCCCGTCGGAGTTTTCTTTGTTTTTTGACCCAACATTGAATCCTCTAAACAGAGTAGCTATATCTTTTAAGGGAATCGTATGCACGTTTTCCAATGTTTCCATATTAAAACTCACCGAGCCGAATCCTTCTACTTCTACTTCATTTTGAAACACATATCTATTTACATTGAGGTTACCATCGACTAGATCAGAGTAATGAACAAATGTACTAAACTCACTGATTTCTTTTCCATTTTGAAAAGTATCCGTTATCTTTTGGATTACTTTATCAGATAGAACCCTTTTCGTACGACCTTTCTCAGTAAACAGCTCACTTGCTTGAATAAATAATATTTTATTTTTTCTTGATTCACTTTTATTTTTATTAAATACAATCAGATTCACTGGAATACCTGTTGTGTTGTAAAGCCCAGATGGTAAAGAAATAACAGCTTCTATCATGTCCGACATAATAATGTTGTTTCTAATTTTCCCCTCTGCTCCTCCTCTAAATAAAGCACCTACAGTTGTCACTACAACAGCCTTTCCATCTTCATTTAAAGAAGCAAGCGCATGCGAGAGAAACGCATAATCACCGTTAGAACGTGAGGGCATACCATAAAAAAAACGATTATATTGATCATTGACCAAGCTGTCATAGTTATTGATTTTCATTGAAAATGGTGCGTCCATATAAACAAAATCAAATTTTTTCAATTCGTTTTTTTCTACAAATCCTGGATGATTTAATACGTCTCCTTTGAGAAGCTGATTTTCCTCATCGCCAGATATGAATAGTCTGATTTTCGAAATCGCCCATGTACTTGGATTAATTTCTTGTCCATATAATTTTAAGGATTTGCTTTGCTTCCATGCATTTCGTTGTGCTTCCAATAAACCGCCACCATACCCAGCAACTCCATCATACAGGGAACCTTCCATTGGGTTTAGAATAGCCATTGCTAGTTTATTTATGGAGTCAGGAGTAGCTGATTCCCCTCCATATTTACCACTTTCTGCAGCAATTAATTTTAATGCTTGATCCAACCACTCACTTACTTTTTCTGTATCATCAAAATTAATAGAGTTTATTTCATAAAAAAACCTTGTGATTTGGGTAGATCCTAGCTGTTTAACTACGTTCATTTCGTTAAAAACATCTTTAAAATAAGGAATTTGGTTTTCGATCTTTTGAAGTATTTGCATCAATTCATTATGTGCATTTGCTTCTGCTCTCAATAATTTTTGTATATTTACAATTTCTTCATATCTAGAATCTATACTGAGATATGAAAGTAATCCTCCTAATGAAAATAATTCAGCATAATCCGAGTCCGGAATTCCACCTCTTAAGTTCTCTGCTAAGTTCCAAATATGTTTATCTAATTCCATACTTCCCGCTCTCCTTTTCTGTTAGTATTTAATTACTAACTTTTAATGTTTGGCGATTATGATTCAAATATACAACATCAAAAGTTGATTGTCAATTTAATACTTGAATAATATTTAATTAGTAATTGATTACTAACATCCGAACCTTTAGAAACTACTTTAAATTTATTGTAAATCCTTTGAATTAACCTCTTCGTGTATGTTAATTATAATTCAACTCAATTCAATTCAAAAAAATAGATATCATGTAATACCTAGCTTCACTTTTAATGAAGTGAAGCCTATCACCGTGTCATTGTTAGGTGTCTGGCACCTAACAATACAAGATTATTCATTATCAACCATTCCTTTAGACATGCTTAATAACTACCTTTTTAACAAGGTTTAAATGCGAATTTCTTATATGTATTATAAGGTCCTAAACAAGCTTAGCCATCATTAACCGTTGTATAGTTTTCAACTGCTGAAAGAAACTCTCCACTCTTCCTTTTCCAACTCCTTTATATTTACCAATAACCAGCAACTCTTTTGGTAAATCACTCACTTTTTCTATGCCATCTTCATTCAGTTGATCAATTAGTCCAGGCATACCTGTAAAGTTTTCTTTATTAATCTGGATTTTCCCTAAATCTTCTGTTACTACAATTTCACTTGATTCATAGAATAAAAACAATTCGCCAGGGCGATCTTGAATTAATTTCCTTCTTCTGACTTCCTCAGTAATAAACTGTTTTAATTCGTTAAAAAATGTTTGTGAATGTGATTCATAATAGCGAGTTACTCTTTTATGAAATCCATCCAATCTACTTGGCAATTCGCTCATTAGTCTCGCCTGTTCTTCTCCGCCCATTCGTACTAAGAAGCGCTCTGATTCTTCAAATCGTTGTGGCAGTAGAAAAGCATCTCTAAGAAAATAAGGGATATCTACAGATTCGTCGCCATAAGTTATCGTTCTAACTGGAATTAATCCAGGTGCTTTGTCCATGGAATCCGAAAGTAACTCTCTTTCTCTATGTAAGCTATTATTCGAAGCATCACCACTTTTTTCGGCATTAGCACTATCAGACTTCTTGCTTGTTCCCTGGAATATGGTGCCAGTCCCCCATTCCTCTATCACTTTAGTGTACCAAGGGACTGACCCTGTTTAATTCTACAGGTAGCTTTTCCAATACTAGTAATTGATTCTCGTCTTCCAGTAGTTATTCGCAGCAGCCACCGTTTGATAATGGATTGCGATTACTTGAGATACTGCGATTAAGCTATCTGCATTGGTTGAGTATTTCGGTCGCAATTTTTTTCTTATTTTTTCAGAAGGCTGTGTTATCTCTACCCCTTTTTGCGCAAGTTTGACAGCCAATTCGAATCCCTTCTCTGGCGTATCTGTTTGCAGACTCCTAAGCTTATCCCCCACTTCATTCACATCCCTCACATATGTTTATCACACTATATGTGTACCTAGTTAAACATGTGAAGAGTCCTCAGAAATCACTTTTTATTCAATAGTACCAAGACTTCGAATAGTTACCTCAACATTTATGTAAAAAATGCCCCTCGTTGCAAAACTGACTGCAACAAGGAGCCCAACGCCATTTCACTTGCCATCATCCTACCACCTCACAAACCCCCACACTCTCCCTCACAACCCCATACTCCTTCATAAATTCCATCCTCACCGTCCCCGTCGGTCCATTCCGCTGCTTCGCTATAATGACCTCCATCTCATTCTTCTGCATACTCCTTTTATCGTAATAGTCCCCGCGATACAGGAAGGAAATTACATCTGCATCCTGCTCGATATTTCCCGACTCCCGTAAGTCAGACATCAGCGGTCGTTTATCCTGCCTTGCGTCCACTCCGCGTGACAGTTGGGAAAGCAGGACGATTGGGATTTTCAGCTCTAGAGCGAGCAGTTTAAGTTCCCTTGTGATCTCACCAATTTCCAGATCCCGTCGGTCACGTCGAGTGACAGCAGGTGCAATTAACTGGAGATAGTCGATGATCACAAGTTGATTTTCTTTTGGATGTTCGTGTATTTGTTTCCTAATTCCAGCACGAATTTCGGCAAGGCTGTGTTTTGTATCAAAAATTTCTACGTTCCAATTGGTCATTTCTCCGATTGCTCGCATCGCTCTCTCATAATCTTCTGTTGTAAAACGATGATGGATATTACGCCATTTACTTGCATTGATTTCCCCTTCTGCAGAAATCAATCGTTTCAGCAGTTGCTTTGTCCCCATCTCTAAGCTAAAGATGAGGGATGTCCCTCCATGCTTACAATGGCCAGCTGCTAAGTTAAGGGCAAATGCTGTTTTCCCTACAGAGGGTCTTGCAGCAAGGATAATCAAATCTCCCTGCTGCAAGCCTCCAGTCATCTGGTCAAAAGTAGAAAGTGAAGTTAAGTATCCCGACGTCTCTGGCTCTGCTTTCATTAACTCTTTACTAATTTCGAGCAGATTATCATACGCACTTTTTTCCTCTTTTGAAATGCTTGTATCTCTACATACCGTTATATCCTGCAACAAACGATCCAAGGATTTTGTAGAAGAATCCTGTAAGAATTGGTTTACTGCATTTTTTGCTTGATGAAGCTGGTATGCTTCGATAAGAATTTGTTCATAATGCTTGAAAGCTGCAGTGCTTGGAACAGATTCAACAAGCTTTGTCAGGTAGGCAACACCACCAATTCCCGAGATTTTATCACCCAAAGTCATCGTGACAATGACCACATCAATCATTCTTTCCTCATTGCTCGCCTGCTTCATCGCTAAGAAAATCTTCCGGTGTTCTTCATAATTAAAGTATTTTTCATCAATTTTTAGTTCTTTAAAAAGCGGGCCTTCCAATAAAATGGCGCCTAATATGCTTGTCTCTGCATGATATGTATCCATTTCTCTTTACCTCCCTTTTGCTTTAATGAGTTGCTCAAATTGTTCTTGAAACTGCTCTTTTACTTTTGGAGACACTTTCTTAGCCTCTTCTTGCCATTTCTCCATTTCTTCCAGATGTGAATCTTCCACGTCCAAGTAAGCCGCAATCTCACTAAGCATTGGTGGATAAGGATGTTCCATGATGTATGCAGATAGATTTTTCATAACCCCTTGATAATCCATTTGCATTAGGTTAGGCACTAACACCTTGGCTTTGCGCTTCGTCAGATTGAATCGTGGATACATTTCATTAATAGTCCGTAATACTTCTAATGCTTCTTCTTTTTTCATTTAAAAGTCCTCCTTTAAAAGTTCAGTAAACAAATCTTCCTGGGATTCTTCATTTGTTGTTTGCTTGCGAAAAGGAATGAGTTTCTTGTTCTTTTCCAATTCTTTTTCAAGTTCAAAGGTCTCTACTTCTGCCAACGTCGCGAGTCCAGCCTGCTTCCAATTCTGCAGGATTTTCTCTAGATAGCTGAAGGTTCTTCCTCCCTTTTTCACACTTTCCCGAATTGCTTCTACTACAATTTCTTCATCGAACACCTTTGTCCACGTCTGTAATTCATCTTCAATCATTGGGGTTAGCTTATTCATATTTTCTTCATAGCTCTTAAAAAGTGAATTCACTTCGCGCTTTTCTCCCCTACTACTACTCTTTTCTTTTGTATTTTTAACTTTATGTATGGGCAAGTTTGGGGTCGAAGTTGGAGTCAAAGTTGGGGTCAACTCCTGGGTCAAGTCTTTCGTCAAGTGTGGCGTCAACTTCTCGGTATTCGTAAAAGAAGAATAATGCCCGATCGCTTGATGTAATGGGATCATTTCGTAAATTGGCGCTTTATTTTGACCTCCCTTTTCATAACGGATAAACCCACGTTCCAGCAGCTTCTTTCTTGCATTGATGACACTCTGTTTGGATAGACCAGTAAATCTCATTAGTGTAGAAGTAGGTGCATTGAAAATACTCCTTTGTCCGAGTCTATTTCCGATATTCATCAGCGTGTGCCAGAGCACAATTTCTCCTGTGGTTATGTGATTTAGCACCATCCAATCCATAAAAAAGTTTTTGTCCTTGTGAAAATTAAGTGTAGTCATTTTTACATATCTCCTTTAGATTGATACACGGGGACGGTTCTTGTGTTGCAAATAAAGCAACAGAAATAGATATTTTAGTTTTACACAAAACTAAGTGAAACGGGAGAACCGTCCCCGCGTTTACCAGGCAATGCCAAAAAGGCAAATTACTGCTAGAAAGTTTTCCTTTCAAATTTAGCAATTCACCATTCTTGCATTCTTTCCATCATCCATTTCTCTAGTACATCTACCAAGAAAAAGATTCTGCCGCCAATTTTGATATGGGGAATCTTTTTTCCTTTTACAAGATCATAAATTGTGTCTTTATGTAGTCCCAGATAGATCGCTACATCTTCAACAGACATTGTTCGTTTTTCCATAACGTTTCCCTCCCTTCACTTATACAATCGAAAGGAGTTAGCATTAGGGGGCAAAAAGGCGGAAAGTTTTTTAAAAGAATTTACTTTTGGGGTTTGGTAGGTGATTTAATTGATCCGACTGCCGCAATGGCTTCACAAGTTAACTATTATAAAAAACATAAGCATCTTACTACATTTTATTGTAATAAGGCACTTTATAGTTGTTTAATTCTTGTTTAACTAACATATTTGTTGACCTTTCAGGTAAATAATCCTATAATGAAATTGACCTAGTAGGTTAATCTTGTTTCTTATTAAGGAGTGACTGATATTGACAAAATTATTAGATTTAGACTCTAAAAGAAGGAACGCAATTCTAAATGCAGCGTTAAAGGAATTTTCTTCACAGGAGTATGAAAACGCTTCAACTAATGTAATAGCAAAAGAAGCCGGAATTTCTAAAGCCCTTATGTTCCACTATGTAAGTAACAAGCAGGAGCTATTTCTTGTAGTGTATGATTACTTCTCTGACCTAATTAAAAAGGAATATTTTGAATTGATGAATTATGATGAAAAAGATATTTTTGACAGATTGCGTCAATCATATCTTTTGCAAATTAAATTATCGGAAAAGTACCCTTGGATTTTAGAGTTTAATAAACTTTCACGAACTACTAATTCCAAAGAAATTAATGAGGAACTCGAAAATAGATCACGCAAAGAACATTCAAGCTGTTATCCTAAATTATTTGATGAAATAGATGAAGCTAAGTTTAGAAAGGAGCTGGATATAGAAAAGTGCAAGCAGTTTATATTTTGGTCTAATATTGGATTTACCAATGAAATATTAGATGCTATTAGAAATTCAGAATCTCCTGCTTTGAACTATGAACTCATTGTTGAAAAACTCGATGGATATTTTGTTGAACTTAGAAAAGTATTCTACACGTCAAGCAATAAATAAGGGATTGGGAAAAAAACGTATGCCTGCACGGATCAGTATCGTACTGGGACTTGCCCTTGTAAGACTAGTCATTTTCAATAATGTAGGTAAAGAATCGACGGAGGAGGGATATGAGATGATTGACGTGCGTGCGCCGATAATTGTAGAGTTTCCTTTGAGAGGAGAATGGTACTCTCCTAACACGCCAGGGGCAAAAATTCCGAGTCACGGCACAAACCAATTAGGATCAAGATATGCTTATGACTTTATTCAAGTGGATTGGGAAAGAAAGGGCTGGCCCGCCTATCGCACTAGTTTGGCACAATATCTACTTTTTGGGGTTCCCTTAAATGAATATTATTGTTGGGGGCAAGAAGTATTTGCTCCTTGTGACGGAATCATTGTCCAAGCAGAGGATGGTTATAAAGAACGAGCAAGAACAAAATTGCTTTCAGATATGTCTAACGCTTATAAAAATGCTCATTATTTCGACCCGAAAAAAGACGACATACAATCAGTTGCTGGCAACTACATCATTATAGAATGTGCCGACAATGTATATGCTGGATTAGTCCATCTTCAAACAGGGTCAATTCAGGTTTCAGTTGGTCAGCGTGTAAAAAAAGGTGAAGTTATTGGTAGAGTTGGTCATTCAGGTAACTCCTTTGCTCCGCATTTGCATATTCAACTTATGGATAGTAGTAACATAGCTACTGCAAAAGGATTGCTTTTTGCTTTTGAACAATACGAAATATTTAAAAATGGCATATGGGAAAAAGTAAATAATGGGATTCCAACAAATAAGGATAGAATAAGATTTCAAAAATCTGATGAATAGGAATAAATTAAAACTGCATAAAGGGGTACCGTTAAGAAAATGGGCTTAGCGTTGTAAACCCGCTTTTTGTTCGTAGGACCCCCTAAATTAATTTTGGAATAGATACACGGGGAATAGATACACGGGGACGGTTCGAGACCAGTGAAAAAGTCACCATTCTAGCCCAAAATCTCAGAAGAAGTGAAAATCTGTATAATCTAGCCTCAATTTAACAGAATTCGCATAAAAAAAACCCCCAAAATGGTATAATTAGTATGACC
>NZ_NPOA01000018.1 GCF_002287375.1 Virgibacillus profundi | reverse complement strand
AGTAAATGACTATACTACTGAAATTGATGGAACGAATATTATCAACCATCATACACCAGAAGTAACAGAAGTATCTGGCATAAAAACATGGGATGATTCAAATAACCAAGACGGTGTTCGTCCAGAGTCAATCACAGTAAATCTCTTAGCGAATGGTGAAGTAGTTGATTCGATTGAAGTAACAGAAGAAGACGAGTGGACGTATAGCTTCACTAACTTAGCGAAATTTAATGCAGGAGAAGAGATTGTTTATACAGTAACTGAGAACTCAGTAAACGACTATACTACTGAAACTGATGGAACGAATATTATCAACCATCATACACCAGGAAAAACAAGTGCAACAGTCACGAAGAATTGGCAAGATGCAAATAATCAAGATGGTAAACGTGTAGATGTTATAGAAGTTCAACTAACTGCTGAAGGAGAAGCGTATGGTGATCCTATAGAGTTATCTTCAGAAAATAAATGGACTTACACATGGGATGGTCTAGACGAAAAAGCAACAGGAGAAACAATTAAGTATTCAGTAGTTGAATTAACAGAAGTACCAGAATATGAAACAACTGTAAATGATACAGATCATGGTAACATCATCATCACAAACGCATATACACCAGAAGTAACAGAAGTATCTGGCATAAAAACATGGGATGATACAAATAACCAAGACGGTGTTCGTCCAGAGTCAATCACAGTAAATCTCTTAGCGAATGGTGAAGTAGTTGATTCGATTGAGGTAACAGAAGAAGACGAGTGGATGTATAGCTTCACTAACTTAGCGAAATTTAATGCAGGAGAAGAGATTGTTTATACAGTAACTGAGAACTTAGTAAATGACTATACTACTGAAATTGATGGAACGAATATTATCAACCATCATACACCAGAAGTAACAGAAGTATCTGGCATAAAAACATGGGACGATACAAATAACCAAGACGGTGTTCGTCCAGAGTCAATCACAGTAAATCTCTTAGCGAATGGTGAAGTAGTTGATTCGATTGAAGTAACAGAAGAAGACGAGTGGACGTATAGCTTCACTAACTTAGCGAAATTTAATGCAGGAGAAGAGATTGTTTATACAGTAACTGAGAACTCAGTAAACGACTATACTACTGAAACTGATGGAACGAATATTATCAACCATCATACACCAGGAAAAACAAGTGCAACAGTCACGAAGAATTGGCAAGATGCAAATAATCAAGATGGTAAACGTGTAGATGTTATAGAAGTTCAACTAACTGCTGAAGGAGAAGCGTATGGTGATCCTATAGAGTTATCTTCAGAAAATAAATGGACTTACACATGGGATGGTCTAGACGAAAAAGCAACAGGAGAAACAATTAAGTATTCAGTAGTTGAATTAACAGAAGTACCAGAATATGAAACAACTGTAAATGATACAGATCATGGTAACATCATCATCACAAACGCTTACACACCAGAAACGGTTGATATTAATGGTGAGAAAACGTGGAAAGACGCTGATAACCAAGATGGTATTCGACCAAATTCAATTACATTGAATCTTTTTGCAGATAATGAATTTGTTGAATCAGTAGAAGTAACAGAGGCAGGCGATTGGAGCTTTAGCTTCACAAATCTACCAAAACATAAAGGTGGAAAAGAAATTGAGTATACAATTTCAGAAGAAAAAGTAGAAGGTTATAAAACAACAATCGATGGCTTTGACATCACCAACGTTCGAGTTGGCACAACATCAGTAGAAGGAACAAAAACGTGGAAAGATGATAACTCAAAAGATCGTCCAGATTCCATCGTTGTAGAACTCCTTCAAAATGGTAACAAGATTCAAGAAGTGAAAGTCTCAGCAGCTGATAGTTGGGCATATAGCTTCACGAATTTACCGGAATTTGACGAGGATGGCGTAGCTTATATTTACACAATTGAAGAACAAGTGGTAGCAGGATATATTTCGACAGTAGAAGGTTATGACTTAATAAACACCCTAATACCTGTCATTTCGGAAGATGAAGTATCAGAAGGAACTACACCTGATTCAAAAGACGATCAAAATGGTCCTGCAAAAGAAGTATCAGGTACAACTGATTCAGGCAGTAAATTACCATCTACAGCAACAAATATGTATAATTTACTTGCTCTTGGAGTTGGATTGTTAATTGTTGGATTTGCTATATTACTAGCTTATCGAAGAAAAAGGGAAATATAGTAGAGGTGCAATGTTATTTATATTTATAAATAATTTATTGCACATGTAAAAATAAGGGGTTATAAAGAGCTTTCGTATACAAATAGGTATGCGAAAGCTCTTTGCTTTGTGTTAATTAGATTGAAGTTATGAATTGTATGGAAATTGTTGAGTTGAAACAATTATACTATTTTACTAGGTACAATTATCCAAAAGTTGATGTTGGAGTACTAAACAGTAGACACAAGGCAACTGGATGATGGGAGTTGGAAGGTATTATAAATATTATTATTGTAGACCAATTGAATGTTCATAGTGAAGGTTTACAATTAATCATTAATAGTGAACAAGACATGAAGGTAATAGATATAGTGAATAACCAAAATGATTTATTTAACAAATTAGTAAAGTCAAATCCAAATGTAATATTATTCCATACCCAATTGATGAATTCAAAAATTGGCGATAGGATCCACGATTTTAAGAAGGAAAATCCTGATGTTAAGTTGCTTTATTTAACTTTTAATTATGATAAATATGTAATCTACGGTGGTATAGAAAATAGAGTGGATGGATTTTTGCTATATAGCTTACCACCAAAAAAGTTCATTAGTGTGATTAGAGATGTTTATAATGGTCAATATGTTCTATCCGGAGAAATTGCCAAAGTTATAGTAAAGGAAATTAAAAATACCAGGTTTTCAGTTAAAGAAGTTTTAAAAGAGAGACTGAATGAACATAATATTTCAGTGTCCCAGCGGGAGTTAGATATTTTATACTTATTGTATCTTAATAAGAAAAATAAAGAAATTGCAGATACAATCCAGGTATCAGAGAAATCGGTGCGAGGCTATGTAAGCAGGGTTTATAAAAAAATAAAAATTAATAATCGAAAACTGGCAATAGAATTTCTCAAAGAAATTGTAGAAAGGAAAGAGGGTGTATATCCAGTATCTCCTAGTATTGATTTTTAATTATCAATACTAACAGTTTTCATTAAAGAAAGGACGTAAAATGGTTTGTCTGATAGCAATGATTTAATAAAAAGGATAGAAGAAACTAGAAAGATAATGTATGAAACCTACGATAGAAGACCGAATGACCCACAACTATTGGATATTTCACAAAAGTTAGATATACTTTTAAATGAGTATGTTCTAGTTTTAGGAAGTTTAAACAAATGATAGGTTGTACTGAAATAAATTATATATATTTAAAGGAAAGGTGTTGCTATGAAAAAAGAAGTAACTTTTAAAGAGAGTCGCATTATTGGAACGACTATTTTGTTAATAGGTATGGGCTTTTTGATGAGTTTTGTACCAGAGGGAAATGTGTTGTTACTACTGTTTAATTCTATATTAGCTTTAGTGTCTTGTCTTTTATTCTATTTATTTTGGAAAAAGACGAGACATAATAGTAAACGATATTTCTCCTTGCTTTCGTATGTAATGGTAAATACATTATCGATTTATTTCGCAATCCCATTACTGCGGATATATTTTTTAACCATAACATTTTGGATTGGCATTATTATGTTGATTGTAATGGTTATATTACCTTATTTATATTCCAGAGAAATAGCTTTTGGAGTCCAAAAACCAAGTAAATCAAAATTAGGGAGAATTTATTTTGTTTTTGCAATACTAATCATTGCTTTTGGTTCAACAGTTTTTATGGGTTCCTTGTACACTTCGAATCCTGATGCTATAGTTTTTGCTGTACTTGGATTTGTAATGGCACTTTTATTTTTATTCATCTCTCCTGTATTTCTAATTAAACCAAAGGAAATGAACGAAATTACTAATACATAATAAGTCGTTACTTGGCGAAGTCAACCTTACAGATAAAAAAAAGGGAACAGACCAATTGAGCATCAAAAAATTTGTTCTCCCTCATGCCGAATTATTTAACCTTCAATGTTGGTGGTGTGTAATGGTGAAGAAACAGACCAGCCTTTATCTAGTTTAACATCTTATATTGACTCACTATAAGATGCAGAGCATAGAACGGTTGAAAAATTATTTGTCCCCGTATTCCTTTTTACCTGCAATCGTTTGTGCATCTGTTTCCTCTGCAAATTCGGTTTGTAATTGCTTTTTAGTTCCAAAGCCTCTTTGATGATCATCTGAAAATTGATTTTGTATATAGATATGAATTAAAGGTTCACCACAGGTCATAAAGAAAGCTGCCGTTAAGGAAAGGAGAATTACAGGCATACCTTCCGCAAGAAATAAATTTCCCAATAGCCATATGGAAAGGAATGCTAAACCAAAATCTGCAATGGTAGCTGTAACATTGCCAAACCTCCGTAGTATAAACAAATCACCAATAAGGTAGGAAATACCTGTGACAAGTAAACTAATCCAGAACAAATTCAACAAAGTAGCATTATAAATAATCCCGAATAAGGAGAAAACCAGAATAGCAATTACAATAAATTTAATCCCTAATACTTTTAAATGAGCCATGAAACTCATCCTTTCTTATTTATTATTAGTAGTATTTGTTAGTTTAGCTAAAATATCATAATTTTTATGTAAGCAACCGAAAAGCTCAACCCTCTCGTCTATTTAACATCCTTATTATTTTCAAATCCCAATAAAGAATTAACAAAATAAACGGGTGAAGCAAAGCCGAATAGCCTAATGCCCAACCATTATAATAAAAATAGTCAATCCATATTTTAAGGAATGAGGTTTTGTTTCCGAAGTTTTTCTTGGCAGATAAGAAAGATAAAATACTTTCTTACTGCATAAGTGCGGGCTTTGAGCTGTCACCTAAAGGCTGGTGACAACCAAGTTTTCTAAAAATAAAAAGGAACCCATTTTGAAGAAAGCTTGACCAAAATGGGTTCCTGTTCATATTTAACTTTAAACCACATGAAGTCCCCTTAAAACAGGGACATGCCTATTATTGATTATTTTGCTGATTTTGAGCTTGCTGGGCTGCTTGGGTCGCTTGAGTTGCTTGTTGTACTTGCTGTGTAGCTTGTTGCAATTGTTGCTGTGCTTGCTGAAGTTGCGGGTTTTGCTGTGCACTTGCTCCAGCTTGCGTTTGCGCACTTTGTAAACCTTGTTGCGCTTGTTGAAGTGCTGCCTGAGCCTGTTGCAACTGCTGCGGATCAGCACTCGCTTGCGCCTGTTGTACCGCCTGTTGTGCTTGCTGAGCTTGTTGCACAGCCTGTTGTATCTGTTGCTGAGAATCTTGTTGTGCCATAATAAAAACCTCCATTTATTTAAATCTATGTTCAGCACTTACACTTCCCTTGTTTCTTTTAATTATGTATTCTAGCTAAACTTATTGTAAAGCTACAGAAAGTTCCCCAGTTACTACCTTATTAAAATGGCATCAATTCTCACTGCTTTATTCTCATATTTTTTCCAAAAAAGGGCATATTATTCTTGGTATATTAAATAGGAGGTTGTTCACATGGAAGATAAAACAAGCATTCGGTTAACGGCTGCAGAAATGTCCACCTTATGGACTCAGTATGTAAATGACACACTAGCAGTCTGTGTTAATACATATTTCTTAGAGAAGGTGTAACCGTCAAGTAAAAAGTTACAGTTTTCGCTAATTAATTTGTTACACTTTCTTCTTCAAAAATAGATGATCTATGTTTCATCCGATAACTATCCCCATTTAAGTGAATGATCTCTGCTCGATGAATAATTCGATCCAATATAGCTGTTGTTATAGCCGGGTCGCCTAACAGCTCTCCCCACTCCTTCGGAGCCTTATTGGAAGTTAGGACAATACTGGCGTTATTATACAAGTCATTAATTAAATGGAAGAATAAGTTTGCTTCGTGTGGGTCCATTGCCATAAACATCAGATCATCAATAATAACGAGATCAGCGTTTCGTATACGCTTCATTCTAGTTTGCGATTTGCGTGTAATTTCCTCGGTTTTCAAGGCATGAATCAGATCTCCCATGGAGGTGAATATAACCTTATAACCTTGATTAATGGCCTGCATCCCCAGCCCAATCGCCAGGTGTGTTTTGCCAACACCCGGCGGTCCAAGCAGGATAATGTTGAATAGCTGCTCAATCCACAATAACTCCTTCAATTTATTAAATTGCTTTTTGCTTATGGACTGTTGCTCACTTACATCGAACGAATCCAACGTTTTCTGATAGGGAAATGTTGCCCATTTCAGTCGTTTTTCTACCTGTTTTTCGTCACGTCTTAGTTGTTCGTAATCCACCATTTTCATAAGCATGCTCGCATATGTTTCATCATTTGACTCAGCCTCCTGTAAGAGTACTGGTAAATGATCTGCCGTTTCCGCAAGGCGAAGGGACTTCAATTTACTCTGTAATGTCGTTAACTGAATCATCGTTTATCCCCCTCTAAAACGGATACGTATTCATTTATATCCCTTATTTGTGTATTTGTTTGAACAATTGAATCACCCAAAGGGTGGAGTGGCCTTGGCGTATTCCCTCGGGAATATATTTTTTCTTCAGTAACTGTTACTCCCCGTTGTCGTTCAAGATAGTGAATGACATCGCTAAAATCTGTTGCACTAAATAGTTGTTTCTTCATACACTCTTCCAAAGCCAAGTCTAACAATCGATGTTCATATTTCTTAATTTGTTTGGCTATCATCTGGAGTTGATCACGAATGTAACGTTGCTTTCGCGTATAGATTTCGTTCAAATACAATCTTGCTTTTTCCTCATCTGTGAATCCTGCTATAACTGTTTCAATAAATGTATCGATACCTTTGGTGCGATCACGCTTATGCTTGTTATTCTGAATCAGTTCTCCTTTTCCAGGGTCTATTTTATGCTTTGCGATGATCGGCCCGCCTTTTGATTCTCGTATACAAAGGTACGCATCATCAGTTGTTTCAATATAAACCTTTTTTGTCTTATGAAATGTCCCTAGAGGGACGCTGTATCGATTGGAATCATACCAAATGACATTGTCCTTACGAACATTTCTTGTTATACTTGATTCATAGTGGTTATCGGCATATTCGTCGATACGTTGAGAGATTGGTCGCAAGTGTTGCTTTTCGAGGGTGAACACTTCTACCGGTCTCTTTTTTGTTGTATGATGAATTTTGTAATTACCAGTGCGCTCTAACCAATCCCAACCTGCTTCATTCCATGCTTCAAGTCCATAATATATTCGGTTTTTCGCAAAGTTATATTTGATATACTTAATTACATTTTCTATTTTTCCCTTGCTCTGCGGATCAGCTTTCCTACACATTCTTATCGTCAAATCTCTATCTTCTTTATAAGTCTGGAATTCATACGTCAGGATTAAGTCCCCACTATTTTCACTGACAAGGATCAGCGCATCCTGGTCATAAACAATCTCGTCTGGAATTCCTCCTTCAAAATAGTGAAAGGCATTCTGGTGGGCACGAACCACATCCCTGGTAGTAAAGGGTCTATCCAACCACTCTTTATATTTATACCGTGAATTAGATAGGACAAACGCTATCACATAAAGTTTTACCTTTTTGCCATCGGGAGTTAATTGCTCCGTTTGCCCAAAATCGACCTGCATTTGTTTTCCCATCGGCAACTCCGGTACAGCCTCATAAGATCGAGGGTTCGATTCCTTTTTAATATCATATTCCCTGCGTAGTTCCCTTACATAGAGTCGTACCGTACTTTCAGCTACTTGCAGCTCCTGATATTTCTCCATAAGCCAATCAAATACTTGGGCAGCTGTCAGGTCAGGGTGTTCACGTAACCAGGAAAGAATCAGTTCTTGATATTCATCCAATTTCTTCTTTCTAGTTTTTGTTTGTGTAACCCATTTCGCCATATCCTGGGGATTACGTTTTAAGTAACGGTATACAGTTACCCTGGATATACCAAGTTTTTCAGCCACCTTTACTTTACTAAAACCTTGTTTTAATAATTGCTTAATTTCCATATACATTTCCCACTTATCCACCTTTTTTGCCTCCATCACTGTTGTAGTCTATCAAACTACCATTATAGCAGTGATGGTTCTTTTATTTTATGCCCATTTTCGCGCCGGACAGTTTTTATATGGCTGCCCTCGGGCAGCCATATAAAAACTGCACTAACATCTGGAAAAGTGTAAACTTTTATCTAGCGGAAACTGTATACTTTAGTTTATCAGTCACAGAAGGTAGAAGATGAAGAAGTACGTCCTATTATTGAATCAACATTGAATGTGGCAAAGAACAATATTTTAATAATGAGCGATATTTTTACCAAGGAAAAATTCCCTATACCTATAGGATTTACGGAGCAAGATGTAAATCCACAAGCCCCAAGATTATTTTCAGATACTTATGTACTCATGTATTTACGGGAAATGTCCATTCTTGCAATGGCAGCAAGTAGTGCAGCATTGGGATTGGTAACTCGATCTGATGTAGTTATATTTCATAAAAGGGTGTTAAATGAAGGGGTTGAATTGCAGGATAAAACACGGGATTTGATGTTAAAACAAGGTACCTATGTAAGACCTCCTTATATATCTATTCCAGATAAAGTGGATTTTGTAGAAAAGCAGCAATTTTTGGCTGGTTTTTTTGGAAACAAAAGAGCAATTACCTCTGTGGAAGTTACTCATTTGTTTTTAAATGTCCAGACTAACTCTATTGGAAAAGTTCTAATGATGGGATTTGCGCAGATAGCCAAAAATGAAGAGGTTAAGCAATTTTTACTAAGAGGGAAAAAAATATCTCAAAAGCATATGGATATATTTAGAAAGTTTTTAACAAATGAGGACTTACCTGCTCCAATGAGTTGGGATTCTGCCGTTTCAGATAGTACAGAAAATGTATTCTCGGATAAGCTAATTATGTTTCATGTATCAGCAATGATAGCAGCAGGTATTGGAAATTACGGAATGGCTATGGCAGCAAGCCCAAGAAGAGATTTAGGATTAAGGTATGCGTCTTTAGTTCCAGAGATTTCCCTTTACGCCGAAGATGGAGCCAATATTATGATTAAACACGGCTGGATGGAGGAACCACCACAGGCAGATGACCATGAAGGTTTGACGAAGGGGTAGAATCAAAAGCTCTTTTCCATATTTTCGAATATGGTCCCAATTTTCCCAAACCGGCTGAATGCCAGTTTTTTCATGCTTTATTACTTTTAAAACAAGGGAAACTATAAAGGTAAAGTTTATGAAGAAAGCAGGTTTTGATCGATGGAAAAAGATATGAACTATGGAAGTGATTATAAATTTATTCCAGCCACTTCAATCGGAACTGGAGTTGGAATGGAATTATTGCCTGATTTATATCAGCATACGATTCAGATTGTTAATATTTGCCTATATGGTGATCCTGATTCGGATGAATTTGTGTTGGTTGATGCAGGAATGCCTGATTCAGCAAATGAAATTATTTCTTTGACGGAAGATCGCTTTGGAAGTAATAGCAAACCGAAAGCAATCATTTTAACACATGGCCATTTTGATCATGTTGGGGCAATTATAGAATTAGTGGAGCATTGGAAAGTCCCTGTTTATGCACATTCGCTAGAGATTCCATTCTTAACTGGACAGAAAAGCTATCCGGAGCCTGATGCAACGGTGGAAGGTGGTATGGTTGCAAAAATGTCCCCATTGTTTCCAAATGAGCCAATTAATTTAGGAAACCATATACAGACTCTTCCTTCAGATGGCACTGTTCCATATATGCCAGGATTTCGTTGGATTCATACTCCAGGACATGCACCTGGTCACGTATCTTTTTTTAGGGACGAGGATCGCACTTTAATAGCTGGTGATGCATTCGTTACTGTAAAACAAGACTCCCTTTATAAGGTATTTACACAGGAAAAAGAAATAAGTGGACCACCAAGATATTTAACGAATGATTGGCAAGCAGCCTGGGATTCAGTAAAAAAATTAGAAGCATTACAACCAGCTATAGCAGTTACTGGACATGGATTACCAATGAATGGTGAAGAATTAACAGATAATCTGCAGAAACTTGTTCAGGAATTTGATAGCATTGCTATCCCTGATTACGGAAAATATATAAATTGATTGAGTAGTAGCAAAGTGACTACCAATAAAAGTAAACCTAAACCCACTTATTTTAAATTGAAGTAAGTGGGTTTTAGACATATTCCTGTAATTTTATAATCAACTAAACTGTGGATTCGAAAGAAATACTAATTGTTCATAGTATGTTAGAATTTACATATAAAAGAAATGAAAGAACAGTTAAAGACTGACCGCTAAATATAGAGATGAATTTTGAAATGAAAAAGGAGAATCTACCATGCTACAAAAACTCCAAGCAGGAAACCACCCACAGCCTTTCAAAGGTCCATTTTCCATTACCAGAATCCAGCCAAGTGATATTTTGAAAGAAGATACAGGTGATACTGCGTTCGGACCGTTAAGTAATATTGATCATGCGGTGATGAAAAAAGGGTTGACAATAAAAATGCATGAACATGTTAATGATGAAATTTTCAGCTATGTGTGGAAGGGAATATCCTATCACAGAGATTCAGCTGGATTTGAAGCACCTATTGCACCAGGTAAGCTGATGATGATGAATGCCGGCTATAGCTTTTGGCATGAGGAAAAGGTTAAAAAAGATGAAGTTGAAATGCTTCAGATTTTCGTTAGACCACGTGAGACGGATCTCGAACCAGCTATCCAATTCCGTGATAAGCCAGTAGATAACAGAGACTGGTACCTTATGGTGGGACCAGAAGAAAGTGATGCGCCTCTTTATGTTAGGCAAAATGTTTTCATTTATGATGCACATCCGAAAGCAGGAGATGAACTGAATATCCCTGTTCATGAAAGCTTAAAACCTTTTCTATATGTCCTGGATGGTGAAATTATCATTGAAGAATTAACTATAAATAGGCTAGAAGCTGTGACCGATTTAGAAAATAAGATGCCTTCATTTACTGCGAATGCTGAGTCAACGGTTGTTTTGTTTTTCGTAGATATGGACGCTCCAATGTCTATAGCGGGAACAATTAGTGGGTTGGGGAGAAAATAAAGCTAATGAAAAAGAATCCAATTCGGTATAGATTCAAATTGGATTCTTTTTGACTCTTTCATTCTTAGTTTATATATTATTGTCCATTCAAATCAATTCCCAGTAAAAATAATTGCACCAATTAATATATCATATTCAGGAAGTAATTTCCTCCAATGTAACAGTTTCGATTGTCTTTATCTTCTCTGCCTCTACTAATAACTGTTTTACAAAAGTACCTAATTCCATTGGCGAAAATGAATCTTGTACTCCCTTAATAAGTTGCAGCATTTCAGCATCTATTCGCTTATCTCTTTCAATATAGTTCAGGTTTTCACCCTTTTCATTATGTACAGCGTTTTCTTTTTTTAATACTTTCACTGCTTGCATTAGTATCTCTTCCATTTTATCCCCCCTTTATATATCCCACTTATTCATATACCCAATTTCGTTTATCCTAAAACGAGTTTTTCCAAAATTACTGCGATTATTAAATTCTATTCTGCCGCTCCTAGATTATTGCAGGTGGCTTTGGGATAGAAGTACTAAAAAATTGGCAGGCTTTTAGACTTATATGATACGAAATTTTAAAACGTTAGGATCAGATAAAGAAGTAATTAAAAGGGGAAGAAAACAAATGTGGGTAAGAAGTCAAAATAAAAAAGAACTAATTAACTGTACATCATTTTCAGTAACAAAAAATATCGGTGGCAGGAAAAAAAGTGCTGTTACTGGTTCGATTTCCAATGGTATTTGGGGGCGAAGAGAGATTCTGCTGGGGTTATATGACACAAGGGATAGCGCGCTAAATGAATTAACCATGCTGCAAGAAGCGTTGGTTAATAATACAAAGGTATATGAAATGAGCTAATTCATTTAAGCGTGGCACAGGGATCACAATGTTGTGACCCCTTTTTATATAGGCCCACTTCTATAAAAATGAAGATTGGCTTCCATTAGATGAGTTACTGTTTACATTTCTTGGTAATTGATGTGTTTTTTCCATGACGAGTAAATAATTTCTATCGATTGCTTTTTTCAATCTGAATAAAATAAAGACTCCAAATGATAGTTGGATAATAGCTAAAGGAATAAGTAGGATGTTTTCAGCGAATTTATCTAAAATAAAAATAGAAATAAACAATACGAGTTGAGTAATAATTACTTTTTTTGATCGTAAAATGATTGATCCGACAAGCGATAAAATAGCGATAATAAAAATAAAATTAAAATCATGAATAAAGTTACTGAATAACAGCTGCGTTGATGAAAATAAAATTGGATATATACTCATGAGTTAACATTTCTTTCTGAAACAGCTTCCCTTTGCTCCAATTTTTCTGCATCATAGTCATAAATGATAAACCCTCCACCAAGACCTTCGTTAATCATTTCATCTATTCCATTGCGACAGCTACAAGCTTCCATTGATTGCTTTTCCATATAAATCTCCTCCTTACTTTCAGTATCCTTCTTTTTAAGTTGTAATTCCTTGACGTACGTCAATTTTTATTACTTTTTTTCATTTTAAATAAGTTAAGGGATGATTGCCGTTACACAAAGGACAAGGCGCTCGTAAACTATTATGGAGGTGTTATTCATGTTTACGGTTTACGATGCTGCTTTAATTCCCTTAATCGTAGGGCTGGTAGAGGTATTAAAAAGGTCTGGACTTCCCAAAAGGTTACTTCCCATTGCAGCATTACTTTTTGGGGTGGCTGCAGGAATATTCTACGTATTTCCCAACGACCTGAAAAGTGGAATAATTGCTGGAATAGTGATGGGGCTTTCCGCAAGTGGATTATATTCGGGAAGTAAAAATATTGTTGAAAAAGAAAAAAAATAATTGCGAAATTGTTGTTTTCTTTTCCGGAAAAGATGGAATACGTATTGGTGAGGTGAATAAAATGTATTGCCTGGAGAATTACAAAACGATAGGCAAGCACGGAATGATAAATTTGCCCAAAAAGTGGCGTTTGAAACTGGGATTTAACTATGGGGAATTAGTCGAGATTCGTCTCCATAACAGGGAAATATGGATCTGCCACACCCAAGAGGAAAACACAGAAAATCAAAGATATATATCTACTAAAGGAACCGTAAATATTCCATCAGAAATTAGAAAACTACTGGAGATAGGGGCAGATACCAGGTTTCGTTTTTATGTGACCCCGGAAGAGAATGCATTCGTGCTTGTACCTATCCACCAAACGAGTGAAGCTCCCGTTCGTTGATTGAAGGGGAGGGACGCTGTTTCATATCATAAGCCTCTCATCGAGCTTTTTTTGAGAGGCTTTACTATAAATTCATCGCCGGTTACTCTTCGGATCAAATGCATCCCTTAATCCATCCCCAATAAAATTGATAGCCAGAACAGTTACCAGTATTCCTAACCCTGGTGGGATCCATGCTTCTGGGTGATTACGTAATATTCTTATGTTTTGAGCCTCAGAGATCATATTACCCCAGGTCGGTGTTGGCTGTGGAATACCAAACCCGATAAAGCTTAAAGCGGATTCAGCAATAATCATGGTTGCCATCATTAAGGTGGCATTAACGATAATTGGGCCAATAGCATTTGGAATAAAGTGTTTGAATATTATTCTAAAATCGCTCGCACCAATCGCCCGTGCGCCAAGAACAAACTCCTGTTCACGCAATGATAAATACATTCCGCGAATAATCCGGGTTAAATTTGGCCATGCCGTTAACGCAATAATCGCTACGAATAAGCCAATTGTCACTTTATCTACAATTGCCATTATCGTCAAAGCAAGCACGAGAAACGGCAGCATCAGCATAATATCTGTTGCGCGCATGATAATGTTATCGATTATTCCACCATAATAACCACCAATTGATCCAAGCACAACACCAATAACCAGTGTGAAAAACATGGCACTTAATCCAACAATTAATGAAATCCGGCCACCATATAACAAGCGGGAAAAGTTATCCTGCCCCATTCCATTTGTACCTAAAATATGCTCCTCACTTGGTCCTTTTTCAATCAATAAAAGATTAGTCTTCTCCGGATCCAGGTCTGTAAATACCGGTGCGAGGATACATAGGATAATAATGATTAACAAAATAAATACACTGATTAAGGCCATTTTATTTTTTAAAAACCTGCGTAATGCTAATTGAAATGGACTATTGCTTTTTTCCTTATTTGCATTCGGATTTGTTTCCGGATTTTCAGGTTGTATTTCCTGTGGATTTGATTGCATATGATTTCACCTCAATCGTATCGGATTCTTGGATCAATAATACTGTAAAAAATATCGGCCAGTAAATTACCTATCAGAATAAGTATGCCAAGTATCATGGCAATCGCCATAACTACCGGATAATCACGGTTTGTGACTGAACTTAAAAACAAGGTTCCAAGCCCCGGATATTGAAAGACTTGTTCAGTAATTACTGCGCCGCCCAGCAATACACCAATTTCAAATCCCATTAATGTAATGATTGGAATAAGCGCATTGCGAAGTGTGTGTTTGTAGAGGACACTGCTGTCAGACATGCCTTTAGCTCTTGCTGTTCGAATATAGTCACTTCCAAGCACATCAAGCACTTCTGAGCGCATGTAGCGCATATATGTTGCTGTACCAGCTAATCCAAGTGTTATTCCAGGTAAAATCATATGGTGAATACGATCAATAAATGCTTCAAAACCAGTGACACCAGGGGCAGACATTGTTCCTTGTGCAGGGAACCAGCCTAATTTAATTGACAGGATATAGATAGCAATCAGTCCAAAAAAGAAATTTGGTATTGCGAGACCGAGAAAGCCAAAACCGGTTGCGCCATAATCCAGTAGAGAATAAGGACGTTTGGCTGAATAAATACCAATCGGAATAGACACGAGAATGGTTATACATAATGAAAAAAATCCTAAATAAAGTGTGTTTGCAAATCGGGATTCAATTAATTCAGCTACAGAACGTCCGTTAAAAACTAATGAATTACCTAAATCTCCTTGTGCAACAGAACTGATCCAGCGACCATATTGAACAGGTATTGGATCATTTAATCCCAAGGCTTCCCTTTGTTGCTCGTATACTTCAGGATCAACATTCGGGTCAGCAAGTGATTGCCCTGTTAAAGCATCCCCTGGGGCTAATTGTGCAAGCCCGAATACCATAATCGTCAAGATAAAAAGCATTGGAATAAAGACAAGAATGCGGCGAATGATATATTTGTACATTTTCTCCCTCCCTTTGGTGATAGGTGTTGGATTGTCTATTCTCTATATTTGGTGAAAAACCGGTGAGAATTCCGGGAAGAGTGCTTCTCTAGGCCCGAAAGCCTGTCAACTACCATTTTAAAAAGAAAGAGCATGCGCCAGAAACGCACGCTCCTCCATCAAAAGTTACTCAGATACCCACCATAAGTGAGGGTCGTTTATGAACCCATATGGCATTGGAGCAACGCCATTTAATCGTTCGTTGAAACCGTAAATTTTATTTTGTGCATACAGGAGAAGTGCTGGTAAGTCTTCAGAGAAGACAGACTGCCATTCACTGTATTTCTCTGCACGGTAATCCTGGTCAAAGGCTTCCGGTGCCTGCATGGCTTCAAGCATTAATTGATCAGATTCCGGATTGTTCCAGCGGCCAAAGTTATAAGCTGCTTCAGATTTCCATAATCCTGATGGATCCGGATCGCCACTACCTAGGCTCCAACCAATCAAGTAAATATCCCAATCGGTATTATCGTTTGTCAAATCTTCCACATATGCTGTCATTTCTTTTGGCTGTCTCAGGTCAACCTGAACCCCGACTTCTTCAATAAACTGTGCAAGAATTGGTGCAGAAGCTTCACGAAGCTGGTTCCCCGTTGGATAGTTAATGTTTACAACCCATTCTTCTCCATCGGGTGTTTCTCTTAATCCATCATCATTTGTATCGACATAGCCTGCTTCATCAAGCAGTGAATTCGCTTTTTCAGGATCATATTCATATGCGGTTACCGCACTTTCATCATATGCCCAGAACTGCTGTGCAATTGGTGCGTTAATCACAGATCCATGTCCGTATAATAAATTATCAACAATCGCCTGACGGTCAATTGCATAGGCAAAAGCCTGCCTTACAAGCTGTTCACTCATATCCTCATTTGGTACCCAGTTATCCGGTTCAATTGTTCCACTTTCAACATCCGCATCTGTTCGGTGATTTGTTTTAAAGCCCATCAACTGATAACCAAAATCGGTTTGCTCAATGATCTCGATATGATCAAGTGCCGCTACTGTTTCATAGTCAGCTGCTGGAACACCATTTGGATCGGCAATAAAGTCAATTTCACCGTTTTCAAGCAGACCGAGCATGACAGACTGATCGACAATACGCCAGACAATCTGATCCAGGTATGGCTCTGCTTTCCAATAATCCGCATTCTTTGTTAGTACATACTGCTCCCGTTCAAGCATTTCTGAAAATACAAATGGCCCTGTTCCGATAACTTCACCGGCATTTAATGTTGCCGGATGTGAAGGTATTTCAGCGACTGGAACGTCTCCAAAGATGTGTTCAGGAATAATCGGGAAGGCTACATCTTTTAAAATAGTAACGTTCGGTTCAGTATATTTAAAGGTAACGGTATAATCATCTTCTACCACAACGCCTTCAAATTCATCTGTCTCTCCACTATTAAATGCTTCATATCCAACTAATCGAACAACATATTCAGTTCGAACTCCACCTGCTTCAACATATCCCGGACTTGCCATAGCTTTATACGTATAAACAACGTCTTCAGCTGTAAAAGGTTCACCGTCATGCCATGTGACACCCTCTTCAAGTGTTAGCGTTATCTCCGTATTATCATCATTAATGGTCCAGTCCTTTGCCAAATTTGCTTCGAATCCAAGGTTTTCGTTTTGACTAAGAAGTGATTCATGGGTAAAGGCTAAAATATTATCTTCATAAGCTTCCTCGTAAAAGATTGGGTTAAACACACCGGCAGGAGCTGTGTCCATTGCCCCTGTGAGTGTGCCGCCTGATTGAGGCTCATCACTTGCTGGTTCTTCTTCCTCTTCCTCTGCACCATCATCTGTTTCTTCTTCAACAGGGTCTTCCGTTTCTTCCGTATTATCAGGTTCCTCTGACTCTGCCTCATCTGTATCACTATTACAGGCTATCAGGACAACACTAAGCAAAAACAACAAAATGAGAATAGCTATACCATTTTTATAATGCTTAAACAAACTATTTCCCCCTTTAAATTTAATATGAATTTTAATTTTAATACAGCCTGCTACGCATTGATCACCTCCTAAATCTATTAGTATATATTCCGAAGCTCCTTGAATTATTCTTTGAAAGGGAATTGCTTATAAACCTTACTTTTCCTGTGTATAGAGATGACAGGAAACAAAATGCCCCTTTTCTAATTCTGTTAATTCAGGGCGTTCCACTGCACAACGATCATGTGCAAGGGGACATCTTGTTCGGAATGTACATCCTGATGGTGGGTTGGCCGGATTTGGCAGATCTCCGGTCAGCTTGATTTTCTCTTCTTTAGGTGCTGGATTTTCATCTGTATCAATGACAGGGATGGATGTAAGCAATGCTTGTGTGTATGGATGAAGGGGGTTGCTGTATAAGGAATGTTTATCGGCAATTTCTACAATTCTCCCTAAGTACATCACAGCCACACGATCACTAATATGTTTAACAACACTCAGGTCATGGGCAATAAATAAATAGGTTAATCCTAGATCTTCCTGCAAATCTTTCATAAGATTTAAAACTTGAGCCTGGATGGAAACATCGAGTGCTGAAACAGGCTCATCACAGATGACAAACTTTGGATTTGTGATCAGTGCCCTGGCTATGCTGATACGCTGTCTTTGTCCTCCTGAAAATTCATGTGGATATTTCAGACGATCTGCAGCACGAAGGCCAACTTTTTCAATGATTTCAATTGCTTTTTCCTTTCTTTCCAATCTAGTAAGAGAGGTTTGCACGAGTAATGGTTCCTCAATTAGTTCTGCAACACTCATTTTTGAATTCAATGAAGCAAAAGGATCCTGAAAAACAATTTGCATATCACGTCTGTATGGACGAAAATGCCTCCGTTTTAAATGGGAAATTTCTGTTCCGCTAAACTGAATGCTTCCTTCAGTTGGATCAAGTAAACGGAGGATAACCCGCCCAAGTGTTGATTTTCCTGAACCTGATTCACCGACAATTCCGAGCGTTTCTCCTTTATGTATATGAAAGGAAACATCATCAACTGCTTTTAAATGGCCGATAGTTCGCTTCAAAATGCCACCTTTGATCGGGAAATATTTTTTAACATTTTGTACATCTACTAGTACATCCTGAGCCGATTCCTTTGAAAGAATAGTCATTCCTGTTCCCCCTCATTCTCATAAAGATAGCACCGGACAAAATGATCTGTTTCAATTTCTTCCAGCTCCGGGTTTGATTGTTTACATTTTTCCATGACAAAAGGACAACGTGCGGAAAAGCGGCATCCAGCCGGAAAATTGTATGCAGGGGGGACGGTGCCTTTAATTGTTCCCAGTCGATCAGCATCTTCGTCCATATTTGGCAGACTTTCCAACAAGCCTTTGGTATAGGGGTGTTTTGTATGTCTTAACAGCTCTTTTGTTTGTGCATGTTCAACGATCTGACCCCCATACATAACCATTACGCGATCAGCATATTCAGAAACAACACCAACATCATGTGTAATGAGCAATAATGCCATATGATATTTTTCTTTCATTTCTGCCATTAAATCGAGAATCTGTGCCTGAATAGTTACATCCAATGCTGTAGTTGGTTCATCGGCAATCAGCAGTTTTGGTTCACAGGATATAGCCATCGCAATCATTACCCGCTGTCTCATCCCACCGGAAAGCTGATGTGGGTACTCTTTCATTATTTCCTCGGCCCTTGGTATGCCAACTGTCTTTAATAGATTAATAGCTTTGTCACGGGCATCTATTTTACTCATTTTCTTATGCTTCCTGAGTATCTCGGTAATTTGATTTCCGATCGTATAAACAGGGTTTAATGCTGTCATTGGTTCCTGGAAAATCATCGCAATTTCATTGCCGCGAATTTTTGTCATTTGCTTTGGATTTAATTGAATAATTTCCTCTCCATCTATTAAAATATTGCCTTCAACTATACGCCCGGGTTTATTAATAAGCTGCATAACGGAAAGGGCTGTGATGCTTTTTCCACTGCCCGATTCCCCAACAAGGGCAACCGTTTCACCAGGATAAATGGAAAATGATATATTATCGACTGCCCTTGCGACTTTGTCATCATCCAGATAAAAATATGTTTTTAATTGTTCGACATCCAATACGGGTTCTTTATTCATAGGAACACTCCATTCATTATAGGAATTAGCGGGATATGTAAGTGTCTTAAAATATAGTTCTACCCAATCTGATAATAGTATTTGCTCGTATATCCTATGAGGGCGGGCTGTTTTATATTCATGTGAAATAGTAAATTTTGCTTATTGGTTAAACAAAATGTGGCTAGGTGAAGGGATTGAAGAAGGCAAAACTGCAATTAGTTATATGTGGGCTAATGTATATTTCTAATAAGCAAGGTATCCGTCCATCGATCCCGTGAAATATATCTGTTCCAGAGTTGAGATATCCGTTCTATTGGACAGTTAACTCATATTTTTGTCAGTACGGTCGTAGAGAGGAGTTCTATTATACAAATCCTTACCCCGTACAAGAATCTAAAAAAATCCATTCATCCAGCGAAGCTTCCTTCCAGGAACAGGAATAGCCTTCAAGGCTTATTTCAAGTCTTGAAGGCTAATCAGGAAGTTCCGGCAGCTTCCTTTTTATATAAATTCAATAAAATCCATCTTATAAATGCACCGACACCTAAACCAATTGGTAAAAACAGGATAGGCAGCCACATTGGACCAATTAAGTATCCGAAAATCGTGAATCCCGGTGAAAAAATTAAGCCCACTGTTACAAAGTAGGCTGAAAAAACAAGTGGCAAATAAGCAAAAGGCCTTTTTCCACCGCCAGCATCCTTGTAAGCATCCCAAATAGCAAAAAAATACAAACATGGATAAAACATGAGCCATAAATAATTTGTTTGTGCTATTGCTTCTTCAATTTTTAAGTTAAAACTTAATACAATAATACGATTAAAATTGCCCATGACATTAACCAGGATTTCCAAACCTACCAGTAGCAATCCTTTTACATATTTATGATTTAATAATTGACCAAACCCGGGAAGAGCAATACTCCACAGCAGAGCTTCCAATTTTTTGCTTTTTTTATTTATCTTTGTCTCCATAGTTGACCTATTTCGCTAAATCTTTCCTGTCAGCTGCCATAGGGGGTTGTTCCATCCAGCCATGGTCAATCAAAATCTTTGCACCTTCATTGGAGTATTTGGCAATTTCTGCTACTAAACGGGCGTAATGAACACCTAAATCATGTCTTGGGCTAACAGACATAGAGGTACCATATTGCCCCATGCCGGTTGCTATCAGTGTCGTAATTAAAAACGTCATTAGTTTATCTGAAAATGGGGAGACAGTGGAATCTGTTACCTCTGATGTCAACAATAATGCCCCATCATGCATATTATCCTCATGTAAAATAGACGAAAAGATTTCCATGTGTTTCAACGATATATCTCGGCCTTTTTCAAAATAGCTGCGAATCTCTTTTGATTTAGCAACCTGACTAAATCCGGTAATAATCGCATGGCCGATTGCATTACGTTTTGCATTAAATACAAGGTTGGTGATCTCCACACCTAGCAGTGGTCTACGGTCAGAAAACCATCCTGCCAGAAAGCTTTTGTTCTTTACAAAGTCTATCTGGTTTGGCTTTGGAATTTGTGGTGTGCGAATAAAAGTACCCTTTGCCTTGGATAATTCCTTTGCCTGTAGATGAAGCTCTATTACTTTTCTTAAATTATCAGCATAATAGTCCATGACATCACCCCGTTCAGCAACGGACAAAGACACGCTATAAACAGCGAGTGACATAATTGTCAGATTGAAAACAAACTCCAAATAAAGTCGATCTGAGAAAAGTCGCGGTGCTGTTAAATCGACATCCTTCTCGGTAAACCCTTGTGGTATAGGATAATTTTCTTTATTAAAAAAGTCCTTTAATGCTGTAGTATTGTCCTCCATAAATTTTTTTGTATCCTCAAGAATGGAGCGGATTTGTTCATCCTCCACATTTGTTAAAAAATGCTTTATTCCACATATTCCCATGGTGTCACTTAGGTAAGCGGTCCAAAGTGTGGAGATTTCTGCAGCTGTAAGCTCAATATGTTCGTGATTTCCCATATGTTTATTCCTTTCTTGTATTAGATTTGGCTAATTCATCCCGGTCGACCATTCGGGGTGGCTCCTCCAGCCATTCATTGTCTATCATCAGGTTTGCACCATCTTCGGAGTATAATGCGATTTCTGCAGTAAGCCGTGTATAATTTGCTACTAAGTCTCTTCTTATATTTGTGGAGATACTAAGACCATAGAATCCAATTCCAAGGGCAATCATTCCAGTAACATGAAACAGCATTAACTTGTCGGAAAAAGGGGCAATATTATTGGAATCCGTTACCATGGAGTCTGACCCCATTGGTGCAGGGACATCTTGTTCATTTAAAATGGAGCTAAACACGTTTACATGCTTTTTTGCAATCTGCATTCCTCTGGAAATATATTCTGTTACTTCTTTCGACTTTGCTACCTGACTAAAGCCTGTCAATGTAGCAACACCCAGACTATTGTGCACGATATTCGAAAACAGACTGGCTATCTCCAAAGCTGTTAACGGTCTGCGTTCCCCGAACCATCCGGTTAGGAAGCTCTGCTTTTTTACGAAGTCTACTTCTTTCGGTGTAGGGATACTGGGTGGACTGTTGTATAATCCTTTCGATTTTGAAACAGATAGAGCAGTTTCATGGAGTTCATTAAACTTCGTAAGTCCTTCTGAGAAAAATTGATAAATATCTTCTCGTGTTGACATACCTACAGCAGCTGAAAACGAAGCCATCCCGAGCATTCCCATTTGGAAAACATATTGTAAAAAGTAGTTATCTGTATATAATCGTGGAGCTTCAAGGTTTACATCTTCATTTGTAAAGCCAATCGGAATTGGCTTGTTTTCTTGTTCGAATATACTGGTAAGCTTTTTTAATTGTGATTGTGATAATGTCTGTGCCTGCTCCAGAACAGGGCTAATATCTTCGTCCTCCACCTTTTCTATAAAATAGGAAAGGACAGTAGATGTTAGACTGGCATTCATATAAGCTCCCCATACTTCAGCTATTTCTGATGCGGTTAAATTTACCTCTTTATTTGATTCCATCGATACCTTACCTCCTATATAGCTGTATAGATTTTTAGTTTCTCGGAAAAACATATTTTTATACAGTCTGTTTGGAACCTGTGGGCCACAATGTTTTTGTATAAAGAGACATAGAAATGGGAAACCAAAGGAGAGCAACTATTTAAATGACTTGAGGGGATTAAATGGCACGGCGTGCTTTTTCTAAGGGAAGAAAAAATCAAGGAAAACAGAAGAATAATGAACAAAGCACAACAACAAAACTGGAAAGTTATTTAGCTGCGAATATCCAGCAGTTAAAGCAACTATTAGATCAACCAGGTGATCTAGTGATTAGGGAATTTACGGTTGGAGAGGCAAACATCACAAGTGCCATTGTTTATATTGATGGATTGATTGATAGACAGTTAGTTCAGGACAGTATATTGGGAAACTTGCAGGATATATCAGTAAAACGGCAGTCACCTGAGGAAAGTACAGAGTTGTTCAATGAAATTTATCAAACATTTATTTCCATTACTTCGATAGAGAAGGGGAACACCCTTGATGATGTAGCAAATGCTATTGTTTCAGGGAAAACTGTCTTTCTTTTAGATGGACAGGAAACCGTTTTAATTATGGATACAAAAGGTGGGGAAACCCGTTCGATTGAACAACCAATTTCGGAAACGGTCGTTCGAGGACCAAGAGCGGCATTTGTTGAAAACCTTGGAACAAATTTATCCTTGCTTAGAAGGTCTATCCAGACCCCGGATCTGCGCTTTAAGACACATCAAATTGGCAAACGAAGTAAGCGAAGTCTTGTCGTTGCATATGTTGATGGTGTTATTAATCCAAAAATTGTTAAAGAAGTGAATCGCCGGTTAGAAATGATTGATATTGATGATGCCCCTGAATCTGGATTCATAGAACAATGGATTGAAGATAGCTTCTTATCCCCATTTCCGCAAATGAATACGACAGAAAGAGCGGATAAGGCTGCCTCAGGGCTTCTGCAGGGAAAAGTGGTGATCCTGTTGGATGGGACACCATTTGTTTTAATTGCACCAGTCACTTTGGGAGATATTTTAAAATCACCAGAGGATTATTACGAGAGGTGGCTTATCGGTTCATTACTCAGGTCTTTACGCTATTTTGCCGCTTTTATCGCACTATTTCTTCCAGCATTATACATTTCATTAGTAACCATACACCCAGGGCTGCTTCCCTCTGAACTGGCATTATCCATCGCTGCATCAAGGCAGGGAGTACCTTTTCCACCGGTCGTGGAGGCATTTCTAATGGTAATCACGATGGAATTATTACAGGAAGCAGGGATTCGACTGCCAACCCCGATTGGGCAGACGATTGGAATCGTTGGCGGGCTGGTGGTAGGAGAGTCGGCGGTGTCTGCGGGGATCGTTAGTCCGATTATGGTAATTGTCGTTGCACTGACGGCGATTGCCGCATATGCAAATCCGTCGTTCAGTATCGGTATAACATTCCGCATCGTCCGCTTCGGATTTATGCTAGCTGCCTCAATTTTGGGCTTGTTTGGTATTATCCTTGTTTACATTATGATTAATATCCATCTGGTTAATTTGAAGAGCTTTGGCATACCATATTCAACACCGTTTGCCCCAACAATGGCGAGAGACTGGAAAGATCTTGTGATACGTGCACCGATGACGATGTTAACGAAACGGCCCAAATTTTTGGAGCCAGAGGACGCTAAATCTGGAAATAAAGGAGCAAAAGATTCATGAGATCTTTCGAATATGGGGATGAGAAGATAGGTGGGAAAGAAATAATGATTGCCATTCCATCAATGGTGATTGGTGTAGGCATTCTCTCATTACCCAGAAGTATTTCTGTCGATACGATTGGTTCTGATGGATGGATTGTTTTAGTAATCGGTGGTCTCATTAGTGTTCTTATGGTTTGGTTGATGGCTAAACTGGCATCTGGTTTTCCGCATCAATCCTTTTTCTCCTACGCTTCAACAATTGTGTCAAAGCCAGTAGCAATCGTACTCACTTTTTTATTTGCAATTCTATTTATCTCTGTAGCGGCCTATGATATACGTACACTTGGGCATATCTCCCAGCAGTATTTATTTGACCACACACCTGTCGAGGTCGTGACCCTGTCATTTTTACTTGTTGTCGTCTATGCAGTTGCAGGATCACGGGCGGGCTTGTTTCGCCTGAATATGCTGTTTTTGCCAATCATTATTTTTATTATAGCGATTGTGTTGGTTATGAATCTAAAATGGCTGGATTTAACTAATTTATTGCCAGTGTTTCAAACAGATGTTAAGGGATATTTAAAAGGGATACATACTAGTAGTCTTTCCTATATGGGTATTAGTATTGTCTTATTTTATATCGCATTCGTTGACCAGCCAAAAAAAGCCCCTAAAATGGTTGTGCTCGGTATGTCGATTCCAATTGTAATGTACGTATTAATTTATTTAACTTGTCTGATGGTATTTGGTTATACTGCTACATCCCACTTACTTTTTCCAACCATTGATTTGGCAAAAAGAGTGGAGCTACCTGGTGGCATTTTGGAAAGAGTTGAAGCAATTTTCTTTGTCGTTTGGACGATGGGTGTTTTTAATACGACCGTAATGGCAGTCGATGTGGCCATTATGGCACTGCATTCTATTTTTAAAAAGATGAAGAAAATGCAGCTCATTTTTATTTTAAGTCCAGTTATTTACTATATTGCATTATTTCCACGTGATACCGGTCAAATTATTTTATTTGGAGACTTCCTAGGTACGTATATGGTTTCATTTGCCTTTATTACAACGATTGTATTAATCGTAATCGCTAAAATAAGAGGGGTGAAGCCAAATGATAAAACGAATGCATAAGCTCTTAAGCTGTTTTCTTGCCGTCATTCTGCTCACAGGTTGCTGGGATGTAACTAATATTGAGGATAGAGGATTTATTATGGGAATAGCAATTGATTTGGCTGAAGAAGGGAAGACAAATGGAAATTACCATTTAACAATGACAAACCAATTTGCTGTACCACCAGGTTTAAGTGCTCCCGGTGGGGGAAGCGGTGGGGGTGGAAAGGCATTTGTGAATTTATCAGCTAGTGGGGAAAGTATCTATGCGATTGGCCAGGAGATGGCTAATAAAATAAATAAACTGCCATTTTTTGAACATTTAAAAGTAGTTATTGTATCTGAAGAAGTTGCAGCTATACCACAGCTTTTTGCAAATGTTATGGATGTTTTTATCCGCAATAGAGATGCACGCAGGGGTATTAAAGTGATCATTGCGAAAGAGAAAGCGAAGGATATTTTAAACATCCAACCGGAAAATGAAAAGCTGCCTGCTCGGTATATCAATCAAATACTTGAAAACAGTATAATAAAAACAGGTGAACTGCGGCCGGTAAGGGTTGGCGAAGTTCATGAACATTTACTTGCGAAGAGCAGCTTTGTGTTGCCTGAGGTAACGAGTGGCGACTCGGAGTTAAACTTTGTGGGAGGGTCTGTCTATAAGGGGGATTCTAATATGCTAATTGGAAGTTTGAAGCCGAGTGAAATGCTTGGATTGCATCTGATAACTGGTGAAAAACTGGGGGGAACAATTGAATTTAATTTTAAAGATCATTTAACAACCTATTCGATCAGGGAAGCAACTAGCAGGGTTAAAGTTAATGCAAAGGATCCTGAAAACATCGATATAGCTGTAACAATTAATATGGAAGGTGAAATCCAGGAAACCTTTGGGACATTCATACTTAAAGAACCTGGAGTAATCACAGCCTTAGAAAAGGAAATTTCCGCTAAAGTGAAGAAAATTGCCGATGAAATGATTAAAAAAGGGCAAAAAGAACTAGAGGCAGACATATTTGGTTTTGCGGATAATTTAAAAAAATTTCATTATCATACATGGGAAAAAATAAAAAAAGACTGGGATCATGGTGAGAATTACTTTGCGAAAAGCAATGTGAGTGTAACGGTGGATGCTCAAGTCCGCTCAGATGGTGTTGTCGACCAGTCGAAGCATAAGTGAGGAGAGTGATGGGAAATGTGGGATGTTTTGCTGGGGTTTTTACCGCAAAAATTAATATTTATTTGTACAGTGCTGGCCTTCGTTGTACCATATTCAGTTTACAAAATTAATCAGAAGCTGCATGAAAATGGTGATCCCCCGTGGAAGAAGGAGGGATATGGTAAGGGGTGATACGGAAAAGAGCGGAGTTTGGCTAGGTGTGGTTTGATTGGAAAGTTGTGCTTTTAGTTGTGTCTGGGATTAGGTAGTGAGTTACTGGGCTCATCTGTCCACGGTCGGGATTTTTAAGGAAGACCAGTTGCTTTCAATTATTCAGATTATTTATTTTCAGATTTCATTCCGCTTGGTTTTACCCATCCGTTTACCCTGTTTTCCTATAATCATATACTGTTCCTTAGTGTTTTAAAGTATGCAATGTTACACTTAATTCAATATCATAAAATGAGGTGTAGCAGTGGATCTTCAAACATATTTAACACTGGATGCAACAGATATGGCAGAATTAATTCGAAGCAAAGAGGTAAAACCGAGCGAGTTGCTTGCGTTAAGTTTTCAGCAATTGGAAAAGGTTAATCCAACACTAAATGCAGTGGTACATAACAGAAAAGAAAAAGTCTTGGCTGAAGCGAATCAGTTAAGTATAGAGAATCGTCCATTCGCAGGTGTTCCTACTTTATTGAAAAATATTTCACAAAGCTTAAAAGGGGAGCCATTGACTTCTGGATCAAAACTATTAAAGGCTTCGGTTGCAGATCATGATTCCAATCTTGTTGGAAAACTACGTGAAGCAGGGTTTTTATTTATGGGACATACGAATACACCGGAATTTGGTTTGAAAAATATTACTGAACCTGAAGTTTATGGTCCAACAAGAAATCCATGGAATTCGGATTATTCACCGGGCGGCTCAAGTGGAGGTTCAGCTACGGCAATTGCCTCAGGAGTTGTTCCATTAGCAGGTGCAAGTGATGGCGGCGGATCGATTCGTATCCCGGCATCTTTCTCCGGTTTATTTGGTCTGAAACCAACACGTGGCCGTACACCGGTAGGACCAGGAGCCGGGCGTCAATGGCAGGGTGCCTCGATTGATTTTGTATTAAGCAGGAGTGTTCGGGATAGTGCTGCAATGCTTGATCTGTTGCAGGTTGTACAGCCTGAAGCCGCATTCCAGACGCCGTTATTTCCGGGAAGCTATAAATCGGAAATGGAGCATGGCTTTGATAAAGCCTTAAAGATTGCCTACATGATTGATTCTCCAGTAGGCACACCGATTTCCAGGGATGCGAAAAGAGCGGTGGAGCGAACAGTCAGATGGCTGGAGCAGCAAGGGCATCATGTAGAAGAAAAGGATAATAATGTAGATGGTATTCAATTAATGAAAAATTACTTTTTGATGAACAGTGGAGAGATCTCTACTGTTGTGAGTCAGCTGGAAACGGGTCTTGGACGGGAAATTACAGCAGAGGATGTAGAGATCGAGACATGGTTATTAAATGTTGCCGGTAAATCTGTTTCTGCAGCAGAATATTCCGGGAGTCTCACGTCCTGGGATAGAGCTGCAGCTCAGATGGAGGAATTGCACCAATCCTATGATTTTTATATAACACCAGCAACGGCTTATACCGCACCAAAAGTTGGTGAGTTAACACATTCCGAGGCAGAGCAGAAACAGCTTCGTGAACAAATTTTAATGGCAGATAAGAAAGAACAGCAAGCAATCATTTATGATATGTTTTTACCAAGTTTAACTTATAGCCCTTATACCCAACTTGCCAATTTAACAGGCCAGCCGGCAATATCCGTTCCGGTTCACTTGTCTGATGATGGAATGCCGCTTGGTGTACAAATAATGGCATCGAAAGGCAAAGAAAATCGGTTATTACAGCTTGCCCATCAGCTGGAACAATCTGAGTTGTGGGTAGGAGTGAAAGGAAATCCATATTTTGATTGATAATTAGGAGCTCCTCACTTTTGGTGGGGGGGGCTTTTTGGTTTGGGAGGGATTTTCTTATTTAATGTGAGTGAGAAATGTATATGAGAGCCCATCTATGTGCCCGACCTGACTGAAGTCTTGAGCACCTGGTCACATAGAAAGATTTAATGTGCCCAATCTGACTGAAATCTGGAGCGCCCGGTCACATAGAAAGATTTAATTTGCCCGACCTGGCTGAAATATGAAGCACCTGGTCACATAGAAAGACTCAATGTGCCCGACCTGACTAAAATCAGAAGCCCCTGGTCACATAGAACAGCTCTCACGTCCAAATGAATCGAACAGAAAGATTAAAATCGGCAATCCTTGCTCGCCAATCCAAGAGTTCCGAAAAAAACACTATTTAAAATAAGCTCCTCTATTTGATCCTGTCATCGTAAAGTTTTGTTTGAGTATCCTTCTTATAATTTTTTTGGATGCTATCGCCTGACACCATTCGTGAATGATACTAGTAGTAATTTTCAGTTCCGGAAATAAGAGCGTAAATTCCTTAACAACCCGCATTACAGCAGATACCTCTTTTTCACCATGCCCACATGCTGCACAAACACACATTCTGCCATCAAAAGTTACAGAAAATGAATTGCATTTTACGCAGGTTATTCCTTTTTTTAGTTGGTTATAACTATAATCCGGTAGCTGAGTAAAGGGAGATTCTTCAATATGAAGTGACATTAACTTATCTGCAATCAACTTATGCTTTCCATTCAATTTGGTAGGGGTTGAATTTATTTTACTTAAATGACGGTTAATCTGATTTGAAAAAATGAAAGGCTTATAAAGAGGTGCTTGATATAAGTTGAATCCGGGATTAATGAGAATAACAGAGGCTTTAATTGGAAGTTTGATCCCTTGCTTGAGGAATAACTGACGGAGTAAGGATTCGCTTCTGCTCAGCTGATGCAAGGGATTAGTGATTTCATAATCGGGAATCTTGTAAAATTTATCTTCATCGTAACCGTAATAATAATCCCCTTCATAATTCTTCACTTCGAAAATATAAATCGTATGTGACGTGATAATAATCGTATCAATTTGAAAATAGGTGTTATTTATTTTCAAAAGCAAATCATTTAATATGATGCAGTCACACTGAAGTTTTTCCGTCAATGAATCGAATTGCACCTCTCCTTCAAAACCCCTTAGCAGATTTAGGTAGTGCTGCTTATTCTTGCCTGGCAAATTCATTCTATAATTTAGGTATTCCAATGTAAGTAGTTCAGTAGATTTTACGCGGGATTTATATGGCATATTCCACAACCTTTCTTTAATTAAATCCATTATACTAAATAAAAAGAAAATTACCATCATATTTTGTAAGTTTATTGGGAAATATTATTAAAAATAGAAAACAGAAGGTCAAAAGAATACTCTTTCAAAGCGAAACCGTCCAAAATGGTCGAATAAGCACCTCCCTACACTCGAAAGTAATCGAAAATCTGTTTCATAGAGAGCATTAATATGTGCCCGCCCCGCCTGAACCCGAGTGCGCCCTGTCGCATAAATTCCATTTATATGCCTGCTCAGCCCGAAATCAGAAGTCCATGGAGTCATAAGGGGCATCAATGTGCCTGTCTCGCATGAAATCAGAAGCCCCCGGTCGAATAGAGCACCTCCCCACGCCCGATCTCCCCAAAATCAGTCAAAAAAAGTCCAATAGATAACTGATAGAACGTCAATTCTCCACATCAACCAAACCCCCAAAATAATAAAGTTATTTCACCAGCGCTAATCTTGTGAAAAATTCTATTATTAGTACTTATTGTTTTACTATTTAAATTTTAGTACTAGCCGTTTATAATGAAAACCTATGTGAAACATCATAAACTATTTTCAGAATATTACCGATTTGACAACAAGGAAGGAGCACATATGTAATGAAGAAAAGGAAAGGCGTCTTTCAACGCTCTCTGGATGGTGTTGAACTGGTAGGGAATAAATTACCGCATCCTGTTACATTATTCGCAATATTAGCATTAGCTGTTTTGGTTTTATCAGCAGTTTTGTCTCCACTGGGAATAAGTGTAGAGCATCCTGGTGAAGAGGGCGGAACGGTTGAAATCAATAACTTATTAAATGCAGAGGGTCTGAAGTATATTTTTGGTAGCATGACAGATAACTTCATTGGCTTTGCGCCACTTGGTGTTGTGCTTGTAACAATGCTCGGGATCGGTGTGGCAGAACGCACAGGCTTAATTAGTGCATTATTACGTGGTTTTGTTCTGTCGGTTCCAAATCGCTTTATTACGATTGGTTTAGTATTTGCAGGTATTATGTCCAGTGTTGCTTCAGATGCAGGGTATGTAGTTCTGCCACCACTTGGTGCATTAATATTTGCGGCATTGGGAAGACATCCACTCGCTGGTTTGGCAGCTGCGTTTGCAGGTGTTTCTGCAGGCTTTAGTGCGAATCTGCTTTTATCAGGAACGGATGTAATGCTTGGTGAGCTGACAATTGCTGCGGCTTCTATTATTGATCCGGCTTATGCAGAGACAATGAACATCGCAATGAACTGGCTCTTTATCGCTGTTTCCGTTTTTGTACTGACATTTATTGGTACATGGGTAACGGAAAGAGTAGTAGAGCCTCGCCTTGGTAAATATACAGGCGAATATAAAGAGGGAAATTTAGAAGGGCTTACTGCAATCGAGAAAAAAGGTCTTATCTTCTCAGGTATTGCTGTAGTTGTTGGACTTATTCTGGCAGCATTGCTTGTACTTCCAGAAAATGCTCCGATGCGTGGTACAGAGGGAGATGCAATGGCTCAGATTATTCAATCGCCATTTATGAGCTCACTTGTACCGATTATAGCAATATTATTCTTTCTCCCTGGACTCGTTTATGGAATAACGACGAAAGCGATTCGAAGTGATAAAGATGTTGCAGGACAAATGACAGACACAATGGCATCAATGGGAATGTTTATTGTTCTTGCATTTACTGCAGGTCAATTCGTCGCCTACTTTAATGAATCCAATATGGGATTAGTGCTTGGAGTATATGGTGCGGAATTTTTAGATAGTATCAATTTAACGGGGATACCGCTAATATTGATGTTTATTCTGATTACTGCATTTATCAATTTGTTCATTGGTAGTGCATCAGCAAAATGGGCGATGATGGCACCGATTTTTGTACCAATCATGATGCAGCTGGGTTATTCACCGGAACTAACACAGATGGCTTATCGTGTGGCAGACTCAACAACAAATATTATTTCACCATTAATGACATACTTCGCAATTATTATTGCATTTGCACAAAAGTATGATAAGAAAATGGGAATTGGTACACTAATTTCCACAATGTTACCATATTCCATCTACTTCCTTGCGGGATGGACAATTATGCTTATAGTTTGGATGTTATTCGGAATACCTCTTGGACCAGGAGGACCACTAGAATATCACCCATAAAAATGAAAAAAGATGCATCTCATCATGTGAGGTGCATCTTTTTTGTATGGGACAATACAAATCTGTTTATACTAATTATAGAATTATACAAAAATTACGCTTTTACTTCATAGTACTTTTTTAGTATAGTAATAGTAGATACTTGAAAAAATTCGCACAGCCTGAGAGGGGTCGGAAAAGTTGATGCAGGAAACAACTTTATATAATGAAAAAATTGAAAGAGTCTTAACAAATATAAATAAAGTAATGATCGGTAAGGAAGATGTAGCAACACTAAGTTTGGTTGCATTATTAGCTCAAGGCCATGTACTACTGGAAGATGTTCCTGGTGTTGGGAAAACAATGCTTGTTCGTACATTGGCAAAATCATTAGATTGTGATTTTAGAAGAATCCAATTTACCCCGGATTTATTACCATCTGATGTGACCGGAATTTCCATTTATAACCCAAAGGAGCTAGAATTTGAGTTTCGTGGAGGTCCTATTCTAGGAAATATTATTCTTGCAGATGAAATAAATCGTACTTCCCCTAAGACACAGTCATCACTTCTAGAAGCAATGGAAGAAAAAAATGTAACGGTAGATGGGCAAACCATTCCACTCGCACGTCCTTTCTTTGTCATGGCAACACAAAACCCGATTGAATATGAAGGAACCTACCCATTACCGGAAGCACAGCTGGACCGGTTTATTTTGAAGCTTAAAATGGGTTACCCATCTTTTTCGGATGAACTGGAAATGCTTGAACGTACATCTAAAAATCACCCGATTGAAACCATTGATGCGGTGATGGATAAAGCAGAATTAGTTGCGATTCAAGAGGAAGTAAAGGATGTATATATTAGTAAAAATGTGCAGCATTATATTATTAATCTAGTAGCTAATACGAGATCCAATGCCTCTATTTTTCTTGGAGTCAGCCCGAGGGGATCTATTTTATTAATGAAAGCAGCAAAAGCATATGCATACATTTATGGAAGGGATTATGTATTACCTGATGATGTGAAATACCTGGCACCATTTGTATTATCCCATCGAATTATATTAACCTCTGAGGCGAAATATGATGGAATGACAGACGAGCAGGTGATAGAATCAATCGTTAAAAATACACATATCCCTATTCGAAGGGAATTTAATTGATGAAAGAGTCACTACGATTTATATTGAATTTTGTATTCATCGTGTTATTATTTCTTATTCTATTTTCTTATGCGATGTTTCAAGGTGGGTTTACGAGCTGGTTTTTGTTTTACAGCTTTCTACCAATCTTTCTTTATCATCTGGGGTTGCTCTTGCACTCTATCCAAAAGTGGGAGGTCAGTCGGAATCTATCAAAACATGTAGTCCGTGCAGGTGATAGTATTACCGTAACTGTACGTATTCAAAGATCCTTCCCTTTTCCGTTATATTATTGTATTTGTGAGGAAATTTACCCAGATTCATTGAAGCGAATTGATAACCGTAAAGATAAATACCTTTATATGAATCAACCGAATAAATTAAATGTTGATCGCAAAATTAAAAAAATTGTATTTCCATCAATACGAAAGGTATTTGAGTTTTCTTACAGGATGGAACAAATCCCCCGTGGAGAGCACCAAATGCAAGCACTGAGGATTAGTACAGGTGATGTATTTGGCTTTGTAAAAAAAGAACATATTTTCAAGCTCCCGGACCAGATTGTTGCTTATCCGAATGAGCGCCCGATTCATATGGCTGAACAAATGAGCAGTTTTGAACAGGGATCGACTTCCTCCTATTCATTAAATTTAAAAAATACAAATATAGCAACAGGTATTCGTGAATATATGCCTGGCGATAAATTTTCCTGGATTGATTGGAAACAAACAGCAAGGAAAAATGAAGTGATGACAAAGGAATTTGAACAGGAAAAAAGTACGGATATTTTACTGATATTGGACAGCTGCAATTACAAAGGAAGCAATCCATTGGAGTTCGAGGCAGCTGTTGAGGTGACTGTATCCTTAATGGAAGCAATTCGCAAACAATCAACCCAAGTGGGGTTGCTGTCAATCGGGGAAAATGTCACGCAATTTCCGATGCATCATGATCCGAGACAGCAGGACTTTATTAGAAAGCATTTGACACAGATTCAACTTTCCGGAAACCAATCATTTGCCGTGAAATTAAAGGAAGAAATGCTGAAAATAGGTAGCGGAAATATTGTTATGATTATTACAACACATATGGACGATGTATTCAGAAAATCGATTCAGCAGGTCAATGGGCGGACAAAACGGGTGATGGTTATATTTATTAAGTCAGCTAAATCGATATCCAAGACAGAACATGCGGTTATTCAGCAGCTTCAATTTGAAGGTATTGGTATTCACGTTCTGACTGAGGAGCAATTAGCGAAAAACCCAATTGAGGTGAACATGACATGAGTTTAACTAAGAATAATATTCCTTTTCTATACACCTCAATCCTATATTTTAGCGGCTTTTTTCTGTTTCTGGAATGGCTCTATCCTGTAAAGGAAATTACAGATACGAGTAATCTATCTATATTTATTATTTATACATTGTTTTGCTTCTTTATCTCCATGTTTCAGATGAAATGGTGGATTGGCTTTTTATTAAAAGGATTTGGGCTGCTTTTTATTATTGATGGTTTGTTTTTTGAATATGGTTTCATGAGCAAGCTATGGTTTGACTATTTATTCATGGAAATTGCTTTTAATTTAGAAGCCCTATTCTCTCAAGCCTGGTATCAATTGACACCAATATTTCGCAGTGTTTTATTTTTATTGTTAATTTGGTTAATGAGTTACTTACTCCATTACTGGTTTGTGGTCATGAAGCGAATCTTTCTATTTGTTTTACTGACATTTATTTACCTAGCCATATTGGATACATTTACGATTTACGATGCGGGCATGCCAATGGTTCGAACATTCATTATTTCATTTATTGCGCTTGGAATAGCTAATTTTATGAAGGAATTGGATAAAGAATCAATTCGATTTACATGGATTAAAAAGACGCCTATTTGGCTGATTCCGTTAGTTGTTATCGTTTTGTTCTCAACAGTAATTGGGTTTGCAGCACCTAAATTGGAACCGCAATGGCCAGATCCTGTACCATTTCTGAAAAGTACTGCTGAAAATGCTGGTAGTGGGAGTGGTTCAGGTGTGCAAAAGGTTGGATATGGCGAGGATGACTCGCAGTTGGGTGGATCATTTGTGCAGGACTATACCCCTGTTTTTCAGGCGGCTGTTGCCGAGGAACATTATTGGCGGATCGAATCAAAGGATGTTTATACAGGAAAAGGCTGGGAAGTTTCCAATGATCCGGATTATCAGCAGCAAACAAACGGCTCTATCTCCCTTGCTACATTCCATCCGGAAGCTGTTGAAACCGAAGAATTTGAGGCAATGATTGAATTTCAAGGGAATACAGATATTGACAAACTGATTTATCCTTATGGGATTCAACAGGTATATGCAGCAGAAGCAGATTATTATCTCGATGGTTTTTCCGAAGCAATCGAGACAAGGGTTAATGGGGAAGCTGTAAGTCTTGATAGTTACACGATATCCTATAATAACCCATCATTTGATCTTACTAAACTCAGAGAACAAACTCAGTCTGAACAACCTGAGTTTCAGGATTATTATACAAAGCTTCCTGAAGGGTTACCTAATCGAGTTGGAGAATTAGCCGAAGAAATTACTTCCGCATATGATACTCGTTATGAAAAGGCAAAGGCAATTGAAGGCTATTTTGGCAGGAATGGTTTCTCATATCAAACAACGGATGTACCTGTACCGGCTGAGGATGAGGACTATGTGGACCAGTTTTTATTCGATTCAAAAGTAGGATATTGTGATAACTACTCCACATCCATGGTTGTCATGCTCAGAACACTCGATATTCCAGCAAGGTGGGTAAAGGGATTTACAAGTGGTGAGATGATAGCTGATGATGTAGCTGAAACTGGGGATTCTTTTGATGTCTATGAAGTAACCAATGCGAATGCGCACTCCTGGGTAGAAGTATATTTTCCGGAATCAGGCTGGGTACCATTTGAACCAACACAAGGATTTGATAACCTGACCGATTTCCATACGGACGTTGAGGATAATACTTCAGAAGAGGCGCAGGATGATGTATTGGAACCAACCCCAGAAATGAATGAGCCAGAACCACCTGAAGTGCCGGAGGAGGAAGCAGTCACCGTTGCAGCTGGAAGCAATCCGGATTCATTTGAATTAAAAGCCTGGCATATTGCGATTGCTGTGGGAGTACTTGCGATAATTGCCCTGATTATTTATAAAACAAGATTTCGCTGGCAAACTTTTATAGTAGAAATGAAGTTTACTAAAAAACAGGATGCAAAAACGTATCAAGATGCCTACCATCATTTGATGAAAATTTTAAACTATAAAGGCATCACTAAAGAGCCTGATCAGACATTAAGGGAATTTGCAGAACGGATTGACGAACGGTTCACTACAAATGAAATGGGGCAATTAACAGCCCATTTTGAGCGGATGCTCTATAAGGATGAAATTAACCATACAAAAGCGAAGGAACTTACCCAATTATGGAAAAATTTAATTAAACGGATAATGGGTTGACCTAGTTGTTGCTGGTTAGTATTATAAGAACATATTAATAATGGAACACTTTTTTTAAAAAAATCATGCCGTTCGTATATCCTCGGGAAATATGGCCCTGAGAGTCTCTACCGGAGCACCGTAAAAGCTCTGACTATGAAGGCAGTAATCTGTTATGTTATACATATAACCTGGATTTCTGCCTTTTTGTAGCTTATTATAGTATACGAAAAGGTGGATGTGCGGGTTATTTTTGTGGATTTTGGAATTGGGCGAGATTGCTCTATGCGACCGATCTCTACTGATTATAGTTAGTTCGGGCATATAGAGGCGTTCTATGTGCCCGGTTGCAACTGATTATATTCAGTTCGGGCTTATAGAAGTGCTCTATGTGCCCGATTGCTATTTATTTTAGTCTGTACGGGCATATAAAGTCACTCTATCGGACATTTCGTACTTGCTTCAGCACGGTTTTGGCTTAGAGAAGAATTGAACAAAAGCATCATACAGTCGAGCAAAAAAATATCTGGTGAAAGATACAATAGATAGGGGCGTAATTCATGGAAAATAATGAAATGATATTAGTATTGGACTTTGGCAGTCAGTACAACCAATTGATTACACGCAGAATTAGGGAGTTTGGTGTTTACAGTGAATTACACTCACATAAGTTAACAGCAGAAACGATCAAAAAAATGAATCCAAAGGGAATTATTTTATCAGGCGGCCCACACAGTGTTTATGATGAAAATAGCTTTCGTTGTGACCCGGAAATTTTTGATCTGGATATTCCGATCTTAGGGATTTGTTATGGGATGCAGCTGATGGCTCTAAACTATGGCGGGAAAGTCGAAAAGTCGAAGAACCGTGAATATGGTAAGGCGCTTATCGATCTGAAAAATGATCCAATTCTATTTAAAGATTCACCAGCCAGTCAAACTGTTTGGATGAGTCATGGTGATAAAGTAATGGCCGAACCGCCATCATTTCAAATTGATGCAACAAGCCCATCCACACCGATTGCGGCAATGAGTAATCCAGAAAAGAAACTTTATGGTGTGCAATTTCATCCAGAGGTTCGCCATTCGGAATATGGTAATAACCTTTTGAAGCAATTTGTTTTTGATGTTTGCCAAAGTGATGGCAACTGGACAATCGAGAACTTCATTGACATGGAAGTAGAAAAAATTCAAAGTAAAGTAGGAGAACGCAAAGTTTTATGTGCACTTAGTGGTGGGGTGGATTCATCCGTTGTTGCGGCATTGATCCATAAAGCAATCGGTGATCAGCTAACATGTATTTTTGTCGACCATGGTCTGCTTCGCAAAAATGAAGCAGATGATGTAATGGAAGTATTTGCTGAAGATTTTCATATGAATATAATCAAAATCGATGCAAAGGATCGCTTTTTATCCAAACTTACAGGAGTGGATGACCCTGAGAAGAAGCGTAAAATAATTGGAAATGAATTTATTTATGTATTTGATGATGAAGCGGCTAAGCTGAAAGATATAGATTTCCTTGCACAAGGAACATTGTATACAGATGTAATTGAAAGTGGAACGGAAACTGCACAAACGATTAAGTCCCATCATAATGTTGGTGGACTTCCAGAGGATATGCAATTTGAGCTTATCGAACCATTAGACACACTTTTCAAGGATGAAGTGCGTGAACTTGGTACACAATTAGGTATCCCGGAACATATTGTCTGGCGTCAGCCTTTCCCGGGACCAGGTCTGGCAATTCGCATTCTGGGTGAAATTACCGAAGAAAAACTTGCTATTGTTCGTGAATCAGATGCTATTTTACGGGAAGAAATCGCTGCAGCCGGGCTGGATCGTGATATCTGGCAGTATTTCACAGTACTCCCGAATATAAGAAGTGTTGGTGTCATGGGAGATGCAAGAACATATGACCACACCATTGGTATTCGTGCGGTTACTTCAATTGATGGAATGACCTCTGATTGGGCTCGTATTCCATGGGATGTATTGGAAAAAATATCAACACGGATTGTAAATGATGTGGAGCATATTAATCGAGTTGTGTATGACATTACGAGTAAGCCGCCTGCGACCATTGAGTGGGAATAGTAACAGGAGCCCTAAAAGCCTTGGTAACACAGGGTTTTTAGGGCTTTTTTATTCTTCATGGCACACTTTGATGCTTTGTCTGCATAAACTGGTTGCTGCTGTAATGTTTAATTTGTGTATCTTCATTTGTTTTTATATGAATGAAGTTGCCCAATTTGTCCGCTACTTGAAAGTTATTGTTTGGATATAAATGTCCATACGTTCCTAAAGTAGTTTGAATATCTTCGTGACCTAGTCTGTCTTTAATGACCAAAGGATTTTCATACATACTGATTAACAGTGAAACATGGGAATGTCTTAGCCTATAAATATTGATTCAATGAATACTAGTAGAATTTGCATATCGTTTGATTATTATTAAATCTACTTTATATATATGTCTTTATATCCCCTGTCATTATAGGGCTCTAATTTAGTGCCATTATCAATTAATTTTCCACGATAGTAAACATTTGCATATTTTTTCTTATTAAGATACGTAGTGACTTTTGAAGTAAGTGGTTTATTTGAAAGCTTATCAATGTTTGAGTGAATTTTTGGTAGTTCACTGTTAAGAAATTTGATTTAAAGCATATTCTCTCCAAATGAAGCAGTTTCTATTAAAGCTTTTCCAAAGAATATTCTCACTTCGTTATAAGGGAAACAAAAATTTTGTGACTTCACAAACAACTCATTTAATGAGATTTTAGATTTACTAATTACCACGAATTGAGAGTCATTATTTACAATATTGTCTTCGTACAGTTCTACAAAACTTGCAATTGAATATAATTGTCTTGATTCAGTCCCTTTCTTTCCATTTGGTCTAGAATTAGAATTTATAAAGTTACTTGTGACGGGTAGGTCTTCTGTCTTTGCTCTGATGTCAGCTTTACTTTTATTGATCGATTCAGTCATTTTAATTAAACCATTTTTGTTGATTGTACTTTTGGCTCCATCTGCTTCTTTTTTGTACTGTTCGCTTGCTTCGCTAGGTGAAATCTCAGTACATCCTACAATATGCAATTCTTCTTTGAAAGAAGGAGTGAAGTAGTATTTTTTTCCATATCTATTCCAGTTCGTGCATGTGAGGTTGATCCTACAATTTTAGCATAGATATTTTTCTGTAACTCTAAACTAAATGCTCTTTCTGACATGATAATTCTCCTAACATTTATTCTTTAGCTATTTTTACCTACTTTGGACTAGTGTATCATGTACTTTTATTAATTTCTGAATAGGGCCACTAGACTTTGCCACCCTCGCCATGTTTTTTTCGAATGTTCGCCAATGTACTTACCAATGAATAAAAACATTAAATAATAAGAGTTTATCGAAGTATACTCGCCTTTAGTGTGATAACATAATAGAAACCGAATATACAGTTGTTGTAATCGATATAACAACTACAAAAAGCGGATGGTAGGTTAAATTATTACCCAATAAAGGGGAGTGGGTTCGTGGTTTGTCCCCTCTCTATTCATACCAATTTTTTTAAAAAAACCATCGTACTATATTGAATTACGATGGTTCTCTTTTATATTGGTTATTGTAAACAGAGTTCTTAAAAAATCTATATGATGGGATACTCATCTGGATCACTGTCTTCTAACGTTTTTGTAATAAGGGTAGAATCTGGTCCCATCATCATTTCATCTTCATCATCATTTTCAACTATAAAAGTTTGTCTCGTAGTGGGTGCACTGGCATTATAATCAATGTCTCCATTTTCGACTGTTTCAGTAATTTTAGTTGTATCTGGACCTAATAGCTGATAGCAATTTTCATCAGTGTTTTCTAATGTAGCAGTTTCTTTTGTAGTATCAGGCCCTACATAACTTTCATCAACATCACTATTTTCAATAACTCTTGTTTCAATTGATTTATCTCGAGGTCCAAAGCAAGCAACGGTTTTTGTTTTTTCTTTATCTAAGTAATTCAACTGTGTAAAATGGTCGTAAACCAAGGTAATATCTTCCTGTAACTGGTATTCTTCAGCATATAAGCTAATATACGGCTTCTTCATCTAATCCTCCTCTATTACTATAATTGAAATCATTTGAGTGTTAGTATCTCTTAATTCTATTATATCAGTGAACCCGTCATTGTACATATCTAAGAATTTCGATAAATCTACCAAGCTAGAGGTTTCTTCATTATACAAAATTATTAGCTTATCAATATTGTTGTAAAGTAATCGGTCTTTTAAGCTAGTTAACTCTAAATCATTGATTTTCATAAAATCGCCGCCATCAGATTGGACCTCAGATAGATGGATAAGGGTTGTTGGAGAACTAATACTATTGTTCAAAACTATACTATTGTCTACTTTTGCAATGTGTTGTTCAGCAGTATGAGAAGTAAGAAGTAAAACGCTAATTATGACAAATCCTATCATATATTTTTCTATATTTTTAATTAAGGTCACTTGGAAAGTACTTTCACTTTTTATTGTAAGCCATTCGTAATAGAGTGATTCAGTAAATTCTTTTAATGGTGTATCGGACTTTCGTATTGAATTGAACCGGGTCCTGTTATATCCTCTAACTCTCATAAAGTCATGAAAAAATAAGAGTAAATTAATTAGAATATAAACGAGAGCAATTAAAAATAATACCTTGTAATCACCAATAAAATTATGAAGTTTACTTAATTGTGCTCCATATAATGGTAATATCAGAGCTATGATTGCTATGTAAGCAACATATTTATTAAATGTTTTATTCTTTGTACCTTCTATTTGACTGATTTTGTACATAAGTGTTTCTTTGTGAATTAAAACTTTATCATCGTTAACTGTTTCAATTTCCTTCTTATAGGAATCATACGCTTTATCCGCTTTATCATTGGGATAATTACATAACTTCTCTAAGTTAATTATATTTAAAAAATTCATTTCTTTTGTTTCAATGTAATAAGTAAAAAAATGAATAATCCTCTTACCAAAATTAAAGCTCAGGAAAGAAATCCGTAATCGTTCTAGGGAGTTATTTTCAATTTTGCCAAATTGCAAATCATCGGTGATTCTTAAAATAGGACTATAGGACAAAAGTTTGCAGAGAAATAATATTATTTTATTTTTCAGCATTCTTATCTCCTCCGGTTAAGTATTCTATAATTTTATCTGATATACCTAGATTTAGTTTTTCCTCAAGCCATTGCCACTGACCATTTGCATTTAGTTCTAAGAAGATATATTCTTGGTCATTTACTATGAAATCAAATGCTGCAAAGTGTATGTTGAGCTTTTTCATCATCTCATTACATTTTTCTTCAATATCTATTGGAACTCTAATCTTGCTGTAACGTATCGTGGCATCACTTTTACGCCAGTCAACCTTATTGGATGATTCAATTTTAACTCCATAACATTCACCATAGACTATGGTTAACCGGACTTCATAGTCTTTTTGCACATAAGATTGAAAATAGGCCGGAGAAAATTCAAGTCCTTTGACGTTACCTGTATCTTTGACAATATTGGTTTGAATGAAATTAACGGTCTGACTTGTATTAATTCTACCTACTGATATAGGTTTTACAATTGAGCTATTTTGGGTCTCTACGAATTTTTGTGCTGATATATTTGAATTGGTAAGTAGAGAGGGGGGAATAGTAAAACCAACTTCTTTAGCAACATGAATTTGAACAATTTTGTTATCGGCTTTTTTTAATATTGATGGTCTTGTTAAAGCTACTTTTCCTGCATTTTCCGCTATTCCTTCTATAATAGTCATCATTTCTTTGTACATTAAATTTCTATATTTTATATCAAATTCTCGAAGATCGGGTAAAGTTATCTTTCTATAATAAACACCATAACAATCATTAATATTAATCGAAACATTTGATATTATATTTGTAATAATTGTATCTTCATTAGAAACCTTTATTTCATAGTCATTAAATTTATCAGTATTAAGACGAAAAAAACAAACTGTATTACTAAATCGATGGATAATACTGTCAACAGTAAGGTCCATCGAATTCGTTATTATTAAAATATACATATTTGATTACCTCCACATGTATTTATAACCATTCAATTGTTCGGAAAAAAGAGAACACACCGTTTGCAAAAAAAGATTCAAAGGATCACTTCCGTATTCTTGGCAAGCGAAAGGATCAGCTTGCCAAAGAGGAGCGAGGCATTTTGAATAGAATACTACAATACGTTTCAGTTTAGCCCCAAGTTTATGATTGGAAAGAAGCATTCATTGACTGGTACGACTGCAGTTCATCGGATAATCAAACGGTCAAGGGATTCCAGCGATCATCCACAAGTCTGAAGTTGTTTGAATACCTTGTACAATTGGCGTGAGGCAATCTGTAATTATCATAAGAGGTGCTTCACCAATGTGGCAGTGGAAGGGAAGAACAGCCTAGTCAAAGACTTACAGCATCGTCACTTTTTCACGCGCAATCCGCAACAATAAAAGGAAATGATTCTACTAGAGTGTAATGCAGAATGGATTTAATACAACTCTTAGTCAAGCACATATTTTGATGAAGAAAAAGATAAACAGAATTCTTTATTGTTGTGTATTTACTGAAAATCATTTTCTATCTTTTTCTAACAGTTTTAATGCTTCTTTGAAGGATTTATTCGTACTAGAATAATCATCATGTTTTATGGCAGCTTTTAAAGAATTTATCAGGGTTATTCTATATGGTGTTTTTTCTATAACATCCTTTACTTCATATATTGATAGATAAAAATTATCCTTCACCATACTACAGATAGAATCATAAAATTTCTCATGAAGTTCAAGAGCTTTATAAATAGTAGCTAAATAGTTGTGTTCATAGCCTCGAAAGCCTCGTCGCTTTTTTTTATTTATTTCTTCTAAAGTTTCAATTTTCTTTATCCAGTATTCTCTACCCGTATCTTTAATTAGTTCTGAAGAGAGGCTATTGCTTGCTTCTTGAATAAAATCTATATAAAGGGTATATTTCAAATCGTCTAATTCTGATTGAATGTTTTTCTTACGATTGGAAATATCTGTTTCCTTTTTTTCTAAATCTTGTTTTTTCTGTTCGTATTCTTTTATATTTATTGCTAGTTCTTGAGATTTTTCGACTACTTCATTTAATAAACAATCTATCTGTGATTTTGCAGTTAATGAATATTCTTCTTGAGTCTCCTCTATACTTTTGGCACTATCCTTTCCAAATATTTTTTTCCAAATATCTACACTAAAATCAGCAGATTTAATTTGTTCTAAATCTTGCTGAATTAGTTCTATAAATACTGTGAAATCCTCAAGAGAATAGTTTTCAGCTAAGTTATTCTCCTGTAAAATAGGATCATTTATAGTAGGGATTATTTTTTTAGCAATATAATCATCTTTAAAGTTATCTACTATATTTTCCAAAGTAGTTATCAAAAGATTTTCCATATCATATTTTGAGTTACCTATATTATCAGCAATTAATTTTTCTAAAAGAATGCCTTTTGGAAGTCTCACTTGTTCTATGTTTTTTCTTTTTCGCCACCACTTTAACAGTTTAACAAGGGGTTTATATTTATTTTCATTATCCGTATTTATTCTAGTTGACCATTCAATATGCTTCTTTGGGTTAGTCAAAATCCATTCATTATTTTCTCTGTTTCCTATCCAAAAATGATTATCTTCAGCGATTAAAGGGACAATATCTATATGATAATTAGCCATATCAATCCCAACAGATTTAGATTGAAGCCTAATATTTTTATATTTTTCACGAATACTTAATACATCTTTCAACTCCGTCAAAATATGTTCTGGAGAAGTTTTTTTATTATAGTTTGTAACAACTACAATATCAACATCTTGCTTATCCTCATTAACTGAAGGACGTATTGCAATATTCTTTGCAAACGATCCAGAAATAAATGTATCGATATGTTTATGTTTATATTGCTCACTATTTTTTAAATACTCTCTTAAATTACTTTGTAGACTACTAACATAGTTTTTTGTTGATTTGCTTGGTTCAATATTAGATAGTAGATTATAGAAGTATTGATAATTCCCCATTAGATTACACTCCTCTATTTAGTTTTATCCCATCCAATGAGAAATCAGCGTAATTTCTAATATCCACTGCAGGAACAGTTCCAATTTTATAAAGTTCATCTAGTATAATAAAGAAAAAAGATAGTATAACTTCATCTTCATTTGATTTTGCAATATCTACAATATTTCTATAGTCATCTTTAATGGTTAAAAATGAGAATTGATTGATTGCACAGCCTAGATCAATAGAAGGATAATGAGTTAAATGACTCTTTATAGAATCAAATGATATTGAGTTTGAAGATAAAATCCCACCAATAACTTTTGTTAGATTACGAGCTTTTACAGGTTTACCTGCCACTATCATAGGTCTTGAGCTTCTGTACAAGTTCTGTACAGACATAATTTTTTTATGTGCATATTCAAGGTATCCTTTATTAAGTTCTTGTTTGACCTCAAATACAGCATACACGCTTTCAGCTGTAATAAATTTTTCTCCTGCTTCAGTTTCAAAAATCAAAGGTGCATATAAAGAGTCATAAATTATTACGTCAATTTGTTCACTCATATTACCAGTTGAATCGAAAACAAACCCTTTATCAACTGCATATTTACTTGGTAAAAAACTTCTAAAAAAGTTAATCCAGGCTCCTTCAGAGTTATCGCCTTTTGAAGTAGGATGATTTATATCAGCTTCTAATTTTGCCATTAATGCTTTTTGTTTATTTTCTAATAGTATTTTTATAGATGTCATGATAAACTCCTTTCAAATATTTGATTTGTAGGATCATTATATCATGAGTACTATTTCCTATTTCCTATCTCCTATCTCCTATCTCCTATCTCCTATCTCATATGTGCCCAACGAATTTGTTATAATAGAATAGAAATTACCTTTAGAAAGGAAGCTAATAAATGAAGTTAGACTTAAATATAACAGATTTACTCAATTTACCTACTAAAATAATGGCTTCAATTGCGCTAGGTATTGGTCTATTATTGTTCTCACCAAATTGGCTTATTGAAAAGCTTTATATGATAAGTTTTAGAGAAGAATATGGTTTTATTCTGGGAATAGTATTTGTCATTTCTTTTGTGATTTTTACTGTTAGTATCAGCATAACTTTTTATTCTTATTTATCAAAGAAAAGAGCTAATAAATGGTTCTTAGAAAGTGCAAGCCAAAGATTAAATGATCTAAGTGATTACCAGAAAACAATTATTTTCGCGCTGTATCAGCAAGATAATCATACAGGAGAACTTCCAATCCATGATGGAGCTATTCACATGCTAGAATATAATATGATGATTCAAAAAGCCACAACACAGTATGCTGTAGCAGATTTAAATAACGCTGTATTCCCTTATTTTTTACAACCATGGGTGATCAATGAACTACAGAAAAACGATAATTTACTGGATTCATTCCAAAAATCTTATGTTACCTTTGAATCCAAAAATGCACATAGTTATCAAAAGAATCGAGATAATTTTACTTGGTAGGAACAACATTTTTTATTCAGCATATAAGGTTGCAAACTTAAATGGATAGTTGTGAGTTTATAAATAAAGTTACCTAATTCTTAACACAATATATTTTGAAAAATTTTCTATAATTTAATCACAATTGTTTCTATAAAAAGCTGAAATGATTTTTCATTTCAGCTTTGTGATTTATTAAAATCTGTGGCACAGTCGTGGCACACTTTATATCAATTTACATGCTTTAATTGTTTTTGACGTTTCCTTAAACCTTTTCATATCAACGATATTGCACTATATTGTATTGGCGAAGTACTGAGTGGGAGTAAAAAAACGCTTAGAATCCTTGTTTTATAAGGGTCCTAAGCTCTTTTTTATTCCTTTACATTTACATTTGAACAGCAAGAAAATGTTTAAAAGAATGAAGAAATAATGTGGTATTAATTAATCAGCTTAATAATAATTTTATTTAATCTAGCAAATTATAAGTAATTGTTCTCTTTGAAGGGCTATCAACTAATGTGTAAGTTATCAAGATGAAAAAACTTCATAATAATTTTAGAAGTGCAATTTTAAATTGAGTTTGCTCCGTGTTAGCCTTTGAGCTTTTAGGAGTGTAGGACATTAAACCCTTTCCTCTGAAAGGGCTCAAATTTAAATTCAATTGCTGGATTAGCGTGATTATGATAAAATTATGATAAGTTAATGGAGGGTTGATAATATGCCACATATTAGACCAATTTCAGATTTACGGAATAGCTTTGCAGATATATCAAGGATGGTACACGAATCGTCAGAACCCATATATTTGACTAAGAATGGTTATGGTGACATGGTGGTAATGAGCATTGAAGCATACGAAAAAAAAATGTTTGAAAGTGAAGTTTATTTCAAGCTAAAAGAAGCGGAACTGGAAGCCAAATCCACGAATAAACGATATACACATGAAGAAGTATTTTCAGATTTAAGGTCAAGGCTTGCTAACAGGGTTGACGATGAGATATAGACTGAAATATTTGCCTTTGGCTTTAGATGATTTAAGGGATATAACGAACTACATTACTGAAACACTTAAAGCACCAAAGGCTGCAATGGATTTATTGGATACTTTGGATGAATCCATATCCAGGCTTGAGCAGTTTCCTTATTCTTGCAAAGTATTTCATCCTATCAAGTCCACGGATAATGAATATAGACTTTTACCAGTTAAGAATTATGCTGTTTTCTATGTAGTTAATGGAGAAGTGGTTGAAATTCACAGAGTTTTATATGCTAAAATGGATATAACCAAGGTTATAAAGTAATCATGAGTGGAAATGAAAATAAGACCTTAGAATCCTTTTTTATAAGGGGTTCTGTTTTTTGTTAGGGTTCAAAGTATTTAACCTCAGTATTGATAAGATTGATCAAAAGAATATTATTTATTTATTTATTTATTCCTTGACATTTTCGAAATTTAACTTACGCTGTAGTGCCGCATTCAATTTAGGCATAGTACTGAGTGGGAATAAGATTAGCAGTACAAATTTGATGGTATTAGTTGGTGGGTCTTGAAGGGCATCAGGTGGAAGCTGAGGAGTTGGTTGTAATACTTGAAAAGACAATTATCACTCAATTAAAGTCTCGCCACTCTCACTTAATCCCTCCATTTTAAGCGCCATCATAGTGACGTTCGCATAGAAACGAATATTATTTAAGTAATACGAACATTAATCTAAAATAATCAATTATCATTCGGATTTCATTGACAATCCATAATAAAAATAGTAATATAAAAATACATTTTAATAAAAAGCGTATAATTTCGGGGATATGGCCCAGAGTTTCTACCAGACTGCCGTAAATAGTCTGACTACGCAGGTATAGTGATTTTTTAAAATAATGTCCATTTGCAAGGTTGCAGATGGCTCCTTTCATTTTTAAAATTACTTTTCCCTGTATAGATAATGTAGCGCTCCTGGATAATAGACCATGAGGGCTTTTATTTTTTTGGCAGTTAAGAAATTACAAAATACTTTCTTACTGCATAAGGCAACTAAGGAATTCGCCCAAAGGCTGGCGAATGCCAAGTTTTCTAACATCGAGGGGGAAGCTGTAATGAAGAAATATTTCCGTTTTGAGGAATTAGGTACAAATTATAAAACAGAATTTATGGCTGGTATGACAACATTTTTAGCGATGGCCTATATTCTTTTTGTAAATCCATCTGTTTTGGGTGAAACAGGCATGGATCAGGGGGCTGTATTTGCAGCCACAGCGATTGCAGCAGCAGTAGGTTCTTTATTTATGGGGGTAATTGCTAAATATCCAATCGTACTTGCACCTGGTATGGGATTAAATGCTTTTTTTGCATACACCGTTGTTCTTGGGTTTGGTATTCCGTGGGAAACTGCGTTAGCTGGGGTTCTGGCATCAGGAATTATTTTTATCATATTAACATTAACAGGAATCAGGGAAATTATTATTAATGCAATTCCAGCTAACTTGAAGATGGCTGTTGGTGCCGGAATTGGTTTATTTATTGCTTTTGTTGGATTACAAAGTGCAGAGATTGTTGTTGCCAATGAAGCTACTTTACTTGGTATTGGTGATTTAACAAGTCCGACTGTTCTACTTGCAATATTTGGTCTTGTTGTATCAGTCATTTTACTTACACTTGGTATAAAAGCAGGTATTTTTTATGGAATGATTATCACTGCTGTTGTCGGCATGATCTTTGGATTGATTGCGACACCTTCAGGATTTGGAGAAATTGTAAGTGGTGCGCCAAGCTTAGCGCCAACATTTGGACAGGCATTTTTACATTTTGGTGATATTTTTACAATCGAAATGCTTGTTGTCATTTTAACGTTTCTATTTGTTGACTTCTTTGATACGGCGGGGACGCTCGTTGCTGTGGCCTCACAAGCAGGACTAATGAAAGATAATAAACTTCCACGTGCGGGAAAAGCATTATTTGCTGATTCAGCAGCAACAGTAGTAGGGGCGAGCATTGGTACATCAACAACAACTTCCTATGTGGAATCAACTGCAGGAGTTGGGGTTGGAGGAAGAACCGGATTTACTGCAATAGTTGCAGCGGGATTCTTCCTTTTGGCCATATTTTTCTCCCCATTATTAAGTGTTGTGACACCGCAAGTAACTGCACCAGCATTGATTATTGTCGGTGTCATGATGGCAGCATCACTGAAAAATATCGAATGGGATCAATTTGAAGTAGCAGTGCCGGCATTTTTTACAGTTTTAATGATGCCACTAACGTATAGTATTGCAACAGGGATTGCGATTGGATTTATTTTCTATCCAATTACGATGATTCTAAAAGGCCGCGCAAAAGAAATACATCCGATTATGTATGGATTGTTTGTCATCTTTGTATTGTATTTTATTTTCTTGAGCTAGCATATGATAAAAAGACTGATGCTGAAACTTTAGCATCGGTCTTTTTATTATCATTAAATGCAGGAATTTTGTCGCTTTAAATAGAAAGATGTAGTAAGGGGTTTTGCCAGGGGGGGTAAATAGATGAGAAAAGGGATAATGATCCTTATTGCATTTGTAGGATTATTAGCTGCCTGCAGTGATACAGAAGAATTGAAAGATAAGCTCCATACATTGGCAATAGATTTTAAGGAAGCACAGTATACGGTGGAGTATGAGCAGACACTAGGGAATTTACCTGAAATGACTGAATTTTCAAAGGAAAGGGTTAAGGAATATTTGACAGAGGATGAGTTGGAGCGTCAGTCAATCAACCGAATGTTGCTTCAACCGATTTTTGAGGCGGAAAACCGTAAAGCCGATGTAGCGGTCAAGGAAATAAAAATGGATTTCATTGATCTTCCCGATAATAGTGAAACAAATAAGAACCTGGAATATCAGATGACGATACAATTTATCCAGAATGATTCTGTAGTGGAGGAGTTCAGCTTTGATGGTAGAATGCGAATTGAAAAAATAAACGATGAATGGAAAATTGACTGGGATGAGGATTCCTTTTTTAAGGAAATAATTCCGTTGAAGCAATAAAAAAGAATGAGAGCAACCATAAGTGGATGCTCTCAGAGACTTCCTATTCAGCTTTTTGTGAAGAAGTCGATTCTTTTCCATATGGCAACACGTGGTAAACCGTAAGCAATATCGTACCAACCAATGCCAGTATTCCCATTCCGAAGTACAGTGTACCACCACCAGAAGTATCTATTAATGCACCACCAGCCAGTGAGCCAATGATTCCTGATATTCCGAAAAATGTTGCAAAAAATATCAGGTGCCCGGTCGATTGCAGTAATTTTGGTATAAGTCTGGATACATAACTGAATGATGCTAAATAAAATAAGCCAAATGATAATCCATGTGTGAATTGCAGGGCAACAATATACATCGGGTTATCTATCGTGGAATAAAGTAACCAGCGGATACTGTAAAGAACTCCTGCGATAATAATAAATATCAACGGATGATATTTTTTGAACCAAAAGCCTGCTGTAGCAAATACTGCTGCTTCTGTAAGAACGCCGACAAACCATGCGAGTCCGACTAATCCTTCACTTCCGCCAAGCTGTGCAATGTATAAGCCCATAAAGCTGTCATTCGCTCGATGCGTAATACTAAGTAGCATAATGAATAAAAGGAAAATAACAAACGGCTTGCTTTTAATGATTGTCGTGACATCTTTTAACTGGACAGGTTCAGAATCCACTTTCACATCAGTAAGTCGAAAGGTTACAATAAGAGCAATCGTACCGAAAAATAAATAGGGAATGATCATATATTGGATTCCGACTCTTGTCAGGATTTCACCAATTACAAGGGATGAGGTGGCAAAGCCGACGGATCCCCACATCCGGATTGTTCCAAAGGAAATACCCAAATCATCTGCTCTTCGCTGTGCCAGACTGTCTCCGAGTGCCCCAATAGGTGTAACGAAAAAGTAGAAAACAGCACCCATTAAAAGAATAGCAATCAATGCATCCATCTGAAAGAATAATACACTGGTAATGAGAAGTCCGACAATACAGATTTGGAGAATTCGTTTTACTGTTTTATATTTATCACTCATATATCCCCAAAATGGTTGGGCGACGATTGAAGCAAGTGGGCCAACTGCTAATACCCAGCCAATTTCAGTACCGTTCAGTCCTTTATATTTTAAATATAATGGCAAGTAACTTAGAATAATTGTATTTGTTGCATGAAAGCTAAATAATAGCATTTTTAATGGTGTTAATGAATTGCTTTTTGACAAAAATATTCTCCCCTAACGCAGATGGCTATCCGTACATATTGTATTAGAACACTATATCATTTTTTCGGTGGTTTGTATGCAAACAGCTTTATGAAAAGGGTGTTTGAACAGAGAGAATTTTAAGACTTGTGGTGATAAGTCAAGTAAAAAATGATAAAAGAAAAAGATAAAAACTGGCATTAAAGGTTAAAAAGAGCGCACTAAACTAAACCCACCCAATTAACTGAAACAATTGTTCGGGCCTGCTG
>NZ_NPOA01000017.1 GCF_002287375.1 Virgibacillus profundi | reverse complement strand
TTAAGGAATGTCTGGTAGCAATAGCGAAGAGGTCACACCTGTTCCCATACCGAACACAGAAGTTAAGCTCTTCAGCGCCGATGGTAGTTGGGACTTTGTCCCTGCAAGAGTAGGACGTCGCCAGGCAAATGATAAAAGCTAAGAAGAAAACAATTCTTCTTAGCTTTTTTATATTCTCATACTTCTATTAAAATGATATCGAAACTTATGTTAATGTAATCTTCTTTAGTTAATATCAAACCTGAATACTGGTTTGATATTAGAAAACCCCACTCTTTTTTATTTCTGAATAATAGTAGAGGGAAAGTAGAAAATATCAACTTTCCGTTAGGTCACTATAATTGCGATATTTAAAGTAAAATTCTAACACAACTGGGTCAACTGGGTATATAGTGAGCTGTATGCTCCCTGTTTTGATCATTAGAAGAATTTTTCCCCGCTAATCATGTTAAATTATTTGAATAGTGGTCCGGATACCATATAACCCTTGAAAATCCATACACACTTCCTCACGAAGATGGACTGCTGCAAATGCATTCCTTTTTCTGCTCAGTAAATTAACAATGGGGCCAACCTCTGCTGAGCTGCATACAAGGAGAATCACGAAGCCTCCCGCTAAAAAAATGAAGTGTATTCAGGTTTCGGTGGGGGAATACGAAAAAAAAGCCATTATTTAAAAGGTGCTTCATACATATAAATATAATATTCAAATCATTTTTACTATAACTTTTTATAATTATATTGTAAGATAGAAAAATAGAGGATAAAAGGAGATGCGGGAATTGGATGCTTTTTTAGATCAAGCTTTAGGGGATGATTTTCTAACAATAATGACCCGTGTGTTAATCGCATTGGTTTTATCAGGACTGATTGGGTTTGAGCGTGAATTAAAAAATCACTCGGCTGGTTTTCGCACACATATTCTTGTAGGGGTGGGGGCTTGTTTAATGATGCTATTATCCTTATATGGATTTGAGGCATTTATTGAAGCATATGATAATGTTCGTTTTGATCCTGCCAGAATTCCGTCCTATGTAATTAGTGGGATTGGTTTCCTCGGTGCCGGCACAATTATTGTTTACGGTGGAACGATTCGCGGATTGACTACTGCTGCTTCCATTTGGACAGTCGCAGGAATCGGATTGGTTGTTGGTGCAGGAATGTATGCAGCAGCAGTTTTTACAACACTGGTCATTTTATTAAGCTTAATTTTTCTTAATAATTTTGAAAGACTTTTTACCAAAGGAAGAACCACGAATAATATAATTGAAATTGTTGCATTACCCGAACTGAAAATTAATAATGTCGTGGCAGTTTTTGAAGCGTTCGACTTAACCATAAAAAATGTTGAAATTATAAAAGTAGAAAATAACGTAAGGAATATCTTCATTAAAATTGAAAGAAAAAAAGAACTGGATCGTGTTTCCTTATTTAACGAAATTTCCAAAATAGACCATGTAAAGAATATCTCTGAATTATAATTATAAATGTGACTGCCGGCCGGTGACAAGCTTTTCATATTCCTTTGTGCATGAGTAATACTTCGGAGCAAATTCAGGTTGCAGACGGAAAGTATTTTCGCCTGAACCAAGGCATCGCCCAACCTAAAGCGAATACCAAGTTATCTTAGAAAACTTGGCTTATCGCCAAGCCTTAATGGCGAAAGCACAAAGCCTGTTCTTATACTGATTTCCTAAAAAAGTCTTCCTATCAGTGTAAAAAAGCTTGGCATTTCGCCAGACTTTAATGATTAAATCTTTGAAATAATATTTTTTCTCCGTTTGTTTTTCTTTTTTTTGTCTAAAATATATACATAGGACCAATGTGTTTGCATCTTACATAATTTAAAGTATAATAAAAATAAAGTCAAAGATAGTCAAAGTCAAAGACTTATATCATAAAGTGGGGGTGTGGGCTCCTTGAGTAATATTTCGGATGTAATTGAAAAGTATTTAAAACAGATTTTACAATCCAAAGGCCAAAATGTAATCGAAATTAAACGAAGTGAAATAGCTGAACAATTTCAGTGTGTTCCCTCACAAATTAATTATGTGATTAACACGAGATTTACTATGGAAAAAGGGTATATAGTAGAAAGTAAGCGTGGTGGAGGTGGCTATATTCGGATTATACGTATAATACATCAGGATAAATCAGAACTTATCGATGAAATTATAGAAATGATAAACCCTAAAGTAACACAACAAGCCTCCGTCGATGTACTTGAGCGACTTCTTGAAGAAGAAATAATTACCGCACGTGAAGCAAAAATTATTCTAAGTGCGATTGGTAGAAATACGTTAGCATTTCAGCTTCCACTCCGTGATGAAATACGTGCACGTGTGCTGACAGCGATGTTAACAACCTTAAAATATCTAAACAAATAAAAAGGGGGAAAAATAAAGTGAAATGTCAGGAATGCCAGCAAAGGCCAGCTACACTTCATTTTACCCGAGTGATTAATGGCAATAAAACTGAGGTTCATGTTTGTGAGGTTTGTGCGAAGGAAAAGGGATATATGACGTATCCGGAAGATGGGTACTCTCTTCATAATTTGCTTTCCGGCTTATTTAGTTTTGATTCCACTAAAGTGGGGAGCCATCAGGATCATACATTTCAACAAGTGCATGAGCTTCAATGTCCAAAATGTGAAATGACATTTTCGGAATTTAAACGGATCGGTAAATTTGGTTGTGCGGCTTGTTATGAAACCTTTGCCCAGCGACTGGATCCAATATTCCGCCGTGTACATTCCGGAAATACCAAGCACTTTGGTAAAATTCCTAAACGCAAAGGCGGGGATTTGCATAAAAAGAAACAATTGGAAGACTACAAAACTGAATTGCAGGATTTAATTGAATCAGAAGCCTTTGAAGAAGCTGCACAAGTGAGAGATAAAATTAGAGCATTGGAAAATCATCAAGGAGATTCGGAAGCGGGTGATAATTAATGACATTACAGCATTTTATGAATGAAGCGATTAGTCCATGGATGCGTGAAGAAGGACCGGACGGCGATATTGTTTTAAGTAGTCGAATACGGCTGGCCAGAAACTTCTCGGAGGTTTCCTATCCGATATTGGCTGATCTGGACAAACTGGAAGGAATTCGTGATTTTTTTAAGGAACAATATGATCATCAGTCATTTGAGGATTATGAGGATTTTGCATTTATTCCAATAAGCGATTTAACTGCAGTAGAAAAGCGGGTGCTGGTTGAGAAGCATTTGATCAGTCCACATTTAGCAAAACATGCACAGGCAGCAGCAACACTTATATCTAAAAATGAACAAGTGTCTGTCATGATTAATGAAGAGGACCATATCCGTATTCAGCTGTATTTCCCTGGATTTCAATTAAACAAGGCTTTAAAAAAGGCATTTGAGTTTGATGATTGGCTGGAGGAGAAAATTAATTACGCTTTTGATGGAACGAGAGGATATTTAACTAGTTGTCCAACAAATGTTGGTACAGGCATGCGCGCATCGGTTATGATGCATCTGCCAGCACTTTCGATGACGAAACAAATCAATCGAATGATTCCTGCTATTAACCAATTAGGACTTGTCGTTCGCGGCATTTATGGGGAAGGCAGTGAAGCAATGGGAAGTATTTTTCAAATCTCAAATCAAATTACACTGGGGAAATCAGAAGAGGATATCATTGATGATTTGGAAAGTGTTGTTAGACAATTAATTGGACATGAAAGAAAAGCACGCAACCATTTAATGGAACAATCGGGTACAAAATTGGAAGATAGAATTTATCGTTCTTATGGTGTTTTGGAATATAGCAGGATTATTGAATCAAAGGAAGCTGCCAGCTGCTTGTCCAATGTCCGACTGGGAATTGACCTGGGACTCATTAAAAATGTGTCACGAAATATACTTAATGAATTGATGGTTCTTACACAGCCAGGGTTCCTGCAGCAATATGCGAAGAAGACATTAACAGCAAACGAACGTGATGTACTAAGGGCATCTCTTATACGTGAACGATTACAATTGGAGAAATAGATAGGGAGGAAATTCTATATGATGTTTGGACGTTTTACAGAAAGAGCACAAAAGGTATTGGCACTATCACAGGAGGAAGCTGTTCGATTAGGCCATAATAATATTGGTACAGAGCATATCCTGTTGGGACTTGTACGTGAAGGAGAAGGAATTGCAGCTAAAGCATTGCAATCTTTAGGCCTTGAGGTACCAAAAATTCAGGAAGAAGTGGAAAAACTTATCGGTGTTGGGAAACAGCCGATGCAATCGATCCATTATACACCCCGTGCTAAAAAAGTAGTTGAATTATCCCAGGATGAAGCAAGAAAGCTTGGTCACTCCTATGTTGGTACAGAGCACATCCTACTCGGATTAATTCGTGAAGGTGAGGGTGTTGCTGCACGTGTATTAAATAATCTTGGTGTGAGTTTAAATAAAGCAAGACAGCAAGTGCTTCAGCTCTTGGGCAGTAATGAATCCCAGGCAGGCAGACAGGGTCGTGGACAGCAAACAAGTGCAAATACACCGACACTTGATTCTTTGGCAAGAGATCTGACTGTTAGTGCAAAAGAAGGCAATATCGATCCGGTTATTGGCCGCAGTAAGGAAATTGAACGTGTTATTCAAGTATTAAGCAGACGTACAAAAAACAACCCTGTTTTAATCGGAGAGCCCGGTGTTGGTAAAACAGCTGTGGCAGAAGGATTGGCACAGCAAATTATTAATAATGAGGTTCCGGAAACTTTAAGAGACAAACGTGTAATGACACTTGATATGGGGACAGTAGTTGCAGGTACTAAATATCGTGGGGAATTTGAAGACCGTTTGAAAAAAGTGATGGAGGAAATTCGCCAGGCGGGCAATATTATTCTATTTATTGATGAATTGCATACATTAATCGGTGCCGGTGGTGCAGAAGGAGCGATTGATGCTTCGAATATTTTAAAACCATCTCTATCCCGTGGTGAATTACAATGTATTGGTGCAACGACATTGGATGAATATCGTAAATATATTGAAAAAGACGCAGCGCTTGAGCGTAGATTCCAGCCAATTCAAGTGGATGAACCGACACTGGAAGAAACGGTACAAATTTTAAATGGACTGCGTGACCGTTATGAGGCACATCATCGTGTAACAATCACGGATGAAGCTATTGATGCAGCAGCAAATCTTTCCAACCGCTATATCACGGATCGTTTTCTGCCGGACAAAGCAATTGATCTGATTGATGAGGCGGGGTCAAAAGTCCGCTTGCATTCTTATACAGTTCCACCAAACTTGAAGGAATTGGAACAGAAGCTGGAAGAAGTGCGTAAAGAAAAAGATGCAGCAGTACAAAGTCAGGAATTTGAAACAGCAGCATCCTTACGAGACTCCGAACAACGTCTTCGTGAAGAGCTGGAAGAGACGAAAAATGAATGGAAAGAAAAACAGGGTCAAACAGATTCGGAAGTAACTGTGGAGGATATCGCCAGTGTTGTATCCATTTGGACCGGGGTACCGGTTTCCAAGCTTACGAAGGATGAAAGTGATCGCTTGTTAAATATGGAGGAAATCCTGCATAACCGTCTGATTGGTCAGGAAGAAGCGGTTAATGCTGTTTCTAAAGCAATTCGCAGGGCACGTGCTGGATTAAAAGACCCTAAACGTCCTATTGGTTCGTTTATCTTCCTTGGGCCAACAGGTGTTGGTAAAACGGAGCTTGCCCGTGCTTTGGCAGAGGCAATGTTTGCAGATGAAGATGCAATGATCCGCATTGACATGTCAGAATACATGGAAAGACACGCCACTTCCCGCTTGGTAGGATCTCCTCCAGGTTATGTTGGTTACGAAGAAGGTGGCCAGCTTACAGAAAAAGTACGCAGAAAGCCATATTCAGTTGTCTTACTTGATGAAGTTGAAAAAGCACATCCGGAAGTATTTAATATTTTATTACAAGTATTAGAGGATGGGCGTCTAACAGATTCAAAAGGGCGCGTTGTTGATTTTCGGAATACCGTTATTATCATGACATCCAATGTTGGAGCAAGTGAACTGCAGCGAAATAAATATGTTGGATTCAATCTTGATGAAGAAGGCCAGGGATATGGTGACATGAAGAAAAAGGTCATGGATGAGCTGAAAAAAGCCTTCCGTCCTGAATTCTTAAACCGGGTTGATGAAACGATTGTGTTCCATTCACTGGAAAGAAAACATATGAAGGATATTGTAATTCTGATGGCTGAACAATTAAAACGCAGATTAAGGGATCAGGAAATAGAGCTGTCTTTAACCGATAAAGCGATTGAAAAGATTGCAAATGAAGGATTTGACCCGGAATATGGAGCGCGTCCTCTACGCAGGTCCATCCAAAAGAATATAGAAGATTTACTGTCAGAGGAAATGCTTAAAGAAACCATTGCCAAAGGCCAAAAAGTAAAAATAGGCCTGAATAATAAAGGGGAATTTATCATTCTTCCATAAATAAGAGATTTATTTTAAAAATTTCTGCTTAAAAAGCCAGAAGAGATCCATCTTCTGGCTTTTTCTATAATTAATAAAAATACTTATCCATGGTACTATGTAATTGTGGCAGGACTATGGGAAATTTAGAATGAAATTGATAGAAACCTGTAACCTTAAACTTGAGAAAATCGTTTATAATAGAGATATGAAGGGATAGAGAAATTTGGCTAAACGTAAAACGAAGTATGTCTGTCAGGAATGTGGATATGAATCTGCTAAATGGATGGGGAAATGTCCAGGCTGTAATGAATGGAACACATTAGTCGAAGAAATCGAAGCATCGAATGTACGAGGTAGGCATACATTTAATGTGGGCTCAAAATCAACAGGGAAGCCAGAAAAAATCACATCAATTGAATCACAAAAAGAACCGCGTGTAACGACATCAATGAAGGAATTTAACCGTGTACTTGGTGGTGGGGTTGTCCCTGGGTCTTTAGTTTTAATTGGTGGAGACCCTGGTATTGGAAAATCAACATTACTCCTGCAAATATCCTCCCAACTGGCCGAGAAACAGCTTCCGGTTCTCTATGTTTCAGGTGAGGAATCTCCCCGTCAAACGAAGCTTCGTGCTGATAGACTTGGGGTAAAAGCTGATTTATTATATGTCTTATCGGAAACAAACTTATTCGATATTACAAAACAAATTGAGGAAATTCGACCATCGTTTGTTGTGATCGATTCCATTCAGACAGTTTTTCGCGAGGAAGTTTCCAGTGCACCAGGAAGTGTCTCGCAGGTCAGGGAGTGTACAAGCGAACTGATGAAAATAGCGAAAACAAATGGTATTCCGATCTTCATTGTTGGTCATGTAACGAAAGAGGGAGCCATTGCTGGTCCAAGATTACTTGAGCATATGGTTGATGCAGTACTTTATTTTGAAGGGGAAAGACATCATACCTACCGTATTTTACGTGGAGTTAAGAACCGTTTTGGAAGCACGCATGAAATGGGCATTTTTGAAATGAAGGAAGAGGGTCTTCGTGAAGTAATGAACCCTTCAGAGATATTTTTAGAAGAGCGTTCCCAGGGGGCTGCCGGTTCAACTGTTGTTGCGTCAATGGAAGGTACAAGGCCCGTGCTCGTGGAAATTCAGGCATTAATTTCACCCTCCAGTTTTGGAAATCCGCGTAGAATGGCCACAGGGGTCGATGCAAATCGTGTTCCATTACTAATGGCTGTACTGGAAAAACGGGTAGGATTGATGCTGCAAAATCAGGATGCATATATCAAGGTTGCAGGTGGAGTAAAGCTTGATGAACCGGCAATTGATTTAGCATTAGCTGTAAGCATTGCTTCAAGCTTTCGCAATCAGCCAACCAAGCCTGAAGATATATTCGTTGGTGAAGTAGGTTTAACCGGGGAAATAAGACGTGTATCCCGTATTGAGCAACGTGTACAGGAAGCGGCTAAGCTTGGATTTAAACGGGTGATATGTCCGAAGAGAAATCTGGATGGTTGGACAACACCGAAGGGCATTGAGGTTATTGGAGTGAATACGGTTCAGGAAGCATTGGATACAGGACTGGCAAGATAATCAAGGAGAATCTTTATTTGCTATTATAAAATGAATGTGATAAGATTAAACGTTTTATAAATTGAATATTTTATCCGGTTATGCTATGCTTTACTTGATATCATAGTCTATTTTTACTTTTTTAGGATTAATTTTGGTTTTAAAAGGTAATAATAAAGGTTAGGAGGTGACAGTGGTGCTAAAAAAGATTGTTCATTTATTTTTTATCATTTTGGGTGGTAGTATTGGGTACTTATACGTACCGGATATTATTAATTTATTAGATTTTACTGATGCAAAATGGGTGGCATCCCCATATTTAGGTACATTAATTGGTGCAATTATATTTATTATTATTTCTTATTGGCTGGCAAGTTATATTGTAGGATTTTTAAGATGGATCGAAGAAGCACTAATTAAGCTACCGGCTGCAGATTTGTTTTTTGGAAGTATAGGCTTAATTGTCGGGTTAGTAATTGCTTATTTTATCAATATGCCATTACAGGATATTAATATCGAAATTATTTCGCAGTTATTGCCATTGTTTATTATGATTTTACTAGGTTACTTCGGATTTCAGGTTGGTTTTAGACGTAGAGAAGAATTCAGTAATTTTTTAAATATAAATAAAAAAGACCGGGATAAGAAAAAGGTTGCAGCAGAGGATTCCGATCAAGATCAACCGAAGCCAAAAATATTGGATACCAGTGTTATTATTGATGGTCGGATAGCAGATATATGTCAGACTAATTTTCTGGAAGGAACACTTGTTATCCCACAGTTTGTATTAGGAGAACTGCAGCATATTGCTGATTCATCAGATGCTTTAAAGCGTAACAGAGGTCGCCGTGGGCTGGACGTGCTAAATCGTATTCAGAAAGAGCTGCCGGTTAAAGTGGAAATATACGAAGGCGATTTTGAGGAAATTCATGAGGTTGACAGTAAACTAATTAAACTAGCTAAAGTGATTAATGGTATTGTGGTAACAAATGATTTTAATTTAAATAAAGTTTGTGACCTGCAAGGGGTCAGTGTGTTGAATATTAATGACCTCGCAAATGCTGTGAAACCTGTTGTATTACCTGGTGAAGAATTAATGGTACAGGTAATCAAGGATGGAAAAGAGCATAATCAGGGAATTGCCTATTTAGATGATGGTACGATGATCGTTGTAGAAGAAGGCAGAGATTATATCGGCAAAACGATCGAAGTATTAATCACGAGTGTATTACAAACCTCGGCAGGCAGAATGATTTTCGCAAAACCAAAATTACTTGAAAAAGCTTTGTAAAAAGGGTATAACTTATAGATGAAACAGTAAAAAAATGATAACATACAGTGTTATCATTTTTTATTACATTAATTAAAATAAAAGGCTCTTTTCGTAAACTTTGGGACTGCACTTCGTTCGCCCCAACAAAATACTTTGCTTTTTAACCTTCTCAGTTGATATAAACTGCGAAGTAATTACAAATATTTGCTATAAACGCCGTTCGGGATCGCTCCGGGCGGATGCGCATCCTTAGGGCACGGCCTCAGCCTCCTCGAGAAAACCACTCTGCGGGGTCTTCGGACACGTGCTATTCCCGCAGGAGTCACCGCCCTCCGCTCACCCGAACTGGTGAGGTGGTATTCGATGTTTTGAATATTAATAACTAATATAGTTCATCGGCAGTAACTGGAATCCCAGCGTAGGAAATATACGAAGACTCCTGCGGGAGGAAAGGCATAGGTGAGACCCCGCAGTGCGTAGCACGAGGAGGCTCACCAGCCGCCCGCGGAAAGCGAAGTATATTTCCGGAGCGAATCTTTGCACTCAACCAGCGTTTGCAAAAGAATTTTCACTGTGTCGCATTTTCTATCGACTACGGGGCGGATAACAACAAGTCCAAATCTATGCGAAAACAGCCAAATAAAATCACAAATATATTTTTTAAATTCAGGAAGGGGCTCACGTCATGACTAAAGAAGTTCGTGTAAGATACGCGCCAAGCCCAACTGGCCATTTGCACATTGGGAATGCAAGAACAGCGTTATTTAACTATTTATATGCCAAGCATTTTGATGGAAAATTTATTATTCGTATTGAGGATACCGATGACAAACGAAATGTGGAAGGTGGCGAAGAAAGTCAGCTTACCTTTTTAAAATGGCTTGGTATCGAGTGGGATGAAGGTGCTGATATTGGTGGAGAATATGGCCCATACCGTCAAACCGAGCGATTGGAATTATATAATAAATATGTAAATGAATTACTTGAAAGAAACCTGGCTTATAAATGCTATGTAACAGAAGAGGAATTAGAAGCAGAACGTGAGCAGCAGCGTGCGAATGGACAAGTTCCAAAGTATTCGGGAGCACATCGTGATCTGACTCCTGAACAAATCGCTGCATTTGAAGCAGAGGGCCTGAAGCCTAGCATTCGTATGCGCGTTCCTGCAAACAAAAACTATACATTTAATGATCTGGTACGCGGAAAAATCACATTTGAGTCAAGTGATTTCGGTGATTGGGTTATCGTGAAGAAAAATGGTATCCCGACATATAATTTCGCTGTAGCGATTGATGATCACTTAATGCAAATCACCCATGTCCTTCGCGGAGAAGAACATATTTCCAATACACCAAAACAAATGATGGTATATCACGCATTCGACTGGGAAGCACCAACATTTGGCCATATGACATTAATTTTAAATGAAGAACGAAAGAAACTAAGTAAACGTGATCAGCATATTTTACAATTTATAGAGCAATATCGTAATCTGGGATATTTACCTGAAGCGTTATTTAATTTTATTACATTACTTGGCTGGTCTCCGGTCGGGGAAGAGGAAATTTTTGATAAAAAGACATTGATTGAGATTTTTGATCCTGAGCGTCTGTCAACATCAGCAGCGATTTTTGATCGACATAAACTTAAGTGGATGAACAATGAATATATTAAAGCATCTGAGCTTGAAAAAGTTATTGATCTGGCAATGCCGTACTTAATCGAAGCGGGCAGGCTTCCGGAAAATATGGATAAGAAACAAAAGGAATGGGCAGAAAAAGTAATTACCCTGTACCGGGAACAAATGAGATATGGTCAGGAGATTGTTGAATTAACAGATATGTTCTTTAATAATGAGATTACATTTGATGAAGGTTCTATGGATGTGCTAAAAGGTGAGCAGGTGCCTGAGGTCTTGCAGGTCTTTGCGGATAAATTAATTCACTTGGATGATTTTACAAAGGACACTATTAAAGCACAATTCAAAGCAACTCAAAAAGAAACCGGACATAGAGGGAAGAAATTATTTATGCCCATCCGTGTTGCTACTACAGGACAAGCGCATGGTCCTGAGCTGCCATTGGCAATAGAACTATTAGGAAAAGAAGTGATTCTTGAGCGCCTTGATAAAGTTTTAAGGCAATTAGGAGCTTAATTGATTCACAAACAAGACAGAATGTAATATAGTAATAATACAAAAACTTGAACGTTGAAGAGGAAAAGTAAAAGACGAATGTTTTATTCAGAGAGAATCACCACTGGCTGCAAGTGATTTTAAAGCATCGTTTTTGAAGTGCCCCTCGGAGTCCGTTATGGAAATACAGTACATAACGGCGGTATTCTACCGTTATAAGAGCACGAGTTGGGTGAGAGAATTCTCCACCAAACAGAGTGGGACCCGCGCAAATTAAAGCGTCTCTGTGTAATTACTGCACAGGGGCGCTTTTTATATTTTTTCAGAGATACTTTATAAATCCAGGCAGGGGAGGTTTATGAATGGGAATTTTTAAACGGATGAAAGAGGATATGGATGTTGTGTTTGAACAGGATCCAGCAGCTCGCAAATATATTGAAGTTTTTTTGACATATTCAGGTCTGCATTCGATTTGGTCTCATCGTATAGCACATGCCTTCTATAAAAAGAAACTATTTTTCATTGCACGAGTCATTTCGCAGGTAAGCCGATTTTTTACAGGTATTGAAATCCATCCGGGGGCAATCATCGGCAGACGCTTCTTTATCGATCATGGGATGGGTGTAGTTATTGGAGAAACCTGCGAAATTGGTGATAATGTTACTGTATTCCAAGGGGTTACTTTAGGTGGAACAGGTAATGAAAAGGGGAAAAGGCATCCTACTATTAAGGATAATGCGCTTATATCCACAGGTGCTAAAATACTTGGATCCATTACGATCGGGGAAAGTGCAAAGGTCGGTGGTGGATCGGTTGTATTAAAGGATGTTCCGGATCACACAACAGTTGTTGGTATCCCTGGGCGAGTAGTGAAACAAAATGGGGAGAAAGTAAGAAGAGATTTGGATCATCATAAAATTCCTGATCCGGTTGCTGATCGTTGTCAACATTTACAACAGGAAATTGATGAATTAAGAGCAGAAATTGCAAAGTTGAAAGAGGGTAATTCAAATGTCGATAACAGTTTATAACACGTTAACTCGTAAAAAAGAAGCGTTCACGCCATTGGAAGAAGGCAAAGTCAGCATGTACGTCTGTGGACCAACAGTATATAATTATATTCATATTGGAAATGCCCGCCCTGCGATTGTTTTTGATGCTGTACGCAGATATTTTGAATACAAAGGGTACGATGTTGATTATGTATTAAACTTTACTGATGTAGACGATAAAATTATTAAAACTGCAAAGGAATTGGGTGAAGAAGTTCCGGATATCGCGAATCGATTCATCGATGCATATTTGGAGGATGTTGGTGCATTAGGTGTCAAAAAAGCAACCCATAATCCACGTGTAATGGATACGATGGATGACATTATCCATTTTATTGCTGCACTTGTTGAAAAAGGCTATGCCTATAGTGTGGATGGAGATGTTTATTTTAAACCACGTTCATTTGAAGGCTATGGCAAACTATCCCATCAATCCATTGATGAATTGCGCTCTGGAGCCAGAATTCAAATCGGAGAGAAAAAAGAAGACCCACTTGACTTTGCATTATGGAAAAGGGCAAAAGATGAAGAAATAGCATGGGAGTCTCCGTGGGGAGAGGGAAGACCCGGTTGGCATATCGAATGTTCTGCAATGGCTAAGAAATACCTTGGTGAAACGATCGATATTCATGCAGGTGGACAGGATTTAACCTTCCCGCATCATGAAAATGAAATTGCCCAATCGGAAGCAATGAATGGGAAGTCCTTTGCAAATTACTGGATGCACAATGGCTATATAAATATTGATAATGAAAAAATGTCAAAATCACTTGGGAATTTTGTATTAACAAGGGACTTAATCGAACAGCATGATCCGCAGGTTTTGCGTTTCTTTATGCTAAGTGTCCATTACCGAAACCCAATTAATTTCACCGAGGAATTATTGGAAGGGGCTCATAACAGTTTAGATCGTATTAAAACAGCCTATTCTAATTTAGAGCACCGGAAAGAATCAAGCTTAAATTTAGAAAAGGATACGAATAAATGGTTAGAGAAAGTAAATGCCTTTAAACAGCAATTTGAAAAGGAAATGGATGATGATTTTAATACAGCAAATGCGATTTCTGTTTTATTTGATTTAACGAAAGAAGCCAATGTTTACTTACAGTCAAACCAGACATCATCCAATGTGATCGAGGCATTCCAGGAGGCGATTACCACTCTGCTTTCTGTGCTGGGAATTACGTTACAGGAGGACTCTGTACTCCTTGATGAAGAAATTGAGGCATTAATTGAAGAAAGAAATGAAGCAAGAAGCGCACGTAACTTTGCCCGTGCAGATGAAATAAGAGATATGCTGAAAGAAAAAAACATTATCCTGGAAGATACGGCCCAGGGAATTCGCTGGAAAAGGGGCTAATATGGATCTTGAAGTAAAACAAATGAAAAGTTTAGCCCTCGCTTATATGGGTGATGCTGTATACGAATTACATGTACGTGAGCATTTGCTGCGTACAGGACAGGTGAAACCAAATCAGCTTCATCAACATGCCATTACTTTTGTAGCAGGAAAGGCACAGGCTGCTATAGTATTGAATTGGTTGGAAAATGAGTATCTCACAGAGGAAGAGGGGCGGGTAGTTGCCAGGGGAAGAAATGCAAAATCTGGCTCTATCCCCAAAAATACAAGTGTACAAACATATCGCTACTCTACAGCATTCGAAGCATTAATTGGTTATCATTATCTTTTAAAAAATCAAGAGAGACTAAGGGAATTGCTGCAAGCTGCAGTTGGATTCATTGAAGGGAGAGATGTATAGCATGGAGCCAGAAATGATTATTGGGAAAAACCCTGTTATGGAAGCATTAAGGTCGGGACGTTCGGTTAACAAAGTTTTAGTTTTGGAACAATTAAATTCAAATACACATGCTAAGCTTCACCAGCTGGCTAAACAAGCTGGAACAATTGTGCAAAAGGTGCCAAAAAGCAAATTGGAGCAGCTTTCGGATGGAAATCACCAAGGTGTTATTGCTTACGTGGCGTCCTATGAATATGCGTCAATTGAAGATCTGTTTGATAAAGCAAATGAGAAAAATGAAGCTCCTTTTTTTATTGTATTGGACGAGCTGGAGGATCCGCATAACTTAGGGTCCATTTTACGAACAGCTGATGCTACGGGTGTTCATGGCGTAATTATTCCAAAAAGACGTTCTGTTGGACTCACGTCTTCCGTTGCAAAAACTGCTGCGGGTGCAATGGAACATATTCCTGTTGCCAGGGTAACCAATATTGCGAATACAATCGATGAACTAAAAGAGCGAAATGTATGGGTTGTTGGTACAGAAGCAGATGCAACAGAGGATTACCGTGTGCTTGATGGTGAATTACCGATCGCTCTCGTAATCGGTAATGAAGGAAAAGGGATCAGCCGTCTGGTTAAGAAAAAATGTGATTGGACTGTCAGCCTGCCAATGAGAGGTCAGGTTTCATCACTTAATGCATCTGTCGCATGCAGCCTCCTGCTTTACGAAATATATCGCAAAAGGTTTCCAATTGGTGAGTAGATATGATCGTTTTAGTAGTAGACGGCTATAATATTATCGGGGCATGGGAAGAGCTGCAGCAGCTAAAAGAAAAAGACATGGGTCATGCCCGTGATCGGTTAATTGAGTTGATGGCAGAATACCAGGCATACTCTGGCCATCGAGTAATTATAGTATTTGATGCCTATTATGTACGTGGTATTGAAAGTAAACTAAACACACGAAAAGTGGAAATTATTTTCACAAAAGAAAAAGAAACAGCTGATGAATGTATAGAGAAATTAACAAGAAAACTAAAAAATATACGCACTCAAGTATATGTGGCAACTTCTGACTATGCTGAACAGCGGATTATTTTTGGTCAGGGTGCCTTACGTAAATCATCTCGTGAACTCTTAATTGAATTAAAAAATATTGAAAAAGAAATCGAAGAAACAATAGAAAGCCATAAAAAAATACGACCCCAATCAAAGATTGCCCTTGATCAGGATATACTTGAAAAATTTGAAAAGTGGAGAAGGGGAGATAGATGAATTATTTCTATTCCCCCTCTTAAATTTATGAAATCGCTTTTATATTGTATTGACGCACTTCGTGAGCTTATGTATAATGATTTTAAAGTGACTGCATTGTAGTCAGGGGGTCTTTCTTGGTGATTGTCGAGCAATTAGAGATAAATAATGACAGCTTAAGTGAGCTTGCTGATGATGAAATTATACAACTGATTCATCAGGGAAACAGCCATGCGCTTGATTTCTTAATCCAAAAGTATAGAAATTTTGTGTGGGCAAAAGCACGTACCTATTTTCTGATTGGTGCTGATAAAGAGGATATTATTCAAGAAGGAATGATTGGACTTTATAAAGCAATACGGGATTATGATGGGGACAAGCTCTCTTCATTTAAGGCATTTGCAGAGCTTTGTGTTACAAGACAAATTATTACAGCAATTAAAACAGCAACAAGACAAAAGCATATTCCACTTAATTCGTATGTATCATTGGATAAACCAATTTATGATGAAGAATCAGACCGAACGTTGTTGGATGTGATTGCAGGATCAAAAGCGGTAGATCCACAGGAATTATTGGTAAACAGGGAAAAGTTCGGGGATATGGAACTAAAATTATCAGAATTATTAAGCGAGTTAGAAAAGGAAGTTCTCCATTTATATCTGGATGGCCGTACATACCAGGAGATTTCAGTTGAATTAAACCGACACGTGAAATCAATTGATAATGCACTTCAGCGTGTGAAACGAAAGCTTGAGCAGTTAATGGAAGCAATGGAAGCAAATGAAGAAAGCTTTTAGAAATAGTGAAACCACGCTTTTCGTACATTGACACAGATTTCTAACCATGCTACATTTATAGTAATTCAGTAATTTAACCAACCCTAAATGTGGGGTGATATAATGAGTAAAAAGGTCACTTTAGCGTGTGCTGTATGTTCAAGCAGAAATTATGCTACCGCTAAAAATGCATCCACAACACCCGAGCGATTAGAATCGCGTAAATACTGCAAAACATGTGGAGAGCATACACTGCATCGTGAGACAAAATAAAATATAAAACAGTTCTTTTGTAGATATAGTTTGGGGGTACAGGCATGTTCAAGTTTTTAAAAAATGTATCAAGGGAAATGAAAAAGGTTAGCTGGCCGAAGAGTAAGGAATTAACAAGCTATACCATAACCGTTCTGACAACTGTAACATTTGTAGCGGTATTTTTCTTCCTGATTGATCTTGGGATTACACAAGTACTAAATTTACTTTAAGGGATTAGTTGAATAATTCCGGTGTAATTATGCTATAATGAAAATAATATTGCTAATTGGAAAAACCCGGACTATCGGGTTTTTTAATATTGGGGTAAAAAAATCAAATGTATTGATATAAAATATACAAATTAAATCAAGGGAGGGAAGGGCAAATTACATTGTCCTGTTCGAATGGAAAAAAATTGGTATGTTGTTCATACGTATTCCGGGTATGAAAACAAAGTAAAAATGAATTTGGAAAAGCGTGTGGAAACAATGGGGATGGAGGACAAAATCTTCAGAGTCATGGTTCCGGAGGATGAAGAAACCGAAATTAAAAACGGGAAAAAGAAAATTGTTAAAAAGAAGTTTTTCCCTGGTTATGTTCTAACAGAAATGGTTATGACAGATGATTCCTGGTATGTTGTTCGTAACACACCGGGGGTGACAGGTTTTATTGGTTCCAGTGGTGGTGGAACAAAGCCTACCCCTCTACTTCCTGAAGAAGCAGAAGCGGTATTGAAACGTATGGGTGTTAGTGAGTCTGTTGTTCAAATAGACTTTGAATTAAAAGAAAATATCCGTGTCACTGATGGGCCGTTTACTGATTTCACAGGGACTATTGAGCATATAGATGTTGATAAACAAAAACTGAAGGTTCATGTTAATATGTTTGGCAGGGAAACTCCGGTAGAGCTGGACTTTTCACAAATCGAGAAGATTGGCTAGAAGAATTCTGGACAACGCCTTGCATTATTTTATTATTCATGCTAAAATTCTTTTGTTATTCATGCCCTCAAAATGTGAGGAGCAGGAGTTAAATTTGAGTGGGAGGGGAAATCCCCTATTACCACATCACGGACTTTAAGGAGGTGTGTCTCGTGGCTAAAAAAGTTATCAAGCTAGTGAAATTGCAAATTCCAGCTGGGAAAGCGAATCCAGCACCGCCGGTAGGACCAGCATTAGGTCAAGCGGGTGTTAATATCATGGGATTCTGTAAAGAATTCAATGCACGTACTCAGGAACAAGCGGGTATGATTATCCCTGTTGAAATTACGGTATTTGAAGACCGTTCATTTACATTTATTACAAAAACTCCACCTGCAGCTGTATTATTGAAAAAAGCAGCTGGTATTGAATCTGCATCAGGTGAGCCTAATCGTAATAAAGTTGCTACAGTTAAACGCGATAAAGTTAAAGAAATCGCAGAAACTAAAATGCCTGATTTAAATGCCGCTGATGTAGATGCAGCAATGCGCATGGTTGAAGGTACTGCACGCAGCATGGGAATCACGATTGAGGACTAATTAATGGTGGAAGTTACCGTTTAACGCGGTACAGGTTGCGATTGTTTACCTATTCGCAACCTTTTTCTTGAATATGATGAACCTATTAGAGCATCTATTAGGAATCCTTAATATAGAAACATCATCGCAAGCTTTATAAAAGCTGACTTTAGCTTTTATAAGTGGGAGGTATTACCGTTATAACCACAATAGAGGAGGAAATAAAATGGCTAAAAAAGGAAAAAGACATCAAGAAGCACTTAAGCTTGTTGATCGTACAAAGACTTATGAAATAAAAGAAGCTGTTGCTATAGCGAAAGAAGCAGCTAAAGCAAACTTTGACGAAACGGTTGAAGCTGCATTCCGTTTGGGAGTAGATCCTAAGAAAGCAGACCAGCAAATCCGCGGGGCAATGGTATTGCCACATGGTACTGGTAAAACACAACGTGTATTAGTTTTTGCTAAAGGTGAAAAGGCGAAAGAAGCTGAAGCTGCAGGCGCAGATTATGTTGGAGAGTCCGATTATATTAACCAAATCAACCAAGGCTGGTTCGAATTTGATGTAATTGTTGCAACTCCAGACATGATGGCCGAAGTTGGTAAACTTGGTAGAGTGCTTGGACCAAAAGGTCTTATGCCCAATCCTAAAACTGGTACAGTTACTTTCGAAATAGAAAAAGCTGTTAAAGATATTAAAGCAGGTAAAGTGGAATATCGTGTAGATAAACAATCTAACATTCATGTTCCAATTGGCAAAATTTCATTTGATAATGAAAAATTAACCGAAAACTTTATTGCTCTTACAGAACAACTGGTAAAAGTTAAGCCACAAGCTTCAAAAGGAATATATATGAAGAATGTTTCTGTATCTTCCACAATGGGGCCTGGAATTAAAATTGACGTTTCTGAATATCGTTAATTAGGTGTTGACTTTTAAGAGAACATTAGTTATACTAAATCTCGTTATATAAATGAATACGTTGTACCGTAGACAGTAGGGGCGTAAATGCGCTTAATATCCTGCCGAGGTGTTTATAAACAAATTGGATAATACGTTTTGATTATCAATTGTTATAAAAAGCCTCCATGTCTTTATGGGGGCTTTTCTTATATGTCTATAATCCAAGGAGCTCAGGGCTTCTTTAGGCGGTATGATAAATTCAATAGGAGGTGGAACGATGTCTGGTATTATCGAAAAAAAGAAACAGGTTGTAGATGAAATTGCTGATAAATTCCGTGCAAGTCAATCATCTGTAGTAGTTGATTATCGTGGTCTTGATGTTGCTCAGGTAACAGAATTACGTAAACAGCTTCGTGATGAAGGAATTGACTTCAAAGTGTATAAAAACACAATGACTCGTCGTGCGGTTGAAGCTGCAGAATTAACTGAACTTAATGACACGCTGGTCGGACCGACTGCTATTGCATTTGGCAGTGATGATGTAGTGGCACCTGCAAGAATTATTAATGGCTTTGCAAAGCAAAACGATGCACTCGAAATTAAAGGTGGCGTAATCGAAGGTAAAGTAGCAACACTTGAGCAAATCAAGGAACTTGCAGATCTTCCAAATTACGACGGTATGGTTTCAATGCTGCTTAGCGTGCTTCAAGCACCTATTCGCAACTTTGCATACGCAACTAAAGCTATTTCAGAACAAAAAGAGGAAGAACAAGGCGCATAGATTAATGCCCTTATATTATAATTTGAACATCCAATAAAACGAAATTAGGAGGAAATATATCATGACTAAAGAACAAATCATTGATGCGATTAAAGAAATGACAGTACTTGATTTAAATGATCTAGTAAAAGCAATTGAAGAAGAATTTGGAGTAACAGCTGCAGCGCCGGTTGCGGCAGCAGGAGCAGGAGCTGGGGAAGTTGCTGAAGAACAAACTGAATTTGATGTAGTACTTACAGGTGCTGGAGCATCAAAAATCAAAGTTGTTAAAGCTGTTCGTGAAATCACTGGTCTTGGTCTTAAAGACGCAAAAGACATGGTTGATAATGCACCAAAAGCAATCAAAGAAGCTGTATCAAAAGAAGAAGCTGAAGAAGTTAAAGATAAACTTGCAGAAGCTGGCGCTGAAGTAGAAGTTAAATAAGTTTAATTAATACTATTTATGAGCTCGTCGTATTACGGCGGGCTCTTTATATCAATTGTGTTCAGCCTGCAAAAAATAGTTTCAGGCTTTTCATGTCTTCTAAAATTCTATTAAAAGTAGGTGCTAAATGTCTGAGCATTACTTTTCGCAAAACCCTCAATCTAAAAGTTCACCCAGAAAGTGGAAATACGAGTTAAAAGGAAATTTATATACATTTGCAAGTGATATAGGTGTTTTTTCGAAAGATGAAGTGGATTTCGGTTCACGGCTGCTTATAGAAAAGTTCAAAGAACCAAGTGTTGCCGGTGATTTCCTAGATCTTGGCTGTGGCTACGGTCCGATTGGAATTGCTTTGGCGGATCATCATAAAGAACGTAACATATTGATGTCTGACGTAAATGAGCGCGCATTAATATTAGCGCAGCAAAATGCTGAAATAAACGATGTGAAAAATGTTGAAATTACTCAAAGTGATCGATTGACTAATATAGAAAATCGCAGCATTGCAGCAATTATAACAAACCCGCCAATTAGAGCTGGGAAAAAAGTGGTTCATCAAATGTTTGAAGAATCACAAGCCGCATTAATTGAACACGGGGAATTGTGGGTAGTTATTCAAAAGAAACAAGGAGCTCCATCAGCCAAGGAGAAAATAGAATATTTATTTGGTAATGCTGAAGTGGTTGCAAGGGATAAGGGCTATTTCATACTCAGAGCTACTAAATATTTGACCGAGTAATATTCTTGTGGTAACATAGGTAAATGCTAACATGGGGATTCTTATGTCAAGTAGAATTTCTGTGAAATGAAACGTATATTTCATTGGTGATCGGGGACAATGATAAAATCGAGAAAATTAAACGGTGAGGTTTTTTATACAAAAGCCTTTTTTCTATTTCACTATAATCGGTAAAATAATTGTTTATAACCAATGAAATATGTTATTCCTCTTAAGTAGGAATATAGTCTTAAAATACTTGTGATAACTCCGGGTTGCAAGTTTGTTAGTGTGTTTTGAAATAAGAAAAGCGAAAGGTGCTGAAGCTGAAAATGGCTTGTCGTTTACCGGCTATACAGGTCCTGGAACTTATACATTCTTATTTTTGAACAAAGAATACAGTAATTTGTAGGATTCGAAAAACTAATACTGAAATCAATATTCAGTTACGTTTTTCTAAATATAATAACCATTTAAGTAGAATTAATCTACGAAAAATGCTTGATTTAAGGGGTGAAGCAGTTGACAGGTCAACTAGTTCAGTATGGACGGCACCGCCAACGCAGGAGCTATGCGCGTATCAGTGAAGTTTTAGAGTTGCCGAATCTAATCGAAATTCAAACAGCTTCTTATCAATGGTTTTTAGAAGAAGGTTTGAAAGAAATGTTTCGGGATATTTCTCCAATTGAGGATTTTACGGGGAATTTATCACTAGAGTTTGTAGATTATAGTTTAAGTGATCCAAAATATCCTGTAGACGAGTCAAAAGAAAGAGATGTCACATATAATGCTCCGCTTCGCGTGAAGGTTCGTTTGATCAATAATGAAACAGGTGAAGTAAAAGAGCAGGAAGTATTTATGGGAGACTTTCCGCTTATGACAGATACGGGAACATTTGTAATTAATGGAGCAGAACGGGTTATCGTTTCCCAGCTCGTACGTTCACCAAGTGTTTATTATAATGAAAAAATCGACAAAAACGGAAAAAGAGGCGTGACAGCAACTGTTATTCCTAACCGGGGAGCATGGCTAGAATTTGAAACAGATGCAAAAGATGTCGTTTATGTCCGGATTGATCGTACGCGTAAACTCCCGATAACCGTACTTTTACGTTCACTTGGATTTGGCACGGATCAGGAAATCATCGATCTTTTAGGGGATAATGAATACCTTAAAAACACACTTGAAAAAGATAACACAGAAACAACTGAAAAGGCGTTGCTTGAAATTTATGAACGTCTTCGCCCAGGAGAACCACCAACAGTTGATAATGCAAAAAGCTTATTGGTGTCCCGCTTTTTTGATCCGAAACGTTACGACCTTGCACATGTTGGTCGTTATAAAATGAATAAAAAATTACACATTAAAAATCGTCTATTTAATCAAGTTTTAGCTGAAACAATTGTTGATCAGGAAACTGGTGAAGTTTTAGCAGAAAAAGGGGATAAGCTGGAGCGTAAATTATTAAATAAACTTATTCCTTATTTAGAGAAAGAAGAAGAAAAACTTGGTGAAAAAACATTTGAGCCACATGATGGTGTGCTCGAGGACGATATCCATCTTCAATCCATTAAAATTGTAGACCCTACTGACCCTAGCGGGGAGAGAGAACTCAATGTTATTGGAAATGGAAGTGTGGATAAAAATATAAAAAACATAACACCTGCTGATATTTTATCATCAATCAGTTATTTCTTTAACTTATTACATCGGGTTGGAGATACGGATGACATTGATCATTTAGGAAACCGTAGACTTCGTTCTGTCGGGGAGCTATTGCAAAATCAATTCCGTATCGGTTTATCCCGTATGGAACGTGTTGTACGTGAGAGGATGTCCATTCAGGATACATCCAGTGTTACGCCACAGCAGTTAATTAATATACGACCAGTGATAGCCTCTATTAAAGAGTTTTTTGGAAGCTCTCAGTTATCACAGTTTATGGACCAGACAAATCCATTAGCAGAACTGACGCATAAGCGTCGATTATCTGCACTTGGGCCAGGTGGTTTAACTCGTGAGCGTGCAGGCTTTGAAGTTCGTGATGTTCACTATTCACATTATGGACGTATGTGCCCGATTGAAACACCAGAGGGTCCAAATATAGGATTAATTAACTCACTGTCTAGTTATGCGAAAGTAAATACATTTGGTTTTATTGAAACACCATATCGCAGAGTTGACCCTGAAACAGGTAAAGTAACAGCACAAATTGATTATTTAACTGCTGATGAACAGGATAATTATGTAGTAGCACAGGCTAATGCCCGCTTGGATGACGATGGTACGTTTACTGACGAAGAGGTAATTGCCCGTTTTCGTGAGGAGAACGTAATCGTACCACGTGATCAGATCGATTATATGGACGTTTCACCAAAACAAGTTGTATCTGCTGCTACAGCATGTATTCCGTTTCTGGAAAATGATGACTCTAACAGAGCTTTAATGGGAGCGAACATGCAACGTCAAGCAGTACCATTAATGAATCCGGAAGCACCTATTGTTGGTACAGGGATGGAATATGTTAATGGGAAAGATTCCGGTGCTGCAGTTCTTAGTCGAAACACAGGTATTGTAGAACGTGTAGAAGCAAAAGAAATTGTTGTTCGTAGTATTTCTGAAGTGGATGGTAAAGAAGTTCAAGGTGACGTGGAACGCTATAGATTACAAAAATTCATCCGATCAAACCAGGGAACCTGTTATAACCAGCGTCCAATCGTAAGTGAAGGCGACCGTGTAACAAAAGGTGAAATTCTTGCTGACGGCCCTTCCATGGAAGTTGGAGAGCTCGCCCTAGGACGTAACGCCCTTGTTGGTTTTATGACATGGGAAGGGTATAACTACGAGGATGCTATCATCATGAGTGAAAGACTTGTAAAAGATGATGTGTATACTTCTATTCACATTGAAGAATATGAATCAGAAGCTCGTGATACAAAACTCGGACCTGAGGAAATTACAAGAGATATTCCGAATGTTGGTGAAGAAGCACTAAAAGATCTTAATGAACATGGAATTATCCGTGTAGGTGCGGAAGTCACTGATGGAGACATCCTTGTTGGTAAAGTAACACCAAAAGGGGTAACTGAATTATCTGCTGAAGAACGTTTGCTTCATGCAATATTCGGTGAAAAGGCCCGTGAAGTTCGTGATACATCACTTCGGGTTCCACATGGTGCGGGAGGAATTGTTTTAGATGTTAAGATTTTCAACCGCGAAGATGGCGATGAACTACCGCCAGGGGTTAACCAATTGGTTCGTGCATATATCGTTCAAAAACGTAAAATTAATGAAGGCGACAAAATGGCAGGTCGTCATGGTAACAAAGGTGTAATTTCCAAGATTCTGCCTGAAGAAGATATGCCGTTTTTACCTGATGGTACACCAATTGACATTATGCTTAACCCATTGGGTGTTCCATCACGAATGAATATCGGACAGGTGTTTGAGCTGCATCTGGGAATGGCGGCAAGACAGCTTGGACTTCATGTTGCATCACCAGTATTTGATGGGGCAACAGAACAAGATGTTTGGGATGCACTGGAAGAAGCAGGTATGCCTAGAGATGCAAAATCAGTTCTTTATGATGGAAGAACAGGAGAACCGTTTGATAACCGTATTTCAGTTGGTGTCAGCTATATGATTAAACTTGCCCATATGGTCGATGACAAATTGCATGCTCGCTCCACAGGACCTTATTCGCTGGTTACACAGCAACCACTTGGTGGTAAAGCACAATTTGGTGGACAGCGTTTCGGGGAAATGGAAGTTTGGGCACTGGAAGCATATGGTGCTGCATACACACTTCAAGAAATACTAACTGTTAAATCAGATGATATTGTTGGACGTGTGAAAACATATGAATCAATCGTTAAAGGTGATAACGTACCGGAACCCGGAGTACCGGAGTCATTTAAGGTACTGATCAAAGAACTGCAAAGTCTTGGATTGGATGTTAAGATGCTTTCCAGTGATGAACAGGAAATTGATATGCGTGAACTGGAAGAAGAAGAAACACAACAAGCAAGCAAGCTTAACCTGGAAGTAGAAGGAAATTAAGAATCAAAAGCGGAAGTGCCCGCTTAGCGACGTATGGACTGGACTGAGCTGTAGGAGATAAAGGAAACACGGTGAGCTAAAAGCGAACCGATGTTGACTTATCGTACGGAGGTGAGGGAAGTCCACTAGTCGTTGGGCGCTGGAGCTGGACGTGGCTGATCTGGTAGTTTAGGTTATCTGCGACCAATTGATTTTTTCATTTTTAAAAATGAAGGTTGACCTATTAACAGGTCAACCTCCAGTTATATATTTTAGAACTCAGGTTATAAGCTTGAGGAAAATCGGACACTAAGAGGGAGGTTGGCCCCTTGCTAGATGTAAATAACTTTGAGTATATGAAAATTGGTTTAGCTTCATCAGAAAAGATTCGCTCTTGGTCATACGGCGAGGTAAAAAAACCAGAAACAATTAATTATCGTACGTTAAAGCCGGAAAAAGACGGTTTGTTTTGTGAACGTATTTTTGGGCCGCAAAAAGACTGGGAATGCCATTGCGGGAAGTACAAACGTGTAAGGTATAAAGGTGTTGTCTGTGATCGATGCGGGGTAGAAGTAACAAAATCCAAAGTTCGCCGTGAACGTATGGGCCACATTGAGTTAGCGGCTCCTGTATCACATATTTGGTATTTTAAAGGAATCCCAAGCCGTATGGGTCTGGTGATGGATATGTCTCCGCGGGCATTGGAAGAAGTTATCTATTTTGCTGCATATATCGTTACAGAATCAGGAAATACTCCGCTTGAGAAAAAGCAGCTTTTATCTGAGAAAGAATACCGGGCGTATTATGATAAGTATGGTAAGTCTTTCAAAGCACAGATGGGAGCAGAAGCAATTCGGAAGCTTCTTCAGGATATCGATCTTGAAAAAGAAGTGGATGCTTTAAGAGAAGAATTAAAAACAGCACAAGGACAAAGAAGAACGCGTGCAATCAAGCGATTGGAAGTAATGGAATCATTCCGTCATTCGGGAAATGATACTTCTTGGATGGTACTTGACGTATTACCTGTTATTCCGCCGGAAATAAGACCAATGGTTCAACTTGATGGTGGCCGTTTTGCGACTTCTGATTTAAATGATCTGTATCGCCGTGTTATTAACCGTAATAATCGTCTAAAGCGCCTATTGGATCTTGGAGCTCCAAGCATAATCGTACAAAACGAAAAACGCATGCTTCAAGAAGCCGTTGATGCTTTAATTGATAATGGTCGTCGGGGTCGTCCGGTTACAGGACCTGGTAACAGACCATTGAAATCTTTATCTCATATGCTAAAAGGGAAACAAGGTCGTTTCCGTCAAAACTTACTGGGTAAACGTGTAGATTACTCCGGTCGTTCTGTTATTGTGGTTGGACCCCATTTGAAATTGTACCAATGCGGCCTGCCAAAAGAAATGGCGCTGGAGCTATTTAAACCGTTTATTATGAAAGAACTTGTAGCCAAAGGACTGGCGCATAATATAAAATCAGCGAAACGTAAAATCGAGCGTGTTCATCCAGAGGTTTGGGATGTACTGGAAGAAGTCATAAAAGAACATCCTGTACTCTTAAACCGTGCGCCAACATTGCATAGACTAGGTATTCAGGCTTTTGAACCAACACTTGTAGAAGGTCGTGCTATTCGCTTACACCCATTAGTGTGTACAGCATATAACGCTGACTTTGATGGTGACCAAATGGCTGTCCATGTACCTTTATCAGCAGAGGCTCAAGCTGAAGCAAGAATCCTTATGCTTGCAGCGCAAAACATTCTGAACCCGAAAGATGGTAAGCCTGTTGTAACACCATCACAAGATATGGTGTTAGGAAACTATTACCTGACACTGGAACGCGAAGGTGTTGTGGGAGAAGGGTTTGTATTTAAAGATGTTGATGAAGCTTTACTATCCTATCAAAATGGATATGTACACTTACACACAAGAGTTGCAGTTCAGGCATCCGGCTTAAAAAACATAACATTTACGGAAGAACAGCAAAACCAATTGTTGATAACAACAGTAGGTAAACTGATCTTTAATGAAATTTTGCCGGAGTCGTTCCCGTATATTAATGAACCTACAAAAACCAACTTAGAGGTTAAAACCCCTGAAATGTATTTTGTAGAAAACGGAACGGATATTAAAGAGGAAATTAAAAAGCGTGAAATTATAAAACCGTTTAAAAAAGGCTTCCTTGGCGATATTATCGCAGAAGTATTTAAACGATTCAAAATTACCGAAACATCAAAAATGCTTGACCGTATGAAGGATCTTGGTTTCAGTTACTCAACAAAAGCTGGTATAACTGTTGGGATATCGGACATCGTTGTATTAGCAGAAAAAGAAAAGATTCTTGATGAAGCTCAAACAAAAGTTGATAAAGTATCAAAGCAATTTCGTCGTGGTTTAATTACAGATGAAGAACGCTATGACAGAGTAATTGCTATCTGGTCACAAGCGAAAGATACGATTCAGGATAAACTGATGAACTCACTGAGTGAGAGAAACCCTATATTCATGATGAGTGATTCAGGAGCCAGGGGTAATGCATCGAACTTTACACAGCTTGCAGGTATGCGTGGTTTAATGGCAAACCCGGCTGGTAAAATTATTGAACTGCCAATCAAATCAAGTTTCCGTGAAGGATTAACTGTACTTGAGTACTTTATTTCCACACACGGTGCACGTAAAGGTCTTGCTGATACCGCACTGAAAACTGCGGACTCGGGTTACTTGACACGTCGCCTTGTGGATGTAGCGCAGGATGTAATTGTTCGTGAAGATGATTGTAAAACAGATCGTGGTTTAACAGTCTCTGCATTAACAGATGGAGCAGAGTTAATCGAACCATTAATTGACCGATTAATCGGTCGAACTGCTTTCGCTACAGTTAAAAACCCTAAATCAAATGAAGTAATTGTTGAAAAAGATACACTTATTTCAGAAGATCAGGCGAAACAGATTATTGAAGCTGACATTGAAGAAGTAACCATCCGTTCTGCATTCACTTGTAATACAAACCATGGTGTTTGTCAAAAATGTTATGGACGCAACCTCGCGACAGGTGCTGATGTTGAAGTGGGTGAGGCAGTGGGTATTATTGCTGCTCAATCTATTGGTGAACCAGGTACACAGCTAACAATGCGTACTTTCCATACAGGTGGAGTTGCAGGAGACGATATTACACAAGGTCTTCCGCGTATCCAGGAATTGTTTGAAGCACGTAATCCAAAAGGGCAAGCTGTCATCAGTGAAGTATTTGGTACGGTGCACGAAATCCAAGAAGTTAAAGATAAGCAGGAAATCATCGTTCAGAGTGCAGTGGAGCAACGCGCATACGCGGTTCCTTATAATGCCCGTATGAAAGTTTCTGTTGGTGATGAAGTAATTGCAGGCCAAGAGCTAACAGAGGGTTCTGTTGACCCTAAAGACTTACTGCGAGTACAAGGTGTGGACGGGGTTCAAGCATATCTGCTTCGCGAAGTACAACGCGTATATCGTATGCAGGGTGTTGAAATTGGTGATAAGCACGTTGAAGTTATGGTCCGTCAAATGTTACGTAAAATCCGCGTAATTAATGCGGGAGATACGGATGTTCTTCCAGGATCACTGCTTGAATTACATCAGTTTAAAAAAGCTAACCATACAGTCTTGAATGATGGCAAGCAACCTGCAATCGGAAAACCGGTATTACTTGGAATCACGAAAGCATCACTGGAAACAGATTCATTCCTATCTGCCGCATCATTCCAGGAAACAACGAGAGTTCTTACAGATGCTGCTATTAAAGGTAAACGTGATGAGCTACTGGGTCTTAAAGAGAATGTTATTATTGGTAAACTCGTCCCGGCTGGTACAGGGATGCAAAGATATCGTAATATAAAAGCATCTTTGGATGAACCGGAAGAAGTTATAGAAGAAGCAGAAGAAACTGAGACGATTCAATAAAAAATGTGGAAATGCTTTGTTCACTTGAATAAAGGAACGAGTATTTTAGCAGAACATTATTTTTAAACAAGTAAAAAAAATCGGAAGTACTAAAAAAAGTAATATTTTATATTGACATTAAAAAATGTGAGTGGTAGAATATTCAAGGTACTTCCGATAATGCTTGTTACTTACTTTGGAGGATATGAGGATGTCTTATGATAAAGTGACTAAGGTTCATTCACAAATTATTATCGGAACGAAACAAGCACTTAAAGCCATGAATAATGGTGAAATAAGTGAAGTGTATATTGCTGGTGATGCTGACCGGAATATAACACAAAAGGTAGTTAGTTTAGCAAGTGAGCTAGACATACCTTGCGAATGGGTAGATTCTATGGAAAAACTCGGAGCTGCTTGTGGCATTGAGGTTGGAGCGTCTACTGTGGCAATAAAACGATAGGCTTTTGACGAAAGTAAATTCGCTAAAGCTTTGTTTTTTGCTAAAAGATGAACCGCCTGGATGTGTGGTATTACAAATAACCCTAAATATTAGGTGGTAACCGGTTTTCATATTCTAAACTGAACATGTATTTTATTGGAAGGGAGGATAAATTCAATGCCTACAATTAATCAACTTGTACGTAAAGGTCGTGTAAGAAAACCTAAAAAGTATGACTCTCCTGCACTTAACAGAGGGTACAATAGCTTTAAGAAAAAGATTACAAACCAAAACTCACCACAAAAACGTGGTGTATGTACTCGTGTTGGTACTTTGACGCCGAAAAAACCGAACTCAGCACTTCGTAAATATGCTCGTGTTCGTTTGTCAAACAACATGGAAGTAACTGCATACATCCCTGGAATTGGACACAATCTACAGGAACACAGTGTTGTTTTACTTCGCGGTGGCCGTGTAAAAGACTTACCTGGTGTGCGTTATCACATTGTTCGTGGAGCGCTTGATACAGCGGGAGTTGAGGGTCGTGGACAAGGACGATCTAAATATGGAACTAAAAAACCTAAGAAATAATATTTTTTAATAAAATAACTCAGAAACAGAAAGGAGGGGGACATATGCCACGTAAAGGACCAGTACCTAAACGCGATGTCTTGCCAGATCCACTTTATAACTCAAAATTAGTAACTCGTTTAATTAACCAGATTATGGTTGATGGTAAAAGGGGTAAAGCACAAAAAATTCTTTATAATGCATTTGAGCTAGTTGGTCAAAGAAGCGGACAAAACGCTATGGAAATATTTGAACAAGCAATGAAAAACGTTATGCCAGTACTTGAGGTTCGCGCACGCCGTGTTGGTGGTTCAAACTACCAAGTACCAATGGAGGTTCGCCCTGAACGCCGTCAAGCACTAGGTCTTCGTTATATCGTAAGTTACTCACGCCTTCGCGGAGAAAAAACGATGGAAGAACGTCTTGCTAATGAAATTCTGGATGCTTCCAATAACACAGGAGCAGCTGTTAAAAAACGCGAGGAATTGCATAAAATGGCAGAAGCAAATAAAGCATTTGCTCACTACCGCTGGTAATATAAATTCCAATAAAAGCTTTTAAGAGGAAGGAGAAGAATACATGGCTAGAGAGTTCTCCTTGGAAAAGACGCGTAATATTGGTATTATGGCTCACATTGATGCAGGTAAAACCACTACCACTGAGCGTATTCTTTTCTACACAGGACGTATTCATAAAATTGGTGAAACACATGAAGGTGCTTCACAGATGGACTGGATGGAGCAGGAACAAGAACGGGGAATTACAATAACTTCCGCCGCAACAACTGCTGCATGGAAAGAACATCGTATAAATATTATAGACACACCTGGACACGTAGACTTCACTGTAGAAGTTGAACGTTCACTTCGTGTGCTTGATGGAGCAGTAACTGTTCTTGATGCACAATCAGGTGTAGAACCACAAACTGAAACTGTATGGCGTCAAGCGACAACATATGGTGTGCCGAGAGCAGTATTCGTTAACAAAATGGATAAAGTCGGTGCAGACTTCCTGTATGCTACAGGAACATTGAAAGATCGTTTGGGTGCTAATGCGCATCCGGTTCAGTTACCAATCGGTGCTGAAGACGAATTCAATGGAATTATTGACCTTATCAACATGGAAGCACACTTTTATCTTGACGACTTAGGAACAAAAGATGAGTCTCGTGAAATTCCTGAAGAATACAGAGAAAAAGCTGAAGAGTTACGTGCCAGCTTAGTCGAGGCTGTATCTGAGCTTGATGAAGATCTTATGATGAAATTTTTAGAAGGAGAGGAAATCTCCAACGAAGAATTGAAAAAAGCGATTCGTCAAGCAACTTTGGATGTTGAATTTTACCCTGTATTTTGTGGATCAGCATTTAAAAACAAAGGTGTTCAATTAATCCTTGATGGCGTAATTGATTACCTGCCTGCACCAACGGACGTAGCAGCAATTGAAGGTATCGTTCCTGGCACAGAAGAAAAAGTTAGTCGTCCTGCAGACGATAGTGCACCGTTTTCTGCATTGGCATTTAAAGTAATGACAGACCCTTATGTTGGTAAGTTAACATTCTTCCGCGTTTATTCCGGAGCTTTAGATTCCGGCTCATACGTAAAGAACTCTGTTAAAGATAAACGTGAACGTGTCGGTCGTATTCTGCAAATGCATGCGAACTCACGTGAGGAAATTTCACGCGTTCATTCTGGAGAAATTGCGGCAGCAGTTGGTTTGAAAGATACTTCTACAGGGGATACACTTTGTGATGAAAAGAACCTCGTAATTCTTGAATCGATGGATTTCCCTGAACCGGTTATTGGTGTTGCTATTGAACCAAAAACAAAAGCTGACCAAGATAAAATGGGTATTGCTTTAGCTAAGTTAGCTGAAGAAGATCCAACTTTTAAAACAGAAACAAACGTGGAGACAGGTCAAACAATTATTTCCGGTATGGGTGAGCTTCACCTTGATATTATTGTTGATCGTTTGAAACGTGAATTCAAAGTAGAAGCAAATGTAGGTGCGCCGCAAGTTGCGTATCGTGAAACATTCCGCGGTAGCGCTGAAGTCGAAGGTAAATTTGTTCGTCAGTCAGGTGGTCGTGGGCAATACGGACACGTTTGGGTTAAATTTGAGCCAAACGAAGAAGGTGCTGGCTTTGAATTTGTAAACAAAATCGTTGGTGGGGCAGTACCGCGTGAATACATTCCTTCTGTAGAAGCAGGTATTAAAGAATCTACTGAGAATGGTGTGTTAGCTGGTTATCCACTTATAGATTTAAAAGCAACATTATATGATGGGACCTACCATGATGTTGACTCGAATGAGATGGCATTTAAAATAGCTGGTTCTATGGCATTAAAAGCAGCGAAGAACAAATGTAATCCTGTTTTGCTTGAACCAATGATGAAAGTTGAAATCATTATTCCGGAAGAATATATGGGTGACATTATGGGTGATGTAACTTCACGCCGTGGCCGCGTTGACGGTATGGAAGCTCGTGGTACAGCGCAAGTCGTTAAAGGCTTTGTACCACTATCCGAAATGTTTGGTTATGCTACTGCATTACGTTCAAACACACAGGGACGCGGAGTTTTCACTATGTATTTTGATCATTATGAGGAAGTGCCAAAAAGCATCTCCGAAGAAATTATCAAGAAAAATTCTGGTGAATAATTGATTTTTTATTAAATCTAAAGTATAACTTTTAATAAAGGCTGAGAAATAATAATAAATGTTATTTCTTGGCTAAACATAAAATATAAAACACTTTTATTTATTTAAAGGAGGAACTATAAATGGGTAAAGAAAAATTTGATCGCTCGAAAAGTCATGTTAACGTTGGGACACTTGGACACGTTGACCATGGTAAAACAACATTAACTGCTGCAATTACAAATGTTATGAATAAGAGAAATGGTTCTGGTACTGCAATGGGGTATGACCAAATTGATGGTGCTCCGGAAGAAAAAGAACGTGGAATTACGATTTCAACTTCTCACGTAGAATATGAAACTGAAACTCGTCACTATGCACACGTTGACTGCCCAGGTCACGCTGACTATGTTAAAAACATGATCACAGGTGCTGCACAAATGGACGGTGCTATCTTGGTAGTATCTTCTGCTGATGGCCCAATGCCACAAACTCGTGAGCATATTCTTCTATCTCGTAACGTTGGGGTACCTGCTTTCGTAGTATTCCTTAACAAAACAGATATGGTAGACGATGAAGAACTTCTTGAATTAGTAGAAATGGAAGTTCGCGATCTATTAACTGAATATGACTTCCCTGGTGATGATGTACCAGTAATTAAAGGTTCTGCTCTAAAAGCACTTGAGGGCGATGAAGAATACGAAGAAAAAATTGTTGAACTTATGGCTGCAGTTGACGAATATATCCCAACTCCAGAACGCGACAAAGAAAAACCATTCATGATGCCAGTTGAGGATGTATTCTCAATTACTGGACGTGGTACAGTAGCAACTGGGCGTGTTGAACGTGGTGAAGTTAAAGTAGGAGACGAAGTAGAAGTAATCGGTCTTAACGAAGCACCTGGTAAAACAATTGTAACTGGTGTTGAAATGTTCCGTAAGCTTCTTGATTATGCAGAAGCTGGTGATAACATTGGTGCACTACTACGTGGTGTATCTCGTGAAGATATCAACCGTGGTCAAGTACTAGCAAAGCCTGGTACAATTACTCCACACACTGACTTCAAAGCTGAAGTTTATGTATTGTCAAAAGAAGAAGGTGGACGTCATACTCCATTCTTCGCTAACTACCGCCCGCAGTTCTACTTCCGTACAACTGACGTAACTGGTGTTATTCAACTTCCAGAAGGTACTGAAATGGTAATGCCTGGAGATAACATCGAAATGGCAGTAGAATTAATTTCACCAATCGCTATTGAAGACGGTACTCGTTTCTCAATCCGCGAAGGTGGACGTACTGTTGGATCTGGTGTAGTATCATCAATCCAAAAATAATTAAGATTATAAAGAAACAGACAGCGTGACGACGCTGTCTGTTTTATTTTTTTTCTTAAAGATTGGGACTGCTATCACTTGCCCCGTCTAAAAGAGTTGATGAATTTGCTACAACAGATGTAAAGTGCGACGTAATTATTAGTGATGGCAGGTGCGGGCTGTCCATCAGAGCGTTTATTCGCCCGATGAGACCGAAAATAGTTGCGAACGGTCGCATAGAACCTCTCTCTGTGCCCAAACAGATGAAAGTCAGATACAAATGGTCGCATGGAACGCCTCTCTACGCCCAAATAGAACCAACCCACATGCAAACGGTCAAATAGAAGAGATCGCAGTAAATATAGATGTATGATTCCAATGAATATACAGGTTACGGAAGTCGACTTCGCCTTAACACTATGCTGGAGGTTACTTTTCTAGGCTCGTGAAGCTTAAATATTATATACTTACTTTTGTAATAAAAAAAGTTCTCGGGACCCCTTGCAATCACTAGGAAAAGTAAGTATAATACATAGTTGTGCATCCCACATATTTCGTTTTTGAAAAAAAGGGTTGCAATGGCCAGCACTTTTCTATATACTATTAATGTTGGTCAAAAGGCGATGAAGCAGAAGGTTGTTGGAACACCCGGCCCCTTTGCCATGGCAGGTGCTCGAGAAATTTCTGCGGAGAATGTCTATAATAATATGGGCGAAAAAGGAGGGAAAATAATGGCAAAAGAAAAGATTAGAATCCGTTTAAAAGCATATGATCACCGTGTATTAGATCAATCTTCCGAGAAAATTGTAGCTACAGCAAAACGTTCTGGTGCAAATGTATCCGGTCCGATTCCATTACCTACTGAAAAATCTATTTATACAGTATTACGTGCGGTGCATAAATACAAGGATTCACGTGAGCAATTCGAAATGCGTACACATAAACGTCTGATCGATATTGTTGATCCTACACCACAAACAGTTGATTCACTAATGCGTCTTGACTTACCATCTGGTGTGGATATTGAAATTAAATTATAAAATAATTGTTTTACTATAGGAGGTGTAACGGATGACGAAAGGAATCTTAGGTCGTAAAATCGGCATGACTCAGTTGTTTTCAGAATCTGGAGAGTTAGTCCCTGTTACTGTTATTCAAGCTGAGCCAAACGTAGTCTTGCAAAAAAGAACATTGGAAAATGATGGCTATGAAGCACTACAAATCGGTTTTGCAGATAAAAAGGAATCACGTACTAATAAAGCGAGCAAAGGTCATGCTGAAAAAGCAAGCACAGCTCCTAAGCGCTACGTTCGTGAAATCCGTAACGCAAAGCTTGATGAATATGAAGTTGGTCAAGAAGTTAGCGTTGATGTTTTTCAGGCTGGAGACAAAATTGATGTAACAGGAACTTCTAAAGGTAAAGGGTTCCAAGGTGCAATCAAGCGTCACAATCAACAGCGCGGTCCATCTTCCCACGGTTCTCACTTTCACAGAAGTGCAGGTTCAATGGGTATGGCGGCCGATCCGGCAAAAGTATTTAAAGGTAAAAAATTACCAGGGCAAATGGGTGCTGAACAAGTAACTATTCAAAACCTTGAAGTTGTAAATGTAGATACAGAAAAAAATCTACTTTTAGTTAAAGGTAATGTTCCTGGTGCGAAAAAATCATTCGTAAAAATCACGAGTGCAATCAAGTCTAACTAATCATATACACGAAGGGAGGATATGTCATGACTAAAGTAGCACTATTAAAACAAGACGGAACTCAAGCCGGCGATGTGGAATTAAATGATTCTGTTTTCGGTATTGAGCCTAACAATCATGTTTTACATGAAGCGGTAGTTATGCAACGTGCATCAATGCGCCAAGGAACTCACGCTGTTAAAACTCGTTCTGAAGTACGTGGTGGTGGTCGTAAACCATGGCGTCAAAAAGGAACTGGTCGTGCACGTCAAGGTTCTATTCGTTCACCACAATGGGTTGGCGGCGGAACTGTTTTTGGGCCGACACCACGCAGCTACAGCTACAAATTACCAAAGAAAGTACGTCGTTTAGCAATTAAATCTGCACTTTCTTCTAAAGTGAAGGAAGAAAACTTAGTAGTTTTAGATAGTATCGCGTTAGATATCCCTAAAACTAAAGAAGTTGTAGCAATGTTAAATGCACTGAACGTTGATTCAAAAGCATTAATCGTAACTGCTGAGAAAAATGAGACAATCGTTCGTTCAGCAAATAACCTTCAATCAGTAAAAGTACTTGCTGTTGATGAATTGAACGTACTAGACTTGCTTTCGCATGACAAGCTGATCATTTTGAAGGATGCAGCTGAAAAAGCAGGGGAGGTGCTTGCATAATGAAAGACCCACGTGATATTATAAAGCGCCCTGTCATCACGGAGAATTCCGCTGACTTAATGGCAGAGAAAAAATATACGTTTGAAGTATATCCGAAAGCGAACAAATCAGAGATCAAAGATGCTGTTGAATTAGTTTTTGGTGTAAAAGTTGAAAAAGTAAACACAATGAACCTTAAAGGTAAATTCAAGCGAATGGGACGTTACGGTGGATACCGCTCAGATCGCAAAAAAGCTATCGTTCAGCTTTCTCAAGATAGTAAAGAACTCGATATCTTTGAAGGCTAAGAAAAAGTAAGTGAAGGAGGGAAACAAGATGGCGATTAAAAAATTCAGAGCAACATCAAATGGCAGACGTAATATGTCTTCATCTGACTTTGCAGATATAACTACGGACACTCCTGAAAAAACTTTGCTAAGCCCGCTATTTAAGCGTGGCGGACGTAATAACCAAGGGAAGTTAACTGTTCGTCATCATGGTGGTGGCCATAAGCGTCAATACCGTATTATCGACTTTAAACGTGATAAAGATGGTATACCAGGACACGTTGCCACGATCGAATATGATCCAAATCGTTCAGCTAATATTGCTTTAATTCATTACGCTGATGGAGAAAAACGTTATATTTTAGCTCCGAAAGGACTTAAAGTAGGACAAAAAATTGAATCTGGAGAGAATGCGGATATCAAATTAGGTAACGCACTTCCACTTGCTAATATTCCTGTTGGTACAATTGTTCATAATGTAGAATTGAAACCAGGGCGTGGAGGTCAACTTGCACGTTCAGCTGGTGCAGAAGCACAAATTCTTGGACGTGAGGAAAAATACACATTAGTTCGTATGGCTTCAGGTGAAGTTCGTTTGATTTTGACAACTTGCCGCGCAACAGTAGGTCAGGTTGGAAATATCGAACATGAACTGATTCGTATTGGTAAAGCAGGTCGCTCCCGCTGGATGGGTAAAAGACCTACAGTACGCGGATCTGTTATGAACCCTAATGATCACCCGCACGGTGGTGGTGAAGGACGCGCTCCAATCGGACGTAAATCACCTATGTCACCATGGGGTAAACCAACACTTGGTCTTAAAACACGTGAGCGTAACAAACCATCAAATAAATATATCGTTCGTAAACGTAAAAAATAATGTGAATGTATGGCGGGAATTAACGCCCGTCACTTAACTTCGAAAGGAGGTTTATCCATGGGTCGTAGTTTGAAAAAAGGACCTTTTGCAGATGACCATCTATTGTCAAAAATCGAAACACTAAACGAAACAGACAAAAAGCAAGTTATAAAAACCTGGTCTCGTCGTTCGACAATTTTCCCTACTTTTATTGGTCACACAGTTGCTGTATATGATGGACGTAAACACGTTCCGGTTTATATTACAGAAGACATGGTAGGACATAAATTAGGTGAATTCGCGCCAACCCGTACGTACAAAGGGCACGCTGGTGACGATAAGAGAACAAAACGCTAATGAGAGGAGGACTATAGAATGCAAGCAAAAGCCATTGCAAAATCGGTTCGTATTGCTCCTCGTAAAGTACGATTAGTCGTTGATCTGATTCGAGGAAAAAACGTTGGTGAAGCAGTAGCAATACTAAACCACACACAACGTGGTGCTTCTCCAGTCATAGAAAAAGTTTTGAAGTCTGCAATCGCAAACGCAGAACATAACTATGAAATGGATCCGGATAACCTAGTGATTTCTGAAGCATTTGTAAATGAAGGTGCTACATTGAAACGTTTCCGTCCACGTGCACAAGGACGTGCAAGTAAAATAAATAAACGCACAAGCCACATCACAGTGGTTGTAACAGAAAAAAAGGAGGGATAGTCAGTGGGTCAAAAAGTAAATCCAACAGGTCTTCGCATAGGAGTCATTAAAGACTGGGAGTCTAAATGGTACGCCGGCAAAGACTATGCAGACTTACTACACGAAGATATTAAAATCAGAGAATATCTTGAAAACCGCTTATCGATAGCTGCTGTTTCTTCGATTGAAATTGAACGTGCAGCAAACCGTGTAAATATCACTATTCATACTGGAAAACCGGGCATGGTAATTGGTAAGGGTGGTTCTGAAGTAGAAGCCTTGCGTAAATCATTAAATAGCCTGACAGGCAAACGTGTTCACATTAATATCGTTGAAATCAAAAAAGTAGATCTTAACGCAAAATTAGTTGCTGATAATATTGCTCGTCAATTAGAAAATCGTGTTTCATTCCGTCGTGCTCAAAAACAAGCAATCCAACGTACAATGCGCGGTGGGGCGAAAGGAATTAAAACTCAAGTATCCGGACGTCTTGGCGGAGCAGATATCGCTCGTGCGGAACATTACAGTGAAGGAACAGTACCACTACACACATTACGTGCTGACATTGACTATGGTACAGCAGAAGCTGATACTACTTATGGTAAATTAGGTGTTAAAGTGTGGATCTATCGTGGAGAAGTCCTTCCAACTAAAAACAACAAATAAGGAAGGGGGCAACGTGTTATGTTAATGCCTAAACGTGTTAAATATCGTAGACAACATCGTGGTAAAATGAGAGGCCAAGCAAAAGGTGGTACTACAGTAGCTTTTGGTGAATATGGTCTGCAAGCAACAGAAGCTTCGTGGATTACAAGTCGTCAAATAGAGGCTGCACGTATTGCAATGACTCGTTTCATGAAACGTGGCGGTAAAGTTTGGATTAAAATTTTCCCGGACAAACCATACACTGCAAAACCCCTTGAAGTTCGAATGGGTTCCGGTAAAGGTGCACCTGAAGGATGGGTAGCAGTAGTAAAACCAGGAAAAATTTTGTTTGAGATCGCAGGTGTGGAAGAGGAAGTTGCACGTGAAGCTTTACGTCTTGCTTCTCATAAACTACCGATCAAAACTAAATTTGTAAAACGCGAAGAAATTGGTGGTGAAATCAATGAAGGCTAATGAAATCAGAGAACTAACCACTGCCGAAATTGAACAAAAAGTAAAAACATTAAAAGAAGAACTATTTAATTTACGCTTCCAACTTGCAACTGGTCAACTTGAGAACACTGCACGTATTCGTGAAGTAAGAAAAGCTATTGCTCGTATGAAAACTGTTGTGCGTCAACGTGAACTAAGCGTAAATAACTAGAACCTGAGAGGAGGTTAGCCTCAAAATGTCTGAACGTAATAATCGTAAAGAATATACAGGCCGTGTCGTATCTGACAAAATGGATAAAACAATTACTGTTGTAGTAGAAACATACAAATTCCATAAATTATATGGAAAACGTGTTAAGTACTCAAAGAAATTAAAAACACATGATGAAAACAATCAAGCTAAGCAAGGTGACGTTGTTCGTATTATGGAAACTCGTCCGCTATCAGCAACGAAACGTTTTCGCCTAGTTGAAATCGTAGAAGAATCGGTAATTATATAATGAAAGTTCGCTTTAGGAAGATCCGAAGGGAGGTCACAGTGTTATGATTCAACAAGAAACAAGATTAAAAGTTGCGGATAACTCTGGTGCTCGTGAAGTATTAACCATCAAAGTATTGGGTGGATCAGGACGTAAAACTGCCAACATTGGTGATGTAGTTGTTTGTTCAGTGAAACAAGCAACACCAGGAGGCGTTGTCAAAAAAGGTGAAGTTGTTAAAGCTGTCATCGTACGCACAAAATCTGGTGCACGCCGTAAAGATGGATCGTATATTCGTTTTGATGAAAATGCAGTAGTAATCGTCCGTGATGATAAAAGTCCAAGAGGAACACGTATCTTCGGACCTGTCGCACGTGAATTACGTGATGCAAAATTCATGAAAATCGTATCTCTAGCTCCAGAAGTTTTATAAGTCGTTATGAAAAGCCTTGTTAAGGAGGTGCGTCAAGCATGCATGTAAAAAAAGGTGATAAAGTCAAAGTAATATCCGGTAAAGACCGTGGTAAACAAGGTAATATTTTAGAAGCATATCCAAAAAAGGATCGCGTTCTTGTAGAAGGAATTAACATGATCAAAAAACACGCAAAACCTTCACAGGAAAATCCACAAGGTGGAATCCTTAACCAGGAAGCAGCAATCCATGTTTCTAATGTAATGCCAATTGATCCTAAATCCGGTGAGCCAACACGCGTTGGATATGAAGAACGTGATGGAAAGAAAGTCCGCATCGCTAAAAAATCCGGTGAAGCATTAGATAAATAATTTTTAAGCGAAAGGAGGGCGACATGATGAATGAATTAAAACAAAAATACCAAGGTGAAGTATCATCATCTTTAATGAATAAATTTAACTATAAATCTGTTATGGAAGTGCCATCAGTAAATAAAATAGTAATCAATATGGGTGTTGGTGATGCAGTTCAGAATTCAAAGGCACTAGATGCTGCTGTTGAGGAACTTTCATTACTCTCTGGGCAAAAGCCTGTTGTTACTCGTGCTAAGAACTCAATCGCTGGATTCCGCCTTCGAGAAGGAATGCCAATCGGCGCAAAAGTAACACTTCGCGGTGTGCGTATGTACGAATTCCTTCAAAAGCTTATTGCAGTATCACTTCCACGTGTTCGTGATTTCCGTGGTATTTCCAAAAAAGCATTTGATGGTCGTGGCAACTATACACTAGGTGTTAAAGAACAGTTGATTTTCCCGGAAATTAATTATGATAAAGTAAATAAAGTACGCGGTATGGACATTGTAATTGTTACAACATCCAATACTGACGAAGAGGCTCGTGAACTTTTGGCTCAGTTAGGCATGCCTTTCCAAAAATAAGCTAAGAGCTAAACAAGGAGGGAAAATTGTGGCTAAAAAATCAATGATTGCAAAGCAACAGCGACAACACAAGTATAAAGTACAAGAATATACTCGTTGTGAACGTTGTGGTCGTCCACATTCTGTAATTCGTAAATTTAAACTTTGCCGTATTTGTTTCCGCGAACTTGCCTATAAAGGTCAAATTCCTGGTGTCAAAAAAGCAAGCTGGTAAACCCCGATTTGGGAAGGAGGTAATTAGTAATGGTTATGACAGATCCAATCGCAGATATGCTTACTCGTATTCGTAATGCTAACATGGTTAAACATGAGAAATTAGAGCTTCCGGCTTCAAAAATGAAAAAAGAGATCGCTGATATCTTGAAACGAGAAGGTTTTGTTTCTGATTATGAATTTGTTGAAGATAACAAACAAGGTATTCTGCGTATTTTCCTTAAGTACGGTGTAAATGAAGATCGAGTGATTACAGGTATCAAACGTATCAGTAAACCAGGACTGCGTGTTTATGCAAAAGCTACTGAAGTACCACGCGTACTTAATGGCTTGGGTATCGCAATCGTATCAACATCACAAGGTGTGTTATCTGACAAAGAAGCACGTTCTCAGGCTGTTGGCGGCGAAGTTCTAGCATATGTTTGGTAATTAACATTTTTTGATGAGGAGGTGCATGAAATGTCTCGTATAGGACTTAAACCAATTGAAATTCCACAAGGTGTAGAAGTAAAACAAGATGGTAATACTGTTTCTGTTAAAGGGCCAAAAGGCGAATTAAGCAGAGAGTTACACCAGGATATAAAAGTTAATATTGAAGATAATGTTATTACCTTAGAGCGTCCAAGTAACCATAAAGAACATCGCGGATTGCATGGTACAACTCGTAGTCTGATCTTCAATATGGTTGAAGGAGTGAGCAAAGGTTTTGAGAAATCCCTTGAAATTATTGGTGTCGGATATCGTGCACAAAAGCAAGGCAATAAACTTGTGGTTAACGCAGGTTATTCACATCCGATTGAAATCGATCCAATCGATGGTATCGAAATCGATGTTCCTAAAAACACACAAGTAATCGTCAAAGGTATTGATAAAGAATTAGTTGGTGCAATTGCTGCAAATATCAGAGCAATCAGACCACCAGAGCCATATAAAGGTAAAGGTATTCGTTATACTAGCGAATATGTACGTCGTAAAGAAGGTAAAACTGCTAAGTAAGGGTTAGTTAGGGAGCAGAAAGGAGTGACCTAGATGATCACAAAGCCTGACAGAAATGGTACACGGAAAAAGAGACATGCGCGCGTTCGTAAAAATCTTTTTGGAACAGCTGAGCGTCCTCGTTTAAACGTGTTTCGTTCAAATAATCACATCTATGTACAATTAATTAATGATAATAACGGTACTACATTGGCAAGTGCTTCTACGAAAGATACTGATATCAATGTGGATTCAACTAAAAATGTAGATGCAGCTAAACAAGTCGGAGAAATGATCGCTAAACGTGCCCAGGATAAAGGTTACAAATCGGTTGTATTCGACCGTGGAGGCTACCTTTATCATGGACGTGTAAAAGCATTGGCAGACGCTGCAAGAGAAGCAGGTCTTGAATTTTAATCGATAAAGGAGGGACATACATGAATACAAACATGGATCCAAACAAATTAGATCTTGAAGAACGTGTTGTTACGATCAACCGTGTTGCGAAAGTGGTTAAAGGTGGACGTCGTTTCCGCTTTGCGGCTTTGGTAGTAGTTGGAGACAAAAATGGTCATGTAGGCTTTGGTACAGGAAAAGCACAGGAAGTACCTGAAGCAATTAAAAAAGCAGTTGATGATGCAAAGAAAAATTTAATTACTGTACCAATCGTCGGAACTACAATTCCACATGAAATTCATGGCAGATTTGGTTCTGGTAACGTATTAATGAAGCCTGCTGCAGAAGGTACTGGAGTTATCTCCGGTGGTCCGGTTCGTGCAATTCTTGAACTTGCAGGTGTTGGTGATATTTTAACGAAATCACTGGGATCTAATACACCAATTAATATGATTCGTGCAACATTAAATGGTTTATCAAACTTAAAGCGTGCAGAAGACGTAGCTAAACTACGTGGAAAGTCTGTAGAAGAACTGTTAGGATAAGGAGGGAAAACTATGTCTAAAAAATTAGAAATCACCCTCACACGCAGTGTTATCGGTGGAAAAGATTTACAACGAAAAACTGTTCAAGCATTAGGACTTAAAAAAATTCGTCAATCCGTAGTTCTTGAAGATACTCCTGCCATCCGTGGTATGGTTAACAAAGTATCCCATTTAATTTCGGTAAAAGAAGTTTAATAACACATTAGCGTAAAGAGGAGGTGCTCGAATGAAACTTCATGAATTGAAGGCATCAGAAGGATCACGTGGGAAGAGAAATCGTGTCGGTCGTGGAATGTCATCTGGTAACGGAAAAACTTCCGGCAGAGGACATAAAGGCCAAAACGCACGTTCAGGCGGTGGTACCCGTCCAGGTTTTGAAGGTGGTCAAATGCCATTATTCCAACGTCTGCCTAAGCGTGGCTTCACAAACATTCATCGCAAAGAATTTGCTATTGTTAACTTAGATGCATTAAATCGTTTTGAAGACGGCACAGAAATTACACCTGAGCTATTACTCGAAGAAGGTGTCGTAAGTAAACTTAAAGCTGGTATTAAAGTACTGGGCAAGGGTACTGTCGAAAAAAAACTAACGGTAAAAGCTCATAAGTTCTCTGCTTCAGCTATTGAAGCAATCGAGGCAGCGGGCGGTCAAACTGAGGTGATTTAATGTTCCGGACGATCTCCAATTTTATGCGCGTAGGTGACATTAGACGGAAAATAATCTTTACATTATTAATGTTAGTTGTCTTCCGTCTAGGCACATTTATTCCAGTGCCTTTTACAGATAAACAAGCAATCGATTTTATGAATGATCAGCAGAATATCTTTGGTTTCCTAAACACATTTGGTGGAGGGGCACTCCAGAACTTCTCCATTTTTGCAATGGGGATCATGCCTTATATTACTGCATCCATCATTATGCAATTACTACAAATGGATGTTGTGCCCAAGTTTTCTGAATGGAAAAAGCAAGGTGAGATGGGGCGTAAGAAATTAGCCCAAATTACTCGTTATGGTACAATTGTACTTGCGTTTGTTCAGGCTATTGCTATGTCAATTGGGTTTAATGCAATGGCTGGTGGTATGCTGATAGCTGACCCTGGCGTTGTTAAATTCCTTGTCATTGCTCTTGTATTAACAAGTGGTACAGCATTTTTGATGTGGGTAGGGGAACAAATCACTGCAAACGGTGTAGGTAACGGGATTTCCATCCTTATTTTCGCCGGTATCGTTGCAGCTGTTCCAAATGGCGTTCAACAATTATACAGCCAGTATTTTATCAATCCTGGTGATGAATTGTTTATTAATATTGTAATTGTAGCCATTATTGTATTGGTAGTTATTGCAGTAACTGTGGGAGTAATTTTTATCCAGCAGGCATTGCGTAAAATACCGATACAGTATGCAAAAAAACTTGTAAATCGTTCTCCTGTTGGTGGACATTCCACACATTTACCACTTAAAGTAAATGCTGCGGGTGTTATTCCGGTAATATTTGCGATAGCATTCATTATTGCACCCAGCACAGTTGCAGGGTTCTTTGAAGGCAACAGTATTGCGGATTCAATTAGGGTAATTTTTGATTATACGAAGCCTATTGGTATGGTTATTTATGTAGCATTAATTATTGCTTTCACCTATTTCTATACCTTTGTTCAAGTTAACCCTGAGCAAATGGCTGAGAATTTACAAAAACAAGGTGGATATATTCCAGGTATTCGTCCTGGTAAAAATACAGAAACATATCTTACACGTGTTATGTATCGTTTAACATTTGTGGGTTCGATCTTTTTAGCAGGTGTTTCTGTGCTACCTATCATTCTAGGTGGTCTTGCAAATCTACCTCAAGCAGTACAAATCGGCGGCACAAGTTTACTAATCGTTGTAGGTGTAGCACTACAAACAATGAAACAACTTGAAAGTCAGTTAGTGAAGCGCCACTACAAAGGATTTATTAAATAGATCTTGCTGCCAGTAAGAAGCGAGGGGAAATTTGTTGAACTTGATATTAATGGGTCTACCTGGTGCTGGTAAAGGTACACAGGCTGAAAAAATAAATGAAAAATATAACATCCCTCATATTTCAACAGGAGATATGTTCCGTTTAGCAATCAAAGAAGGAACAAACCTTGGTAAGAAAGCTAAAGAATATATGGACCTGGGAGAACTTGTTCCGGATGAAGTAACAATTGGAATTGTTAGAGAACGTTTGAGTAAAGCCGATTGCCAAAATGGCTTTTTATTGGATGGATTTCCAAGGACTATTGCACAGGCTGAAGCTTTACAAGAACTTTTAATAGACATGAATCAATCAATTGACTATGTAGTGCATGTAGATGTACCGGAAGAAAAACTAGTGGAGCGTCTAACTGGTCGTAGAATATGTCCAACATGTGGAGCTACTTATCATACGATATATAATCCTCCTGAAAAAGAGGGTATATGTGATAAAGATGGTTCCCGGTTAATTCAACGTGATGATGATAAACCTGATACGGTTAAGAAACGTTTGGCTGTTAATATCGAACAAACAAAACCATTATTAGACTTTTATCAAGACAAAGGATATCTGGTAGCAGTGAATGGCGATCGGGACATTGATCGGGTATTTGAGGATATTCAGTCGAAAATCGCAAAATAAGTAAGTTAAATGTATATGACCACACTGAATAGATGCAAATCTATTTATTAAAAGTTATAATTAGTCGTAAGTAAATGAAAGAAAAACGTGTATTACTTCATATTAAGTGACACATGATTGGATAAGCTAGTAACCCTTATGTTTAGGGAGCAATATAAACTATAGCCTAAGTGAAGGTGATCGTTGTTGAACGAAGATGATTCGATTCCGCTAATAGGTCAAGTTGTTCGTATAATGCAAGGACGTGAAGCAGGGCAATATGCGATAGTTATCAAATTAGTAGATAATCGGTATGTCTTGCTGGCAGATGGGGAAAAACGTAAATATGATCGACCAAAGAAAAAGAATCTACATCATATTGAACTTATGGATTACATTTCTCCGGAAGTCCAAAACAGCCTTCTAGAAACTGGTCGTGTCACAAATGGTAAATTACGTTTTGCCATAGCAAAATATTCAAGTGAGGTTGTGACTGATTTGAAGAAGGGAGACCAACACGATGGCGAAAGACGATGTAATTGAAGTAGAAGGAACCGTAAACGAAACATTGCCGAATGCGATGTTTAATGTGGAGCTTGAAAACGGCCATACGGTCTTGGCACATGTATCCGGTAAAATCCGTATGCATTTCATCCGCATTCTACCAGGCGATAAAGTAACGGTTGAACTTTCTCCGTATGATTTAACCAGAGGACGAATTACGTACCGTTATAAATAAGGCGAGCTCCGATATAAAAGGAGGTAAAGATGATGAAAGTAAGAGCATCTGTAAAACCAATATGTGAAAAATGTAAAATTATAAAACGTAAAGGCAAAGTAATGGTGATTTGCGAAAACCCGAAACACAAGCAAAAACAAGGTTAATAACCAAGGAGGTGCTAATGTACTATGGCACGTATTGCAGGTATAGATATTCCACGTGAAAAACGTGTAGTAATTTCATTAACTTATATTTATGGAGTTGGCAAAACTACCGCACAGAAAGTCCTTAAAGAAGCAGGCGTTTCAGAAGACACTCGTGTACGCGATCTAACAGAAGACGAATTAGGCAAAATCCGTAAAGCAATGGATGACTATACAATTGAAGGTGATCTTCGTCGTGAAGTATCACTTAACATTAAACGTCTAACCGAAATCGGCTCATACCGAGGAATTCGTCACCGCCGGGGACTACCGGTTCGTGGACAAAAAACAAAAAACAATTCACGCACTCGTAAAGGGCCGCGTCGCGCAGTAGCAGGTAAGAAAAAGTAAGTGAAGGAGGTAAGCTAATCAATGGCACGTAAAACAACAAATACACGTAAGCGTCGTGTGAAAAAGAATATTGACACAGGTATAGCACATATTCGTTCTACATTTAACAATACAATTGTTACAATTACGGATACGCAAGGTAATTCAATCGGCTGGAGCTCTGCTGGTGCATTAGGCTTTAAAGGCTCTCGTAAGTCAACACCTTTTGCTGCACAGATGGCTGCCGAAACCGCTGCTAAAACAGCAGTTGATAATGGCATGAAAACATTGGAAGTAACAGTAAAAGGACCTGGAGCCGGTCGTGAAGCAGCAATTCGTTCACTTCAGGCAGCAGGACTTGAAGTTACAGCGATTGTGGATGTAACACCAGTTCCTCACAATGGTTGCCGCCCACCTAAACGTCGTCGTGTTTAAATATACCGTATAGAATTTGTCACCCTGTCTATAATGGGTTATGATAGCTAAAAGTGTAAAGGTGTATAAACCTTTTACGTAAAGCATCCAAGAGACAAGAAAGTACGAAAGAAATGCAGGTAGTGCAGAGAAACGCCAACTGCCTATTTGAGGAATTTCGGTTAGACAAAGATGTCTAGCCGGGGTTTCGACGTTTTAAAGGAGGGTTTTATTAAATGATCGAAATTGAAAAACCAAAAATTGAAACGGTAGAAATCAGCGAGAATGCTACATTTGGGAAATTTGTAGTCGAACCGCTTGAACGTGGATATGGTACCACTCTCGGAAACTCCTTGCGTCGTATCCTACTATCCTCACTTCCAGGTGCTGCTGTTACATCAGTTCAAATCGATGGAGCGCTGCATGAATTTTCAACAATTGAAGGTGTTGTTGAAGATGTCACAACAATTATATTGAATCTGAAAAAACTGGCTCTAAAAATTTACTCTGACGAAGAGAAAACATTAGAGATTAATGTACAGGAAGAAGGAAAAATTACGGCTGCAGATCTAACATACGATAGTGATGTAGAAGTATTAAATCCAGATCTACCTATAGCTACACTGAATAGCAAAGGTAACTTGCACATGAAGATTACAGCAGAACGTGGTCGTGGCTATCGTCCGGCTGATGATAACAATCATGAGGAACAACCAATTGGTGTTATTCCGGTAGATTCTATTTTCACACCAGTTTCACGTGTAACCTACCAAGTAGAAAACACACGTGTGGGACAGGATGCGAATTTCGACAAATTGACTTTTGATGTATGGACAGATGGAAGCATTCGACCTGAGGAAGCAGTTTCTCTAGGTGCCAAAGTCTTTACAGAGCATCTTAATATTTTTGTAGGTTTAACAGATGAAGCACAAAATGCAGAAATAATGGTAGAAAAAGAAGAAGATCAAAAAGAAAAAGTTATGGAAATGACAATTGAAGAACTTGATCTATCTGTTAGATCTTACAATTGCTTAAAACGTGCTGGAATTAATACAGTTCAAGAACTTGCAAATAAATCTGAAGAAGATATGATGAAAGTCCGTAATTTAGGTCGTAAATCTCTTGAAGAAGTTAAAGTTAAATTATCTGATCTGGGACTCGGCTTACGTAACGACGACTGATTAATAGACACCTTTAGAGTTTCGAGAAAGGGAGGGATAGTCCATGGCTAGAAAACTTGGTCGTACAACAGACACTCGTATGGCACTACTTCGTAACCTTGCATCTGATTTGATAATTCATGAACGGATTGAAACAACAGAAGCAAAAGCGAAAGAACTTAAATCTGTAGTAGATAAAATGATTACACTTGGTAAACGTGGTGATCTTCACGCACGTCGTCAAGCTGCAGCTTTTCTTTATAACCAGGAAGCAAACGAAAACGAAAGTGTTCTTCAAAAGCTTTTCGATGACGTTGCTGCACGCTACGAAGATCGACAAGGCGGATACACACGTGTTCTTAAACTGGAAGCTCGTCAAGGTGACGGAGCTAAAATGGCAATCATTGAACTAGTTTAATGAATCGATACGCGTCAAGGGCAGGACTGAATCTCTTTCGAGGTGAATCCAAGCCCTTTTTTTGTAGTAAATAATAGAGAAATTTTAATTCAGGGGCTTTCCCGGAGTTGTAGGGCATAAGCAGAAGACTAGCTGGGTGCACATTATGGAAGTTCGACTAAGACTGCCACGTCCTATGGCTCTATGGCAACGTCGAACTGACCTGCACACTATAGGCACGTGCTCGGAGTGTCTAATGCTTATGACCGGAATCTCCAGCCCATCATACATAAATGTGTTGGCAAGTTGAGAGATCTTTGCTCAAAGTTGAGAGACAAGGCAGAATAGTTGAGAGACACAGGATTAAAGTTGAGAGAAAACAGTGGAAAATATAATTATCTCTCAACTTCCCGGAGGTTTCTCTCAACTAATGAAACTTATCTCTCAACCTCCCGTAGTCTTCTCTCAACTTTAGCCCCTTACCCCGAGCTGTAAAGGGATGTGGGCATGGAAGATAGCAAAAATAACAACAAATCATAAAAAATCCCAGGCAGTTGAGTTAGAGGAGGCATTACAATGGGGAAAAAATTAATAGAGTTTAGAAATGTATCGTTTCGATATGGAGATGAGCAGCCCTGGGTGTTGAAGAATTGTTCTTTTGACATATATGAAAAGGAATGGCTTGCAATCATTGGACATAATGGTTCAGGCAAGTCAACCATTGCAAAATTGATGAATGGATTATTATTCCCGCAAGAAGGGGAAATTATAATTGATGGTCAGCAAGTAAACGAGGAGTCCATTTGGAGTATTCGTAAAGATGTTGGAATGGTTTTTCAAAATCCGGATAATCAGTTTGTTGGAACAACTGTACAGGATGATGTAGCATTTGGTATGGAAAATCGAGGGATCCCAAGAGAAGAAATGATCACTCGTATTAGTGAAACGTTATCGGCTGTGGGAATGCAGGATTACCTTCTGACTGAACCACATCGGCTGTCAGGTGGACAAAAGCAGCGTGTGGCGATTGCTAGTGTTTTAGCTATTTCTCCACAGGTACTTATTTTAGATGAGGCTACAGCGATGCTTGACCCGAAAGGCCGTACAGAAATTATGCAAACTGTTAATAATGTTCAGGAAAAAAATGAACTTTCACTTATTACAATTACACATGATCTGCAGGAGGTTGTTCAGGCCGATCGTGTTATCGTAATGAATGATGGGGAAATATGGGACGAAGCAATACCACGTGATATTTTTTCGAAAAAGGACGATCTCAGAGAAATTGGTCTTGACGTTCCATTTGTCGCTATTTTGGCAGATGAACTGAAAGCAAATGGTATATCCATCACAAAGGAACCACTAAATCATGAAGAATTGCTGGAGGACTTATGGACATTACATTTAAAAACGTAAGCTATATATATCAACGTAATACACCATTTGCACACAAAGCTGTTGATGATTTGTCATTCCATATTCCATCAGGTTCTTTTGTCGCTATTATTGGTCATACAGGCTCAGGGAAATCTACTCTGATTCAGCATTTAAATGGGCTTGCGATTCCGAGTGAAGGTGAAGTTACAATTGGTGATTTTTATTTAACAAACGATAAAAAGCCAAAAAACATGAAAGAATTACGCAGTCGTGTTGGGGTTGTATTTCAATATCCGGAGCATCAGTTGTTTGAGGAAACCGTTGAAAAGGATATTGCATTTGGCCCAGAAAATTTTGGCGTATCCAAAGACGAAATAAATAAAAGAATCAAAGATCTCATTCCAGCCGTTGGTCTATCCGAAGCGCTGTTGGAACGTTCGCCATTTGATTTAAGTGGAGGGCAAATGAGAAGGGTTGCCATTGCCGGGGTGTTGGCAGTAAAACCGGAAGTTCTTGTATTGGATGAGCCAACCGCAGGGCTTGATCCAAGAGGACAAAAGGAAATGATGGAAATGTTTTACACATTGCATAAGGAACAAGGTTTAACAACAATCCTGGTTACTCACAGTATGGAGGATGCAGTAAAATATGCAGATCATGTCATCATTTTGAATCAGGGAACCAAGTATATGGAGGGAAAACCTGAAGAAGTTTTCATACAAAAAGAAGCACTTCATAAGGTGCAGCTTGATGTGCCTGAAATGGTTCAGTTTCTAAATTTGTTTGAAAATAAATTCGGTAAGTCGATTCCCTTTGAACGACAATCAATTAAAGAAATAGCACAATCCATTCAGCATATCGTTAAGGGAGCTGAGAAGCCGTGAGCAATTCTTTGATTATAGGTCAGTACGTTCCAGGACAGTCACTTGTTCACAAGCTGGATCCGCGGACAAAAATTACAATCATTTTCTTTTTTGTATTCATCGTATTTTTTGCAAATAATTTAGTCAGCTATACATTACTTACGGTATTCGCGCTGGCAAGTATGTTTATTTCTCGTGTACCCATTCGCTTTATCCTAAAGGGCTTGACACCGGTATGGTTTTTAATTGTATTTACATTTATTTTGCACTTATTCGTAACCAAAGAAGGAACTTTGATTTTCGATTTATATATATTTGAATTTTACACTGGTGGGGTTATCCAGGGGTTTGCTATTTCGATGCGGTTTTTCCTGCTTATCCTGATGACATCCCTATTAACGCTGACAACAACACCAATCGAGATTACCGATGCTATTGAAGATATGCTTCATCCATTGAAAAAAGTTAAATTCCCGGTTCATGAGCTTGCACTGATGATGTCGATCTCTCTTCGTTTTATCCCAACACTGATGCAGGAAACGGAAAAGATATCAAGAGCACAGGCGTCACGTGGTGTTGATTTTAAAACAGGGCCAATTAAAGAGCGGGCAAAAGCTGTTGTTCCTTTATTGGTACCACTTTTTGTCAGTGCATTTAAACGTGCCGAGGAGCTGGCAATGGCAATGGAAGCAAGAGGCTACCAAGGTGGCGAAGGACGTACGAAGCTCCGTGAATTAAAAATTGAAAAACGCGATATTTTGATATATGTATTATTTGCTTGTGTGATTGCTGGGTTAATTTACACAAGGAATTATTAACTGAGGAAAGGCTGGGAAGCATGGAAAAGATTAAATGCATTATTAGTTATGACGGGTCCGGTTTTTCCGGCTTCCAAATCCAGCCAAAGAAGCGTACTGTGCAAGGAGAATTAGAAAAAGCATTAACAAAAATCCACAAAGGCGCTCATGTGCGAATACAGGCCTCAGGGCGCACAGACACAGGCGTCCATGCCAAGGGGCAGACCATTCACTTTGAAACGCCATACGACATCCCTAAGGCTAATTGGAAGCAAGCCTTGAATACACTCCTGCCTGATGATTTATTTGTACAGGAAATTGCCTTTATGCCTGCCTCTTTTCATGCGCGTTATGATGTTGTGGAAAAGGAATATCGTTATTATGTCTGGAATGAAAAGGAACCGGACGTTTTCAAACGAAATTATGCGTATAATTTCCGCTATGATTTGAATATGGAAGAGATTCGGAAAGCATGCAGCTATCTGGAGGGAACACATGACTTTACGACATTTTCCTCTGCCAAAGCTACAACAAAAGGAAGCAAGGAAAGAACACTCTATCAAGTAACATGTGAGAAGCGCGGGTCAGAAATAGAGTTTATTTTCCGGGGAAGCGGCTTTTTATATAATATGGTGAGAATTATAGTTGGCGTATTACTGGATGTTGGGCAGGGGCGTCGAAAGTCTGCTGATATTACAGCATTACTGGAAAAACGGGATCGCCAGCTTGTTGGTGAAACCATTCCACCCCAGGGATTATATTTGTGGCGTGTGAAGTATAAAGAAGACGAATAAAGGCAATTATGTACCGTGGATAGAAAGTGCATCACAAGATATAGATCCGGATATGCAGCGTGTGGATTTTAGGGGATAAAAAAATCTGATGTAAACTGTCCAATAGAGAAATACTTCTCTACAAGTCAAATGAAGACCAAAACGGTCGCATAGAATGCTTCTATAAGCCAAACGAAGCCGAAACAAAGTCAAACGGTCACATAGAGCACTTCTATGTTCCCAAACGCAGCTCAAACCGGTGCGAACGGTCGCATAGAGCGCTTCTCTACCCCTGAACGTCGCAATTTATATCTTTTTGACAAAAACAGCTTTTTTGGACGAGTAACTGTTGTCCAAAGCTATTAGAAAACAGGAATTTCAACAAAAACACGCTTTACCCCTTGACTTTTTCCACTGATTTGGTATATTATGATCTATGGCATTTTATTTCTTAAAAACCATGATTAGCCCCGGAATCTAATTATGTTGAATATAGAAATATCGAATTGAAAAACGAATGAATGAAATATGGAGGGAAATTATCATGCGCACAACTTTCATGGCAAATGAAAATAATATTGAACGCAAATGGCTTGTTGTGGATGCTGAAGGTAAGCGATTAGGTCGCTTAGCGAGTGAGGTTGCTGCCATCCTTCGTGGAAAGCATAAACCAACTTACACACCACACGCTGATACAGGTGATAATGTAATCATCATTAACGCTGAAAATATAGAACTTACAGGAAATAAAATCAATGACAAAATGTACTACCGTCATTCAAACCACCCAGGTGGATTAAAAGAACGTAATGCAGATGAAATGCGTACAAAATACCCTGAGCAAATGTTGGAACTTGCTGTTAGAGGTATGCTTCCTAAAGGTCCATTAGGCCGTAAAATGGGTAAGAAATTGCATGTATTCAGAGGTTCTGAACACAATCATCAAGCACAAAAACCAGAAGTTTACGAGCTTCGTGGATAATTAAAGGAGGTAAAACAAATTGGCACAAGTACAATACTACGGAACAGGTCGTCGTAAAAGATCAACAGCACGTGTACGTTTAGTACCAGGTACAGGAAATGTAACGATCAATGGTCGTGAAGCAAAATCATATTTCCCATATGAAACACAACTTTTAATTTTAAATCAACCACTTATTGCTACTGAAACTCAAGGAACTTATGATGTTTTAGTAAACGTTCATGGTGGAGGATTCACCGGTCAAGCTGGTGCTATCCGTCATGGTGTCGCTCGTGCACTTTTAGAAGCAGATCCGGAATACCGTGCTCCTCTAAAACGCGAAGGATATCTAACTCGTGACCCTCGTATGACCGAACGTAAGAAATACGGTCTTAAAGGCGCTCGTCGTGCACCACAGTTCTCAAAACGTTAATCTTAATAAAAACAATGATATATCAACGTTTACAGGCTATCTCATCATAGGTGAGATAGCCTGTTTTTGTTTATGGAAAGGCGTATATATATTTACTCATAATATGGTGAATAATTTACTCATAATTATGCTATAATTAACTAAAATAACACATTGAAAAGGGGTGAAGTATGTATGCCTACAATTCGTCCTATCTCAGATTTGCGTAATAACGCCAATGAGATTTCAGAGTTCTGTCGAAGCGAACGAAAGCCTGTATTTATTACTAAGAATGGTACGGGGGACATGGTTGTGATGAGTATCGAGGAGTATGAGCGCCAGCAAGCTCTAATCGAGTTATACAGTAAGTTATCTGAAGCAGAGGCAGAAATTGAAAACGGTGCTTCTGGTGAAGACTTCCTGGAAGTGGCTCAGAATATGAGGTTAAAGATTCGTGACAAAATATAAGGTACTCATCTTCCCTACTGCGAAACAGGATTTGCACGAGATTATCGACTATATAAATGAGCAATCATACTTTGAAAGTACCAAACTGTATGATGAGATCGTAGAACGTGTGGCATCACTTGCGGAGTTTCCATTTCGATACCCTTTACTGAAAAATCCCGTACTAAGTGGCAATATGAATTTCTATTGTAGTAAAGCAAAGATGGAAGCCATTTTTTTCTTATAAAATGTTAATATACAGTCGTTTCCAGACTCTTTTCAATTATGTGGGAAGAGTCCTTTTTTATGATATACAGCAATGTAATTTAAGGTCAGACCCTACTGCCCACTTTCTCACGATTCGTGGGAAAGGGCTGTTTTTGTTTTAACATCCTATTTTTATTCAAATAACCATGTACTCCTACACATCACAAAACTGTTCTAAACTCAAAAATAAAGCATATGAATACCAATGGGTTGAAAAAATTAATGATAGGACAGTGATGGTATGGATGAAAAAAGAAATAATAAACCCGATGACAAAGATCCAAAAGATGAACAACTTGAACAATACCGTGAAAAAAATACCGGTCCAGGGAAGAAACTTACCAGTGATGCCGGGTTAAAGATTTCGAATGACAGGTGGTCTTTAAGAGCAGGAAAGCGTGGACCTGCGTTATTCCAGGACTTTCACTTTTATAAAAAACAGTCACATTTTAACAGGGAACGGATACCGGAAAAGGTGGTTCATGCTAGAGGTGACGGGGCATATGGGGAATTTGAATTATATAAATCAATGAAACATGTCACAAGAGCTGGTTTTCTGCAGGAACCTGGCTGCAAAACACCTGTGTTTGTTCGGTTTTCCAACTTTATTGGCAGCAGGGGTTCCAAGGATACTGCAATCGACATACGCGGTTTTGCAACCAAGTTTTACACACAAGAAGGGAACTACGATATGCTGGCACTGTCATTCGCTGTCTTTGCTGTTGCAGATGCCATGAAGTTTGCTGATTTTGTGCATGCGGTAAAACCAAATCCGATAACCGACGTTCCGCAAGCCACAGTTGCACATGATAATGCCTGGGATTATATCGCCAATAATCAGGAAATTGCTCATTTCATTATGTGGCTAATGTCCAGTCGGGGTCGCCCGAAAAGCTGGAGAATGATGGAAGCCTGGCCTGTTAATACATTTCGGTTTATTAACGAACAGGGTAAATCAACTTTTGTCAGATTTGTATGGAAGCCTATGCTTGGCGTCCATTCATTATTGCTTGATGAAGCGAATATTATTGGAGGGGTTGACCCCGACTTCCATCGACGGGATTTACATGATTCCATTAAAAAAGGGGCATATCCAGAATATGAACTTGGTGTGCAGCTGATCGCTGAAGAAGATGAATTCAAGTATGACTTTGACATTCTGGATGATACAACATTGTGGCCGGAAGAAGTAGTTCCTGTTGAAATCATCGGTAAATTGACATTGAATCGACTGGTTGATAATTTTTTTGCAGAAGAAGAGCAATCCTCATTTGATCCGGCAACAGTTGTTCCAGGAATTGACTTCACAGATGATCCTGTCCTGCAGGGCAGATCTTTTGCTTATCGGGATACGGATTATCACCGACTTGGCACGGGTAATATTAATAATATACCGGTCAACCAGCCTATCGTAGAAACGAACACGAACCAACGGCAAAGCGATGTGAGACATAGGATAGATGTTGATTCAGTAAACTATCATAAAAATTCGTTAGCTAATAATACACCTGCAGAGACTCCCCCTGAAGAGGGTGGATATGCGCATTACCCTGAAAAAGTAGAGGGACATAAGACGAGAGAACGCCCAGGCGAATCTTTTTTTGATCACTTCTCGCAGCCAAGACTTTTCTGGAATAGTATGTCACCTGTCGAGAAACAGCAGATTGTGGAAACATTTAACTTTCACCTTGGCTATGTAAAAAGCAAATCTGTCCGTCAGCAAGTTGTCGAGATGTTTGCTAATGTTGATAAAGAGATGGCAACAATTATTGCGGGTAGTATTGGTGTCAATCCACCAACCGGATCCAATGTTCCGGTAACAAAAAGCTCACCAGCCCTAAGCTTAACCAACACACCACATTATGCATATTCGCAAAAAGTCGCTGTTTTAATCGGTAATGGTTTTAACGGTGAAGAGGTAACAAATGCGTTGAAAGTCTTGCAACAATATGGTGTTTTTATAGAAATTGTAAGTGAAAAGTTAGGTACTGTCGTAGGGGAAGATGGTACAAAAATCGAGGTTGACAAGATTTTTGTTTCAACGTATCCGGTCCTGTATGATTCAATTTATATCGTTGGAGGAAGTACTGAAAACGAAGCGAAATTCCACCAAAGTATTATGAATTTCCTAAACGAAGCATATAAACACTATAAACCAATTGGTATTGCTTCAACCGGGCAGTCTTATATTAAAAAGTCACCGAATAATAACTTAGCCGGTGTTGTTTTTGCTGCAAATAATCCGGACTTCGGGAAAGATTTTGTTTCTGCAATAGCTAAGCAACGTTTTTGGGATAGAAAATAGCAAATACATTTATTACATTCTAAAGCTCTTTTTCCTTTATTGGAAGGAGGGCTTTTTACTCGTTAGCCTTTCCACATTGCTTTCTTTCCATTATCATATAATTATTGAAAATACATAGGAGGCACCCATATTGAAAAACATCAAAACACTTTCAGAAGCAGATCATGATGCGATTTTTTCCCTTTCTCAATTTGCATTTCAATATGAATTATCTGAGGAAAAATTGCGTAAAAAACAGGAAGAAGTAAAGAGGCACAAAATCTGGGGCTGGATGGAAGAGGATAATCTGGCTGCAAAGCTGCATCTTATTCCATTATCCACCTATATAAATGGCAAGGAATTTAAAATGGGTGGTATAAGTTCTGTGGCAACATGGCCTGAATATCGCAGACAGGGAATGGTGAAGCATTTGCTGAAATTTGCATTGCAACACATGAAGGAAAACGGACAAACTCTGTCATACCTTCATCCTTTTTCATTTGGTTTTTATCGTAAATATGGCTGGGAGTATACTTTTTCTCAAAAAGAATATAGTATTCCTCTGGAAAGACTGAAAAGGAAATGGGACTGGGAAGGTTATGTAAGACGCATACAACCTGATATTCCGCTCCTTCATGGCCTATATACAGAATATACAAAGAAATTTAACGGTATGCTCGTTCGTGATGAAAAATGGTGGAAACAGCGTGTATTAACAGATAAATATCAAATCGCTGTCGCCTATAATGCAAAAGGACAACCACAGGGCTATTTAATTTTTAACGTTAAAGAAAAAGTGTTTAACGTGGAAGAAATGGTATTCAAGAATTTAAACGGAAGGAAGCTGCTACTGGAGTTCATTGCCAATCATGATTCAATGGTGGAAAACGTGGAGCTTGTCGTTCCTGAAAATGACAACCTTTCTCTTTTGTTGGATGAACCGAGGTTTGAACAAAAACAAATACCTTATTTCATGGCACGTATTGTTGATATAATGGCATTTTTAAAAGAATACCCATTTAACAACAATGGAAGAATACCGATTACAATTAAGGATGACTTTTTACCAGAAAATAATGGTACCTATCAACTGAGTATAGAGGATGGAAAAAATAATGTAACCTTCCTTCAATCGCATGGGGACCATAACGGAATTCAGTGTTCAGTGCAGATACTTACAGGTATGCTTCTAGGGTTTAAACGTCCAATGGATTATTATCAGCTTGGTCTATTGCAGGGAAAAGAGAATACTGTCGAACAGCTTGAAAATCTCATTCCAAATCAACAAACATACTTCGGTGATTTTTTCTAATTTATTACCTAGATGGATATAAATGACTAATATTCATAAAAAGATAGAATTTTATCGAAATTTGCGTTAGAATTAATAGGATATAAGAGCGTTCTAAGGAAGGATTGTTACTGCTCCTATAGAACATCTTCTACCTAACATTTTAGTATGTATGAATTGAAAAGGGATGTAAATAAACTATGACATATTACGTGAATGTATTTAGAATTCTTTTTTCCTTAGATGATCACTTATTTCGCATCCGTAAAGCAGAGAAAATACATAATCTATGGAAAGTAAGTTCATTGCTTTTCCTGTTAAGTATCATAATCTATGCTTGGATGGCTTTTCTGGGAATAGGATCAGACATTATTTCAACAACGGCAGTACAGTTAACTCCTGTAGCGTATGAGCAAAGTAAATTTTGGTTTATTATTGGTCGAATGGCATATGCTGTTTTGTTTGCTGCATTGATTTTATTTTTGCCAACACTACTATTCTATTTATTAACAGGGGCACCTTTTCGAAAATTGCTCATCATGCAGCAAGTCGTTCTTTTAGTTATGCTTATTGAACGAATCATCTGGATTCCGCTCGTCACGTTAAATGGGCTGGACTGGTTTGTTTCCCCACTATCTTTTGGAATAATAGCATCCTATATTACAGAGGTACCCTGGGCTATTTACTTTTTTGGAGCAATTTCACTTTTTCAGTTATGGATCATTTGGTTTCAAGTGAAATACTTGCTTCAATTCACCGAGCTTAAAAAGCATTGGATTTGGATTAATGTTATCGGTTTGCATATTTTATTCTGGTGTGTGACTGCGCTATTGGCATATGTTGATACGTATATAGTAAGTGGGTGGTTTGGATGATGCGAAGAAGAATTATTTTGACGGCAATCGTATTATTTATTGGTGTTAACATTTTATTGGTATTTCTTGATGATGAAAATAAAATTGATAGAAAATCGTATATAAAGGATTGGGCTCAGGCATTTGAAGCAGATGTGGCCGATAAACTCGTTAAGCCTGGAGTGATTGCCTTTATGCAGGAAAACCAGGTCTATTTTGATAAAACATTAGGCAGCTTTCAGGAGTTTTTCGTTAAAGAGGGAAATCAAATTAATCCGGGTGACCCACTCTATTCCTATACCGTGACTAATTATTACGAAACAGAATCCATGCTGATGCAGGAAACGGAACAAATAAATGGTGATATAACAGCTATTCAATCAGCGATCACGCAAATGAACAGCTACCGGATTCCACCTTCCAATTCTTCAAACTCTATCCCTTTGGAAGGGGATTTGTCAGAAGGCAATATAATTATTGAAAATCAAAAAGAACCTGTTGAAGCGGAAATGATGAAAGAACAGTATCTTATTGAGAAGGAAAAAGAACTGGATCAGAAAAATGCACAATTGGATAGCATTCAAGCTCAATTGGATGAGCTTCGGACAACCGGAAATACAATTACTGTAGAGAGTCCCTATGAAGGCACAATTAAAACAGTTTCGACATCATTAAGTGACCCAATTATTACAATTGAAAGTGCACAGTTGCATGCAGAGGGTGAACTGACAGAGCAAGAACGCACCACTATTGAACAAGGGATGGCTGTTGCTGTACAGGTTACGGAAAAAGAAGCACTTGTGGAAGGTGTAATTAATGAAGTAGATGAATCACCTAAAGCAATCCAGGTAGAAGGGGAAAGTGTCTACCCTTTTAATGTAACATTTAATGAAGATGCAGAACTTAATGAGCTATTACCTGGCTACCATGCTAATTTGGCGATAACTAAGAAAGAATCCCTTGGTGCCACCGTCCTTTTTGAAGATACTGTGTTCGCAAATTCTGTATGGAAAATGACAAATGAAGGTAAACTAATGAAGCAATCTATTGAAACAGGTATTTATATGGATAGAATGCAGGAAATTACAAAAGGTGTAAACACTGGAGACTGGGTAGCTGAAGGCAGGACAGGGCAATTTAGACATGGAGCAACGTTTATTACACCACTTAAGTTAAATCAGAATACATGGAATGATGTCGTTATAGCAGATGCGCCAAATTGGGGCAAAAGTTTTGTCATAGGTTTACTATCAAGATAAAAAAGGAAATCGGCAGTTCGCCGATTTCTCTCTCAATTTGGAATTCAGAACCATCATATCTCATAACGATTTCGCATTATAAATTTGACGCTTTATTCTCTTTTGAATAATGCTTGTTCTGATTTCGGTGGTATAACACATTCGTTATGGCGCCGATCATTAAAATCAAGCCTGTCAGGAAAAACCAAATCATTAAAATGATAATCCCGCCAAGACTTCCATAGGTTGCTGAGTAGCTGCCAAAATTGCTTACATAAAATGAGAAGCCTAGGGAAATTAACTGCCATAGAATACTTGCAACAAGTGCTCCAGGGATAATATGTTTAAATGGCAGCTTTTTATTCGGAGCAAACCGGTATAATATCATAAGAAGTGCTGTCAGGACAATAATACTGATCGCCCAGCGCAGTACTTGAAATAAAATACTCATCACACCGGAGAGTCCTAATAATGACTCCAGAAAACCGAGGATGACATTACCGAATACTGGTAATAGGATAGCAACAACCAATGCAATAATCATCCCAAGCGTTAATCCTAGCGCTATCAGGCGAACGATGATGAATGAGCGTGTCTCTTCAACGTCATATGCTTCATTTGTCGATTTTATAAAGGCATTAATCCCTGCTGAAGCAGACCATAATGCACCAATAATCCCAATGGCCAAAAGACCACCCTGTGGTGTTTGGACAAGGCTCACAATATTTTCTTCAAAAATAGAAGCTATTTCACCTGGTAGAATATTTTCCATAAATTCAACAGCATCAGCTGGATTTATATTAAAATAAGGGATAAGGGCGAAACATACAATTAGAAGTGGTACAACGGATAGAAGATAATAGTAGGCTTGAGCAGCTGCTAATAAAGGAACATTATCCTCTTTGAATTTTGCCATGAAATCTTTTGCTAAGTTTGTAAGTTTCGACATATAAGTTCCTCCAATCAAGTTAGTAGATCTTTATTCTATATACCCCTCATAGTGAGGGTTTAATCTAATAAAATACATAAGTTTTATTTGCGAGTACTAGTGGTATAATGCTTTTATAGGGAGGGTTATTAATGGGAATAATATATTTGACTTGTTTATTACTGGCAATCGCATTCGTAATTATCGTTATTTACGCAGCACTCGTTTTGAAAAGAATATCTGATACAATGAGAACCCTTGGAAAAACCTTAGGAGAGGTAGAAACAGAACTTCAGCATATTACCCCCGAACTAAGAAAAACAGTTCAGGAAACAGAAAATATTGTGGATGATATGTCAGATAAGTTAAAAGCGACAGACAGCCTCTTTGACACAATGGAAAATGTTGGTGTTTCCGTAAACGCAGTCAATCAGGTATACGATCGCAATTCTAAAAAGCTTTCCGATGAAGAATTTGACTCAAAAATGAAACCGGTTATTGAAGGAATTAAATGGAGTGAAGCGGCATTTCTTTTATATTCCAAATGGAAAAAACAAAAACCGACAGAAAAAAATGAAGTGATGCTTCAAGATGAAAATACAAATATCGTACCATTTAAACAATCTTAGGGAAAGAGAGGGATATATATGGATTTGGCTGGAATAGGTGTCATCATAATCGGTGTAGCATTTCTTGTGTTAGCAATATTTATTGCCCATACCTTAAATAACCTGGCAGGTGTACTTAAAGGTATTGAAAAAACAGTGGACAGACTGCCAAAGCAATTGGATGATGTATTAAAAGAAACGGGCGATCTTATTGGTGAAAGTAATCATACGATTGCAGATGTCAACGATAAATTAAAGCAATTAAGCCCATTGTTTTATATTGTAGGAGATGTTGGAAATGTAACGAGAAGATTTTCTTCATCACTTGTTGATGTAACAGAGACACTAAAAAAGAAAACTACTGACACCAACGAAATCACAAAAGAGAATAATCTTGGTGGTTTGTACGGATCCTTTGCACTTGGTTACTATATGATGAAAAAACGCAGACAAATGAAACAGGAAAACGCAGAAGGAGCGTCCACGAATGGACAACAAGAATAAACGAAGCAGTATCCCATTAATTGCAGGTGCTATAAGCGGCGTTACGCTGGGATGGGTAATTAGAAGATCCAATCACAAACGACAGAAATTAGAAGAAAACAATACATTGATAGAAAAAATAAAAGGCTATGAGCGAAAAGTGTTTGAAGATGGTCAGAAAAGGGCCAGCCAAATTGACGGGATTAAGAAGGAAGTTCAAAAGAAAGTAACGGAATAATATTTCCGCGAATATTGTAGCATTCAATAAAATACACACGAATTTTCTTAGGTGGAAATTATTGTGTGTTTTTTTGTGGGATGCTTTGTGCGTGGTGGAAACGAAGCCGGAACAAGTTCAAACGTTCTCATAGGGCGCTTCTATATAAGCCCAAGCGAAGCCCTAACAGGTGCGAACGGTCACATAGAGCACTTCTATATAAGCCCAAGCGAAGCCCTAACAGGTGCGAACGGTCACATAGAGCACTTCTATATGCCCAAACGAATCCCAAACAGGTTAAAAGGGTCGCATAAAACGCTTCTATGTGCCCAAGCAAAGCCGGAACAGGTTCAAACGGTCACATAGGGCATTTCTCGACGTCTGAACGTCGCACTTTAATGGTTAAAGAGCAATAAGACTTACAAGGAGTGCCTTACAGAAAAAGCCAAAAAAAAGGATAGGAGCTTGAACTCACAAGCTCTTACCCATCCTAGTTCACATCGATAACATTACGTTCTTTTGCAAGTTCTCTGCTCTTCTGGAAAATAAAGAAACCCAATGTTAATGCACCATAAAGACCTTCCAGATTTTTGCGATGGGTTAAATCATTTGCAGCTGTTGTTTTTGATTCCATTTTTGTAACTGCATCGACCATGGAGGATGACATTTGATTCGTCGCTCTGCCAACATCTCCTACGATATAAAATAATGGACTCAATTCTTTCAACTGTGTATTAATCTGTTTTAACGTATCTGTACCGGCGCCAATTGCTTCCTTTGCCTGTGATGTAACATCTACTACCGTTTGTGGCAATTCATCCGTTGTTTTTTGTAGGTTGGCAAATACACCTGCCAGCTTATTAAGTGGTTTTATCAACAAAATGACAAGTACAAGAAGTGCAACGCCTATTACTAAAACTCCAATTCCTAACCAATCCATCTCATACATCCCCTTTCAAATAATTCTTTCCTTTAATAATACCACTACTCCAAAATAAGTAAACGTTCATATACTTAGTATTGCTTGTGTTAAAAGTAACTATGTATTGTCATAAATCGAGGACTCGTCCCATAAAATAAGAAATGAGAAAACGTAAGGGGCGAGTATAATGGAGCGTGTTAATAAATTTGCGATCTGGGGGATTGGTGTTCTTTTACTGGCGTTTCTTATTCAATTTCCAATTCAGCAAAGTGAAGAAACATGGGGAGACTCGTGGTCACTGCCACTTTCCGGGAAGACGATTGTAATTGATCCAGGACATGGCGGGCCAGATGGTGGTGCAGTTGGTAAGGATAAAACAGTGGAGAAAGAGATTTCCTTGGCAGTGGCAAAAAAACTGCAAAATTACCTGCAACAAAATGGAGCACTTGTTTATCTAACCAGAGAGGAAGATAAAGATTTAGCGCAGGATGATACAAAAGGACTTTCGAGAAGAAAAGCTGAAGATATTCGTAACCGCTTGGCATTTATTCATGATAAAAACCCGGATTTTTTTGTGACGATTCATTTAAATGCCCTGCCATCAACCAGATGGAGTGGTGCGCAGACATTTTATTATCCTGAATTTGATGAAAGCAAGCATTTGGCAAAAATGATCCAATCGGAAATCATTCGCAACCTGGAAAATACAACGCGTTCTCCATTGGCGATCAATGGCATTTATTTGCTGAAACATGCAGAAGTTCCGGGGGCACTTGTCGAAATTGGCTTTTTATCCAATGAACAGGAGAGGGAATTGCTGAAACAGGATGATTATCAACAAAAAATGGCGGCAAGCATTTATGAAGGAATTCTCAGATATGCGACAACGGATGTGGAAGAGCAGGAGGAAAAGTAACCGTAGCCTGCGAGAATAGTGACCAAATAGCAGTATAGAATCCCATGATTCATATCACTTAGATTTTGAGTGATTTATGTTATACTAGCAATGGACACGCTTAAATGGCGTAATTATTTTGCTGGGCAGTAAAGAAAGTATATCCATATTTCTTTCTGCATAAGTGCAACTAAGGCAATTCGCCTAAAGGAATGGCGAATGCCAAGTTTACTAAAAAAGGGATGGTGGGATTTATGTTATCAAAAGACGAAATAGTACAACTTCTAAATCCGGTTATGGATCCGTTTTTACATAAAACTTTTGAAGAACTTGATTCTATAAAAAGTATCACAATCAAGGAAGAGAAAAATCACGTCAGTGTAAAAATAGGTATCGGGAAAACGAATACTGGTGAGCAAATGCAATTACAGCAGGAAATAGTCGGCATCCTGAAGAAAAATGGTGCTACAACTGTCGGTTTGCGATTTGAAGAGCTGCCAGCAGAAGTAATTCAAAAGTTCCAGCCGGCTGTAGAACAGGAACAGGAAAAAACGTTAATGGGTGGAGGCTCCAATCCACATTTCGTTACAGTAGCCAGTGGTAAGGGCGGGGTAGGGAAATCAACGGTTACAGTAAACCTGGCTATTTCACTTATGCGACTTGGTAAAAAGGTTGGTATCATTGATGCTGATATATACGGCTTCAGTGTTCCTGACATGATGGGGGTAGAAAATCGCCCTGCCGTTCGTGGAGAAAAAATTATTCCAGTTGAACGTTTTGGGGTAAAAGTTATATCCATGGGCTTCTTTGTTGAAGATAATTCACCAATTATTTGGCGTGGGCCGATGCTTGGAAAAATGATCAATAGTTTCTTCTCAGAGGTGGAATGGGGAGATCTGGACTATCTATTGCTTGACCTGCCACCAGGAACTGGAGATATCGCAATGGATGTTCATGAGCTACTGCCAACATCGAAAGAAATTATTGTAACAACACCACATCCAACAGCGGCATTTGTAGCGGCACGTGCAGGTCAAATGGCATTGAAAACAAACCATGAGATATTGGGTGTAATCGAAAACATGGCTTATTTTGAAAGTAAAGCAACCGGAGAAAAAGAATATGTTTTCGGACAAGGTGGTGGCCAAAAGCTTGCAGAAGTACTAAAAACAAAAGTACTGGGCAACTTACCACTACAGCAGCCATATGAAGAAGAGGATGTTTTTGCGCCATCTATTTACCAGGAAGATCATCCAATCGGAAAAGAATTTCACAAAATTGCAGCCAAAGTTATTGCTAAAATGGAAGAATAAAGGGAAGGGCGGCGCGTCTGGGCGCGCCCTTTTTATATTGTCCGAACGAAACGTGGAGTCGTTAAGTCCAAACCAGGGAGCTTTAGTTCCTTGGGTCCGAGTTGGTAAATCCCAAATACACCGGCTGGTAATTGCTACACAATAATGGATTACGAACCTCCACCGCCGCCTCCTCCACTTTCACCACCGCCACCGGATCCCCCACTGCCTTCATCGTTTCCGCCACCACCACTTTCCCCGCCGCCCTGTGATCCACTGCCGCCTTCTTGCTTTCCTTTTTCTTCAGCAGCTTTTAACAGTATTTCCTGAATTTTGGCTTGGAATAATGGTGTTTCCAGTGTTTGCTGGATTGTCTCCTCCAGATGTGATCGGAACTGCTGTCCTTTTAAAACACTTAATATTTGATCGGTTATTTCAGGGTTTTGCAGTAGCTCAAGCATTTGTTTTTGATACTCTGCATCACTCATTAAATTCTTCATTAACTTCTTTTGTTCTTTTTCCATGGATTTTGCATAGCCTTCAACAAATTTAGGATCCTTAAATAGAGTGCTCCACATTTGGGATCCTTTTTCAGATACGAGTGTTTCATTTATTGCTTGCTTCACAACATCGGATTGGATGACAAGCTCCTGCTTCATTTTCTCATCAGACATTATTTCCTGCAGTGCTTTTTTTCCGTCTTCTGTCTGTAGTATATCAACAACCATTTTCTTTGTTGTATCATATTCACCTTCTTTACCAGAGGTCTCTCCCCCATTACATGCACTAATAAAAAAGATGGATAATCCAATAAATAGGATAAAAAATGTACGGATCATTAGAAAAACCTCCTCTTGTACATTCTTAATATGGGTGACAAATTTGAAAAATATTCACTTCGTTAAGGAAAAATGAATGTCTTCATGATAAAATACCAATGAAAGAGGTAAGGCACTGAAGTAATTATTTTTGTACATATATTGTAGGAGGAAATTGGATTGAATAGTCGTAAATTGGTAGGTTTCTTTTTTAAAACATTGTTTATTGGAGGATTAGCAGGATTAATTACAAGCTTTTTTGTAAAAGCAGAAGATTATAGCAATATTTTAAGTCCAATTGACTTTATGGAACTACTTGGATTAGTTGTATTTTTTATTGGATTAGGTTTAGTCTTTGCCGTTGTCAGTCAAACTGGATTCTTTGCTTATTTATTTATAAATCGATTTGGTTTAGGCTTTTTCAAGTCCTACTGGCCACTCGTACAGGTTTTGCTAATCGCCTTTGTCTTATTCGATTTAATATATTTTCCATACCAGGCGACTAAAGGGGAAGTATCCATCTTTTGGTATATCCTGATGTCTGCAGCAATTCTTGTGTATGGTTGGATCATTGCTAAAATAAAAGCAAAAGAAACCCAAAAACACGCTTTTGTCCCTGCATTATTTTTAATGGTTGTCATAACAACAATTGAATGGGTTCCAGGTTTACGAACAGAAGGAACAGATTATGCATGGCTAATGATCATTACTTTACTTGCATGTAACACCTATCAGCTGCTTGCATTACACCGAATTAATAAAAGCGGTAAAGAGCAGGAAACAAGTAATTCTGCAAAAAATAAACCTGCTAAAAACGCAGGTACCAAAAAGAAATAAAATAAAGCCCTGATGAATTCAGGGCTTTATTTTTATTCAACTAACTCCGAATCAGCGTGTGCCTGGTTGATTAATTCTGTTATCGTCACATATTGAAAACCTTTATTATTCAATCCGGGTAAAATTTTCTTTAATGAAGCTGCTGTTTGTTTTGCAGAATCAGAGGCATGAAGTAATAGAACATCCCCATTTTCTGTTTGTTTCATAACCGTATCGACAATCGCATCAGTCCCTGGATTCTTCCAATCATTTGGATTAACATTCCAGTGAATAACAGTGAAATTCAATTCCTCGGCCAACTCGATAATTTCTTTATTGAAATGACCACTTGGAGTACGTAATAAGTTTACATCTTCATATCCCAATTTCTGAAACACCTCACGTGCGTGTAACAGATCCTTTCTAACTTGTTCTATTTCCTGATCAAGATAGCTTTTATACCGGTAACCCAACATACCAAGCTCGTGTTTCCCCTCCGATATTTTTTCCAAAATGGCTGGATGACGTTCTGCCCATTCTCCACTGACAAAAAAGGTTGCTTGTACTTCACTTTGCTCCAGCTGTTTTAAAATATCAAATACCTTTTCTTCACCCCAGCTTATATTGAAGGTTAAGGCGATATTTGGTTCGTTAGCGTTACCCTTCGTCAAAGCTACAGATTCTTCTTTAGATAAAGCCGAAAACGATCCATCCTGTTCGAACCAAACAAAAACTGCAGTAAACAATGCAAACAGTACAACAACGAGCCAGCGTTTCCATTTATTAAATCGCCAAACATAAAAATGCTGCATAAATTTCTCCCTCCATGTACATGTCCCTCTTTTTAATTAGCCTATGAAAATTATCGTAATTTAAGAACAGGTTGTCCGATTCGTTTAATTAAAATTAAACTGGGAAAGGAATATTAAATTATTTGATATGTATTGAAGGATTAACTTTAAGAAAATCATGCGAATATAGATTTTAAAAAAATATAGCGAAAAATGGATGATAATCTTATGAATTTGGGAATAGTAACTGTGATGAAGAAAATTTGGTGATATTCTGTTTTAATCCATACATTTATCGTCAGCAACCGACAAAATTCGTAAGTATTAGCGAATAATGTGATATATCCACCATTAACGAAAGATTGGAGTGGCTCCACAGGATAAGGAAACCTTCTCTGAGTTAACATATTCGTTAGAAAAAGTGTTTTTCTTTTTCAAGGAGGGGTGGCTCGGTGTTGTCACATGATTTGGCGGTTTTTGCCGAACTTCCTTTGAATCTTTTAGATATTCACTCCAGGGGATATGTCAACGTTGGCTAACGCCCGTCATTAGTTAAGCCCTTCTTAAATACCGGAGTTGATGCTGTTTTAGATTACATAGGTAAAGAGGTTGCGCTTGGCTTTAGCACTGGAGCGGATGTGTCTTGATTATTTAGAGCCAAATTATTGTTAGTCCCTATTAAAAAAGAATTAACCAAGAAGATCGTAATGGTTTAGTTGAAGAAGTTGAGGTGAAAGTGATGTTAGGTTTATTAATTAATGATATAGAAGAAAAGGAAATTGAATATCTGTTAAAAAGAGAATTAGAAGAATTACTCATGGACCTGGAGGATCATAGAATAGATCATATGGTGAAACGGGCAATGAAGGAAAGGTATCAGATTTTATTTCAATTATTCCGTCGGGTAGCGAGCGAAAAAGAATGCATTAAATACATGCCTAAACGAAGTGAAAATCAATATTAGTATAAAGTGACCTTCATCTGAGAGTGCTGAAGGTCACCTTGTTTTTTAGCAACCACTATTCATATCCCCGCCGTGTATCTTCAATGAATAAAGACTTGGTAACCCATTATGATTTAAGTGAATCATAATAAATAATAATGAACTGTGAAGATTTCAGATTTATCTTTTTTCATATTTTCTATTGATCTTATTTTGTAATTATGCTATATTAATTTCTGTTGTCATTTGGCGAAACAAGTTTCCGCTTGAAAGAAAAAATCAGTAAACCTATTGACAATTATTTGGAAACATGATAAATTGTATTTCGTCGCAAAAAACGACAAAAGAAAAATTGATCTTTGAAAACTGAACAAAACAACCAGTATGTCAAGAGAAACATGACTGTTTTTCTTAAACTAAAATCAGAAGGTAACACTTCTGAAAAGCTAAGACAATTGATAGAATCGATTGGTGTCGATTATTTCTATTCAAACTTTTTTGGAGAGTTTGATCTTGGCTCAGGACGAACGCTGGCGGCGTGCCTAATACATGCAAGTCGAGCGCGGGAAGCAAGGGATCACCCTTCGGGGTGTGAACTTGTGGAACGAGCGGCG